>NZ_CP175559.1:2277258-3003844 GCF_047421495.1 Acidithiobacillus sp. M4-SHS-6 | reverse complement strand
GTTTTGCCAGGATGCATCTGTCATCGTGAAGATATTTAAATTTATATTTACTCCGTGAAAATTGTAAAAAAACAGCATATGATATTGTTTATGAAACAACAATAAATAAAAATTTAAATGGATTACAGATGATGAAAGGTAGATTTTCTTAAATATTATCAGGTACAGGTAATTCACCATGAATTTTTTATATAGTATTATTTCCGAATATAACAGATATCTCTCTGATCTTGCAAAGGAAGAGTTTTTATGATGACGGGTCCAGTAGTGATTACCGGAGCGGGGAGCGGTATTGGCCGGGCCCTGGCTTTGGTTTATGCCGAATCAGGCCGTCCCTTGCTCCTGCTGGGACGGCGCCAGCAGCCTCTTGAAGTCACGGCAGAACAGGCACGCTCCCGGGGGGCGGTGGTGCGAGCAATAAGCGTGGATGTCAGTCAAATCCAGGCCCTGGATCAAATAGCCCAGGATTTTTCCGAAGCGTTTGGCAAAATCTCGATAGTGATTGCCAATGCCGGCATCAGTCATGGGACCCTGGCACTGGAGCGGGAAGATCGCCCGGTTTTTGCCGAAATTATTACGACCAATCTGCTGGGGATGGATAATACCTGCACGGCTTTCCTCCCCTACCTCGCGCGGGATGGTCGTATTGCCGGTATTGCCAGCGTGGCGGGCTTTCGGGGCTTGCCCGGAGCCGCCGCCTACTCGGCTTCCAAGGCCGGCGTGATGGCGTATCTGGAAAGTCTCAGACTGGAATTGAAAAAACGCGGGACCAAGGTTTGCTGCATCGCGCCGGGTTATATTGCCACGCCGATGACGGCGGGAAACCCGTATCCCATGCCCTGGTTGATGGACCCCGAGAAAGCCGCAAGAAAAATACGCCGAGCCATTGATCGTGGTCAGGCGTGGTTGGTGATCCCTTGGCAGATGGCGCTGGTCGGAATGATTTTACGGCATCTGCCCATTGCTGTTTATGATCGTCTGTTCGTGCAGGTTGCCGGTAAGGCAAGAAAAACGGAACCGGAGCAGATGGTGAACGATGTCCGCTCCTCCTCCGACTCGCCGCCGAAAGCATAAGTTTTCCACAAAATGATAATAAGGAGCTTAGGAAGGGTTTTTCTGAACCAACTTTCGGTATGTTTTTTATCTATATGATATTTATGACAAATAATATTTCAAAATTCAATAAAGACGATTTCGCTTCTGAAACAAGCCAGCAAAAACCGGGTTCTGCCATTTATATCCACAAAGTTATCCACAGAAAATACGCCGTTGGAAAACCCTCCTTGCGGGGTTGCGAAGACGACTGACTTTGTCAGGCCTTTTGCAGTCGAGGTTTCATAAACCGCATCTGGATCAGGCTCAGGAGCATGGTACTCAGACTCGCCCGAAGCAATCCCGTGCAGGAAAATAAATCCCGTATGGACCGGTTTTTCTGCTAGACTCAACTCCGGCAATTGCCGCAGGTGGTTTTCCTCCATGAATGATGTCGTTAGGATAGGATCTACGTGGCAAATAAAGGCAATTTTCCTGCCGGTTTTGAGGGTTGTCCATGCATTCCCCCGGTAGTTCTGAGTATTGGCGGCT
Source organism: Acidithiobacillus sp. M4-SHS-6 (assembly GCF_047421495.1). Taxonomy (GTDB): domain Bacteria; phylum Pseudomonadota; class Gammaproteobacteria; order Acidithiobacillales; family Acidithiobacillaceae; genus Acidithiobacillus. The sequence continues at coordinate 3,002,260 of NZ_CP175559.1, read as the reverse complement.
CTGATCCCAGTGCCGGTGCTGGCATTCAGGCGGATTTGTTAACTTTCGCTCGCCTTGGCGTGCATGGCTGCACGGCCATTACCGCGCTGACGGTGCAGGATTCCGTCGATGTGCAGCGCTTCAGTCTGGTGCCACCGGCAGAATGCCTGCAACAGGCCCAGGCCATTCTGGACGACATCCCGGTGCGGGTGATCAAGATCGGCATGTTGGGATCTGCAGAAATGGTCTGCGCCCTGGCGGACTGGCTGGAGCAGTATCCAGATATTCCCGTGGTCCTGGACCCGGTCATGGCGGCCGGAGGCGGCAGCTCCCTGGCCCTCGCCGGCTTGCGCGAGGCACTGATTCACAAGCTTTTGCCCAAAATCACCATTCTCACCCCCAACGCTCCGGAGGCCCTGCTGCTGGCGGCAGCCTCAGACCTGGAAAGTGCGGGGGTGTGGCTCAATCGGCAAGGCGTGCCCTGGGTGCTGATCACCGGGGGCCATGGGGATACCCCAGAACTGGAAAACCGCCTGTATCATCAGGAACGCCTGCAGCAAATTTTTTATCAGCAGTGGCTGCCGCAGCATTATCATGGTTCGGGGTGCACCCTGGCTTCAGCCATTGCCGCAGGGTTGGCCAAGGGAATAGAACTGCGCCAGGCGGTGCAAGAAGCCCTCGACTTTACCCACGCAGCCTTGCGCCAGGCGTATCCACTGGGACGCGGTCAGTATTTTCCCCAGCGCTTTTACAAGCGCGAAGCAGCACTGGATGATTCCCATGAACAGGGGTGAGCATGCCATCGCCGGTCTGTATGTCATTACCGATGCGCACTGGATGCCGGAGCCGGTTTTTCTGGAAAAAGCCGAAGCGGCCTTGCGCGGCGGGGCACGTATCCTCCAGTATCGGGATAAAGGGGATCCCCGGAAGGAGGCTGTGCGGCGACGATATCAGGCCAGCGCCCTCCGTGAATTGTGCGCGCAGTACGGTGCGCTGTTTGTGGTCAATGATGACCCGGAGCTGGCCCGTGCCGTGCAGGCGTCCGCTCTGCATGTGGGCGCGGAGGATGCCCCCGTGGCGGCTTTGCGGGAGGTCTTTGGCCCGCAATTGTGCATTGGCGTGTCCTGCTATGCCTCCCTGGACAAAGCCCGACAGGCGATCAGGGACGGCGCGGATTATGTCGCCTTTGGCGCTTTTTTTGCCTCGCCCAGCAAACCCCAGGCGGCGCGGGTGGATTTACAGGTTTTGCAAAAGGCGCGGGCCGAGCTGAATATGCCTCTGGTCGCCATCGGCGGCATTACGGAGGATAATGGCGGCCAACTGATTGCGGCGGGTGCGGATGCTTTGGCGGTTATCTCCGGGGTGTTTGCGCCGGAGCAGATCGGGGAGGTAGAGCAGGCCGCCCGGCGCTTTGCGGCCTTGTTTGATGATTCAGGAAGGATATCCAAGGAGTAATGATGACCCAGACTTCACATGCTTTATTTCAGGCCGCTCAGCAGTGTATTCCCGGGGGGGTGAATTCTCCGGTGCGCGCTTTTCGTGGCGTGGGCGGAGATCCGGTATTCATGGACCACGCCGAAGGCGCTTGTTTTTGGGATGTGGAAGGCAAGCGTTATATTGATTATGTAGGCTCCTGGGGGCCGATGATTCTCGGGCACAATCATCCCGAAGTCCGCGCAGCGGTTCACGCCCAAGTCGACAAGGGTCTGGGTTTTGGCGCCCCTACGGCCGTTGAAGTGGATATGGCCGAAATGGTCTGTTCGCTGGTTCCCGGCATGGAGTCCGTGCGCATGACCTCCAGCGGCACCGAAGCGGTCATGACGGCCATTCGTCTGGCACGGGGTTATACCGGCCGCGATAAGATCATCAAGTTTGAGGGGAACTATCATGGCCACAGCGATAGCCTGCTGGTGAAAGCCGGTTCGGGTGCCCTGACTCTGGGCCAGCCCTCCAGCGCCGGGATTCCCCGGGAATTCAGTCAGGACACCCTGGTGCTTCCCTATAATGATTTATCCGCCATAGAAGCCATGATGCATCAGTATGGCTTTGATATTGCGGCCATCATTGTCGAGCCCATCGCGGGCAATATGGGTTGTGTCCCGCCTGAACCGGGTTTTCTGGAAGGGCTGCGAGCGCTCTGTGACCAGTACGAATGTGTGCTGATATTCGATGAAGTCATGACCGGTTTCCGGGTGGCTTTGGGTGGTGCCCAGAGTCTTTATGGCGTCCACCCGGATTTGACCACCTTCGGCAAGATCATCGGTGGTGGTTTGCCGGTGGGGGCGGTAGGGGGTCCCCGCGAAATCATGGAATATCTGGCTCCCAATGGCCCGGTGTACCAGGCGGGAACCCTGTCGGGAAATCCGGTAGCCATGGCGGCAGGTCTGCAGACCCTGCGCCTGCTGACGGCACCAGGATTTCACGAGCAACTGGCCAGACACACCCAAAAATTATGCGCGGGCCTCGCCGAGCGTGCCCAGGCAGCCGGCATTCCTTTGCAAATCAATCAAGTTCCTGGCATGTTTGGCTGGTTTTTCAGCGACGAGCCCATCCGCAGCTTTGATGCCGTCATGCGTGCCGATAGTCAGCGCTATGCGCAGTTTTTTCATGGCCTGCTGGCGCGGGGTGTTTACCTGGCCCCCAGTGCCTATGAGGCGGGCTTTCTTTCCGCGGCCCACGGGGATGCCGAAATCGCCGCCACCCTGGATGCTGCAGAAATTGTCCTGGCAGAGTTGAAGGAGAAGCAATGACTACCCTCTTTACCCGCATCATTCAAGGAGAAATCCCCGCCCAGAAACTCCTGGAAGACGAGCATTATCTGGCTTTTCTGGACATCCGCCCGGTGCGCCCCGGACATACCCTGGTCATTCCCAAAAAGGAGCATGATTATCTATTTACCCTGGACGACCCCACCCTGGCGGGACTGCTCCCTTTTGCCAAGCGAGTGGTTCCGGCTCTGGAAAAGGTCACGGGCTGCAAGCGAGTCGGAGTGATGGTCGCGGGTCTGGAGGTGCCTCATGCCCATGTGCATCTGATTCCCATGAATGCCATTCCGGATCTGAATTTTGCCCATGCCACGGACACTTCGGCGCAGGATCTGGCCGCCATGGGTGACCAGATTCGGGCGGCGTTACGGGACTGAGCCTTGCTCGTGCTGCGCGACGGTCTCCTGTTGGTCCTGATGCTGCTGTTGTGCAGCAATCCGGCCTGGGGCAAGGGCAAAAACTGTCCGCCCCAGGTCAATATCAATCAGGCCAGTGCCGAGCAGCTGCGCTGTCTGAAGGGTGTGGGTGAAAAACGGGCAGCGGCCATCATCGCTTTTCGTGAGGCCCACGGCCCATTTCCTGGGCCAGCCGCCCTGGGCGCTGTGCTCAGTCCGAAAATCGTGGCCCGCCTGCGCCCAAAGATCATTACCCAAGGTTCTGATTAAGGGCGTCAGTCACATCAGGATGATGTCGTACTGCTCCTGGGTGTAGGTGGCTTCCGCCTGGACCTTGATGGGACGGCCGATGAACTCTTCCAGGGCGGCAAGGCTGGTGCTTTCTTCGTCCAGCAGTTTGTCCATGACCATTTGTGAAGCGAGGACGACGAAACGCTCGGCGGGATAGGCTCGGCTTTCCCGGACGATTTCCCGCAGAATTTCGTAGCAGATGGTTTCGGCGGTCTTGAGAAAACCCCTGCCGTGACAGTAGGAACACGGTTCGCAGAGGGTCTGGCGAAGACTTTCGCGGGTGCGCTTGCGGGTCATTTCCACCAGGCCAAGAGCCGAAATCTGGGTGATGTTGCAACGGGTCCGATCATTCTGGATGGCTTTTTCCAGGGCGCGCTGTACCCGTCTTTTGTGCTCGTCATTATCCATGTCAATGAAATCAATGATGATCATCCCACCAATATTGCGCAAGCGCATTTGCCGGGCGATGGCGGCGGCCGCTTCCAGGTTGGTCTTGAAAATGGTGTCTTCCTGATTGCGCCGCCCCACAAAACCGCCGGTATTCACATCCACGGTGGTCAGCGCTTCGGTCTGGTCGATGATCAGATAGGCGCCGGATTTGAGGGTGACCCGGCTTTGCAGGGCTCTTTCGATTTCGTCTTCCACATTGTACAGGTCAAAGAGGGGCCTTTCCCCGCTGTAATGCTCCACGCGGTCGGCGACTTCGGGAATGACCCCCTGGCAGAAATTCACCGCCGCCTCATAGGTTTCCCGGGAGTCGATGCGCACCCGCTCGATATTGTCGGACATGACATCCCGCATCATGCGCATGGCGAGATTGAGATCACTGTGAATCTGGCAAGGTGCCGTGCTGTCCTCCAGTTGTCGGCGGATGGATCTCCACAAGCGCTGCAGGAAATCGATGTCGCCGGCAAAATCCTGACGCTCGACGCCTTCCGCAAGGGTCCGGATGATATATCCTCCGGCTTCATCGCCGGGAATGACGGCCTTGAGTTCGTCCTTGAGGCGGGACCGTTCTCCTGGCGATTCAATGCGGGTGGATACTCCTATGCGGGGGACAAAAGGCATATACACCAGATATCTTCCCGGAAGGGTGATGCGGGTGGTCAAGCGGGCGCCCTTGCTGCCGACAGGGTCCTTGATGACTTGCACCAGAACTTCCTGGCCTTCATGCAGCAGGGTACATACATTGCGGATTTCGTGGTGGCCGGGGCGGGTTTCGATATCGGTTTCACCCTGCAGATCGTCGCTGTCATCCTGAATGTCGGCGGCGTGCAGAAAAGCGGTGCGATCCAGCCCGACATCGACAAAGGCCGCCTGCATCCCCGGTAATACCCGGCGGACCACGCCTTTGTAGATGTTTCCGACCAATCCGCGATGACCGCTGCGTTCTACCTGCAGTTCCTGGAGTACCCCGTTATCCACCAGGGCGGCCCGGATTTCCTGGGGCGTAACGTTGATGAGTAATTCTTCGCTCATAGAGAACCTGCCAGTGTGGGGGCCAGTGCGGGGGGAGGGAAGCCATGGCGGGACAAGAGCTGGGCCGTTTCAAAAAGTGGCAAACCCATGACCCCACTGAAGGAGCCCCGCAGGTTTTCCACGAAGACGGCACCCAGTCCCTGGATGGCATAAGCTCCGGCCTTGTCGGCGGGCTCGCCGCTGGCCCAGTACGCCTGCATTTCCTGGCGAGCCATAGGGCGCAGTCGTACCGTGCTGCTGTGCAACTGCGCATGGACCTGACCATCCTGTACCAGGGCGATGGCCGTAAATACCTGATGCTCCTGCCCGCCGAGCTTTTCGTACATGGCATAGGCATCGGCAGCATCCCGGGCTTTGCCAAAGGCCTGCCCGGCCAGGGCTACTACCGTATCCGCAGCCAGAATCAGAGCGTGGGGATGGACTGCGGCCACCGCCAGGGCTTTGCTCCGCGCCAGCCGCTGCGCCAATGTTTCCGGCGCTTCACCAGCGAGGGGCGTTTCATCCAGGTCCGCCACCTGCACCTCCGGGGCATAGCCCAGTTGCTGGAGGAGGGCCAGTCGTCGCGGGGAGGCGGATGCCAGAATCAGGCGACTCACGAAGTCGGACTGGCATTCACCAGGAGCAGTTCGGTACTGCCTGCCGGCAGGCCGGAACCCGTTGCCAGGGCCAGGGACTGATCGGGCACCCCATTGCGGCGCAGGCTGCGCAAAATGCTTTCAGCACGCTGGGTGGCGGCATTGGCGCCAAGGGGTTGAGGAGCGACCCGCACCAGGATTTCCCGGGCGTTACTTTGCTTGAGGATCCGGGAAATGGCCTGCAGGCGTTGCTCGCCATCTGGGGTCAGGCGGTTGTCGCTGCCAAACAGACTGTCGGCGGGCATGCGGACATGGACCCCATCACTGGCGGCCCGGACCTGGGCATACACCGTCAAGGCCTTGCCATAGGACGGCAGGGCCGTATTGCTGGCGGGTCTGCTGGGTAGAGGGCTGATAATGGCGCTTTGCGGTTGTTTGGCGAGATTGGCGAGGTGTTGTTCTTCTGCCTGCAACATCTGTTTTTGCTGCTGGATTTCCGCCTCTAAATGCTGGGTTTGAGCGCCCGTCATGGTTTTGCTGGCCAGCTGCTGACGTAACTGGGCATATTCATTCTGCAGTGCCTGGTGCTGTCTGGTCAGGGATCGCACCTGATCCTGAAGCTTCTGGAGGCTGGTCTGCTGATAGCTACTTTGCCGCTGTTCCTGTAGTCCTGCCATGCGCGCGTCAAAAATGGCCCTATCCACCTGAAATAGTCGGGGATCTACTTGATCGCGAGTCATCATTTGCAGGGTTTCCTGCAGGCCAGACAAGGTCTTGGGAGGAATGGCCGGGCCACTGCGCTGGGCATGATGCAGGCGTTGCAGGGATTGTTGTAATGCCCGGGTGGTCGCGACATCGGCGCTGGCCAGCACGGGCCAGGTCATCAGTAGGGCGGCGGCAATCAGAGGATGAGCACGCATTATTGAGACTCCTTGGCGATTTGTGCCTTGGTGGCGTCTATTTTCTGATGGGTCGAAGCGATCTGGCTCTGCAGGTTGGCGATCTGACTTTGCAGGGCCTGACGCCGACTGCTTCCAGGAGAGGCCTTGAGGCGGGTCTGGATATTGTCGAGTAGTATTTTTGCCAACAGCGTTTCGCGTTCGGCGAGGAGATATTCACCCCGGGACTGGGCGGACCGTGCCGCCGCCAACGCTCTTTTGACAGGAGCGAGCTGAGCTTCGTTGACTGCTGGTGAAAGAGCCAGAATCCTTTCCCGCCCTGCCTGTACGGCAATGGCGTCCGAACTGCTTTGCTGGGGACTGACTTCCACCATTTGCGCACAGGCGCTCAGTCCGAGCGTCAGGGTCAGGACCAGACCTGCCCGGATTACTAGAGGTTTTTTCCACAATGATTGGTTCACGTCAGCGTTACTCCTCTGCGCCACGATGATAAGGTAATCCGGCCTGAATGCTCCAGGCGCGGTATAGCTGTTCGGCCAGGACCACCCGCACCACAGGGTGTGCCATGGTCAGGGTGGACAGTGACCACTGCCAGTCGGCGCGCAGGTCGGGGTCCAGTCCGTCTGGACCACCAATCCAGAAGGTAACGTCGCGCCCCCCCAGAAACCAGCCATCGAACCGCTGTGCCAAGGCCTCACTGCTGAGCATTTTGCCCCCGACTTCCAGGGCAACGGTTTCGGAGCCTGCGGGTGTGGCATTGTGCAGTCGCTCTCCTTCCTCTTTGCGCCAGCGCAGCGGATCGCCGCTTTTACCCCTTTTGGCCATGGGCAAGGCCAGCCACTCTACCCGACACTGGGGCGGCATTCTTGCGGCATATTCTGCCACGCCACTGTCCACCCAGGCAGGCATTTTAGTGCCGATAGCCAAAATGCGTAGACGCATGGGGAATCAGTGGCGTTCGTTTTGACCGCGCAACTGCGGAAGTTCTCCCCAGAGGCGTTCCAATTGATAAAAGTCACGGACTTCGGGGCGCATGACGTGTACCACGACATCGCCCAGATCCACCAGTGCCCAGTCTCCTACGTTGAGGCCCTCTTTTCCCAGAGGGCGGACCCCCTCTTCGCGCATGCGCGCCATGACGTGATCCGCCAGTGCCTTGAGATGGCGGTCGGAAGTACCGGAAGCAATGATCAGATAGTCGGTGATATCCGTTTGTTGGCGGACGTCGATGGTTTTGATATCCAGGGCTTTGTGTTCATCGAGAACGGTCACGATCAAATCGCGGAGGTTTTCTGCTGTTGCCAAGTGCAATGGTCCTTTTGTCGAGTTACGGGCTTTGATAGAGCCCCTCGCGCTCAATATAATCCAATACTTCGTCGGGTAACAGAAAGCACGGGCTTTGACCGTTGGCCAGCAGGCTGCGAATACTGGTCGCGGAAATCTCCAGGGCCGTGATGGTCTGAAAAAAAATGGATCCGGCAGGTTGTTGGCAGAGCTGGTGGATATCGTCGCAGCGCCGCTGATAGAGCGTTTGGCGCAGGGCTTCGGGGAGCTCTGCCGCGGGCCAGCCAGGTCGTCCGGTGACAATCAGGTGGGTCAATTCCAGGATTTCCTGCCAGTCCCGCCAGGTGTCAAAACGTAAAAAAGCATCCATGCCAATGACCATGGCCAGCAGGGCATCGGGCCGTTCCTGACGCAGGCTGCGGAGGGTATCCACGGTATAGGACGGACCCTCACGGCGGACTTCCCGGTCGCTCACCATAAAACGGGGATGATGGGCGACGGCAATGCGGGTCATGGCCAGGCGATGGAGAGCGGCGGCCCAGGGGCTCTTACGATGGGGAGGATGTCCGGCGGGGATCAGCATGACCTCGGCGATGTTGAGGGCCTGGCGCACTTCCTCAACGGCACGCAGATGCCCGTAGTGGATGGGATCGAAAGTCCCTCCCAAAATCACCAGATCATTGCCTCTGCTCATGTTCATGGGCTGAATATAGCGAAGGGCAAAGGCAGGGGGAAGTCAGCGGGGAAAGCCAGCAGACAAAAAGCCTGCCCAGCGGCTATGATGGGGACTGTTGTATAAGCGATCAGGGATTCAGGTGGGGAATTCAGTCAAGGGTAGTTTCGGACAGCGGGTGCAGGTGTGGTTGATCATCGGAATGTTGCGCGGAGCCGCCTTATTGCCGGCCCCATGGCGGGCATTTTCTGGTGCTGTGCTGGGCGATACGGCCAGGCTGATCCTGGCCCGTCCTCGGAGGGTGGTCGCCGCTAATCTGGCCATTGCTTTTCCAGAATTATCCGCCGCGCAGCGTCAGATGCTGCTGCAGCAGCATTTTCGATCCCTGGGTCAGGCCGCCCTGGAGCTTGGCCCCTTATGGTTCTGGCCCTTGCCCCGTGCCTTGGGCCTGATTCGCGAAGTGGTCGGAGTCGAGGCCGTAGATGCCGCCCTGGCCCAAGGCCGTGGGGTGATCCTGTTTACGGCCCACTTGGGGGCCTGGGAGGCGGCGGTTCAATTCATTGGCCAGCGCTGGCCGGTGACGGTACTCTATATGGAAACCCGTAATCCTGTGCTGAATCAATTGATGGCGGCTGGCCGAGGGCGCAGCGGTGCGCGCCTGACGGCCAAGGAAGAGGGCATCCGCCCCCTCTTGCAGACCTTGCGGCGCCAACAGGTGGTGGGAATTTTGCCGGACCAGAATGTGGATCCCCGGGAAGGTGACTATGCGCCATTTTTCGGGCGGCCTGCCTGTACCACCCCCTTGCTGGGACGGCTGGCCCAGCGCCGGCAGAGTCCGGTGTTTGGTCTTTTTGCCTATCGGCTGCCAGGGGGACAAGGTTTTCGTCTGGAATTTGTGCCCATGCCGGAAAACTTTCCGACAGATGAGGCGGTAGCCGATGCAACGGCCATGAATGTGGTGCTGGAAAGCGCTATCCGCAAGGCCCCTGAACAATACTGGTGGGTCCACCGTCGTTTCAAGGATCAGCCGGAAGGTTGGGATTATCCCTATTGAACGGAGTATCTGAAAACTATTTGCTGCCAGGTCTTGAAAATATTTGTTGGGATCCCCACTAACTATGGCATGGTGAGCAGATCACCCTGACTGAAACAAGGAGATACCCATGGTTGAAGAAAATGTGAAGTCCACCACCCCGGCGATGCGTTCTGTAGATCCCGTAGAGCAGTTTTTTGATTCTTTGTTGCCTGGCGTTTTTCGTCCGGTAAATATCGGAAGCCAGGGAGCGGTGGGAAGAGGAAGTATTGCCCATATTGACGTTCTGGATCGGGATAACGAAATTGTGATCCGCGCGGAAGTCCCGGGTATGGATAAGGACAAGCTGGATGTGCAGGTGCATGGTAACCAGGTGTACATCAGCGGCAGCAAGGAAGAGAACAAGACTGAAGAAGAGGGCAAATATATTTATCGTGAACGCCGTTATGGAGAGTTTTCACGCACCGTGCAGTTGCCCGTAGAGGTTGATGCCAGCCAAAGCAAGGCGTCTTATAAGGAAGGGGTTCTGGAACTGGTATTACCCAAGGCGGAATCGGCAAAAAGACGGAAAATCAGCGTGGAATAAAGCCATCAGAATCCGTCTTGCATAAGTGGGTCGGTGCCTTATCCGGCCCATTTTTCAATGCTTATTTGCCAATACAGAAACGTGAAAAGATCTCTCCGAGCAGCTCTTCCACATCTATTTTGCCGGTGACCTGGGCCAAGGCATGGGCGGCTTCCCGCAGGTTTTGTGCCAGCAGTTCCGGAAGGCCAACGGCCTGTTGCAGACGGACGGCCTCGGTTACTTTTTCCATCGCTTTGGAGAGGGCCTCCACATGGCGTTCACGTGCGCTGAAGGCGCAGACATTGTGGTCCATACCCATCCGCCCCATGATCTGCGCTCTGAGCCTGTCCATACCCTGCCCTTTCAGGGCAGAAATGGCGCAGATGTCTTCATCTACAGGCGCTTTGGGAAGCGTGGTGACCAGATCCCGCTTGTTCCAGACGAGCAAGCGGGGAATGGGGGGCAGTGCGTCGACAATGGACTGATCGTCTTGCTGCCAACCCGCCTGGGCGTCAGCGACCAGCAAGACCAACTGGGCACTGTGGAGAATCTGCCGGGCGCGGGAAATGCCTTCCGCCTCCACCAGATCATCCGATTCCCGGAGCCCTGCCGTATCGATGAGCTCAATGGGCAAACCCTCCAGCAGAATTTCCTCGCGTAGCAAATCCCGGGTGGTCCCCGGAATCGGGGTGACAATGGCGGCATCCCGTTGGGCCAGGGCATTCATCAGGCTGGATTTGCCCACATTGGGGCGACCGGCAATGATCACCCGCCCGCCCCGGGCGAGGCGGGCACCCTGGCGGGCTTGTTGTTGCAATTGCAGCAGTTGCTGCTGTAAAGCGGCGAGCCCGTCGCGCACCGCTATTTCGTGGGTATCACCGAGGTCTTCCTCGCTGAAGTCCAGACTGGCCTCCACCAGCGCAAGGAGACGCAATAATTGTGCATGAATCGCCTCCACCGCCTGGGAAAAGGCCCCTTCCAGACTGGCCGCAGCGGCACGCACCTGGGCTTCACTGCGGGCATGAATGAGATCTGCCACCGCCTCGGCCTGGGCCAGATCCAGGCGACCATTGAGAAAGGCTCTTTCGGTGAATTCACCGGGGCGTGCCATTCGGGCTCCATGCTTTACGCATGCCCGCAGCAATGCGGCCAGAGCCAGCGGGCTGCCGTGTCCCTGTAACTCCACCACGTCTTCTCCGGTGTAACTATGGGGTGCGGGAAAATAGAGGGTAATCCCGTGATCTATCCTCAGTCCATCCGGACTGTAAAAGCGGCGGAATTGGGCCTGTCGGGCTGGCCAGGGCTGGCTGCGTGGGCTTTGGCCACAGAGGCTCTGGCCAATCCCCAAGGCCTTCGGACCGGAGAGGCGCACAATACCAACCCCGCCCTCTCCAGGCGGCGTGGCAATGGCGACGATGGTGTCTCCCTGTTCATAGGACATCGCGGAACCCTGCGCTAGCTCTGGAGGCCAGGTCCGGTGGCCCGGCCCGGAAAAGAGCTGCCGCCACTTAGTCCTTGGCGGCCATGATATGCCGGGTGATCAGGTATTGCTGACCAATGGACACGACGTTGTTGGTCAACCAGTAAAGCACCAGACCTGCCGGGAAGAAGGAGAAAAACACCGCGAAAATAACCGGCAGTGCCGACATGATTTTTTTCTGCATCGGATCGACGGGTGCGGGATTGAGGCGCTGCTGGAAAAACATGGAAATGCCCATGAGCAGTGGCAGAATAAAATAAGGATCCGGCACCGCCAGATTGTGAATCCAGAGAATGAACGGCGCCTGACGCAGGGACACGCTTTCCACCAGCACCCAGTACAGGGCAATGAAAAAAGGCATTTGCAGCAGGATGGGCAAACAGCCCGCCATCGGGTTGACTTTTTCCGTGCGGTAGAGATCCATCATGGCGGCGCCCAGCTTCTGACGATCATCCCCACATTCTTTTTTCAGTTTCTCCAGTTTGGGCTGGAGCTTACGCATATTGGCCATGGATCGATAGCTAATGGCCGAGGGATAAAAGAAAATCGCCTTGATGACAATGACCAGAAAAATGATGGCCAGACCCCAGTTGCCGACCAGGCTATGAAACCACTTGAGGACCAGATGCATGGGTTCGGCGATAATGGCAAACCAGCCATAATCCACGGTTTGTTCCAGGCCCCGTCCCAGAGCGGCCAGTCGGCTCTGCTGTTTGGGGCCGAGGAAAACCTGCTGGGTAATACGGGCACTCTGCCCAGGAGCCAGAGTCGGCAGGGGCGTGTTCACCCCGGCCACATAATTGCTTCCCGAGGGGCGCGCATACACCTGCACATGGGCTTGTTCGGGAGGCAGGATCGCCGCCAGAAAGTAGTGATCCATCATTCCCGCCCAGCCGGGGCCAGCTTCCAGGCGCGGGTGATCGCGCATGTCACTAAAGCTCACCTCGCTGAAGTTGCCACTGTGCATCAGCACGGCGCCCGTAAAAATGGACATGAACATGTGGCTTTCGGCGCGGTCGTTGCGCAGGATCTGGTCAAAATAACTGCCGTTCCAGGCTTGGGTGCCGGTGTTGGTAATCTGGATATGCTCTTCCGCAAGGTAACTGTCCGGCTGGAAAGTCCATGTCTTACTGACCGTCAAAGGCCCGGCCTTGCCCTTCAGGACGAATGAACCGGCGCTGCTCGAATGCGGGGTTTCTTCGACAAACTGGGGAATAAGCAGTTGTCCATCACTGCCTATGAAACCACTTTGCTGGATGGTCAGTTTGGCCGGAGTGGTATCGAGAATGGGGTAAGGCTTGGGATTATTGGTGGCTGAAGGATAATCGCGCAGGCCGAGATTCTGGATGTCGCCGCCATGAAGGCTGATCTGGCCCGTAAAAACCCGGGTTTCGAAAGGAATCGTCGGACCTTTGACCGGGGCAATGGCCTGAGCCACCGGTGCGGCAGTTGTGCTGGGCGGAGATGAAACCACGGGAGCGGTGCTGGGCGTCACCGCCTTGCTGACGGTACTGGGAGCGGGGGGCACGGATTTCGGCACGTTTTGTTCTTGCCAGGCCTGAAACAGCAAAAAAATGACCACGGCCAACGCAATGACAAGAAAGGTTTTCTGATTTTCCATGGAGCCCCAGTGTGTTTTAAGGAACAGGATCCACACCGCCTGCGTGCCAGGGATGGCAGCGGCCGATGCGCTTGATACCTAGCCAGGAACCTTTGACAATGCCATAGCGTTCAATGGCCTGGCAAGTGTATTCAGAGCAGGTTGGATAAAAACGGCAATGATGGCCCAGCAAGGGGCTGATGGCATATTGGTAGGTGCGAACCGCGAGCACGGCGGCGCGACGCGCTCTCATGCCTTCCCCAACAGTTGCCGGAAATAAACCCCCATGGCTCGCATGCTGAGCTTTTTCGCCCCGTTACGGGCCACTACCATGACATCCTGCCCGGCCGAGCGCTGTTCTTGCAGACGAAAAGCTTCACGCAGACGCCGTTTGACGCGGTTACGAATGACGGCATTCCCGACCTTGCGGCTCACGGCCAGACCCAGTCGAGGATGGGAAACAGAGTTGGGAAGGGTATACATGGTCAACTCGGGAAAAACTTTTTTGCGCCCCTGTTGAATGGTGCGCTGGATAAGCGCTTTCTGGCGGAGGCGATCCTCGCGGGTGAAGCGATGGGGATGCGCCGGCGCCGGATGCATATGCTTACGGACAGAGACGCTGACGGCCCTTGGCGCGCCGACGTTTCAGAACAAGGCGCCCGGACTTGGTGGCCATGCGGGCCCGAAAGCCGTGGGTACGCTTGCGATGGGTAATGCTGGGTTGAAAAGTACGCTTCATTGGAACACTTCCTGCGGGTAAATCCTAAGGGCTGAGAAGATAAGGAGATGCTGCCAGAAAGTCAAGGCGTTGAATGGTGGCGCATGGTTCACGACGCTAGCGAATGATGGGTTTGTAGCGCAAACGGTGCGGTTTGGCCCCTTCTTCGCCAAGGCGGCGTTTTTTGTCGGCTTCATATTCATGATAATTACCGGCAAAAAATTCGACGTGTCCATCCCCTTCAAAGGCGATGATGTGGGTGGCGATACGATCCAGAAACCAGCGATCATGGGAGATCACCAGAATGCTGCCGGCAAATTCTAAAAGGGCATCTTCCAGGGCGCGCAAGGTTTCCACATCCAGATCATTGGAGGGTTCGTCGAGCAGCAGAACATTCCCACCAGCGATCAGGGTCTTGGCGAGATGCAGGCGGCCGCGTTCTCCGCCGGATAGTTGCCCGACCAGTTTCTGCTGGTCGTTGCCCTTGAAGTTGAAGCGACCACAATAGGCCCGGGACTGAATCTCGAATTTGCCGACGGTGAGAATATCCAGACCCCCGGAAATTTCTTCCCAGACGTTGTTCTTGGCGGCCAGGGCATCGCGGGACTGGTCCACGTAAGCCATTTTTACCGTAGGGCCAATGCTGACCGTTCCACTATCGGGTTGTTCCTGGCCGACGATCATCCGGAAGAACGTGGACTTACCCGCTCCATTGGGACCAATGACGCCGACAATGGCCCCCGGTGGAATCTTGAAACTGAGATTCTCAAACAGCAGGCGGTCGCCAAAGCCTTTACTGACCTCCTTGAATTCAATGACTTCATTGCCGAGTCGCTCGGCTACGGGAATGAATATTTCCGAAGTTTCATTGCGGGTCTGGTATTCATAGGAACTGAGTTCTTCAAAACGGGCAAGGCGCGCCTTGCTTTTGCTTTGCCGCCCCTTGGCATTCTGGCGCACCCATTCCAGCTCCTGCTGCATGGCCTTGATGCGCGAGGCTTCACTGCGCGCCTCCTGTTCCAGACGCTTTTCCTTTTGATCCAGCCAGGCGGAGTAGTTGCCCTTATAGGGAATTCCGCGGCCGCGATCCAGTTCCAGAATCCACTCGGCGGCATTATCCAGGAAATAGCGGTCATGGGTGACGGCGACCACGGTACCGCTGAAGCGTTGCAGATATTGTTCCAGCCACTCCACCGACTCGGCATCGAGATGGTTGGTGGGTTCGTCGAGCAGGAGCATGTCGGGGCGGCTGATGAGCAGGCGACAGAGGGCGATGCGCCGTTTTTCTCCTCCCGAAAGCGGTCCCACCAGGGCATCCCAGGGCGCCAGACGCAAGGCATCGGCGGCCACTTCCATCTGTTGTTCGGCCTGGTGTCCGTCACTGGCGGCGACTATGGCTTCCAGGCGGCCTTGCTCGGCAGCCAGGGCGTCGAAGTCGGCATCCGGTTCGGCATAGGCCGCATAAACGGCTTCCAGTTGCTGCTGGGCATCGAGGATATCGCCCAGTCCTTCCTCGACGACCTGGCGGACGGTTTTGTTGGGATCGACGCTGGGTTCCTGAGGAAGATAGCCAATTTTCAGGTTCGGCATGGGGAGGGCCTCCCCCTCGAACTCGCGATCCACACCGGCCATGATTTTCATCAGGGTGGATTTCCCCGAGCCGTTCAAGCCCAGGACGCCGATTTTTGCGCCAGGAAAGAAGGAGAGAGAGATATCCTTGAGCAGTACGCGTTTGGGGGGGACGGTTTTGCTCAGGTGATTCATGGTAAATACGTATTGCGCCATGGCGTTTCCCGTTCGAAAGCGTGGTGGGCTGATTGGCCCAGGAGTGTAGCGCAGACGGCGGCGCTTGTGGACACCCTGGAACATCCGGAGCTTTATCCTGTTTGTTGATGCCGGAACAAAATGCCCGGCGTTGCAGCAGACAGCATTTCTTGAAGCCCATATGTTTCCGTCGCGGAGGCCTGGGCGATTCAGGTTTTGTGAGAGAAATGCGCAAAAAGTTCCGGTAGCCGGCGTGGCGCCATGGACAGGCGCCGAATGCCGCAATCGACCAATAATGGCGCAATTTGGGGATCTCCGGCCGCTTCTCCGCAAATGGAAACCGGAACCTGACTATCCCGGACAAGGTTTCGACATAATTCCAGTACCGCCGGATGCGCTGCATTCCCCAAGGGATCGAGCAGCGCGTTGCTACGGTCACTGGCCAGGGTGTATTGGGTCAGATCATTACTGCCGATGGAGACAAAATCCGCGAGGCCATTAAAGCGATCCATGCAGAGGGCCACTGCCGGAACTTCGGCCATGATGCCGAGAGCTACCGGCCAGCGATGCGGCTGTCCGGCCGCTTCCAGGGCGTGGTGAGCCTGCTCCAGAATGCCATGGGCTTCACGCAATTCTTCGGGGTTGGTGACCATGGGCAACATGATGGAGAGCTGGTGGTCCCGGCCAGCCCGCAGCATGGCGCGCAGTTGCAAGGCAAAAATATCGGGAAAGGCGAGCAGGGCCCTCAGGCCGCGACGGCCGAGGGCAGGATTGGCTTCGTCGCCCAGGGGCATAAACCCTAAAGGCTTATCGGCCCCGGCATCCAGCGCGCGCACAACGATGGGCCGGCCCTGCATGGGGGCCATGACCTGGCCCAAGGCCTGGAGCTGACTTTCTTCATCGGGCAAGGTTTTTTGATCAAGAAAAAAGAACTCGGTACGGAGCAGGCCGATGCCCCTGGCACCTAGGCGTCTGGCTGTGTCGGCTTCAGCAGTGCTGGCGACATTGGCCCAGAGTTCCAGGCGGCTGCCATCGTTCAGGATGAGCTGGCCATAATCTCCCTTTTCCGGCAGCTTATGTCCAGCGGATTCACGTTCAAGCAACTTTTCGAGGGTCTTGGGATCGGGGTCCAGCCAGAATTCTCCCGTTGCGCCGTCCATGGCCACAGTGCGGGCATTGGCCAGGTCAGGGTTCCCGGCGTTGATGATATAGGGAATGCCGGCGCCCCGCAGGAGGATGGCCGCGTGAGAATGCTCGCTGCCATGACGATCTATGACGCCGAGAACTTGCTGGGGATCGAGGTGCAGCGCGATGGAAGGCAGCAGATCATCCACCAGTAAAATGGCGGGTGGTCCAGAGCAGGGCGTATTTTCCGCAACAACACCCATGGCCTGAAGGACCCGATGACCGAGGTCGCGCAAATCTGCAGCACGGGCACGAACAATGGGGTCGCTGAGGGCATCGATTTGTGCTGCAGCCTGGGTAATGACCTGCGCCCAGGCCGGGGCTGCCTTCAGATGTTCTTCCTGAATCTTTTTGCGGGTTTGTTCCAGCAGGACGGGATCCCGCAAGAGCAGGTCCTGGGCGGCCAATATGGGGTGATCGCTGAGTTGTTGCTGTACTTGTTCCACCGCTGCTTGAAATTGCCGGAGGGATTTTGTGCTGTCGGGATCGTGGGTTGCGGGAATGGCAGCCAATAGTGAATCCCGGATGAGGAGAGGTCCCTGGGCAAAACCGGCAACGGCACCCCTCGGACCCGAGGGGACTTTTGGGGTGGCCATGGGTGTGAAATTTTCCGCTGGCTGCGCTTGCAGGGTCTGTGCTGCGGCATCCAGGAAAGCGGCGGCATCCGCACCCGAGGTTTCGATAATGATCTCCTCTCCCTGGCGCAGATCGAGACCGAGCATGGCCGTGAGGCTGGCGGCAGAAACGGCATGCTCAGGATGCCGCGCGGCGCGGATGAAACTGGGCGTCGGCCGGGCCAGAGCGAGCTTTGCCAATGCGGCTGCCGGGCGCAGATGCAAGCCCGCCGGATCGGACAAGCGCAAGCTGCGCTGCAGTTCCGGGGCAAGCGGGGGTACCTGCGGAGTCTGTCCAGTGTTGACGTTGTCGGAGGCGAGTTGTTGTTGCTTCATGCGCAGGCCGTTTTCCGCTTCCTGGCGCACTGCCGGCAAGGCAGCCCCGCCGCTGGCAGCCAGAGCAGCGGCCATGGCACCTTCCACAAAGGGTCCACTGCTCATCTGAACCCGTGCCCTGAGAGAATCTGCCAGCAAGTCCAGCGCCATTTCCGTGCTCAGAAGTGCGCTACCCATATCCATGAGAATCAAGGTTCCGGCGGGGCTGTCCAGCCCCTCGATGGCGGCCTGTATCGCCAGGGCATCGGTGCCCAAATCCACTCCCCCCTCTCCGCTGCCCGCGGCAATCGCCAGACGCAGATCCGACCCGGTAACCTGACGGATGAGCGCTGCTGTGGCCTGGGCCAGGGCCCGACTGTGAGAGACCAGGACAATGCCTACCGTATTGATTTTGGATCCGACTGCTGCCATGGCTTAACGGATTGCCAGACAATCCAGGAGCAGACTGGCGGAACTGGCGCCAGGATCGACATGTCCTATGGCGCGTTCGCCCAGATAACTGGCCCGGCCTTTGCGGGCGATCAGGGGAATGGTCGCGTCCCGGCCCTCCCGGGCTTTTTGGGCGGCCACGTCCATTTTGGCATGGCCGACCAGGGCGCTGATGGCTGGCTCCAGGGCATCGACCATGGTCTTGTCTCCCGGTTCGGCCTTGCCCAGTTTCTGGATGCCTGCCAGCCCTGCCTGCAAGCACCGTGTCAGGGTGGCATCGTCCAGTTCCCTCTGCTCCCCGGCTATTTTGCCGGCTTCGAGAAAAAAGCTGCCATACAGTGGCCCGGAAGCTCCTCCTACCGTACTGATCAGGGTCATGCCCACCAGTTTGAACAGGCTGGCAGGTGTTTCAGGGGAATGGGCCTGGAGTTTTTCGCGGACCTTGGCAAAGCCCCGGGCCAGGTTGCTGCCATGATCGCCATCGCCAATGGCCGCATCCAGGGCATTCAGTTCGGCCAGATGGGACTTGAATTGTTCTTCGGCACAAATCATCCATTGCATCAGGGTGGCCACAGCATATGCCATAACACGGCTCCTCTATTTACAAACCCCAGCGCAGTGCCGGGGTACAGACCGGGGCATCCCAATAGGAACGCATGGATTCATCCAGGCGCAAGAGGGTGATGGAGACCCCGGCCATATCCAGACTGGTCATGTAGGAGCCGACCAGCCTTCTTGAGACCTTGAGGCCATGCCGGCTGGCCAGGGTTTCGGCGGCGCGATAGACAATATTCAGCTCCAGAAGCGTGGTGGCTCCCAGCCCATTGACAAAAAGCAGGACCTCATCGCCCTTTTTGAAGGGCAAGTCCTCAACAATGGGCAGCATCAGCATTTCCGTCAAGGTATCAGCCGGTTGCCAGGGAATGCGTTGTCGGCCCGGTTCACCATGAATGCCAATACCAAACTCTATTTCATTCTCCCCCAGGGTAAAGCTGGCTTGACCGGTTTCCGGGTTGGTACAGGGGCTCAGCGCCAAGCCCATGGAACGGGCAGAGGCATTTACCGATGTGCACAGTGCCGCCACAGCATCCAGACTGGCGCCGGCCTCTGCGGCGGCGCCACAGATTTTTTCGGCGAGCACGGTGGCCCCGACACCCCGCCGCCCTGCGGTATACAGGGAGTCCTGGACGGCGACATCGTCATCGATGATCACCTGTCGCACGGCCACCCCCGCTTCCTGGAGAAGGTCTGCGGCGAGCTGAAAATTGAGGACATCGCCGGTGTAGTTCTTGACGATGTGCAGCACCCCCGAACCCCCCTGCACGGCCTGGGAAGCAGCGAGGATCTGATCCGGGGTCGGGCTGGTGAAGATCGCTCCCGGGCAGGCCGCAGCCAGCATTCCGTGCCCGACGAAACCGCCATGCATGGGTTCATGGCCTGATCCGCCGCCGGAAACGATCGCCACCTTGCCTGCTGGAGGGATCCCTTTTCGACGAATATAGTTGGGATCACGGTGGACTTCCACCAAGTCGCCGTAAGCCAGGGCCATGCCTTCCAGCGCCTCGGCGACCACCTTTTCTGGCTGATTGCGTAATTGCTTCATCTTCCATTCTCCTCGCCGCGCACGGGTTCGCGGACATCATCAAGGGCCTGCGGTCACTTCACGAGCGGGACGCCCCGACCCTAGGGTTCCACCTCGGGCTGTTGTTTCGGCAAGGCTGCGGCCCGCGCCCGGAGGGTCCGGCTGATGCCCCATTCATATACCAATGCCGCCAGACTGGCGCCAATGAGTGGGCCCAGGATGGGCACCCACCAATACCCATGCGGCCCCGGAAAGGCATTGGGTCCCCAGCCCTGCAACCAACAGAACAGGCGCGGACCGAAGTCTCTGGCGGGATTGATGGCATAGCCGGTCCCCGTTCCAAACGATATCCCGATGGCCGCCACCGCCAAGCCGATGAGCAGGGGTGCCAGGTTCGCTCCCGGGCCGACGTTCGTGGTATCGATGAGGGCCAGCACGAAAAGCATCAGAAAGAAGGTGGCGATGATCTGGTCCAGTAGGGCGAGGCCCATCTGGTTTCCGTAATAGGCAGCGGGAAAGGTGCCGAAAATGCTGAAGGTCGTCAATCCTCCCGGGGAAGCCCGGGATACGACATGATTGGCCAGGTTCCAGGCATTGATGGCCCGAAAATAATCGTAATAAACGAGGGCGGCGCCAGCAAAACAGCCAATTACCTGGGCAACCCAGTAGGGGATAACCTTTCTCCAGGGGAAATTGCCCTTGATGGCAAAACCCAGGGTGACCGCCGGATTGATGTGTGCCCCGGATACACCGCCAGCCACATAGACCGCCATGGCCACGGCGAAGGCCCACCCCCAGACAATGATCATCCAGCCCCCGGCCCCCTGAAAGATCACCACGGTGCGATGGGACTCTGTGAGCCCCACCACCGCCGCGGCCACGCTACCCGCCCCAAAAGCGATCAATACGAAACATCCCAGGAACTCGGCGAGCATTTCGGCCCAGACCGATTCCGCCCGCCAGCCTTTTTTGACGCCGAAATTTACCGATGTGTTTTCATCCATCTTTATGGTCTCCTTCTATCTTAGACTTGGTCAACCCACGCAAAAGAGCGGGTGACGGCTTTTTTCCACGACTGGTAATAATGATCACGATCGGTGTCACCCATTTTGGGTTCCCAGGTTTTGTCAATGCGCCAATTGGCGCGGAGATCTTCAATGTTATGCCAGTAACCCACGGCCAGACCGGCGGCATAGGCAGAGCCCAGCGCCGTGGTTTCGATCATTTGGGGGCGCAATACCGGCACTTTCAGCATGTCTGACTGGAATTGCATCAACAGTTCATTCACCACCATGCCGCCATCGGTGCGCAGGCTGCTGAGGGGGATTCCGCTATCCATTTGCATCGCTTCGACCACATCGCGCACCTGATAGGCCGTGGATTCCAGGGCAGCCCGGGCAATATGCGCCTTGTTGGCAAAGCGGGTCAGTCCGGCGATGACACCCCGAGCATCATCCTTCCAATAAGGGGCATACAGGCCGGAAAAGGCCGGGACGACATACACGTCCCCATTGTTTTCCACGCTGCGAGCCAGGGGCTCGATTTGCCCGGCCACATCGAAAAAGTGGAGGTTATCACGCAGCCACTGGACCAGCGCCCCCGTGATGGCTATGGCGCCTTCCAGTGCGTAGCGCGGCTTTTCGTCACCAAACTGATAAGCCAAGGTGGTCAGCAGTCCGGCATTGGATTGCACCGGCTCGGTGCCCGTATTCATGAGCAGAAAGGAGCCGGTCCCGTAGGTGTTTTTCGCTTCCCCTGGGGCGAAACAGGTCTGGCCCACCAGGGCGGCCTGTTGATCGCCGAGCATCCCGGCCAGCTGGGTGCCATGTAGTGGCGCAGTGGTGATTTCTCCATAAGGAGAAGAGGAAGGCACAATTTTGGGCAGACAAGCTTCGGGAATTTTGAACTGCATGAGCATGTCCTTATCCCAGTTGCAGGTCTGCAGGTCCATGAGCATGGTACGGCTGGCGTTGCTGACATCGGTCACATGAACGCCGCCATTCGCACCGCCGGTGAGGTTCCAGGCCAACCAGGTATTGATATTGCCAAAGAGGGCATCGCCCCTTTCCGCCAGGCGCCGGGCGCCTTCCACATTTTCCAGAATCCACAAAAGCTTGAGCCCGGAAAAATAGGTCGCCAGAGGCAGGCCGGTTTTTGCGCGGAACCTTCCCTGCCCGCCATCTCGCGCAAAACGCTGTACCAGTTGGTCGGTGCGGGCATCCATCCACACCAGGGCGTTGCCGAGAGGGCGGCCGGTATGGCGATCCCAAAGGACCGTGGTTTCCCGTTGATTGGTGATGCCTACGGCGGCGAGGTCGTCGGCGCTGAGATTGGCACGGGCGAGGGCGGCACCGATCACCTCATTGGTGTTATTGAGGATCTCCATCGGATCGTGCTCCACCCAACCAGGGGCGGGGTAGATCTGTTCATGTTCTTTTTGCGCTACAGAAACGATATGGGCTTGTTTGTCAAAAACAATAAAACGGGTACTGGTGGTTCCCTGGTCAATGGCCCCTACATATTTTGACATAGTGATTTCCTCCGCAGTAAAAACAAATCAAGGCAAAGTAGTGGCACCTCCTTGCCGGATTTTTTCGGCGATTTCCGATGATTGTAGATAGGTCTCCAGTTTTTTCGGGGTATCTTCAGGGACATGCAAGGCCATTTTGGAACGCCGCCATAAAATATCCTCTGGCTCTCGCGCCCACTCCTGTGTCACCAGATAGTCCACCTCGGCCTGGGTCAGGCCCGCAGCAAAATCCTGACCCAGATCTTCCATCTGTCGGGCATTGCCGAGGATTTTCAGGGCGCGGGTCCCATAGGCTCGGGCCAGACGATAAGCGAGATGTGCCGGTAAAAATGGATATTGTTCAGACAGACTGCGAACAAAGCCGGAAAAATCGCCATGAGGAATGTCTCCACCGGGTAAGGGCGCGTTGGCTGTCCAGCTCTGGTCTTTGGGATGACCCAGAACGGGCTGCAACAGGGATAGCGCATGCTCGGCAAGGCGTCGATAGGTGGTGATTTTGCCGCCGAATACCGAGAGCAGCGGAGGGGTGTCTCCGCCTCCTTGCATATCCAGCACATAATCCCGAGTGACAGCAGAGGCATTGGTGGCGTGGTCATCATAGAGGGGACGTACGCCGGAATAGCTACGAACGACATCGTCGGGATGTACCGGAGTCCGGAAATACCGGGACACACTCTCGCACAGATAGGCGGTTTCCTCCGCCGAAATCTGGACCTGCGCAGGGTCTCCTTCATAGGGAATATCGGTGGTCCCTATGAGGGTGTACTCGTACTCGTAGGGGATCGCAAAGATGATGCGATGGTCGGGGTTTTGTAGAATGAAAGCATAATCCCCCTCATAGAGACGGGGAACAATGATGTGGCTGCCCTTGACCTTGCGCACGGTTTTTTGGCTTTTGATCCCGAGTTCGTTGCTCAGAACCTCTCCCACCCAGGGTCCCGCCGCATTGATCAGTGCCCGGGCGTGAACCGTTTCTGTCTGGCCAGTGCTTTTATGGATCAACTGGGCTGCCCATAGTTGCTTTTCCGGGTGCGCCGATAGCAGTTTGGTGTGCGTCAGAATTTTCGCGCCCCTTTCCGCAGCATCCAGAGCATTGAGGGCGACCAGTCGGCTATCTTCCACCCAGCAGTCGGCATAGGTGAACCCCTGGGTATAGGTGGGTTTGAGAACCTGAACGGCCGGATGTGGTCCAAAATGCACAGCCTTGGACGCGGGTAAGCGGCTGCGGGGTGCGAGATGGTCATAGAGGAAGAGACCCGCACGGATTAGCCAGGCAGAACGGCTTTCGGGACCTTGCGGTAACACGAACTCCAGTGGCCAGATGATGTGAGGGGCGATGCCCAGCAGCCTTTCCCTTTCCATGAGGGCTTCGCGCACCAGACGAAATTCATAGTACTCCAGATAGCGCAATCCACCATGAATGAGCTTGGTACTGGCGGAAGAAGTATGTGCAGCCAGATCATCCTGCTCGACCAGCAGTACCGAGAGTTTTCTGCCGCTGGCATCCCGGGCAATCCCGGCGCCATTGATTCCACCACCTATAATCAGTAAGTCAAAGGGTTGGGACACTCATCCTCCTCGCTATGATTTGCATGCGTATGGCAAGACAGGGCCGAATCTGCGGCGTTGAAACGCGCACACACAAACACGCGTTTATAGATAGTTCATAATAGGCAATAAGGCAAGGTGAAAAGAACGCTTTGGACATTATGCCGCTAGTTGGTTGGCGGGGGATTTATCGGTTACGGTGCCATGCTTGGGGGTAGAGACGTCACACCCACGCTCGCGCGGAAGGTCGTTAAGGATTGGCTTGGCCAGCTCTTTGACCCGGCCCCTCCCTTTGTCGACAAGGTCAACGTCATCAACCGGTACGAGCACATGGTTGCCAAGGGATCTAGACCGGGTGGCACCCCGGAGCCCTCTGACCTGCGACATTAAACTATCCCGCCGAAAAACCGCCGTCGACATTCAGACAAACCCCGTGAATCATTGCGGCGCTCTCACTTAGGAGAAATACGATGGCGGCAGCGACTTCCTGACTTTCCGCAAATCGCCCGAGAGGAATCCGGGCCTTCATAGCCGCCGCTGCCGTCGGATCAGACCACGCCAACTCGGCCATCGGCGTTTTGGTGACGACCGGATTAACGCTGTTGACACGGATTTTGTGGCCCCCCAATTCGATAGCCATTACCCTGGTCAATGCATCCAATGCAGCTTTGGATGCACAGTATGCAGCGTGCTTGGGAGTCCCTACTGAACTGGCGAGGCTTGAAACATTGACAATAGCACCAGGATTGGATGTCTCTATCCAATGACAAGCGAGAATTTGAGCGAGACGCATCGGAGCAAGGGCATTCACCCGCATCGTCCGTTCAAAATTTTCCGCTGACGTTGCCAAAAAGGGGGATGGTTCCACGATCCCCGCACAGTTAACGAGATAGTCAATGGGAAAAAATTCTTTTAACTTCTTGTCTATCGCTTCGATGTTAACTAGATCGAAACAGATTATGTCGCAACCTATTTCACTTTGTAGAATTTTTAGCGCCGCGGCGTTACGGCCGAGAGCAATTGTATGGCCACCTTCAACCCGCAGCCTCTGCGCCGTTGCCCGTCCAATCCCTTGAGTGGCTCCAGTAACTAATATGCGCTTACCGTTGAATAGCATGTTAATACCTCTACTCAAGGTTAGTGTGATTGTTGCGCATTACCTCTTCGGAAATCAGCAGTTTCATTTGCATTCTAGAAACCAGATATTCCGAAAAAACAAATAACGCCCCTTCATATGCGCTGCCTAGTGGTAAACACGCCTCTGCATCAGGTGCGTCATGCATGGTTCGTGCAGCAAGTACAAGGCAACGCGAAACATTTCCACGCAGGGATGCTGCGGGGTTGCCGGTAATTAAGGCTATATTGGCATTTTCGGCCTTTGCTATCGCAGTCAGAGCCCCAACTGTTGCAAATTGGCCAGGCCCGGCACTTACCATAAGCCAGTCACCGCCGTTGATTGCCGGTGTGGTTACATCCCCAACAAAGTGCGCCGCAAGTCCCAAATGGTATAACCGCATTGTTAGGGCCCGCATCATCAGGCCTTCGCGACCGACTCCATAGAGGAATATATGTTTGGCTCGGCAAAGGTCATTGACCAATGCATCGACTTCACCGGGTTCAAGACGGGCGATCGGCTCTGTGATTTGCTTACACATTTGGTGAAGCCATTGGGCAAGACTCTGTTGGGCGGACATATTAACACGCCGACGCGGTTAACTTACATATCGAAACTGCTGGGCACTATAATGACATCACGAATCGTGATATTGCGTGGGCGTGTTAACATAAACATGATTGTATCGGCTACTTCGGTGGGTTCCATGAGACTGCCTGCCTCCTTCAATTTCCGAAGATTCTCTTCTGGCCAGTCCGATAACAACGCACTGTTGACTGGCCCAGGCGAGACTTCGCCAATACGAATCCCATGCTTGAACACCTGTCTGCGTGTGGTTTGCACAAAGCACCTGATTGCCCATTTTGACGATGCATAAACAGGTTCCCATGGAACCGGGTAATGGCCAGCAACCGAGCCTGTTACAATAATATCCCCAGTGCCACGTTCAATCATATGAGGAAGTATATCGCGGACATTTTTCATTACCACGTTGACATTTAGATTGAGCAAGTTATCGATTCTGTGCGAATCCGCATCAATCAGGTCGCCACCGATATAAATTCCGGCATTTGCGTGAAAAATATCGATATGCCCAGCTTTCTCAAGTAGCTTCGTAATCAACGAGTCACAGGCTTGCACGTCCAGTAGATCAGCTATCAAGGGGATGGCTCTGTCTCCAAACTTTTGCGCAATAGCCATTGTGGCTGGCTTGTCTCGATCAATTAACACCACACGGGCCCCTGCCGACAGCATTGCCTCGGCGGACGCCAGACCGATACCCGAAGCTGCTCCCGTTATCGCAGCAACCTTCCCTTCTAGTTCGTTGGTCATATTCACTCTCCTTTTTTACGAGATATAACAATACCACTTTATCGAAGCCAGCATTTCCGGAACGTATCCAGTAAAATACCGGTATGAGCTATCCAGAAAGAAATGCCTGGCAACCCCTACAAAAACCCGTTGATCGCAGCAAAAAACGGAGGGTAATAGCCACTCATTGATACTACGGCGTTAGAGTGGCCTCCATCCCTGCGGAAAACTGGGCTGGCTTCACTTTACCGCCCCCAGTGTGAGCCCGCGGGCAATGTGTTTATGAATAATCACTCCAGCGATAACTACCGGGGCACAGATCATCACTCCGCTAGCCATTACTTTGCTCCATGGAATCAGATAGCCTCCCAGGTAGGCAATAGCAATCGTCGACGCGGTACGTTCATGTTGCCCTGGCATGAGGATGAAGGCATATAGCAGGTCATTCCAAGCGAAGATAGCAGACAAAATCATGGCCACCACAATACCAGGTTTGGTTAGTGGCAAACTGATACGTAGGAATATCCCAAGTCGGTTTAAGCCGTCCAACTTGGCGGCCTCTTCCAGTACGATGGGAATCGAGCGAAATTGATCGACCAGCAGCCAGACCATCAAAGGCACTACGAATACTTGAAAGATCAGGATCAATAGTATGGGGTTATTAATGAGATTTAGCTTGCTGGCTACCAGATAGAAAGGTATGAGTACCACCATGGGCACCAACATCCAATTAGTTACATACCAAAACCATATTTCCTTACGGCCTTTGAAATTGAATCTAGCGATCCCATATGCTGCCGGTGCGGATACTAGAAGACCAAGCAAGATTGAACCGCCGGTGACGATGAGCGAGACCAATAACGCTCTAGGCATGCCAGCCTTTTCGATGGTATAAATGTAACTTTGTAGGGTGGGCTTCCATAACCAGATTGGTGGTATACTGAATATCTCGTTGTCCGTCTTTAAGGACGCGCTGACCATCCAATAAACCGGGAAGAGAATAATGGCCAATATAAGAAAAACCACCAAAGCATGTATCGTTTTCTTGAAATCATATTTGCTCATTTTTTCCTCGGATTTAGATTCCGCCTGCCTTACACGGTCTGGCTGAGAGCCAGCAAGTCCCGGCAGGTCGGCCTATTGCTGGAGTTCTTGTGGGCGGAATCGCACTGTACCTTGGCCTTGGCGGTTTGAATCGGGCTGACGGAGCCTTTCAAGATGCCGTTCGACCGGGCAAGCCAAGCGCCCCAAGACCACCCGGAGAAAACGGCCCTTCCAGAACCATTTCGTTACTTCCTGTTTGAGCCCAATTACTTCATAATATTCCACCCCTTAATCGTTTGGTCTGGCGAAGCGCACCGGTTGTTTGGTTATTAAATGATTTGCTGTAATACCATCCATATACCTAGACAACTGAAGCACACTATGAATTATATAGGCCGATAAAATTCCTGTGTCAACCCGCCCAAATTTCCAAATTCGCGATTAACGAGATCGTATGGCGATAATGCGCGGGAGACCGAGGGCGGCCGGTATTCCTCCGTCCGAGTGAGGAAGCGGGGTGCGAGGCGGCGGTGGTGCTCCTGTTTGAGCACCCCGCCCGGAGGCTTCCGGTCCCGAGTCTCGGCTCAGTGTGGACGAGCACACCCTTGCTGCTATAGGTGCCAATGCCGAGGAGTAGGTGGCTCATGGGGACCTCATTAATCCGTGCAACTGTCTATACAGTTCCTTGAATGTCGCGCGTCGCTCGGTATATTGCGCGTGCCGGGCGCGGTCGGGATGATGAACCTGCTCAAGGGGGGGTGGCGGCAATTGGATGGCGATATCGAGTGAAGGGTTGAGCGCAATCTGTGCCAGCCTTGCCGCCCCAAGCGCCGGGCCGCTTTCTCCACCCCTGCGATATTCCAGGACACGGCCGCTGATATCAGCAAGCATCTGGCGCCAGAAAACACTGCGAGCTCCCCCACCAATCAACGTTGTCTGCTTGACCTCCGTTCCGCACTCACTTACTGCGTCAATACCGTCAAGGAGACCGAAACCGACCCCTTCAAGCACCGCCCGCACCAATTCTGCTCTGCCATGTTGATGAGTGAGGCCAAAGAATACACCCTTGGCGTAGGGATCATTATAGGGCGTACGTTCTCCGGATAGGTATGGCAAGAACCATGGCAGCGTGCCTTCCTGGACATCATGCTCGGCCTCATCAAGGAGCACTGTCACATCCGCTACCTTGGTAAGTTTACCTAACCAATCCAGGCAGGACGCCGCGCTCAGCATGACCGACATCAGATGCCAGGTCTTGGGCAAGGCATGACAGAAACTATGTACCGCACGATCGGGATTGCTGCGAAACCCGTCGGTTACGGTAAAATATACCCCAGAAGTGCCTAACGAGAGCATCGCTTGCCCGGCCCGATAAATACCCACTCCAACAGCCCCGGCAGCATTATCGCCGCCGCCGGCCACTACCGGCACACACGACATGCCCCATGCCAGGGCAACTTGCTTACGGAGTAGGCCGGTAATCTGATTGCCTTCATAAAGTGTTGGCATATGTACCCGACTGAGTCCACAAGCATCCAGAAGTTCGTCGTTCCAATTCCGGGCCGCGACATCCATCCACATTGTACCTGCGGCATCGGACATATCGGTGGCAAATTCGCCGGTAAGCATCAGCCGAATATAATCTTTGGGAAGCAATACCTTATCGATGTCGCGAAAGATTGTTTGCTCATTTTCTCTGACCCAGAGCAGTTTCGGTGCAGTGAATCCCGGCATCATTATGTTGCCGGTAATATGTCTGGCATTGGGCACAAGCCGCTCCAAAGTTTGACATTGTAAATGGCTGCGGCCATCGTTCCACAAAATTGCCGGACGCAGTATTCTTTGCTGCCGATCCAACAGGGTGGCACCGTGCATCTGGCCACTTAGCCCGATCGCCTTAATGTCGCCCAAGTTGATTTCCGAACCTAACCTCCGCACGGTCTTGTCAACAGCCTTCCACCAATCAGCAGGATCTTGTTCTGACCACATGGGATGAGGCCGCGAGATGGGTAAATCTTCGCTCTTGCTTGCTATCAGCACACCATTTTCATCAAGAAGTAGCGACTTGACGCTGGAAGTACCGATATCTATGCCTAAATACATTGTGTGGACCTTTAACGACTCGAAAACTTTTGTTACTTCCTGTCCGAGTCCTTTGCTTCACAACACCCTACCCCGTATGCACTTGGTCTAGCGGCGAGCCAAAATAGTTTACCGTCCCCTCTTGTAAAAATTTCAATGTCTGTCCGTCTTGATCGAACAGGTAGCAAAACCTGGAGGTTATGGAGATATCCAAAGGTTGTCCGTTAACGAGCTCTTCATGTGTTCCCGGCGCCTTTATGACAATCAAGGAGTCGCCCTCCAGTTGCAGATGTACTAAAATTTCCCCGCCGAGGTGTTCAACGATATTCACCTTGCCATGTAATATTGCTTGGTTCAGGTCATCAACTTTGCTTTGTAAAGCAATGTGTTCAGGCCGCACGCCCAGTTTGAGACGGTTTCCTAAAGCGATCGGTTTGGTGATGGTAATTTCCATTTTGATCGCCACATCACCCGGCAGTTGGACAGTCACGTAATTTCCTTGTACCGCCGTTACAAGGACATCTAAAAAATTCATCTTGGGTGATCCGATGAACCCAGCTACAAACAGATTGCCGGGGCGACAATATAGCTCAAGGGGTGTACCAAGCTGTTCCAACCGCCCTTGGTTGATAACACCGATCCTATCCGCCATGGTCATCGCTTCCACCTGATCATGGGTAACATAGAGTATAGTCGTGTTTAACCGCTGATGAAGCTTGATAAGCTCAAGCCGCATCTGCACACGCAAGGCCGCATCCAAGTTCGATAATGGCTCATCAAAAAGAAGTACCCTCGATTGACGCGCAATAGCCCGACCGATAGCCACGCGCTGCCGCTGCCCACCAGACAAAGCGGCCGGCTTGCGTCGAAGCAGCTCCTCGATCTGCAGTAAACTAGCGACGCCATGTACTATCCGATCGATTTCGGCGCGGGGTTTTTTGGCAACCTTAAGTCCAAAGGCAATATTTTCATAGATAGTCATATGGGGATACAAGGCATAGGACTGAAATACCATCCCCACACCCCGGCGGGCCGCCGGCACATTGGTGAGGTCTTCGCCATCAATTAAAAGACTCCCGGCCGTCGGTTTTTCAAGTCCGGCGATGATGCGTAGAAGTGTAGTCTTACCACATCCAGATGGCCCGATGAAGATCATGAACTCTCCATCTGCTACATCTATGGATATGTTACGAAGCACATCTCCACCTTCAAAGTGCTTATAGATTTGCTTAAGCTGCACGCGCGCCATAAATACCATCTCCTAGAATATTTGAACAGTCTGCTGGTTAAAACCCGGTGGCTACAGCTTACGGCTGAATCTCGTACCCACAATACCCGTCACTGCCCCTATAAACAACGGAAATTCACTCTTCTGGACAATGTGAATACGATATAGGCCATTCATTTTTGGTGTTCGGTAAAGACCATTTACCTCGACCTCATGTTGGAGGTTAGGCTTCCCGATAAAATACCCTTATATAAATTCGCGCAAGAACAATCGATAATACCAGAAGCAAGAGCGACTCTGCCGAAGCAACACCAACGTCAAACCCACTGAAAACAACACGCTGAATATGAATCATGGCCACCTCCGTAGCGGACCCTGGGCCGCCTTTTCCGGCAGAATAAATCATCCCGAATTCCTTGAGAATATAGGCCGTTTGGAAGACGAGCGCTGCAGTTATACCCGGCCACATAAATGGTAAAACGATACTTTTGAACCGAGGCCACCATCTTTCCGTTTCCAACATTGCCGCCTCCTCGATATCCGTGGGAACAACCGCCAGGCTGGCTGAGAGGACCAAGGCCACGAAAGGCGTCCACTCCCAAATTTGGACTAAACAGATGGTTACGAAGGCGCTATGATACCCGCCAAGCCAGTCACTGGGCGGGATGCCGACCAGACCCGTCAGGTAGTTGATGATACCCAGCTGGCGGTTGAACATCAATTGAGTAAGCATCCCGATGACCGCGGGTGTAATTGCGATGGGTATCACCAGGCAGATTTGCAATAAATGCTTGAGCGTACGGTTGTATTGGGCATCCAGGGTCAGTGCGATACCCAGTCCCACGATCATTTCTATAGGCAAAGCGCAACCCAGGAGTTCCAGGGTGGTGAACACGGACTTCCTGAAAGAAGTTGAGGTAAATGCCGCTATGTAATTGCTGAACCCGTTGAATCGCGGAACGCCATAACCCATGATCCAATGGTGAAATGACATGTATACGGTGTAGATAATCGGATAAAGGCCAACGAGCAGTAACAGGATCAACGATGGCCCAATGAAAAACCAGGGCTCAAGCACCTCACCAATAGGCCTCTTGTCCTGGGACGTACTCCTCTCAATGAAGATTTTTTTCATTCATAAACCTAATCGTTGGTTTCCATGATCTTTACACAATCCACGTAATTAACGGAACCTTGAGCCTTATAAGCTCTATCAGGGGTGGCAAGTTCGTGTATAAAATATCCCTGCCACCTCCGAGGTATGAACTATCAAGGAAGCTTGGTTTCGGAAGAAGCCTCCCATTTTTTGTAAATCGGAACATACTTATCAGGATCGTTAGCGGTGGCCCAGCATTTGGTAGCCTTCATATAGGTTGAAAGCTTATCTGCCATTTTGTTCAAACCTTCCTGAACCGGAACTCTTCCAAGTTCGATTGTGGAGCCCCAGTAGGAAACTATGGTGGAGAAACGCGGGTAGCAAGCCAGTTGCGGGCGCCAGTTTGGAACGCTCTGATGTTCCCAGGTGTATGCCATTACCTTGAGGTCAGGAAATTTTGTATCCAGCGCAGGATTCGCGTCGGTAGCCTTGCGAGCGGTAACTGCACCGAGGTTGGTCAAGGGGTTGGCCATTTTTGCTGAAGTAAGCCACTGGACGAACAGCCATGCAGCGTTCTGCTCTTTTTGGGGTACTTGGTCACTGATCATATAGGCAAACCCGCCGAAGGCCGAGAAAGCCCCCTTCGGCCCCCTAGGCTCGGGTGCAACGCCAAGATCGCTCCCGAGGGCCTTTTTCAAAGTCACATCGAAGGCTGACCATTCGGTGATCATGGCAACCCGCTTTTGCGCCAGGAATTCCACAACCTGGGGATGGTTATCCGCGACAATCCCCGGGGGCATATATTTCAACATGCTGTCTCGAAATTCAATGCCTTTAACGGATTGCGGATCATTGACGAGGATTTTATGCGTCTTAATGTTGAGAAAACGGCCTCCCCATGGCCACAGAAACCGGGCGAAGGCGTCGGCAGTTTGCGTCTCCCCTCGAGCGGACTGCAGTGCATAACCATAAACCCCTTCCTTTTTATTGGTGAGTTTCTGCGCATCCTCACGAAGTTCCTGCCACGTTGCTGGGGGGTGTTGAATGCCGGCTTTCTTGAACATGGACTTGTTATAATAAAGCAGCCCGGAATAGGAATCGAACGGTATGCCTTCCAAGGTCCCATGTACGGTGAAAGCCGACAGCCAAATTGGGAAGAACCCTTTTAAATCGTAGGCGGGATCACGTAATTTGGGGTTATCGAGGAAGTGTTGAACAGGGACCACCCAACCGCCCTTGGCAAATGTTACGGGCCAAACGCAGTCACTGAGCACGACATCGTATTCTTGCGAATGAGATATGAAATTGAGCATTTCCGCTTTGAGCGTTTCACCATAGGGATAAATCACCCAATGTACATGGATGCCCGTTTCTTTTTCAAAAATCGGCGTTAGTTTCTGCGCAGCCTGATAACTGGGACGATCCAAGCCAACTATGGTGATGGTTTCCCCTTTGTATGGGGCCGCCGCTTGCTGTAGCGTCCAGGCGTAGGCGTTTGGGATATTTGCGAAAAGGACACCTGCTCCAATTGCTGATCCCAGAGCCATCAATAATTTTTTTTTCATATTGATTCTCCTAAATTAAGTAATTACCCGATGTCACGCTTACCGCATTCATATAGCGATAAGTACCATGGCTCCTCATGATCATATGGTGATGGTCTGGGGACCAGATCGCCCGACAGCTCCGCCTATTGGTGGGGGCATTGTGAGTGGGATCGCATTGTACTTTGGCCTCGGCGGATTGAATCGGGCTGGTAGAGCCTTTCGAGATGCTGTTCGATCGAGCAAGCCAAACGCCCCAAGATCATCCCGAGGAAAACGCTCCTTCCGGGACCATTTCGTTACTTCCTGTCTGAGCCAATTACTTCACAATATCTACCCCTTAATCGCTATTGGTATGGCGAAGCGCACCAGTTGTTTGGCTATTAAATAATTTGCTGTAATACCATCCATATACCTAGATAACTGAAGCACATTATGAATTATATAGGCCTAAAAAATTCCTGTGTCAACCAACGCAAATTTGGTGGGTCAACACGGTTGATCGTTTTTGTTGGACTACCATTGGCTTGGGCCGGGCGGTGGCGTTTCCCGGATGGATCCAGATGGGGTAAACTGGCCGCCACGCTCTTCGCCGACCATTGGGCAGAACCTTTCCTGCCGCCGAGTGGGTAGGTTCGGGCGCCCAGACCCAATCGGCACAGGTCCGTTCCCGCCACGCCCGGTTCGTGTAGCCGCCTCGATCAGCATTTTAGGGCTTGGGACATTCATCCCCCCTCGCTATGATTTGCATGCGTATGGCAAGACAGGACTGAATCCGCGACGTTGAAGCGCGCACACACAATCACGCGTTTGTAGAAATAGTTCATAATAGACAATAAGGCAAGGTGAAAAGAATGCTTTTGGACATTATGCCGCTGCTTTGTTGGCAGCGGATTTGTCCTCGGCAGGAATATGTGCACCCGGCGATGAACGATTTTCATAGGTTCAATAAGCCTATTTAGCCGTATAAATATGGAGATAACCAGTTGAAAAGTTTAAGTTTGCTTTTTCATGATGAGCGTCCGGATTTATCTGGAGACAGTTCTGAGCCAGCGTATTTTCATGATCTCGGTCTGGATCAGGTCATAAATAAACTCCTCGAAGGTAGGGAAGAATATAAACTGAACGAATATTTTTATTGCCTGCCTCAAGATATGGAAACCATCCAGTTTCGTCAGGCTGTCATGGGCGACATGGGAAATGAAACGCTTTATAACAATCTATCCCTCTTTTCTAATGAACTATCAGGCATCCGCAAGTCATTGGCGCGCACAGAAAAATTATATTACCCCCTGCAACAGCAGCGTTGTTATCTGGAAATAGCCCTGCGTTATCAACAGACACTCAAAAAACTTGTGGTTCAGTTAAGTGGTGTTACTCTGGGCTCGCGGGGCCTTGAAGCATTCACCCATCAATTACTGGAGCTAATGGATTCAGCGTCTTATAAGGAGTTTGAAAACAGAACTTCCACACTTATGCAGAAAATGGAAAGTATTCGCTATGACATTATTGTGAAAGGCAATAGGGTGACTGTACAGCCTTGTCTGGATGAAAATGATTACACCTTGGAGGTGGCGCATAATTGGTATTTGGATGAAGTGTTGCCAACAATAGATAATGATAGTTCAGGAGTCAATGCAGGCTATGATCTGAATCATGTGGAAGGGCAGATATTGGAAGGTGTCGCACAACTGTATCCAGAGCCATTTCATGAGTTGGATACTTATTGTAAGCAGTATATGATGCCCAGAGAATTACCAAACACAACATTTACCGCGGAATCACTGAAAGCCGTGCGTTATCCGTTCATGGCAGGGGATATTCTGATCTGGGAACGGGAACTACAGTTTTATCTGGCCTATCTAGGATGTATTGCCCCATTGAAACATCAGGGATTGCAATTTACCATTCCGGAGATGCTTGTACAGAGCAAGAACATTCGGGCGGAACAGACATTTGATCTGGTCTTGGCCATCAGACTACTGGAAGAAACCGGACAGCAGGTTGTAGTCAATGATCTGCAGTTATCTGAAGAAGAGCAGATGTTCGTCGTTACCGGCCCTAATCAGGGAGGTAAAACCACCTTCGCCAGAACGGTTGGACAACTTCATCATCTGGCCGGTTTAGGGTGTCCTGTTCCCGGGCTGAATACCCGCTTGTGTCTTTGCGATGGGATTTATACACATTTTTCCTATCGTGAGGATATTCGCACGGGACATGGGAAGCTGGAAGAAGATCTCCTGCGGCTCCACAAGAATCTCGAAAGGGCGACTGCCTCCAGCATTTTTATATTGAATGAATTGTTTGATTCCACCAGTTATGATGATGCGCTGTATTTAAGTGAGCAGATTATCCAGCAATTACTGGAAAAGGAATCGCTAACGGTGTGGGTCACTTTTATTGATGCCATGGCGTCTCTAGGCCCACAAATCGTCAGTCTGATGAGCATGGTAGAATCAGAAGATTTAAGCAAAAGAACCTTCAAAATAAGGCGAAAACCCGCTGATGGATTGGCTTATGCATTATCCCTTGCCGAAAAATATGGTCTGACCTATGAGGCGCTTATGGAGAAAATCGCATGATCAGCATCAGCTTGCTCTATCCCGATGACAGAAAATATGACATAGACACTATTCCCAGTCATTCTGATATGTTGGTAAGGGATCTTGAGCTGTCCATATTATTTTCAGTGATGGCCAATGATGACGAAAATCTGCATAGGGCGGTTCAGCAAATAATACTGGGTCAACGCAGTACAGAAATATCGGTCATTGCTTATCGTCAGCAGATTCTCAGGGACTTCATACGCTATCCGGATTTGCTTTCTGCCATGTATCGGCACAGTCTGGATACGCTGGAAACCTATCGAGACTCCCTGAGATTCTGGTTGTCTGCCAAATCGGCGAGCAGGCGCTTGCGCAGCAATATTGATCTCCTGAATATCTTACTCTCTCAATTGACCAGCCTCCGTGATCTGGGCGAAAATTATCCTGCTGTTCAATCAGCTGGTCTAATAAAATTTTTCCGTTTTTTACGCAGGGATTATGACGATGAAACTCTGCGCAGCCTGCGCGCCCAGAATGCGATACTGCGGATGGATAATGGTTTTTCGGTGAGTGCAAAACTGGATCAAAACAATCGGAGCAAGGATTTTTTTCTGAACAGAAACCAGCCTTCCACTCATTGGTTAAAAACCTGGTTCTCCTTGGCTTCTTCTGATGAAGGTTTCTCTTTTAGCATTTCTCAACGTGATGAAAGCGGTTTAACGGCGTTGGCCGAGTTTCGTGATGCCGCCCTGGGACCAGTAGCCAGGGTGATGGATAGCGCTGTTCAAGATATCCTCGAATTTTTTACCCGATTGCGTGATGAGTCGGCTTTTTATCGAGGGGCTCTGAACTTGCGCGAGGCGCTGGCGGCGCGGGAATGTTCTTGTTGTTGGCCTGTTCCGATGACGAGTCAGCAACCAGGTTGCATCGCCAGCAAAATTTATGATCCCTGTCTGGCGCTTTCCCAGGCGGCAAAGGTCATCACCAATGACCTGCAGGCCAGCAACAAATCGCTCATCATCATTACCGGCGCAAACAGTGGTGGCAAAAGTACCTTTTTGCGCGCCTTGGGAGTGAATCAACTGCTCCTGCAAAGTGGTTTGCTGGTAGCGGCCCAGGAATTTACGGCCAGTCTCTGTGATGAGGTATATACCCACTTCAAACTAGAGGAAGATGCACGGATGCAGAGCGGCAAGTTCGATGAAGAACTGTTGCGGATGGCGGATATGGTTCCTCAACTGAAGGCCACCGCTATGGTGTTGTTCAATGAGTCCTTTGCGGCTACCAATGAACGCGAAGGGTCCGAAATTGCTTGGCAGATTTGTAGCGCATTGCTTGAAAAAGGCATAAAAATCATTTTCGTGACGCACTTATATACGTTCGCGCAGCGCTGTTATGCACAGAAAAGTGCCGATATTTTGGCCTTGCGCGCGCCTTCAGAAGAAGATTTATCTCGTAAATTCAAGATATCAGAGGCAATGCCCCTGAGCACCAGCTTCGCCAAAGATGTCTATAACAGGATATTCAAATATAAATAATAATGATGGCTTCTTTATCCGAATTGTTGTATGAGTCTGGTAGAACGACAGGATCAATTAAAATTATAATTTATCTATTCTCTCAATTAATTCGTTTGCCTTGCGTTTCACGATAACACTGTCTATAACTATTCATTCAAAACGAGGGGTTCAAAAATAAGCCCATAAGATGGTTTCGGGCATGGGGGTCAGGATGTTGGCATGTTTTTCCGGCAATGAGGTTTTTCTTGTAAATAACACCCGGCCATACATGGGTAGTTACAGGATCCGGACAGTTCCGCGATGATGGTGATGGGCAGTAGCAACATGGACATTGTCCTGCGCGTGCCGCGCGCTCCCCAGGCCGGGGAGACGGTTGTCGGAAGCGCCTATGCCCTGTATCCGGGGGGTAAGGGTGCCAATCAAGCGGTTGCGGCACAACGAGCCGGTGGATCTGTTCGCTTTGTTGCCTGCTTGGGGAGTGATGCCTACGGGGATTATCTGCATGAAAAACTGAAACTGGAAGGGATGGATTTGTCGGCACTCAGCCGTTCTCATTCGCCCACCGGGCTGGCTTTCATTTTGCTGGAAGATGGCGGTCAAAACCGGATTACCATCATTCCCGGCGCCAATGCGGATCTGAAACCAGAGCAGCTTTCATTCACCATTCCAGAACGCGACATCCTTTTGATGCAACTGGAAATTCCTCTGGAGACTGTCAAGGCTGCCGCTGTCCTCGTGCGCGAAAGGAATGGCATGGTCATTCTCAATGCTTCGCCAGTACAGACAGGGTTGGAAGAAGTTCTCGCCCTCACGGATATTGTTCTGGTCAATGAAATAGAGGCCATGCAGTTATTGGCCCTGTCGGAACCGGTTGCCATGAATAATGCCATATCTGTGGCAGGTCAGTTGGCCTCCGGGCGACAGGCCGCCGTGATTACCCTGGGTAAAGCGGGTGCCGCATGGGCCACAGGTCTGGGAAGCTCTGGTTTTGTGCCGGGTTTTGCCATTGCGGTTGTCGATACCACGGGTTGCGGGGACGCTTTTGCTGGCGCTTTCAGTGCCGGCATTGCCGCCGGTCATTCCATGGAATATGCCGTCACTTATGCCAATGCCGCTGGTGCCTTGGCTGCCATGCACGAAGGTGCACAAGCTTCGCTGCCCCTGCGCCCAGCGATAGAAAGCTTTATGGCGCAGCACATTTCCGCTGATTCTATCAAAAAGTTGAGGGTCAAATCATGAAACGCAAAACGCTTTCCATCTGCATGACGGTAATGTTTTTATCATTGGGTTTTTCGGGTGTGGCCAATGCCCAGGATGCTGCGCATCACTATACCTTTGGCTTGATGTTATCCGCCATGACCCCTTATTTTGCCACCATAAAAAGCGGTGCAGAGGCAGAAGCCAAAAAGTTAGGGGTACAACTACTGGTTGAGAATGGCAATAACAACTCTATTACCCAAAGCAATCAAATAGATACATTAATCGCCAGGAAAGTGAATTTGTTGCTGATCAACCCCACGGATGCCAAAGCGCTGGTCCCGGCCGTTGAAAAGGCCAATGCCGCACATATTCCGGTCATTTATATTGATCGCAAGGCGGATGGAGGTCATGCCATTGCCTATTTTGCCTCGGATAATGAACAAGCCGGAGCACAAGCCTGTCAATATATTGCCCAGAAATTGCACGGACACGGTAATTTATTCATGCTGCTGGGAATCTCTGGCGCCTCTGCAACCAATGAAAGAACGGCCGGTTGCGAGTCTGTTCTGAAGAGTTATCCCAACATCAAGGTGGTGGCGAGGCAATCGGGCGGGTTCAGCCGCGAAGGGGGGCTCACCGTCATGCGTGACGTGTTGATAGCCAATCCCCAGTTAAATGCGGTGTATTCCGAAAATGGTGAAATGGCCATTGGTGCCATGCGCGCCGCTGAAGCCGCTGGTCGTTTGAAGGGGCTGACCATTGCCATGGTCGGCAGTGGCAGCGTGGGCGAAACACGGTTGGTGAAAGAAGGCAAAATTGCCCTGAGTGTTGCCCAGCAGCCGGCCGTTATGGGGGCGTTGGGTGTGCAGGCGGGATATAGTTATCTCTCCACGGGTACGGTTTTTGTGCCGGTGCCCCTGCATATGGATCTGGCGCCGAGTCATTCATGAGTGCTGCGGCTGAAAGTGCTTCCGAAGGGCATAATCAGCCCCCTTTGCTGCGTTTGCGCGGTATCGGCAAACGCTTCGGCGCCGTACAGGCTTTGCGCGATATCGATCTGGATATCTGGCCCGGGGAGGTGCTTGCCCTGCTGGGAGATAACGGCGCGGGCAAATCTACCCTGATCAAAATCATCGCCGGGGCCCAGGCACCTACTACGGGGACGATGCATTTCCATGATCAGGCGGTGCGGCAGTTTGATCCGCATTATGCCCGAGACCTGGGTATTGAAACCTTGTATCAGGATCTGGCGGTCGCCGAAAACCTCGATGTGGCTGCCAATATTTTTCTGGGACGTGAGCGCAAAAAACGCTTATTGGGTGTTTTCCCCATATTGGCGCGACGGGAAATGCGGAAAGAGTCCGTTCTGGCTCTGCAGAAACTCGCCATTCAACTACCGCTGCGGCAACCCGTCGGTGAACTCTCCGGTGGACAAAGACAGGCCGTAGCCATTGCCCGGGCCGCTTATTGGCAGGCCAAACTGGTCATCATGGATGAGCCTACGGCGGCCATCGGGGTGGGCGAGCACTCGGCTATTCTCCATTTGATTCAGACCTTGGCGGCATCCAGTGTGGCGGTCATTTTGATTACCCATACCATGCCGGATGTCTGGCAGGTGGCTTCGCGCATTACCGTCCTGACCCGCGGCGAAAAGGCTCTGGACGGCAGGCCGGATAATCTCGATGAAGATCTGGTGGTCAAGGCCATGTTGCTGGGCAAGGGAGTGGCTGCTTGAACGCCACGGCATTGCAGGGACACTCCCTGCGCCAGTTTATGAGGGACCAAGGGGTACTATTGGCGTTTATCGCCTTGCTGATTTTCCTGTCTTTCGTCGCTCCCCATTTTGTATCAACCAACAACTTTTTTAGCATCCTCACCGATGCCGCGCCCCTGGTATTGCTGGCCTTGAGTGAATTGGTGGTGATGCTGGTCGCTGGCATCGATTTGTCTGTGGGGGCTGTAGCCGGACTGACGGGTGCTCTTGCCGCAACCATGATGCTCACGGGCTTTCCCTGGCCTCTGGCCCTGTTTCTGGCACTTTTGGCAGCCACCCTGGCGGGTTTGTTACAAGGGGTGGTCATCAACTATCTCCATATCACCGATTTCATTGCAACCCTTGCCGGACTTTCGATTTTTTCGAGTCTGACCCTGATTGTCACCAATGGCGAGCCGATGAATATCAATGACAACGGCTTTAACGCCATTGGTGAAAGTCATCTTCTGGGTATTCCTGACCAGGTCTGGATTGCTGGATTGATGGTCATTCTGCTCGCGCTTTTTCTCAGCCTCACGGCTTCCGGATTGTATTTGTACGCCATTGGTGGAAATCGCGTCGCGGCCTATCGGGCGGGAATCCGGGTACGGCGTTTGCGGACTTTGGCTTACGTTTTTTCCGGGTTTTCAGCAGGGCTTGCCGGTGTGATTTTTGCCGCACAACTGGCCACGGCAGACCCCAATGCCGGGCGCGGCGACGAGTTGCCCGCCATCGCGGCGGTGGTCATTGGCGGGGTTTCCCTTTTCGGGGGGCGCGGAACCGTCTGGGGTGCGCTGATCGGCGCCCTGCTGCTGAGCACGATTCTGGATGGTCTGGTTTTACTGAATATTTCACCCTTCTATACCGAGCTGGTGGAAGGTGTCGTCATTTTGCTGGCAGTCATGCTCGGTTATTTGAAGAAACGCGGTACGGTTTGAGGATGCCCGAATGAACGGGGAGGAACAGAAGGAGTCGCTATCGTAAAACACCCTGCATAAGGGCGCTTATATAAGTACGGAAAACAAGGAGAGTGCCATGACCAACAACTACAGAAATTGTAAATCCGGGCCTGGAAAGAGGTTGTCCAGGCATCTACTGACCGGCAGTCTGGCAATGGCTTGTGCCATTGCCCTGGGCGCCCCGGGATTATCCCAGGCCGCCACCCCGGACCATTCGCTGATTCCGTCCAATCGGGTACTCGAGCGGGATCTGGGTGGTACCAAGATCTCCGGCATGATCGGGCTCATCAACTTCAGTTATTTGAACCACGCTCATACCACCCAGGACACCCACTCCTTTGCCCTGGGCGGCCATCTGTATCTGCACAGCCCGTCCTTTTACGGCCTCAGTCTTGGGGTGGGCGGTGACTTTGCCACCTGGACGGATTTCTATCAACACGAAGACCCCGAACTGACGGGTCCCTATCCCAGCCATGGCATCGCCATCCTGCGCCTGGGTTATTTGCAATACCACCATGGCCCGGTGGTCATTCGCGGGGGCCGCGAGTTCATCAACACCCCCTATGCCAACATGGATTATTACACCTTCAACCCCCGCGCCTTTACCGGGGTTGCGGCGGTGTGGGACATCCTTGGCCACCCCAAAGGAGAAACCTGGGCGGGCAATGGCCCGCTCACCCTGTCGGGATCACCGGCCACCGTCAGCCTCTTCTTTGCCCGGGAATTCGCCTATGCCAGCCGGTTCAGTCCGACCTTCACCCGCGGGAATCGGTACACCAACGGCGCCCATACCAACGGCTTCTACACCATTGGCCTGCGCTTTCGGCACCAACTCTGGCAGGGAAGTCACGTTGCCGCCCAGTTATGGGACTACAACTTCTACGGCTTTGCCAACATGTTCTACGGCCAGGCGAACCTGTTCGCCGGTATTGGCCCCCATCTCGGGGTCATCGGCGGATTTCAAATGATCTCCGAGGGGAATTCCGGGACCGGCACCAACTTCCTCCAGGATTTCCTCCGCTCCCATTCCGTGGACGCCCATCTCTATGGCGTCCGACTCGGGGTGCAATTCGGCCGGGAGAAGGACAGCGTGGCCCTGGTGGGCAATTACAATCCGGTCAACTACGACTCCTTCCGCCATGGCGGGCTGATCCATCCCTACAACGATCTGACCGGGACCTTGTATACCACCACCATGCAGACGGGGCTTTCCGATATGGGTCCCGGCTACGCCTACGGGATCGCCAGCAACTTCGGATTCCTGAACCATCGTTTGTTGCTCAATGCCAGCTTCATCCGCTACGTCGCCAAGTATGGGTATGGTGGCAGCACCTACACCTACGGGGGGGCCTATGGCTTTCCGGCAGGGGTGAAGGCGGTCCCCAACCAGAAGATGTGGTCCATGGACGTGGGTTTTTCCTACAATCTTTCCCAGTTCGTCCGGGGCCTCACCGTTGCCGACTATACTGATATCTCGGTAACCCAAAATAGGACCGGGTATCCTCAATACCAGAACCCGTATTTCAGCAACCGTTTTTACTTGAAGTACCACTTCTGAAGAAGGAGAACAAAATGAAATCCATGCATAAAAAAATGCTTGCAGTATGTATTGGTCTGGCTATTGGCAGTGGTTTTTCGAGTGTGGCAGTGGCGGATTCCGCACCCAGTTTGAGTGTCATCAACTGGTGGACAGCCGGGTCGGAAGCCAAGGCCATGCACGTTCTGGTACAAATGATGAAAGCCAAAGGGGTGAATATCCAGAATGACGCCATTGCTGGCGGCGGCGGTGCCCAGGC
This sequence comes from Acidithiobacillus sp. M4-SHS-6, assembly GCF_047421495.1. Taxonomy (GTDB): domain Bacteria; phylum Pseudomonadota; class Gammaproteobacteria; order Acidithiobacillales; family Acidithiobacillaceae; genus Acidithiobacillus. The sequence goes on along the minus strand of NZ_CP175559.1, from coordinate 2,959,343 downwards.
GCGCACGATCCTGAAAACGCGTCTCATGGAAGGGCAGATTCCCGGTGCTGCACAAATAAAAGGGGTAGAAATTCAGCAGTGGGGACACACCGGGCTCTTGGCCAATATTGATGCGGCTGCCCAGGCGGAAAACTGGGATAAAAATGTTCCGGCCGCTATTAATGATTATATGAAATATAAAGGGAATTATGTAGCCGCCCCGATGGACCTGCATCGCCTGAACTGGCTCTGGTACAACCGTGCCATTCTGAAAAAAGCCGGAATCAGCGCGGCGCCGCAAACTTGGCCAGAACTCATGGCGGATCTTGCCAAGGTCCAGAAGGCTGGATACATACCCATGGCGGGTGGGGGCGATGGCTGGATGATTGCCACCGAATTTGACCCCATTGCCCTGGAAACCGGCGGACCGGCCTGGTACAAGGACGTATTTGTCAAACTGGACCCCAAAGCCATAGACAGCCCGACCATGGTCAAGGCCCTGGAAAGGCTGCGCGCCATCGAAGCCTACACGCCCAAGTCCCTGGCTGGGCGTACCTGGAATTTCGACACGGGCCTGGTGGCTGACGGCAAAGCGGCTTTTCAGATCATGGGCGATTGGGCCAATGGTCAGTTTGAGTTCCTGCATGTGACTCCGGGTGGACCGCAAGTAGGTTGCGTGGCTTTTCCCGGAACGGCCAAGGAGTTTATTTATAATGTCGATAGCTTTATTTTCTTCCGTCAGAATACGCCGGCAAAACGGGCGGCGGAAATCAAGCTGGCAGAAACCATGGTCAGCCCGAAATTCCAGTTGCTCTTCAACAAGTACAAAGGTTCCATCCCGGATTTGATGAATGTGTCTCTGGCCGGTTACAATGCTTGTCAGAAAAAATCCCGGGCGCAGTTTCTGGTGGCCCGCAAGGAGAATGGTCTGGTGCCCAGTTTTTCCCAGAATATGTCCACCTATGGACCGCCCACTGGGGCATTCATAGACTCCCTGGATAAATTCTACACCTCCAACGAAACTCCCCAGGCTGCGGCCGCAGCCATGGCCAAGCGGGTTGAGGTGGCCAAGAGTCAGGATTAACATCTTCACTACTGCCCGGTCATGCCTTAGCAGGCCGGGCTTTTGTCATTAGATATGCGCTGCAGAAGGGTCTTCCCATGCCATTCATGAAAGCAGAATTCAGTGGACGCGACCGCTTGATGGCAAAGCTGGTCCTTTCGCCGACCATTTTGGCCGCGATTTTTTTTATTTATGGATTCATTTTGTGGACTATCTGGTTGTCATTAACCCGCTCGACGATTTTGCCGAGCAATCATTTTGTCGGCCTTGCCAATTACTATAATCTTTTTGGAAGTTCGCGCTGGTGGCGCTCATTAAGTAATCTCGGTATTTTTGGCGGGCTTTATGTACTGATTTCCGTGAGCCTCGGTTTGGGGCTCGCCATTTTGCTGGACCAACGGGTCAAAGCGGAAAGGCTGTATCAGGTCGTTTTTCTGTATCCCATGGCGCTTTCGGCGGTGGTCACCGGGGTGGCCTGGCGCTGGTTGCTGGACCCCGGTTTTGGTATTCAGGCCATTGTTCGCTCCATGGGCTTTCCTCACTTTGCCTTTGCCTGGATTGATGATCCGGACATGGCAATTTATACCGTGGTCATCGCTGCCGTATGGCAGACCACGGGTTTCATGATGGCCATTTTTCTGGCGGGACTGCGGGGTGTCAGTCCTGAAATCGTCAAGGCGGCCCAGATTGATGGTGCCAGCACAGCGCGGATTTATCTGCGGGTCATTCTGCCCAGTCTCGCGCCTACTTTTTTTGTGGCGTTGCTTTTATCGGTGGGTCTGGCCATCAAAAGCTTCGGATTGATCATTGCCTTGACGGGGGGCGGGCCAGGGTACAGTACCAATGTTCCGTCCATTTTCATGTATGTTTTTTCGTTTCAACGGGGTGAAATGGGGGTTGGCGCCGCCAGTGCTCTCATGATGCTGGTGATCATGATAATTTTTGTCGTGCCCTTTCTGTATCTGGACTCACGGAGGCAAACCTGATGCGTACTTCAACGGCTTTCAGCCCCGGAAGAATCCTGGTTTATGGCTTGCTGACCCTGGCGGCCCTGTTTTTCCTGCTGCCGTTTTACGTCATGCTGGTTACTGCGTTCAAAACCATGCCGGAGATTTATTCTACGGGTATCCTCGCCCTACCCAAAAGCCTGGATTTGTATGCTTGGGTGCATGCCTGGAGTTCGGCGACTATTGGTGCCGCCAGTGCGGGTATTCACGGTTATTTCCTGAATTCTTTTATTCTGGTGATTCCGGCCGTGGCCATTTCAACCGCTATAGGCGCATTTAATGGCTATGTGCTAACGCATTGGCGCTTTCGCGGTTCCAATACATTTTTTTATGCATTGTTGCTGGGCACCATCATCCCCTTTCAGATTGTGTTACTGCCCATGGCCTGGGTGGAAGGCCGCATCGGCATAGCAGGTACTCTGATTCCCGGCCTGATGATGGTGCATATCATTTATGGTCTGGCATTTACGACCTTGTTCTTTCGCAATTATTACGTCGGCATTCCCCATGACCTGATCAAGGCCGCGCGCGTGGATGGGGCCGGATTTTTCAGTATCTTCTTCCGGATCATGTTGCCCGTGAGTACGCCCATCATCATGGTCACGGCGATCTGGCAATTCACCATGATCTGGAACAATTTCCTTTTTGGTGTAGTGTTTACCCAGGGAGAGCAGCAACCGGTCACCGTCGCCATCAATGATCTGGTGGACACGGTCACCAGCGTCCATATGTGGAATGTGGATATGGCGGCCGCCATTTTTGCGGCATTGCCGACCTTGTTGGTGTATTTGGTTGCAGGGAAATACTTCGTTCGCGGATTGACGGCTGGCGCCGTAAAAGGATAAGCATGGGACGCCTGATACTCAAGAATATTCATAAAACCTTTGGCAAGGACGAAGTGCTGCATGGAATCAATATAGAAACCGATGAAAACCAGTTTCTGATACTGGTTGGGCCTTCGGGCTGTGGAAAAACCACCTTATTGAATATCATTGCCGGTCTGGAGAGAGAAAGTGCCGGAGATATCCTGATCAATGATCGGCGAGTGAATGATCTCAGCCCCAAAGACCGGGACATCGCCATGGTGTTTCAGTCCTACGCTTTATATCCCTCCATGTCGGTGCGCGACAATATTCTTTTCGGGCTGGTCAACCGCCATGTGCCCAAGCAAGAACGCGAACAGATCCTTCAGGAGGTTGCGCACATGCTGCAGCTGGATCACCTTCTGGATCGTCGCCCACGCCAGCTTTCCGGCGGACAGCAGCAGCGGGTAGCCATTGGCCGGGCGATTGCCCGGCGCCCCGCGCTATTTCTTTTTGACGAGCCCCTGTCCAATCTGGACGCCAAGCTGCGTGTTGAAATGCGCACGGAAATCAAACGCCTGCATCAACAACTGAAGACGACCATGGTTTATGTTACCCATGATCAGATTGAGGCCATGACCATGGGAGATCTCATTGCCGTGCTGAATGATGGCATCATTCAGCAGTTGGGGACGCCCGATGCCATATACAATGATCCCGTCAATCGTTTTGTCGCGGGTTTCATGGGCTCTCCCTCCATGAATTTCATCCCGGTCACGGTTTGCCAGAGCGACGGAACCGTCTGGCTGGAAGCCCGCGAAGATGATCAGACCGGATCCCGTTTGCCTCTTCCCCCCGTCCTGCAGTCCCGTCTGAAAAGCGCCGTGGATCGCAAGGTCATTCTGGGTATCCGGCCGGAACAGATTACCGATCCGGGCAGCGCCCGTGAAGGGAGTGCCCTGCATACCATGGAACTCAAGGTGGAAATGATCGAGCCTACGGGTGCGGATATCCTGGTTTTTACGCGCCTGAACAAAACCCCATTGGTAGCCCGTGTGCATCCATCGACAAAGCTGGCGCAGGGCGCCAACACACCCCTTTCCTTTCACATGGAGCGGGCCGTATTCTTCGATCCGGATGATGGGCAACGCCTGGCGTAATCGGACGATCTGAAGTTTTGGGGGTGGCATGCTGCAACCCGAAGGGTCTCTAAAACATCGGGACCGACGCTTTATGCTGATTGCGGTCATTGCCGGTCTGGGGGGACTTCTTTTCGGTTATGGTACCGGGGTGGTTGCCGGGGTCTTGCTGTTTCTGGCGCATGATTTTCAGCTGAATGGCAGCATGCAGGGCTTGTTTGTGGCGGTGGCCCTGGCGGGTGCCGCGCTGGGCGCCGCCATTGCCGGCATATTCGCTGATCGCTGGGGACGGCGCCGGGTATTATTGGCAACGGCGGCATTATTTGTTCTGGGAAGCCTGCTGGCAGCGTTGGCGAACACGGTGGCAATACTTTTTCTCGGACGCGCCTTGCTGGGACTCGCCATTGGCGTGGCCTCAACCGTGACCCCCCTCTATCTGGCCGAAATCACCACCCCCGCAAGGCGCGGGTCCATTGTGACCATCAATCAATTATACATCAGCATCGGAATTTTCATTTCCTATGGGGTAGACCTGTTTTTTGCCGATTTTGCCAGCGGCTGGCGCTGGATGCTAGGGCTGGGTGCCTTACCCGCCATCATTCTTTTGGTGGGAATGTGGGTGTTGCCTGAAAGCCCGCGTTGGCTCATCAAACAAGGATTCATCGCACGGGCTGAAGCGGCCCTGCAATATTTGCGCAGCACTACCCGAGTGACGGAAGAGCTGACTTCCTTGCAACAGGGTAACGCAGAAAAAAGTACCCGGGGTACGAGCTTGCGCGTCCTGTTTCAGAACCGGAAGCTGCGCCGGATGATGACCATTGGCTTGGGTCTGGCTGCGTTTCAGCAAGTCACCGGAATCAATGTGGTGTTGTACTTTGCCCCCAAGATTTTTCAGGAAACCGGTTTGTCTTCTCCTTTCATGGCTATTCTGGCAACAGGAGGTATTGGTCTGGTCAATGTCTTGGCGACGGTCCTGGCCATGCGTTTTCTGGACAGCCTGGGCCGCCGCAAGTTGTTGTTGTGGGGCTTGTGGGGAATGTTGTTCTGCCTGCTGGTTCTCTCCGCAGGATTTTTTCTGCACTTGCAAGGGATGGCTGGGGCCATCCTCATCGTTCTGGCCTCGGCAGTCTTTGTCGCCTTTTTTGCCATGAGTATCGGGCCGGTATTCTGGTTGCTGATTTCCGAAATCTTCCCCCTGGCCATTCGTGGGCGCGGCATGAGTCTCGCCACGGTCATCAATTGGCTCGCCAACATGCTGGTGGCCGGTGTTTTTCTGGACCTCGTGGCAACCATTGGTCGGGGAGGCACTTTTCTGATTTACGCGGCAATGACGCTTCTGGCCATTATTTTCACCCTAAAAATGGTACCGGAAACCAAGGGTCTGAGCCTGGAACAAATAGAGCAGCAATTTATCAGTGATAACTAATAATCGAATATCACAGATTGGTAGTGTTCATTTAAGCACAAGTCCTTGTGCTGTTTCGTCCGCCTGAGCAGGATTGTTAAGAAAAATACAGAAGATTTTTCTTGGTATGGAAATTGCTCAGGTTTTGCAGAGCAGGAATCAGCAGATGAAAAACTAAATATACAGCCAGAACACCGCGAGGTCATTGAACATGTACAAAGGTCCCCCGTTTTCCAGGAATGCACTCATCATTGCGGCAGCCATGTTCGGAGTGGCGCCACTGGCCCATGCCGCCAACTGGTTTGAGTTACAAGACACCTCTCCACCAAAGGCGCCCATATTCGGTGTTTCTGGATTTATTGAACCCAGTTTATATGCCCAGCCCGGGAATGAAGACAGTTTTGAAAAAAACCAGATCCCCCATATTGATCTCATAGCGCCAGAATTTTCTCAGAGTACTACCGCCAATGTTTTACGTGCCCGGATCATGTTTCGGGGAAATCTGAACAAGCATATTTCCTATTTCTTTGGTGGGGAGTTTGGCGACAATGGGTTTACCCATGTGCGGGGAGGATATCAACCGGGTCTGATTGATGGGCATTTCACCTTCAGTTATATTCCCGGTGCCCGCATTGAAGCGGGGTTGATTCGTGCGCCGAGCGCGGAAGGCGCCTTGCAAGGATTCATGAGTTACAATTTTGTATTGTCACCAACGGTCATCGGGCAGTTGATGCAACAACCCATGTATAATTCCAGCACTCCATACAAAATTAATCCCAAGTTAAACGCCTACCTGATTAATGGCCAAGAGTCGCTGGGTGTCAATGGTTTCCGCTATCCCGGCATCATGGCCTTCGACTGGTTCCGTAATGGGCATTGGGAGTTCACCTACGGTGCCATGATCGGCATGTTCGGCACCGTGGCGGCGGGGAATCAATCCAGTAGTCCCCTTTATGCGGCCCGTCTCCAGGAAGCCTATATATTCGGTGGGAAGGGGCCTTTTCGCAGTGATATTCAGGCGGGGGTCTGGTATCAGCATGCCAGCCCAGAATTGAATGGCACCAGCTACAGCATGAATCGCTATGGGGTGGACCTGCAGTATTTGCAGGGGTATATGCATCCATGGGGACGGCAATTCCGTTTCCAGTATATCCGGGGTTCAGGCTGGATATCGGCACCGGCAGCCTTCAGTAGTGCTCCAGGCCTTGTTGCCCCCCTCACCCATACCCAGCTTTATCCCGGCAGCCAGAACAAGGCCAATGGTTATATGCTGGAGGGAGGGCTGTTTTTGACCAAGCATATTGAAGTGAATTTGCGTTATGACTACTACGATCGCTTGCCCAATGATCCGGCACAGCAACGCATTTTCAAAACCTGGGCCATCGGTCTGCAATACCATTTCACACCGCTGACCAAAATCATGGCGGGTTATTATTTCCGGACTCTGGATGCACCGCACCAACCTAATCCAGTAGCGGACAGTATTTCCAATGCGGTGGATAATGAATTTGCCATGCAGGCAATGATTGCCTTTTGATGCTCATAGCGAGGAGATAGTAATGTTTATGAAGAGTTTTATGAAAGCGGCAGTATTCGCCAGTGTCTTACCCGTCATGGGGTTGCTGGGCATGACTACAGCCTCGGCCAATGTTTCCATGCTGCACGATTTTCATTTTAATCATCCCACTTTTGTTCATGACCTCCCCTTTGCTCAGCATCATGTGGTCATTCAGGTCAGTCAGGATAATCCCGCACGCTGGACGCTCACTCTGAATAACGCCCAGAATCTGCTCAATTATTTTGGCCAGGAGAAAGTGCAGATAGTGGTGGTGGCTTTTGGTCCAGGCATCAAGATGTATCTGCCCAACAGTCCGGTAGCGAGTCGAATTGCGGCGATCAATGCGGAGGGTGTGGAATTTGATGTCTGTCATAACAGCATGGAAGCCTTCAAGCAAAAAACCGGCCATCTGCCCAAGCTGGATCCCTCAGTGGTCATCGTCCCGGCCGGTATCGTCCGCATCATGCAGCTGGAACATGCCGGCTTTGCCTACGTAAAGCCCTGATCCTCGTTTTTGATCGTCCTTCCGTCCTTGGGATGCAAAAGGCAGCGAGCTGCTTATGCATCCTTTTTTATGGGGCGAGGTAAGGCCCGGATCAACCGGCCTAGTCACTGCTCCTCTGATTTGATTATAATGCGCGGTTTGCATGAGCTGCTGTGCGAAAATGACCTGCTAACGCGATGGGTTATTGCCGCTGACCATTTTTGGAGTATGACGATAAACGCAGAAACATTAAAAAAAGAGCAACAACTCAATGAGCTGTCTGTCGGTTACCTATGGCCTGTGGTTGAATATGATGAAGGATTGACAGCACCACAGGGCATCCTGCGCAAGCTGGATGTGGATACCCTCAGATCTGAATTATGGCTGCCCGTGGCCTGGACTGCCGAGCAGGCTGAAGTCATCGTCTGTAGCCCCGAAGATGCAGACCTGCTGGCCCATATCCGCAAGACGCTCGGGGTTGAAAAGTTGACTTTGCGGGTCGCGACCCGCCCCGACCTGATTCGCCTGATCGAAAACAGTGCCGATCTGAATGCCGGCTTCCCCGTCAATGGTGGACGGACGCCGCTGGCCAAAGTAAGGACCTATCTGGCCGGGCAACGCACCCGTTATTCTGCCCAGCGCACCCGCTTTGCCCGCAGTCGAACCGGTTTGGCCCTGGCGCGTACCGGGGTGGCCTTGACCAGTATCGGCGTTGCTTTTTTGCGTCTGTTTGGCGGAGGAGCCTTACTGTTCTTTGAAATTCCGCTGCTGGTTTTTGGGATTCTCGCCATGATCGATGGCCTGCTCTGGTATCTGCCGGCGCGGAAAGAGTCGAATGCCATCAAAACCTATCGGCCCTATGCTGTCCCGGCCAACTATTCGGCCCTGGCTGTGAGGGATCCGGGCGGGCAGATGATATTCCAGCGGAGTCCGGTGGTCGAGGGTGCTGCCGCCCTGCGAGAAGCCTGGGATGCCTTGTCTCCCGTTGAAAGGCGCCGGTTTCTGGCCAATGATCGGACCGATCTGGCTGAAGAGCGGACGATTCTGGCCTATCTGCGGACCATGATGGCCAAGGCCCGGACCGGACTGGCTTTTGCCCGTACGGGTGTGGCCTTCGCGGCCATCGGCATTGGCTTCATTCGCAAGTTTCCCCCCGGTCCCTGGTCGATTTTCGACTGGAGTCTGATTGTCATTGGTGTCTTCATGCTGGTGGAGGGTTTTCTCTGGTACCATCCCGGACGCGATGCGGCGAATCTGGCGCAGGAAGCCGTGGGCAATGCCCGCGGCAAACGGGGCCCCTGGGACCTGATTTTTCCTTCCTTGTGTCTTTATACCCACAAATTGGACCCGGTTGTCGAGGCCAATGGCGAGCAGGCCCGGCCCGGGGTTTTTGCGACGACCGGCCTGGCCCTGGAACGCACGGTGCTTGCCGACCAACGCAACGGCATGTCGCGATTGCGCACGGTCATGGCCCGGGCCCGCACCGGAATGGCCTTCATTCGGACCGGCTTCAGCATCATGACCGTTGGTGCCGGATTATATATTTATTTCGAATTTACCGGTCATGTCGACATTCTCTGGACCGTTTTTGATATGCTCCTGGTGATTATTGGTCTCTATCTGATTGCCGATGGCCTGCGCTGGTATCTGCCAGCAGAAAAGGTCAAGCGCCGCTCTCCTTTTCTCGACAATCGTTTTGAAATTGCCGATGCCGACTACAGCCTCCCGAAAAGCGCCTGGAAGCGCACCCAGTATCCCCATGAACATTGAAATGTCACCCTATCATCATCTGGTCGAAGCAGGCCTCCTCAGCGAAACGCAGTTCCAGGAGGTCATATCCAGCGCCTCCCGGCGCGGTATTGATGCCGAGCGCATTTTGCTGAAGGAGTGTGACATATCGCGCTGTGTCCTGCTGGAAGCCCTGGCTCGGCATCATGACTGTGCCTTCATCCAGTATGACGAGCGGTTGCCGGTTCCCTCAGAGCTGTTTGCCGGTCTGGATAGGCAGGTACTGCGGACCGGGGAGTGGTTCCCGATCCGGCAGTTGGGCGATACCGTCGTCATCGCCGCCGCTGACCCCAGCAGCCAGAGCATGCGTGCGCAGGTAGAGCAGTTGGTTCCGGCAAAAAACTACGAATTTCGGGTTGCCCTCAAGGAGGATTTGCGCTGGTATATACAGGATTATCTCCATGCCGAGGCCCCCTTGCTCATCGGCATTGAGCGCACTGGCCTCGCCTGGTGGCGCAATACCATGGCGCTCTGGCGCACCAAACTCGCTGCCCACCGCACCGCCCATGCCCGCGCCCGGACGTCCATGAAGCTGCTGCGCTGGGGTCTGGTCATGGTTGCCCTTTCCAATGTATTGACCCGGATCACCAGCAATCTGCTGACGCCCTATCATCTGTGGATTCTGCTGATGGGCATCGTGCTGGCCCTCATCGGTCTGCTGGATTACCTGAAAGTACGCAGCGCCAGCATGGATCTGCCCTGTCAGCGTGCCCTGATTGATATCACCACCGAAAATGTGCGCTTCACCGATCGCTACCATTTGCCGGAGGCGCCCATCAAGGCAGAGGATGACAGTGCCCTGGCGCGATTGGCTGCGGCGATTCCGCATTACTGTTCCATCCTGCGCCCGGTTCCAGCCAGCAAGGAGCGGACCCATCTGGCACGGGAGCGCAACATGCTCGCCGCCCAGCGCACCATCGCCGCCAGCCACCGGGCTTCCTATGCCCGGGCGCGCACCGGGCTTTCCCTGATTCGCTCAGGGGTGGCCTTCATCGGTCTGGGGATCGCCATTCACAAAATACTCGGTGCGACCCCCTATGGTTTCAGCGACTACCTCCTGATCGGGGCGGGGGCCTTGATGTTACTGGATGGACTGCGCTGGTACCTGCCCGTACGGCGACTCAAATATGGTATCGGCCGCGATCTCAAGCCCTGATCAGGCGGTGCTGACATGCACCAGACCCGGGAACAGCGCCGCCAGACCATTGGCAATAAAGGTGACGGCAATGGCCGCGAGGACCAGTCCAAATATTCGGGTAGAAATATTGATGCCGGTCACGCCCAGACGCCGCGACAGGGGTCGTGCCAGGCGCAGTGCCGCATAAGCGACACCAGCAATGATCAGGATGTCCAGAACCAGCAAGCCACTGGCAAACCAGGAGGCGTTTTTGTGATGAGCAATAATCACGGTGATCATGGTGCCCGGACCCGCCATCAAGGGAATGGCCAGGGGCACTACCGCCACCTCCTCCTTGCTCATGCCTTCAGCCGTTTCTTCCGGAGTATGGCGATAACGACTGGATTTTGCCTGTAACATGTTGAAAGCCAGCAGCATCAGGACCATGCCGCCCGCCACCTGAAAGGCAGCGATGCTGATGCCGAAAAACTGCAGAATGTACTCCCCCAGAAAGGCCGCAATGAGCAACACGATGGCGACGGATCGGGAGGCCAGTTTGATGGTCGCCAGTTGTTGGGCCGGATCTTCGTCGGCCGTCAGGGCAATGAAAATGGGAATGGCCCCGATGGGATTGAGAATGGCGAGCAGGGCAATCAGGGTTTGCAGGGCGTTATGCAGTTCAGGCGCGATGGACATGACTTAATTACCGTAACAGACTGTGCGATGCACAGAACGCTTGAAAAATACTGCCTGAAGACGTATTTATTAGCATATTCAGTTACACCTAATACGGAGTCGATACGATGCCAACTTATGAGTATGTATGCAAGGACTGTGGACATCACCTGAGCGTGGAACAGCGCATGAGCGATGCCCGTCTGACGGACTGTCCTGCCTGTGGTAAGCCGGGGCTGGAGCGGCAGCTCAGCGCCGGCGTTTTTGCATTAAAGGGATCTGGCTGGTACGAAACAGATTTCAAGGGTAGCAAGAGCGGCTCCGCCAAAAGTGAAGCCGCCAGTGCCGCGCCCGCTTGTTCTGGCGGCAGTTGCGCCTGTCATTGACGCAGCGCCTGCAGCGGGACTAGATTGTGTGCGGGCCGCCGGTCAGGCGGCCTTTTGTTGTTTGATGAGGCATTTTGACTGACTACACGGGACGCAACATGCGGACACATTATTGTAATGACATTAACGAGAACCTGATAGGGCAGACCGTCCGCTTATGTGGTTGGGTCCAGCGTCGTCGCGATCATGGCGGGGTGATTTTCATCGATCTCAGGGATCGGGAGGGGCTGGTTCAGGTAGTGGCGGATCCCGATCAGGCGGAAGCCTTTACCGCGGCCAATGAATGCCGCAACGAATTTGTTCTGAGCGTCGAGGGCGTATTGCGGGCGCGGCCAGCGGGTACGGAAAATCCCCATATGCCCAGTGGCAAGGTCGAACTCATGGCGGTGCGTATCGAAATCCTCAATCGCTCCGAGCCGGTTCCCTTTCCCCTGGATGAACAGGACATCGCCGAAAACCTGCGCCTCAAATACCGCTATCTGGATTTGCGTCGCCCGGAAATGCTGGCCCGCCTGCGCCTGCGTCATCAGATCACCCGTTACGTGCGGCGTTATCTGGATGATGCCGGATTCATGGACATCGAGACCCCCGTCCTGACCCGTTCCACCCCCGAAGGGGCGCGGGATTACCTGGTGCCCTCCCGGACCCAGCCCGGCCATTTTTTCGCCCTGCCCCAAAGTCCTCAGTTGTTCAAGCAGTTGCTGATGGTCGCGGGCATGGATCGTTATTATCAGATTACCAAGTGTTTCCGGGATGAAGATCTGCGCGCTGACCGGCAACCGGAATTCACCCAGATCGACATGGAAGCTTCTTTTGTGGATGAAGAAGCGGTGATGGGCATTGCCGAGCCGATGATTCGCGGCCTCTTTGCGGAGGTGCTCGGTGTGGAATTGCCCAATCCTTTTCCCCGCATGACTTACGCTGATGCCATACGCCGCTTTGGAGTGGATCGTCCTGATTTGCGCAACCCCCTGGAGCTGACCGAGCTCAGCGACCTGATGCGCGGCGTCGAATTCAAGGTATTTCGGGATGCGGCGGAACGGCCGCATGGTCGGGTCGCCTGCCTGCGGGTTCCCGGCGGTGCCCAGCTCAGCCGTACCCAGATTGACCAATACACCCAGTTTGCGGCGATATACGGCGCCAAGGGCCTGGCCTGGATCAAGGTCAACGCCCTGGATCAGGGTGCTGAGGGATTGCAGTCACCCATCGTCAAGTTTCTGACCCCCGAAGTCCTGCAGGAGATTCTCCAGCGCAGCGGTGCCACCGTGGGCGATATGCTCTTTTTCGGAGCGGACAGCGCCAAGGTGGTCAACGAGGCGTTGGGCAATCTGCGCAATCGTCTGGCTGCCGACCTGAATCTGCTGGAAGGCGTATGGCGGCCGGTCTGGGTCACGGATTTTCCCATGTTTGATTATGACGAGAAGGAAGACCGCTGGAGCTCCACCCATCATCCCTTTACCGCACCACAAAATGCCCATCTGGAAAGCTTGACGGAGAATCCGGGTGCGGCGTTGGCTCGCGCCTATGATCTGGTGCTGAACGGCAATGAAATCGGCGGCGGCAGCATTCGTATCCATCAGGAAAAAGTCCAGGAAAAAGTGTTTGCGGCTCTGGGCATTGGTGAAGCAGAGGCGCGGGACAAATTTGGTTTCCTTCTGGACGCCCTCCATTATGGCGCGCCACCCCATGGCGGCCTGGCTTTCGGTCTGGATCGTCTGGTCATGCTCATGTCCGGCGCGGAGACCATCCGCGACGTCATTGCTTTCCCCAAAACCCAGAAAGCCGGTTGCTTGTTGACCGAGGCCCCGGGGGTGGTGGCGGACAAGCAGTTGCAGGAGTTGGGTATCCGTCTGCGGCCTGGAGTGGGAGCGGATGTTCAAAATCCCTGAGTCGGTGCTGGTCATGATTTACTCCGGTGAACAGGTCTTGCTGCTGGAGCGCGCCTGGCCCGAAGGGTTCTGGCAGTCGGTTACCGGGAGTCTGGAGCCGGGAGAATCGTGGTGGGATGCGGCCGTTCGCGAACTGCGCGAGGAAACCGGATTTGTCGCAGAAAATATGGTGGATACGGGAGTACGTAACCGGTTTCCCATCGTCCCTCCCTGGCGGGAGCGTTACGCGCCGGAGGTGGAGTTCAACGAAGAACGCATATTCACCCTGGCCTTGCCAGCTCCAGATCTGCCGCAACTGCGGCCACGAGAGCATGTGGGTTACGCCTGGTTACCAGCAGCCGAGGCCGCCCGGCGCACCGGATCCTGGACCAATCGCGATGCGATTTATCGCCATTTTGGGGCACGCCTTGACGCAAGGCAGGCGGCTTCGTAACGTTGAAGGACAATTTGCACGCGCAACAGCGCCTGAGAGGGTGGTTATGGGTGTAGAGACAGTGATGGTGCAGGGCTTGCGGCGGAGTGCTGGCGGCGATCTGGATACGCGCATTCTGCGGGCAAAAGCCGCCCTGGGAAAGCGCGTGGTCATTCTCGGCCATCATTACCAGCGCGAAGAAGTTTATCGCCATGCCGATTTTCATGGGGACTCCCTGCAGTTATCCCGTGCCGCAGCCGAGCAGGAAGCCGAGTTCATCGTATTTTGTGGGGTGCACTTCATGGCGGAAGTGGCCGATATTCTCAGCCGTCCCGACCAAGCCAGCATTTTGCCCGACCTGAATGCCGGTTGCTCCATGGCGGACATGGCGGATATGCCCCAGGTACAACGCGCCTGGGAAGAACTCGCTACGGTGCTGGATGTGGAGAAGGCAATCACGCCGGTCACCTATGTCAACTCCTCCGCCGCCCTCAAGGCCTTTTGCGGAGCCCACGGTGGTACGGTCTGCACCTCATCCAATGCCCGCAAGGTGCTGGAATGGTCCTTTCAGCAGCGGCCCAAGGCCCTGTTTTTCCCGGATCAGCATCTGGGCCGCTGGACCGGCCACCAGTTGGGGATTCCCTTACGGGATATGCCCGTCTGGGATCCGGCCCTGCCCCTGGGCGGCCTGACTCCCGAGGAAATTCGCCGCGCCCGGATTCTGCTCTGGAAAGGCCATTGCTCGGTGCACCAGATGTTCCAGCCCGCCCACATCGAGCGCTGGCGGCGGGATCATCCCCAGGGCCAGGTGATTGCCCACCCGGAATCCGCCTTTGAAGTCTGCCGGATGTCCGATGCGGTCGGCTCCACGGATTTCATCCTGCGCACGGTCAAGGCTGCGCCGGCCGGGAGTGAGTGGCTGGTAGGTACCGAAATCAACCTGGTGACCCGTCTGGCCGATGAGGTACGCCCGGAAGGGAAGACCGTGGAATTCATGTCGCCCATGGTCTGCATGTGTTCGACCATGTTCCGCATTGATCCCGAGCAGCTGGCCATTTCCCTGGAAAACCTGCTGGACGGACAGGTGCGCAACCGTATTCAGGTGGAGCCGGAAACGGCCGCGCAGGCGCGCCTGGCCCTGGAACGCATGCTGGCGGTGTCCTGACGCTCGCCATGCCCCACGCCGCTGCGTCGCCTGCCGATAGCATCGGCGAATGGTCGCTGACCCAGCGCACCCTGCACGGGCTCCTTTCTGCCTATGTCCGTTTTTATCAAGGCGCCCACTGGGAAGCCAGTACCATACCGGCCGAAGGGGCAGCCATTCTGGCCTGTAATCATCTGTCAGTGCTGGACCCGCTGCTGTTGGTGGCCAGCAACACGCGGGTCGTATCCTTTCTGGTCGCCCAGGAATACTACGATAAACCCTGGATGCGCTGGCTGCTGGAGCAAACCTACAGCATCCCGGTGCGCCGTGATCGTCGGGATGTGCGGGCGCTCCTGCAGGCCCGACGGATACTGGAAGAGGGCCGGGTGCTCGGTATTTTTCCCGAGGGTGGCATCAATCGTTCGAAAATCCAGAAAGGCTTGGCCTGGCTGGTCCGGGAAAGCGGTGCCCCGGTGGTTCCCGCCCATGTGGGCAGTGTCAGCCAGGCCTCCTCCGATCTGCAGACCTGGTTGCACCGTCAGCGTCCCTTGCTGCGCTATGGCGTCCCCCTGCATTTCCATCGGGGTGCCGATGCCGCCGAAGTCCTGGGCGCGACCATGAGCGCCATTGCCACCCTGGCGTGATGCGTTCGCTCAATGGCAGCTTCGAGAACAGATAAAGCAGGCATGACGTCCTCCTCGCCTTTGCGCTATCATGATGGATATTTTATCCAGAATAAGTCATTACAGAAGCAAGGAGTGGGTTATGTCCGGACATAGCAAATGGTCCACCATCAAATTCAAGAAGGCGCTCAAAGACGCCAAACGGGGTAAGATATTCACCCGTCTGATTCGCGAAATTACCGTGGCCGCCCGCGCCGGTGGCGGAGACCCTGGCAGTAATTCCCGGCTGCGTCTGGCTCTGGACAAGGCCTATGGCGCGAACATGACCAAAGACACCATTGAGCGCGCGATCAAGCGGGGTACCGGTGAACTGGAAGGGGTGGATTACGAGGAAGTAACCTATGAGGGTTATGGTCCCGGAGGAGTCGCCATTCTCATCGAGACCATGACCGACAACAAGGTGCGCACGGTTGCGGAAATCCGGCATATTTTCTCCAAGCGGGGCGGCAATATGGGAACCGCTGGCTCCGTCGCCTACCAGTTCAAGAAGCTGGGATTGATTGTTTTTCCTGCCGATGCCGATGAAGACAAGATTCTCGAAGTGGCTCTGGAAGCAGGTGCCGAGGATGTGGTCAATGAAGGCGAGCGTATTGTCGTTTATACCGCCGCCACCGACTTGCACAGCGTGGTGCTGGCGCTGGAGACCGCCGGTTTGCAGCCGGAAGAAAGCGAACTGACCATGATTCCGGAAAACACCATTGAAGTCGGTGGAGAAGAAGCGGAAAAGTTGTTGCGCCTCATTGATTTCCTCGAAGAAAACGATGATGTGCAAAATGTGTACGCCAATTATGAAATCAGTGAAGCCGAAATGGCCCGCCTGGAAGCGGCATCCTGAGGCGCGTGGTCATGAGCGTGGATGATCCGCTGGATGCGCTTCCGGTTTCTCCCTGCCCGATTGGCAACGCTCTTGCGCATTATCGGCATTGATCCGGGGTCTTTGCGCACCGGCTATGGCATCATCGAGTCCGATGAGCGGGGACAGTTGCGCCATGTGGCCCATGGTTGCCTGAATGTGGCCGGACGTCCCTTTCTGGAGCGCATCGGTACCATTTATCGGGAGCTCAGCCAAGTATTGTTCGAATATCGACCCGATACGGCGGCCATCGAGCAGGTATTCATGGCCCGCAATGCCGATTCCGCGCTGAAACTTGGGCAGGCCCGAGGGGCGGCTCTGGTGGCATTGCTGGAAGCGGCTCTGCCGGTGGAAGAATATACTGCCTTGCAGATCAAAAAAGCCTCGGTGGGTGCCGGGCATGCCGACAAGGAACAAGTCCAGAGCATGGTGCGCTGGCTACTCCATCTCGACAAAAATCCCCAGGCCGATGCCGCAGATGCCCTGGCCTGTGCCATTTGCCATGCCCATCATGCCCGCACCCGGCAGCGCTGGCTGGTCTCTGGTCATGCCTGATGACCTTTTAGAGCAGCGAGGGTTACCATGATCACCGCATTGCGCGGAGTCATTGTGCAGAAGCGTCCCCCCTGGCTCTGGCTGGAGGTTCAGGGGGTCGGCTATGAGCTGGAAATGCCCCTGTCCAGCTTCTATCAGATGGCCGATGCGGGGGAAAGCGTGCTGGTGCACACCCATCTGACCATTCGGGAAGATGCCCATCTGCTCTATGGCTTCATGACGGTGGCCGAACGCGATACCTTTCGTCTATTGATTCGTGTCAACGGCATTGGCGGCAAGGTGGCATTGGCTTGTCTCTCGGGACTGTCCCCAGAAAAACTCGGCCAGGCTGTGGCAGAAGGGAATGTCGCCCAACTGACCGCCATTCCCGGCATCGGCCCGAAAACGGCGGAACGACTGGTGGTGGAGTTACGCGATAAAATGGGTGGAATCAGCGCCTTGCCGATGGGAAGGGCGGTACCGGGTGACCCCCGACAGGAAGCCGTTGCCGCATTGCTGACTTTGGGGTATAAGCCTGTTCAGGCCAGTCAGGCGATTGCCAGCCTGGCCGAAGGGCTGGGTCTTGAGGATCTGATTCGTCATGCCTTGCAACAGCTTTCACGCCATTGATTTTTTTATGGAACCCGCCACCATTCCGATGGTCACATTCCCATGATGGACAGAGGCCCGCTCAACCCCGAGGAAACCCATACGGATGCGGTGGATCGTGCCCTGCGTCCGCGGCTGCTGGCGGAGTACATCGGCCAGGCGCGCTTGCGCGAAACCCTCGGTCTTTACATGGATGCGGCCAAAGGCCGTCATGAAGCCCTGGATCATGTGCTGCTCTTTGGTCCTCCGGGGCTGGGCAAAACCACCTTGGCCCATATTATTGCCCAGGAAATGGGCGCCGGCTTGAAAGTCACCTCCGGCCCGGTGCTCGACAAGCCGGGGGATCTGGCGGCTATTTTGACCAATCTCCAGCCTCATGATGTGTTGTTTGTGGATGAAATCCATCGCCTCAGTCCTGTGGTCGAAGAAATTCTCTATCCGGCCCTGGAAGATTACGAACTGGATATTCTGATTGGCGAGGGGCCGGCGGCCCGTTCCATCAAAATCGGTCTGCCCCCCTTCACCCTGATTGGCGCCACCACCCGCGCCGGTTTGCTGACTTCCCCATTGCGTGACCGCTTTGGCATCAGTTTTCATCTGGAGTTTTACAGTGACATGGAATTGACCCAGATTGTGACCCGTTCCGCCAGCATTCTGGGCACCGTCCAGGACTTGCGGGGTGCCCAGGAAATTGCCCGGCGCGCCCGGGGGACCCCGCGTATTGCCAATCGTCTGCTGCGGCGGGTGCGGGATTTTGCCCAGGTGCGAGGCAACGGGGAAATCGATCAACGTACCGCTGAAGCCGCTCTGACCCTGATGGAGGTGGATCAGCATGGTTTTGACGGACAGGATCGCAAGCTCCTGCAAGCCGTCATTGGCCGTTTCGCGGGGGGGCCGGTGGGGGTCGAAAGTCTGGCCGCCGCCATTGGTGAGGAGCGCGGGACGATTGAAGATGTGCTGGAACCCTTCCTGATTCAGCGCGGATATCTGATTCGCACTCCCCGTGGCCGCTGTGCCACGGAACTGAGTTATCTGGCCCTGGGTTTACCGGCGCCAAAGGACCGCGGGGGTCTTTTTGATGGGCTCTGATGCCGGGGTTAGCCTCTTTCAGGTACGCGTATATTATGAAGATACGGACCACGGCGGAGTGGTGTATCATGCCAATTATTTACGCTTCATGGAGCGCGCCCGCACGGAAATGCTGCGCGAAAAGGGCTATGAACTGGATGTGTTGGAGCAGGATCCCGGAATCTTCTTTGTGGTGCGGCGCGCGTATCTGGATTTTCGTGCCCCGGCGCGTTTTAATGATCTGCTTCAGATAAAATCGGTCATCACTCGCAAGACCCCTGTGCGTATGAATTTTCAACAGGATATTTCGGCAAAAGAAAAACTTTTGTGCAGCGGCGAAATAGAGGTCGTCTGCCTGGAAGTCAAGACCTTTCGTCCCCACGCTCTTCCTGCGGAACTTCTGCAGGCCTTCCCTCTTCGTGTTCACCCGTGAGATTTTATGGATCCTCAAAACATCACCCATCCCGCAGCTTCCCTTTCCGTGGCTCATCTGGTGCTGAATGCCAGTCCCGTGGTCCAGATCATCCTGGTTCTGCTGGTCCTGGCTTCCATTGCTTCCTGGACCATCATTTTTGAAAAGTGGGCGGTATTTGCCGGCGCTTTCAAGGCCCTGGCCCGCTTTGAAAAACGCTTCTGGAGTGGCGGAGAAATGGGCCAGATTTATCAGCATGTATCGGGTAACAGTAACCTGGAAACCGGGGCGGGCAGTATTTTCTGTGCGGGTTATGAAGAATTTCAGCGGCAGCGCGGTAAGATCCATCCCAGTGATGCCCTGGATGCGGCACGCCGGGCCATGCGGGTGGCACAAATGCGCGAGGTGGGGCGTCTGGAAAACCGTCTGGCCTTTCTGGCATCCGTATCTTCCGTCAGCCCCTTTGTGGGCTTGCTGGGGACTGTCTGGGGCATCATGACCGCGTTCATGCATATTGGTGCTGCCGGACAGGCGACGCTGGCGACGGTGGCCCCGCCGGTGGCCGAAGCCCTCATCGCCACGGCCGCGGGTCTTTTTGCCGCCATTCCGGCGACGGCTGCATATAACCGATATATTCACAAGCTGGACAAATTGGATGCCCAGTTTGAGGTGTTCATGGATGAATTCACCAACATCCTGCATCGTCAGGTACCAGAGACCAAGTCATGAAAAGAAGGCGTTTGATGGCAGAGATGAACGTCGTCCCCTATATCGACGTGACTCTGGTACTGCTGGTGATTTTCATGCTTTCGGCGCCCTTGTTGACCCAGGGCGTGAACGTCAATCTGCCCAAGGGGGCCACCAAACCGGTGTCGGACAAAGTCCCTCCCGTGCTGATTTCCGTGACTCGGCAAGGAAGCATCTCCGTACAGTTCAAGGACAGTCATAGCTCCGTGGCACTGGATGATCTGGCTGGGGATGTACGGCGTATTTCCAGTACCGGGCATGGCCAGGTGCAGGTGCTGGTGGGTGGTGATGCCCATGTGGATTATGGCAAGGTGATGGCGGTGATGGCACGGCTGCAGGAGGCGGGTATTTCTCATGTCGGTCTGCTGACCCGCCCGGAGGGCCATTGAAAGAACGTCGCTCCCCATGGCCCTTGGTGCTGGCTGTTATTCTCAATGCCGCCATACTTTTTGCCTTGTTCTGGACCTTTCATGTGCAGTTGCCGCCGAGTAGCGGCAACCATCCCATGCAGGCCCAATTGAGTAGCGGGATGCCCCCGACGACCATGCCTGCGCCGAAGCCAGCCCCGAAACCGGTTCCCCAGCCGCAACCGGTCCCGAAACCGGTTCCCCAGCCGACCCCGAAGCCGGTTACGCCACCTCCGCCCAGTGCCGCCCAGATAGCCGCTGAAAAAGCGGCTGCCGCCAAAGCCGCCGAGGCAAAAGCGGCGCAGATAGCCGCAGCCCGTGAAGCCCGGGAAAAACACGCGGAAGAGCTGGCGGCACGACAAAAAGCCGAACGGGAGGCCAAGGCGCAGGCGGCCGCCGCAAAGGCCGCTCAGGAAAAAGCCGCGCAACAGGCCGCTGCCAAAGCCGCCGCCGAAAAAGCGGCCGCCGCCAAGGCCGCTCAGGAAAAACGCGCCGCAGAACAGGCGGCAGCAGCACGGGCCGCGGAGCTCAAAAAGCAACTGGCCGCGCAAGCGGCGGCGCGCGCCAAGGCCCAGCGTATGGCTGAAGCGAAAGCCCAATTGCAGGCAGAAGCAAACATAGCTGCCGCCCGCGCCCAGCAGGCTTCGGAGAATCAGCGACTGATTGGCCTTTTTGCCCAAAAAATCCGGACCCAAGTGTACAATGCCTGGAATACCAGTTTTGCCGCTGCGCTAACCTGTGTGGTGGAAATACACCTGAGCCCCGAAGGGCAAATTATCGGCCAACCGCAAATCGTGCGCTCCAGTGGAAATCCACAATTTGATCGGGCGGTCATCCAGTCTGTGGAGCAGGCCGCACCCTTTTCACCGCCTATCGGACTTTCCTATTCCCTGTATAAAGATGTAGATCTTAAATTTAAAGCGGAGGATCTCAATCATGGCTAAACGCTTCTGGGCTTTGGCCCTGTTCCTGCTGGCTTCGGCTTTTGTATTACCCGCTCAGGCGGCACTCACCGTAGAAATCACCAAAAGTGTGGCCTCAGCCCTGCCCATTGCCATTCCATCTTTTGGACCGGGGGTGCCGGGACAGCCTTCAGTAGCCGATGTGGTCCGCAATGATTTGCGCCATAGTGGTCTGTTCCGGGTGATCGATCCCGCCGGGTACCCCAGTGATCCGCGCGCGCCGGGGGACGTGAAAGCGGCTCAATGGACGGCGGTGGGAGCTACCGGCCTGGCCGTGGGTTCGGTGCAGCCTCTCAACGGCGGCTATGCGGTCACGGTCTATGTCTACAATGTCGGCACCGGACAGGAATTGACCGCGCGGCGTTTTACCTGTTCTGCCGCCGAACTGCACATGACCGCCCATCATGTGGCGGACGTGATTTATCAGGCTTTTACCGGGAAACCCGGTCCCTTTGCCAGCCGCATTGCCTATGTGCGGCAGACGGGCAATACCTATGAATTGTTGGTGGCCGAATCCGATGGCTGGAATCCTCACCCCATTGTCCGGGGCCTCATGCCGGTGTTTTCGCCGGTCTGGTCACCCGATAACCATCGTCTGGCCTATGTCACCTACGCTGATTCAAGAGCCATCATTTACGTGCAAAACCTGGCGACGGGGCAAAGGCAATCCATTGCTCCGGGGGGTGAAATTGTCAGTGCGCCCACTTTTTCCCCCAATGGTCAGGAAATCGCCTATGCCCGTTCTTGGGGCGGGCGCACCGAGATCTATGTGGCTAATTTGCAGACGGGTCAGCGTCGCCAATTGACCAATGACGATGCCATCAACACCTCGCCTACCTGGGCACCCAATGGCAGCCAGATTGTGTTTGTCTCCGACCGCGCTGGCGGGCCCCAGATTTATGCCATGAACGCCAATGGCAGCGATGTTCATCGCCTGTCCTACAGTGGCGGCTACAATGCCGGACCCGATTATTCTCCCACGGGCAATGCCATTGCCTTCATTCATCGTACCGATGGGGTTTATGCCCTGGCGGTGATGAATCCCGATGGAAGTGGCATGCGCGTGCTGGATGCCCAGGGTAACTGCGACCACCCGAGTTTCGCTAGCAATGGTCAGATGATCCTCTACGGTACCCATCGGGGTGGCCGCAAGGTGCTGGCAGAAGTCAGCCTGGACGGCAAAACCATGGCCATACTCCATAGTGACGCCGGCCAGGACAGCCAGCCCGCCTGGTCACGGTGAGGGCCTGATTTATAGCGTATTCCCGTGCTTTTTAGTGCGGGGATATGCGGAGTGGCCTTCTAAATTTCCATGCCAATGTACGGGCACGCAACGAACAACGGTAACCTATGGAAAACGTCTTCAATTTTCGCGAACAACTCATAGAAGAATACAGTACCTTTTCCCGCAGTTTTGCGCGTATTGACGCCGCGGACATCCGCGAAACGGTGCAGCGCGAATATGACCATGGCCGCTACTGGCCGGAACCCCTCATCCAGATCAACCCCAACTACAAGCGCGGACACTCGGTCCAAGAGCTGGTCAGAGAAGGTCTTCTGCACCGGGAGTGCGCCGATATTTTCCAGGTGGACAAAGCGGAAGGTCGGCCACAGCCGCTCCAGCTCTATACCCATCAGGAGCAGGCACTAGCCAAAGGCCAACAGCGGCAAAGCTATGTGGTCACGACGGGCACAGGCTCCGGCAAATCCCTCTCCTTCTTCGTCCCGGTCATCGACCGGATACTGAAGGAGAAGGAGGCGGACGAGGAAAATACGCCTGCGCGCACCCGCGCCATCGTCATCTATCCCATGAACGCGCTGGCCAACAGTCAACTGGAAGAACTCCACAAATTCCTGTACGGCTATGCCGCCGACCAGCAGCCCTTTACCGTAGCGCGTTACACCGGACAAGAATCCGCTGCTGAACGCCAAAACATAGCGGACAACCCGCCCGACATTCTCCTCACCAACTTCATGATGCTGGAACTCATCCTCACCCGCTTCGATCAGGACGACCGCCGCGTCGTCGAGCATTGCCATGGGCTGGAGTTTTTGATTCTTGATGAACTGCACACCTATCGGGGGCGTCAGGGTGCCGATGTGGCTTTGTTGGTGCGCCGCCTGCGCGAACGCCTGCAGGCCCATCAGCTCGTGTGCATAGGCACTTCCGCCACCATGTCCAGCATGGACGCCCAGGAAGATCGCAACAACACGGTCGCTGCTGTAGCCAGCAAGCTTTTTGGTACCCCGATAACAGGGGCTGACGTGATTGGTGAAACCCTGGAACGGGTGACGGATCCCCTCAAGGATGCATCCGCCATTCAAGGCGCACTGTCTGACGCCATACGTCGGGAACACCATAGCTGGGTCGATTTCCCCTCTTTTCAGGCAGACCCCCTGGCCATCTGGGTGGAACTGAATCTGGGTATCGAACTGCGCGAAAATGGATACCATCGCGCCCGGCCCATGAACATCAAAACGGCCAGTGAAAGACTGGCGGCAGACAGTGGCTGTTCCGTGGAGGAAAGCCGTAGCGCCTTGCAGCGCTTCCTGCTGGCTGCCCATGAGATCAATACACCGCAAGGACGGCCACCCTTCGCCTTCAAACTGCATCAGTTCATCAGCGGCCCCGGCAAGGTGCTCACTACTTTGGAAGCCCCTGGAACCCGCCATGTCACCCTCGATGCCCAGCGCTTCGCCCCTGGCCGGCAAGCGGAAGGGGTGGAACTCTATCCAGCCCATTTTTGCCGGGATTGCGGTCAGGAATACTACCCAGTCTGGCATGCCAATTCGGCCGGCTATCGGCCCCGCGAAATTGACGACATCAGCACCGAGGACAATGAAGATACCGCCTATGGCTTTCTCTGCCCGATCCATGCCGATCAGCAATACCAAGGTCAACTGGAGGATCTGCCGGAAAACTGGCTCGATTTTACCCGTGATGAGGTGAGGGTCCGGCAAAACTACAAAAAGGCGATTCCGCAACGGGTGCTCGTCAATGCCCAGGGGCAGGAAGGTCAGGGCGAGGGCTACTGGCATATCCCCGGCAAATTCCGCTTTTGTCTCAAATGCGGCCAGGTCCATGAGGCCCACGGCAAGGACATCAACCGCCTCGCCAGTCTTTCCGGTGAGGGCCGTTCCTCGGCCACCACCATGCTCACCCTCAGTGCTCTCCGTTTGCTCTTCAGCGCTCCTGAGCCGCTGGCCGATCGGGCTGACCCCCGCAAGCTGTTGGGGTTTACGGATAACCGGCAGGACGCCGCTTTACAGGCCGGGCACTTCAATGACTTCATTTTTCTGCTGACTCTGCGTTCCGGCCTCATCGGCGCACTGCAAAACAACGGCGGCCTGCTCAACGAGGAAGAACTGGCAGATGCCGTATTCAAAGCCCTCGGCTTTGATCAGGTCAACGAGGCCGCCCTGGTCGAATACTTGCGTAACCCCAAACTCATGGGTTTGGCGCGGCAGGACGCGCAAAGAACACTGCGCTTCATCATCGGCTACCGCCTGCTTCGCGATCTGCGCCGGGGCTGGCGGTTCAACAATCCCAATCTCGACCAGCTCGGCCTGATCGACATCCATTATCGCGGGCTGGACGAATTCAGCGCCACGGACAGCCTCTTTGCCCAGAACCCCAGGCTGTCCGCCCTCAGCGGACCCCATCGCGCGGCGTTCTGCCAGCTGGTCTTTGACGTCATGCGTCGTGGTCTCTGTCTGGAAAGCCGCTATCTGGATGCCGTCGAGCAGGACAAGGCCAAAACCAGCGCCTTTACCACCCTCAACGAGCGTTGGGCATTCGCCGCCGATGAATCGCTGGAAACCGCGCGAACCCTGATTTTCGGCAAGCGGCCGGAGTATAAGGGGAAAGCCCGTACCGACCTGATCAGTGGCGGACCTCGTTCCCGGCTGCTCCGTCAGGTCAAGAATGCCAGCTTCTGGAAAGACAGCGCCTGGGCCGGGCAGCTAGCTCAGTGGAAAGACGCCGAGTGGGCCGAATTGATCGAAGCCATGCTCCAGGCCGCCAACCTCTTTGGCTATGTGCAAAAGCATCCCGTGGAAAACCATCTGGTGGGGTGGCGGCTGAACGCCGCTGCCCTCGACTGGTGCCTGACGGCCAATGTGCCAGACACCGACAAGCGCCAGTCCAATGTTTTCTTCCGCCAGCTTTATCTCAACATTGCCGAACTCTTGCGTCAGCCGGGGCACCCGCTCTTTGCCTTTGAAGCGCAGGAGCATACCGCGCAAGTGGATTCGGCGCGCCGCCAATTGCTGGAGCAGCGCTTCCGTTACACCGAAAAAGACCGCCACGACTGGGCCAGCAATCCCGCCCACGAAGCACCTCTGGAGCGCTTGCCGGTTATGTTCTGCTCCCCCACCATGGAACTGGGCGTCGATATTTCGGCCCTCAATACGGTGTATCTGCGCAATGTGCCGCCCACCCCCGCCAATTATGCCCAGCGCAGCGGGCGTGCCGGACGCTCCGGCCAGCAGGCCCTGGTCATCACTTACTGTGCCGCCCAGAGCCCCCACGATCAATGGTTTTTCCACCATGCCAACGAAATGGTCCATGGCGTGGTCAAGTCGCCCACCCTCGATCTGGCCAATCGCGATCTGGTGGAGAGCCATCTGCATGCGGTCTGGCTGGCCTGCGCGGAAATAGACCTCCCTTCCGGCATCAACGAACTGCTGGATCTCGACCTGCAGGACAAACCACTGAAACCGTACTACCAGGACTGCCTCGGCAACCTCACCGTTCAGGACCGCGCCCAAGAGAGCGCCGCGCGGGTCATCGCCCAACTCCACGACGAACTGCAGGACAGCGACTGGTTCTCTCCGGATTATGTACAAAAAGTCATCGCAACGGCGCCCCAGAGCTTCTCCGGGGCGCTGCAGCGCTGGCGAGTGCTCTTTGATTCCACCCGCACGCAGATGGACATGGCCGATCAGATCGTCAAGAGCCACACCGCCTCCCACGGCGAGCGACAGAACGCCCAGCGCCGTTATGGGGATGCCGCTCGGCAATATGCGGTCCTGCTCAAGACTGGCAACACCCAGAACGCCGACTTCTACACCTATCGTTACCTCGCCAGTCAGGGCTTCCTGCCCGGCTACAACTTCCCGCGTCTGCCCCTGATGGCCTGGATTCCCGCCAGTGGCGGGAAAACCATGAGCGGGAATGAGGACGAAGGCAGCATGGTCAGCCGCCCGCGTTTTCTGGGTCTCTCGGAGTTTGGTCCGCGCAGCCTCATCTACCACCAGGGTCGCATGTATCGCGTGGTGCGGGCCAAGCTCAATGTCGGTTCGGCCGATCACATTTCCGGCAACAGTCAGTTGGCCACCATCGCTTCCCTGATCTGCAGCCAGTGCGGGTATGGCCACCTGGGCACCCCTGGCGGCAGTGATCCGTTGGTCAACCGCTGCGAAAACTGTGATGCTCTGCTGACCGAACAGGACTGGGTACGGGAGCTCTATCGCATAGAAACCGTGGAAACGGTGGCGGTGGAACGGATTTCCATCAATGACGAAGACCGCCAGCGCCAAGGATTTGAGTTACAAAGCACTTATCGCTTTCTACCCGGTCCCGACGGCGTCATCCAGAAGCGCAAGGCCGCTGTACGCAATGGCGACGAAGTGCTGGCTGAACTCACCTATGCCCCCGCCGCCCGCCTGTGGCGCATCAATCGCGGCTGGCGGCGGCGCAAGAACAAGGAGCAACTGGGTTTCTATATCAACCCCATTACTGGCACCTGGAGCAAGCAGGATGATCCCAATGCATCCGATGAAAGCCCGGAAAAGGAAGACGGCCTGCTTGACAAGGTGGCCAATCAGCGCATCGTACCCTTTGTCGAAGATCATCGGAACCTGCTGATCCTGGCTCCGGCACAGGCGCTTTCCTTGGAGGCCATGGCCACACTGCAAGCCGCCCTGAAGCGGGGCATTGAAATGACCTTCCAGATCGAAGAAGCCGAACTGGTGGCTGAGCCTCTGCCCAAAAGCGACGAACGCCGCGCCCTGATGTTTTACGAAGCCGCCGAGGGCGGTGCCGGTGTCCTGACCCGTCTGGTCGGGGAACCCGGCAGCCTCCTCCGGGAAGTCGCCAGCGCCGCCTTGCAGATGATGCACTATGGCAAGCCGGAAGACGGCATCTGGCAGTTTACGGCGCTGGAGGCGACGGACAAGCACATTTGCGAAGCGGGTTGCTACCAGTGCTTGTTGTCCTACTTCAATCAGCCGGACCACGAAAACATCAATCGCCGCAACACTGATGCCCTGAAACTGCTGGTGGCGCTGGCCAATGCCGTGGTGCATCTGACTCCTTCCGTCGCGGCACCGGCAGTTTCTTCATCGCCACCACATGCTCCCGGCCAGAATCTCACTGCGCAATGGTTGCAGGCCATCACCCAAGCCGGTTTGCGCTTGCCCGACGCCACCGATGTCCCCGTCCAGCAAGGCGCCGCCATCGCCGCCGCTCAGTACGTCGCCGCCCGGGCCCTGGTCTTTCTGACGCCCATCAGCCTGGATCTGCATCGGGTACTCGGCGACAAGGGCTGGCAGGTCTTGGACTTCGCGGACCCGGCCCAATGGTCGATCCGATTTGCCGCTTATCCCGGGATATTCGGCCTGCCCGAGAACATCCCATGACCCGCATCGAACACGACTTCCTGCCCGGCAACCTCGTGCGCGCACGGGGTCGCGAATGGGTGGTGCAAAGCGAATCCCGCCGCGACTGGCTGCGCCTGCGCCCGCTGGGTGGCGCCGACGGCGACAGCATCACCCTGATCCCCGAGCTGGAACTGCAGGCCGTCGCGCCCGCCACCTTTCCCTGGCCTGAACCGGAACAGGCGGGCAACCATGCCGCCGCTCAGCTGTTGCGCGACGCCCTGCGCCTCAAACTGCGGGCTGGCGGGGGTCCCTTCCGGGCCTTTGGCAACATCGCCGTCGAACCCCGCGCTTATCAACTCGTGCCGCTCCTCATGGCCCTGCGCCTCTCGACGGTGCGCCTGCTCATCGCCGATGACGTCGGCGTCGGCAAAACCATCGAAGCTGGGCTGATTGCCCGCGAGTTGATGGATCGCGGCGAAATCCGCCGCTTGGCCGTACTTTGCCCGCCACATCTGGTCGAGCAATGGCAAAATGAACTGGAAAGCCGCTTCAATCTGCAAAGCGTGGCCCTCACCTCTGCCTCCGCTTCCCGCATCGAGCGTGACTTACCCCATGGGGTCGGTCTCTTTGATTACCATCCAGTGGTCGTGGTCAGTCTGGATTACATCAAGAGCGAGCGCCACCGCGCCCACTTTCTCACCATCGCTCCCGAGTGCGTGATCGTGGATGAAGCCCACACCTGTGCCAGCAGCGGACAGGGCAAGCAACTGCGTTTCCAACTCTTGCAGCAACTCAGTCAAAACCCCGAACGCCACCTGATGCTGCTCACCGCCACCCCGCACTCGGGGGACGAAGAGGCTTTTTACAACTTGCTTTCGCTCCTCGATCCACGCTTTCATGAATTACAAGGGCATACCGTTGCCAATGATCCGCTGCGCCAGGAACTGGCCCGCCATTTCGTGCAGCGCCGGCGCAAGGATATTGCCGAATGGCAGGCGGAAACCAACGATGGCCGCGGCTTTCCGCGCCGCATGAAAACCGAGATCACCTACCCGTTGAGCGGCGACTGGGGCGCATTCTTCGACGCCGTGCAAAACTTCTGCCGGGAACTCGCCGAAAGCATCGAAGCGCGAGAGGCTGGCCATGCGCGCTTGGTCTGGTACGCCACCCTCGCGCTGCTGCGTTGCGTGGCCTCTTCTCCGGCCGCCGCCGTCAAAGCCCTGACAACCCGGTTGGACAACACCCTCAGCGACAACGAATGGCTCACCGACGAGCGTTTATACGACGGTGAAGCCGACGACCTGGACAGCAACGATCTCGAACCACCCGCACAGATGGTCCATGCCGGGCATTTGCAAACGCTGATCAACGAAGCGGAACGGCTCTCGGGCCAGACGGGCGATCCCAAGCTGGCGGTATTGATCCAACATCTCCATGCGCTGCTAAAAGAGGGCTTTCACCCCGTCGTATTCTGCCGCTACATCGCCACTGCCCACTACGTCACCGAATATCTGAAGAAAGTCTTTTCCAAGGCCGTCATCGACGCCGTTACCGGCGAATACACCCCAGAGGAGCGCCGCGAGCGGGTGGAGGCACTGGCGGAGGGCGAATCCCGCATCCTCGTCGCTACCGACTGCCTCTCCGAAGGCATCAACCTGCAGCACCTGTTCACCGCCGTCGTCCACTACGACCTGGCCTGGAACCCCACCCGCCACGAACAGCGCGAAGGCCGCGTCGATCGCTTCGGCCAGCAGGCCCCCGAAGTGCGCTGCACCATGCTCTACGGGCAGGACAACCCGGTCGATGGCTTTGTGCTCAACGTCATCCTGCGCAAGGGCGAAGCCATCGAGAAAGAACTCGGCGTGCTGGTACCCATGCCCGAAGACGAAGCCCGCATCAAGCAGGCGCTGGTCAAGGCCGCGCTGATGAAGCGCAACAACGCCCATACCGCGCAGTTGGGTTTCGACTTTGGGGAATTCGAACAGATCCTCGCCCCCCTGCAAGCCCGCTGGCAAGACGCCCTGCAAAAGGCCAAGGCCAACCGCACCGTCTTTGCCCAGCGCCGCATCCGTCCCGACGAAGTGCTGCCCGAATGGCAGAAGGAACAACAAGCGCTGGGCACCCAGGCCGACGTGCAGCGCTTCCTGCAGAGCGCCTGCGCCCGCCTCAACGCCCCGCTGGAAAAAGCCCGCAAGGAGCAGTTCCGCCTGCTACCGCAACATCTGCCGGAAACGCTGCGGTTGCGGCTGGCCGATGAAGGCATAAACAAAGCACTGACCATCGATTTCAACGCACTGCACCGCAGTCACCCGCTGGTGACGGTCCTCGCCGACTATCTCCTCGAAACCAGTCTGCAGGAAGGCAGTCCCATCGCCGCGCGCTGCGCCGCCACCCTCACCGATGCCGTGGACGTGGTCACCACGCTCTACCTGCTGCGTCTGCGCCATCAGCTCAGCTATGTGCGCCGCCGTGAACCCTTCCAGATGATGGCCGAAGAAACCGTCACCCTTGCCGTCAAAGGCCGCAGCCAACCCGAATGGTTGAGCGGCGATTCTGTCAATGCGCTGCTCGAATGCACCCCCACGGGCAACCTGCCGCCGGAAGGGGTGCGGCGCGAAGTCCGCACGGCGCTGGACTTTCTGCGTGCTCATCCGCAGCAACTGGAAGCCCTGGCGCAGAACCGCGCCGTCACTCTGCTCGAAGACCACCGCCGGGTGCGCACGGCGGCGCGCGATGTCGGCCAGTACAGCGTCAGCGCCTGTCTGCCGGTGGACGTGATCGGCGTCTACGTGTTGTTGCCGGACGCTCTATAATGTACACTTTGGTGTACATAATCTGACGGGAGCACATTCATGCCGGAAACCACTTTCACCGAATTACGCAATCACGCCAAGACCTGGTTCGATCTGGTCGAGAGCGGACAGACGGTGCGCGTATTGCGCAACGGCAAACCCATCGCCGAAATCCACCCCATCCCGGCGCAATTGCCCTCCTGGAAGCAGCGCCCCGCTCACCCGCTGGCCATCGGCGGCAAGGAGATCAGCCGACTCATCCTCGACGAGCGCGGAGACTGATGCGCGTCTATTTCGACTCCTCGGCCTTTGCCAAGCGCTACATCGACGAAACTGGCACCGCTGACGTTCTGGCGTGGTGCGAACGGGCCAGTGAACTGGCGCTGTCGGTCATTGCCATTCCCGAGCTCATTTCTGCCTTCTGCCGCCTGCAGCGGGAAAGACGCCTGACGGACGCGCAATACCAGGAAATCAAGCGCGATCTGCTGCTCGACATCGCCGATGCGCTGATCTGCGATACCACGCCCCAGGTCATCCAGCACGCGGTCAAGGCCCTGGAAAAGCACACCCTGCGCGGTATGGACGCCATCCACTTGGGTGCCGCCCTCGCCTGCACCGCCGAAGTGTTCATCTCGGCCGACGCCCGCCAATGTCGCGCCGCCGAGGCCTTCGGCCTGCCAGTGGTATCGCTGTGAAACACCAGCCGCGTCACCACTTCGCCTTCGCCACCCTGCGTCTGGAGGGCGGCCTGTTCCTGCCCGACCAGTTGGAAAAAGCGGCCCTTGGCGCGGCCCGGTTCCAGAGCGAAGCCGACTATCACACCCCCAAGGGCCTCAAGCTCAAGGACGACACCAGCCGCGCCTTTCAGATCGCCACTGCGCAGTGGAAGCACTTTGCCGGCCAGTTCGAGCGCAGCGATGTCGATGCCGAAGTGCTCACCCGCCACTTTGTGCAAGAGCTCTTGCGCGACGCCTTCGGCTACACACATATCGCCCCCGTCACGGGCCTCAGCGTGGGCGATCAGGACTATCCCGTCACCTTTCTGGCAGGCGCCGTGCCCGTCGTCGTCGCCCCGCATACCCTGGGGCTGGACACGGCCGACCCGCGTTTCGCCGTCACCGGCAACGGCGCACGCAAGAAAACCGCCTTCCAGTTGGCGCAGGAGTTTCTCAACGCCAGCCCTGACCACACCTGGGCCATGGCCAGCAATGGCCGCCAACTGCGCCTGCTGCGCGCCGCCGCCACCCTCACCCGCCCCAGTTTTCTGGAAATCGACCTGCAAGACCTGCTTGGCGGCGCCCGTTACGCCGAGTTCACTAACGTCTGGCGCCTGCTGCACGCCAGCCGCGCCCCGCAACCCGCGCCCCATCCCGAAAGCGGCGAACAGGAAGCCCCTTGCATCTGGGAACAGTGGCGCGCTGCTGGGCAGGAGGAGGGCACCCGGGTCCGCGAAGGTCTGCGCCAGGGCGTTACCGAAGCCCTGCTGATTTTCGGCGAAGGCTTCCTCCAGCATCCCGCCAACGATGCGCTGCGCGCCGCGCTGCACACCGGCGCGCTCAGCAAGGACGCCTATTTTCAGCAACTGCTGCGCCTCATCTACCGGCTGATCTTTCTGTTCAACGTCGAAGAGCGCGGCGTGCTGCATCCTTCCGACGCCAGCCCGCAGGCGTGTGCGGCCTACGCCGAGGGCTATGCCCTGGCCCGTTTGCGCGAGATCTGCCTCAAACGCCGCGCCCGCAATCGCTTCGACGACCACTGGCAGGCCGTGCGCATCGTGTTCAAGGGTTTGGCCGAGGGCGAGCGCGCCTGCCTGGGGCTACCCGCCCTCGGCGGCCTGTTCGCGCCCACGCAATGCCCCGAGCTCGACGCCGCCGGCCTCGACAACGCCCACCTGCTCGCCGCCATGCAGCAACTGCGCTGGTCCAACCACAGCGGCAGCCTGGCCCCGGTGGACTACCGCAACATGGGGCCGGAAGAACTGGGCAGCGTCTACGAAAGCCTGCTCGAACTGGTACCCGAGATCGACCTGCCGGCGCGCCGCTTCGGCTTCATCGGCATGGGCGACAGCGAAGGCAGCAGCACCGCTGGCAACGCGCGCAAGCTCAGCGGCAGCTACTACACCCCCGATGCGCTGGTGCAGGAACTCATCCGTTCCGCCCTTGATCCGGTCATCGAACAACGCCTCGCCGCCCGCCCCGCGCAGCCGGTCGAAGCCCTGCTCGCCATCCGGGTGATCGATCCCGCCTGCGGCAGCGGCCACTTTCTGCTGGCCGCCGCCCGCCGCCTGGCCGAACAACTCGCCCAACTGCGGGCCGCCGATGGTGCCGTACAGCCCCAGGACTACCGCCACGCCCTGCGCGAAGTCATTGCCCGCTGCATTTTCGGGGTGGACCGCAACCCCATGGCCATCGAGCTGGCGCGCACCGCGCTGTGGCTGGAAGGCTTCGAGGAAGGCCGCCCCCTGAGCTTTCTCGACCACCACCTGCAGGTGGGCGACGCCCTGCTCGGCCTCACCGACCTCAAGGCGCTGGAGCGCGGCATCCCCAAAGAGGCGTTCAAGCCACTTTCCGGCGACGACAAAGCCGTCTGCAAGGCCCTGGCGCAGGCCAACGCCCACGGACTGAAGCAACTGGAACGTGAACTGCACAGCAATCTAGTACCATTCGATCTCCAGCGAATCAATGGCCTGGAAGGTTTGCACCAGCTCGAAGCCCTGCCGCAAGACACACCTACCGAAATCGCCGCCAAGGAGGCCGCCTGGCACATCTTTTTGCATCAGACACAAGACAGTCGCGTCGCTCAAGCCGCCGACCTACTGGTGGGAGCCTTTCTGTTGCCCAAGGTGGAAGGCACCCAAGACACAGGCATGGATGCAACTGTAGATCTGACACTTTTCGCGCCTCTCGCGTCACCGCCAGCCATTCCTACCAGCCAAACACTTTGGCTGGGACTATTTACCGAAACACCGGGCAGCGCTTACCAGGCGCAATGGGCGGCCGCCCACGCCGCCTGCGTCGAGGCCCGCGTGCTGCACTGGCCGCTGGCGTTTGCGCAGGTGTTCGCGGCGGGGGGCTTTGATTGTGTGCTCGGCAACCCGCCGTGGGAACGCATCAAGCTGCAGGAAGAAGAATTCTTCGCCACCCGTCACCGCGACGTGGCCGGGGCGAAGAACAAGGCCGAACGCAGCCTGCGCATCGGCTGGCTGGCCGAGGGCATGCTGGCGCGGCATCTGTTCCCCGAACTGGAACACCTCTCGCCCGAAAGCGCCGCCGAGCAGCGCCTCTACGCCGAGTTCATCAGCGCTCGTCGCACGGCCGAGGCCATGAGCCTGTTCGCCCATGTCAAGGGCGAAGACGGCGGCCGCTACCCGCTCACCGGCGTGGGCGATGTGAACACCTACGCCCTCTTTGCGGAAACCTTCGCGCAGTTGATGGCACCGCTGGGCCGCGCCGGTTTCATCGTGCCCACCGGCATTGCCACCGACGACAGCACCAAGGCGTTTTTCGCCCATATCACCCAGAACGCACGGCTGGTCAGTCTCTACGACCTCGAAAACCGCGAGCGATTGTTTCCGGCGGTGGATAGCCGCATGAAGTTCTGCCTGCTCACCCTGGGCCAAGCCAAGCAGGCGGAGTTCGTGTTTTTTGCCACCCGTGTCGAGCAACTCGCCGATGCACGCCGCCGCTTTCGCCTCACGCCGGACGAATTCCGCCTGCTCAATCCCAATACCCTCACCTGCCCGGTGTTCCGCAGCGCGCGCGACGCCGAACTCACCCAGAAGCTCTACCGCGCCGCCCCCGTGCTCATCGACGACCACCGGCCGGACGGCAACCCCTGGGGCATTTCCTTCATGCGCATGCTGGACATGTCCAACGACAGCCACTTGTTTACCGATGCCCCCGGTCCGGACCGACTGCCGCTGTACGAAGCAAAAATGATCCACCAGTTCGACCACCGCTGGGCCACCTACACGCTGGATGGCGACAGCCGCGATGTCTCCGAAGTCAAAAAAGACGACCCGCATTACACCGTCACCCCGCGCTACTGGGTGGACGCGGCGGAAGTGGAAGAGCGGCTCGTCAAGCGCGACAAAGACGACAACATCATCTGGGCATGGGAACGCGGCTGGCTGATGGGCTGGCGCGACATCTGCCGCGCCACCGACGAGCGCACGGTGATCGCGGCGGTGGTGGGGAGGGTGGGGGCCGGAGACACCTTGCTACTGATGTTTCCAGACCTCAAGCATGGTGCGCGCGTTGCTTGTCTGTTGGCGGAT
Source organism: Acidithiobacillus sp. M4-SHS-6 (assembly GCF_047421495.1). Lineage (GTDB taxonomy): Bacteria > Pseudomonadota > Gammaproteobacteria > Acidithiobacillales > Acidithiobacillaceae > Acidithiobacillus. The sequence continues at coordinate 2,924,548 of NZ_CP175559.1, read as the reverse complement.
CAATGTTCCTTGGTGCATGACTATGCGGCGCGCCAGAAAGTGGGCGGCACGCACCTGAAATATCACGTCAAGAAGCAGTTGCCAAACCTCCCCCCCGACCGCTACACCGAAGCCGACCTCGCCTTCATCGTCCCGCGCGTGCTCGAACTCACCTACACCGCCCACGATCTGCAAGCCTGGGCGCACGACCTCGGCTACGCCGGCCCGCCCTACGCCTTCGACCCCGCCCGCCGCGCCCAACTGCGCGCCGAACTGGACGCCTGGTACGCCCGCCTCTACGGCCTCACCCGCGACGAACTCCGCTACATCCTCGACCCCAGCGACATAATGGGCGAGGATTACCCCAGCGAGACCTTTCGCGTGCTGCAAAAAAACGAAATGCGTGAATTCGGCGAATACCGCACCCAACGCTTGGTTCTTAACGCTTGGGACGAGTTGGACCACGGAGATTTACACTGATGCTAACGCACTTAAAACTAGAAAACTTCAAGATATGGCGCAGCACGGGCGCTGTTCGGCTGGCGCCGATTACGCTCCTCCTGGGCACCAATTCTTCCGGCAAATCCAGCTTGATCCAGAGCCTGCTGCTGATCCGGCAAACGGTCAAAGGCGACGACCCCAATCTGGATTTGAATTTAGGCAACCCCGATGCGGATGACTCGGTCACACTTGGCCAGTTCAAGGACGTGCTTTGCCGCCACAGTGCTGCCAGTGAAAGTACAACGGCAACGCAAGTAGGAATCGAGTTCCGCTGGAGTGAGGATGGCCAGGCAGAAAGCTCGACACTGTTTTCTGCGCGCTACAACAAAGGCCCAGCAGGGAGCGCCGAGCTGGCGTTTTTGCGGTTGGGAAGAGACGGGCAAGGCTTCAGCGTACAGCAGCGCAAGCCGGGCATTTACCGCCTGAGCTTGGCCACCCAAGCTAAGCCATTAGGTCAAAGTGCGGACTTTCGGCCACAGCGTTCATTTGCCTTCTCGGCATCGACGCTGAACAAGCTCGGCGCACAGGGTGAACTGATCAAGCCGGTCGGCCCGGCCTTGCTGGATGAACTGGGGCGCATCATTTACTTGGGCCCAGTGCGCCGCTTGGCCCAGCGCGACTATGTTTGGGCCGGTCGTATGCCCGCCCACATTGGCGACGACGGTGCCAAGGCGGTGGATGCCCTGATCGCCAGCGGTGTGGCGCGTCAGGCGGCCAAGAAGCGCAACCAACCCTTGCCTGCGGAAGCGCAACTCTTCGAGCAAACGATTCGCTGGTTGAAGGACATGAATCTGGCGGATGGTCTTTCCATCCGCGCCTTGGGCAACTCAGCGCGCTATGAGTTGCTGATCGAGAACGGTGACCAGGCCAGCAACCTCAAGGATGTTGGTGTGGGCGTGTCGCAGGTCATCCCCGTCATCGTTGCCGCCTTGTTTGCGCAGCCTGGCCACATCGTCATCGTCGAAGAGCCGGAAAGCCATCTGCACCCCCTGGCGCAAAGCAAGCTGGCTGAGTTGCTGGCGCAGGTGAGCAAGGAACGCAACGTCCAGTTCATCGTTGAGACTCACTCCGAACACCTGTTCCGGCGCATGCAAACGCTGATCGCCAAGCAGCAGATCACGCCCAAAGACGCGGCGATGTATTTCGTCGAGCGTGAAGGCAAAGCCGCACGCATGCGGCCGTTGGAGCTGGATGATTTCGGTCGTGTGAAAAACTGGCCCGAAGGTTTCTTTGGCGATGCGTTGGGTGAGACGCGAGAGCAAACAGCCTTGGCCATTCAGCGCGCAAAGGAGTTGAGAGCGAGGGATGGCAATGTACCTGGTTGATACCAATGTAATGCTGGCAGCCAGTGCCGTTTCCGAGCTGTCGAATCTGGCAGTAAGGGCCATGCCGCAGGAGATTGAGCTGCGGGAAATGATTTACGAGTGGCTTGTTGACTTTGACCAGTCTGATCAGCGCATCGTGCTGGATGAAGAAGGGCTGGTTCGGGACGAATACGAACGAAACATGCCCTTCAACTTGCGCGAGCAGGAATACGGCATGCAGGTCTTGCAGAACAAGCTGGATAGAAATCTGGCCGACTACGTGCCTATCGATTCACTTGAGGCCAACGGCGAACACATCGCTGTGCTTGATCCTGCCCACGAAGCATTGGTAACGGATCGGGAGGATCGCAAGTGGGTGGCATGTGCACTGGCTGCGCAGATTCTTTTCGACCAAGTGCCGCCGATTGTGTACGGAGCAGAGACAGACTGGTTTATTGCGGAAGCACAGTTGAGAGATATAGGCCTTTGCTTCCAGAGGCTGCTGCCCGATGACTGGTACACATCAAAGGTTGGCGCTGGATGACTGACGACTTCTTCCGCTTCCCCCATACCCCGCACATTGCCTGGCTGGGCCAAGGTGCGCCGCGTGACGACAAGGTGCTGGCACCCGCCGAGGCACGTGCCTTGCTGACAGACGAGGTGGTGGTGGAGGAAAAGCTCGATGGCGCCAATCTGGGCCTTTCACTCGCGCCCGATGGCACCCTGCGCGCGCAAAACCGCGGCCAATATTTGGTCGAACCGCATGCCGGCCAGTTCACGCGCCTGCCCGCCTGGCTGGCGCAGCATGACGAAGCTCTGCGTGCCGTGCTTACACCCAATTTGATCCTGTTTGGCGAATGGTGCGCCGCTCGCCATTCGCTGGACTACGCAGCCTTGCCCGACTGGTTTTTGCTCTTCGATGTCTATGACCGTGGTATCGGGCGGTTCTGGAGTACGCGGCGACGCAACCGTCTCGCGGAACAGGCTGGTTTAGCCCTTGTCCCGCAGGTGATGCACGGCCACAGCACCTTAAAAGAGCTGGAACAACAGGTCTTCAGCACACCCAGTCGCTACCGCCACGGGCCACTGGAAGGGTTGGTAATCCGCCGCGAATCCGCCGACACCTGCGAAGCACGCGCCAAGCTGGTACGCCCGGATTTTACCCAGGCTATCGACGTACACTGGCGCAGTCGCCGCGTCGACTGGAATCGGCTGGAGAGTGAAGCGGAGACCCTCGCATGGACTCGCTGAAAATCGCAATTGGACCCTATTGCATCACCTTTGAGTGGCGGGATGGGGATGCCTGGCGCATTGATCTGGAGAATGACCATTAAGAACAGGGGGTGTCCAATGAACGAAATGACCGTTGAGCAAGTGGATCGCATACCGACGCATCCTGGCGAGATATTGCGGGAAGAGGTACTGCCCGCATTGGATATCTCTGTAGCAGAGTTTGCCCGTGGCCTGCGAGTCTCGCGCCAGACCGTTCACGGCATCCTGTCTGAGCGTAAGGGCATCACCCCGGAGATGGCCTTGCGTATCGGCAAATATCTGGGTAACGGGCCGGGAATATGGCTACGCATGCAGCAGGCTTACGACTTGACCGTTGCAGAAAGTCGGCTGGCCGAGGAACTGGCGGCCATTCACAAACCCGAGCAGGCCGCCTGACCGACAACCCGAGCACACATCCGAAGCCTTGAAGATGGATTCGCTCAAAATAGCCCTGCTGGAAAAAACCGGCCATGACCACGGCTTTGAGCATGTCCTGTCCGCCAACCCGCAAGCCGTCTGCCTCGCCTCCGCCCAGCACCCCACCCGCGTCACGGTTACGGGCACTGCGGATGACGGGTACCAAGTCTGTTTCGCGACGACGTCAGCCACACTACCGGGAGAGATGGCCCGTAGTTTTCCTCAGTGGACATCGGCCGATAGCCATTTTCTGACCCCCGGAAATACGGAACTCGCCACCCTGCTGCTGCGCGCCGCCAGCCTGTCGCGGGCCTTGCCCAATCAGGTTGCCCGCAGCTACGAAGATGCCGTGAGCGAGGAACTGGCCGCGTTGCCGCCAGAGACGCTGCACACAGAAGTCGAACGCATGGTACGCCAGCGCATCGGCCAACAGAAATTCCGCGAAGCCATGCTGACCTACTGGGGCGGCGCCTGCGCCGTCACCGGCCTGGCCTTGCCCGACGTGCTCCGCGCCAGCCATGCCAAACCCTGGGCGGAATGCGAGTCGGATGCGGAACGGCTGGATGTCTTCAACGGTTTTTTGCTCACCGCCAACCTCGATGCCCTCTTCGACCGCTTCCTGATCAGCTTTGACTCCCAGGGTCGCCTGCTGCTTTCCCCAGCGCTGGCCCCTGTGGATTTACAGCGGTTAAGCCTTTCTCCGGAACTCCGGCTCCGGTGGCTCGCAGCAGAGCATGAACCTTATTTGCAATTTCATCGTGCGATGATGCAAAGAAATTTCCCGACACCATGAAGAATCGGTGGGTGTTGGGTCCCTGTCTGCAAAATTTAACTGGAAAAACTGTTGGGTCTTATTGATAAGGCGTAGGGTCCGCGATTCCGGCATCCAGGAAGCCGGCGTGGCGCAGGCGGCAGCTGTCGCAACGGCCGCAGGAACGTCCCTGGTCATCGAGCTGATAGCAGGAGCGGGTCAGGCTGTAATCCACCCCTAAGCGGGTTCCCAGCTGGATGATTTCACCTTTATTGAGATGCTGAAGCGGCGCATGGATGCGAGGACCGCGCGCTTCGTCCCCAAGACGGGTGGCCACCGCTGCCAGCTTTTCAAAGGCCGTAATGAATTCCGGGCGGCAGTCGGGATAACCGCTGTAATCCTGACTGTTGACGCCGATGAATATGTCCTGGGCGTCCAATACCTCTGCGAAAGCCAGGGCAAAGGACAAAAAGATGGTATTCCGTGCGGGTACATAGGTGATGGGAATACCCGGAGCCACGCCACTTTCCGGTACGGCAAGCTGGGTGTCGGTCAGTGCCGAGCCACCAAATGCCGCCAGATCAATATGGACGGTACGATGGCTGGCCGCCCCCATGGCTTGGGCCACCAGACCGGCATAGTGCAATTCCTGCTTGTGGCGCTGGCCATAATCAAAGGACATGGCGTGAATGGCATAACCATCCCGACGCATCAGGGCCATGACCGTGGCGGAATCCAGCCCTCCGGAAAGCAGGACAATGGCGGGTTTTGCGGTGGTTTCTTCTGGCATGGATCAGCGTCCCGGGACATCGCCCCAAATGAGTTTATGCAGTTGAATCTGGAGCCGCACCGGGAGCTTGTCGGCCAGTATCCAGTCGGCCAGATCACGGAGGGGCATTTCTCCCTGGGCCGGGGAAAATAACACTTCGCAGTGTTGGCTCAGGTTCTCGCGCTGCAACACCTCTTTGGCCCAGTCGTAGTCCTGGCGGCTGCAGATGACCAATTTGATCTGATCCTGGGCATTCAGGTAGGGCAGGTTTTCCCAAAGATTGCGCCCGGATTCGCCGGAGTCCGGTGTTTTCAGGTCGAGGACCTTGACGACCCGGGGATCAACCGCTGCGACGGGCAGCGCGCCGCTGGTCTCCAGAAACACTTCGTAGCCGTCATCGCAGAGCCGGGTGAGCAGGGGCAAGACATCGGCCTGGGCGAGGGGTTCGCCGCCGGTCACCACCACCAGATGGTTGCCGCCCGCCTGGACGCTTGCCATGATGGCATCCAGGGTCTGCCATTCGCCGCCATGAAAGGCGTATGCGGTATCACAATACTGACAGCGCAGCGGGCAGCCGGTCAGGCGCACAAAGGTTGCAGGACGCCCAACGCTGCGGGTTTCTCCTTGCAGGCTGTGAAATATTTCGGTGATGCGGAGGCGCCCGTCCATCCTTACTGTGACGGCAGGGCCTGTAGCTGGGCTTCGGCTTTTTGTGCCGATGGCGTGCTGGGATACTGCCGGAGGATCTTGTTAAGGACCGCGACGGCCTGCTTCTTTTTGCCAATGGCCTGATAAATCTCGGCCATGCGCAACATGGCTTCGGGAGCCTTGCTGCTCTGACTGAAATGGGTTGGCACCACATACAGACTTTTCAGAGCGGCGTCATTTTGCCCCAGCACATACTGGGCTTGTCCCAGCCAGTAGTAGGCATCCGGAACCAGGCTGCTCTGAGGGTATTTCTGGATGAAGCCCTGCAGACCGGTAACGGCATCTCCATATTTTCCTTGCCGCAGGAAATTGAAAGCATGCTGATAGTCGGCTTGTCCCAGACTCTGGATGGTGGAAGCGGAGGCATTGCTGGCGGCACTGGCGACAGCCGCTGCCGGGGTACTGATGGCAGAGTTCGTCAATGCCAGACTGCTCGGCACCGAGCTGGTACTGGCGGTGATCCCGGTGGCTGGGGCGGCTACCGCCAGCTGGGCGGCCAGCGCCTGTACCTTGCTGGCCGTGGCCTGTTGTGCCATCTGCAGAGCGTGGGTCTTGGTATCCAGTTCCCCCCGGAGATTGCGGACTTCCTGTTCCAGACGCTGGGTACGTTGCAGCAGGCTGGACAGGGCGCTTTGACTGCCTTTGTCCGCCTGCTGAACGGCCACGAGGCTGCTCAACTCGCCTTGCATGACCGCCATTTGCTGCTGAAGCTGGAGCACCCGATCACTCGTGGATTCTGCCTGGGCAAAGGGGCTCAGACACAATAACGGCAGAACAGGCAGTAATTGCCAGCGTTTCATCAACATTTTCTCCTTGGCTGTTTAGCCGTTGTAGCCACCACTATACACAAAATCGACGCGGCGGTTTTTTGCCCAGCACGCGGTATCGTTGGTGGTGCAGAGGGGGTTGTCCTTGCCGAAGCTGACCGTGCTGATGCGCGCGACATTGACACCCTGGGCTTCCAGGAACTGCTTGACCGTTTCGGCGCGGCGTTCGCCCAGGGCGAGATTGTATTCCTGGGTACCCCGGTCATCGGTATTGCCTTCCAGGCGCACCTTGACATGGGGATGATTGACCATGAACCGCGCATTCTGGGTGGCAATCTGCCGGGCATGGGCATCCATGCTTTCACTGTTGAAGGCGAAATGCACCCGCAGATGCTGAGGCAGTGCCGCCAGTTCAGCGGCTGTCAGACCACTGTTGCCGCCCCCGATGGGACCATTGGCATTGAGAGCCTGGCTGTTGACGCCTTCGCCATTGTAACCCGCAGTGGCGGCAGAATTGGCCGGGGCCACCGCACCCACCGTGCTGGGTTTGCCACTACCGACGTTATGGGCGCAGCCCGTCAGGGCCAGGGCACCAGTCATTGCTACGACCATACAGATTTGATGATAACGCATGTTTTCGGACTCCTGTTAAATTTGCAGCGATTGTATCTTGTAGTTAAAGGGCATTTCAATGTTATTTGCGGCTTCGGGCAAACATCTTTATCCTTGGCAGGTAAAGTTGCCCTGCTTAGGTGACGAATTTCTGATTTTTTGTGTCGTTCCAGGGTGATTGTCCCGCCATGATGCCGCCGATTCGAATTGGTACCCGCGCCAGCCCCCTCGCAGTCTGGCAGGCCGAGCATGTCCGTGATGCCCTGTATGCGGCCCATCCGGGCATCCAGGTGGATATTATCCGCATGACCACCAGTGGTGATGTCCTGCTCGATGCTCCTCTCCATTCCTTGGGGGGCAAAGGTCTTTTCGTCAAGGAAATTGAGGAAGCCTTGCTGGCGCAACAGGTGGACGTGGCCGTGCACTCCATGAAAGACGTGCCGGCACTGCAGCCCGAGGGTTTGGAGATTGCGGCCATCATGGCCCGGGAAGACGTCCGCGATGCTTTTGTCAGTAATGGCGTCGGGCATCCCGATCAGCTCAAACCGGGTGCCCGGGTGGGAAGCTCCAGCTTGCGGCGGCGCGCACAATTGTTGCAACACTATCCCCATTTGCAGGTAGAGGATCTGCGTGGCAATGTCGCCACCCGTCTGCGCAAGCTCGACGATGGCCAATATGACGCCATCATTCTCGCGGTGGCGGGCCTGAAGCGCCTGCAGCTGGGGGAACGGATCAGCACCGCCCTTTCGGTGGAGCAGTCCTTGCCAGCGGTGGGGCAAGGCGCCGTGGGCATTGAAATTCGGTCAGAAGATACGCAAACCCGGGAACTGTTGCAGGCTTTGCTCGATCCCTCTACCCAGCAGTGTGTGTTGGCGGAGCGCAGCATGAACCGCATACTGGGCGGAGATTGTCGTTTGCCCGTGGCGGCGCTGGCCGAATGGCAGGGGCAGCTTATGCATCTGCGGGGCCTGGTAGCCAGCCCTGACGGTGCGCGTCTGCTCCGTGCAGAAGCCAGGGGCGCTGATCCGGTAGCCCTGGGGAAAGCGGTGGCTGAGCAGCTTCTGGCCCAGGGGGCCGCTATAATCATCAAGGAAATTCAATCACTATGAAGAGTGGATTACTGCAGAATAAAGGCGTGGTGGTCACCCGACCCAAGGAACAGGCCGGAGATCTGATAGATGCCCTGAAGGCCGCTGGTGCTCGCCCGATTCTTTTTCCGGCGGTGCAAATTGAAGCACCGGAAAACTGGCAATCACTGGATGATGCCCTGCGTCGACTGGAGATCTTCGACTGGGTGATTTTTACCAGCCGTAATGCCGTGGCTTTTGCCCTGAGCCGTCTCCAGAGTCTGAATTTGCCTTGGCCCCAGGGCCCGCGTGTGGCGGCAGTCGGGCGGGAAACCGCCAAGGCCTTGCGTGAATTTGGTCTGCAGGTCGATCTGGTACCCAAAAAGTTCAGTTCGGAAGGCTTGCTGGATAGTGTCGAACTGGCGGAAATGCAGCAGCGGCATGTGGCCCTCTTTGTCGGCGACCAAGGCCGGGAATTGTTGGAAAAGGTGCTGGGAGAGCGGGGTGCGCAGGTCGACAAAGTCCTGTGCTATCGGCGGACCCTGCCGGGCGCCAATCCTACTCCACTCCTGCATGCCTGGGCGCGGGGTGAACTGGATGCCGTGATTCTGACCAGTCCCGAGATTTTCAAGAATTTCTACCAGATGGTGGGTGGGCTTGGCCAACGCTGGTTGAAAAATACGTCCCTGATGGCCATCAGTCCGCTCACTGCAGAAGCCATTACTGCCGTCGGTTTGCCGGAACCCTGGGTGGCTCCAGAGGCCAGCACCGAAGGCCTCATGAAGGCCCTGGAAAGCTGGGCCAAAAGCCGGAGTAGCGCCGATGAATAGAAATCCGCTGTCCTTGCGTCATTCTCCCCGGCGTTTGCGCCGACATCCGGCCATGCGCGGGATGCTTCAGGAAAATCAACTGTCTCCGGCGGATTTCATCTTGCCTATTTTCCTGGTGGAAGGTGAGGGCATCCGCAGCGAGATTGTGTCCATGCCGGGGGTGTTCCGCCATACGGTGGATTCGGCTTTAAGGCTTTGCGAGGAAGCCCTGGTCAAAGGTATTTCCGGGGTGCTGCTTTTTGGTGTCATCGAAGAAAGTTGCAAGGATGCCTGTGGTTCGGCTTCCTGGGATAGGGATGGGCTGGTGCAAAAAGCCATCCGCGCCATCCGTGCTGCCTATCCCGCTCTACTGGTCATTGCCGACGCCTGTTTTTGCGAATACACCGACCATGGTCATTGTGGCGTCCTCACGGCTGACGGGGACCGGGATGATAATGCCACGCTGGAAAATCTCCAGCGTCAGGTCCTTTCCTATGCCGAGGCCGGGGTGCATGTGGTGGCGCCATCGGGCATGGTGGATGGCATGGTCAGCGCCATTCGTGAAGCGTTGGATGCGGGCTGTCATACGGAAGTCAGTATTTTGTCCTATGCCGTCAAATATGCCAGCGCCTTTTACGGCCCGTTCCGGGATGCCGCCGACAGCGCTCCCCAGTTCGGGGATCGCCGCGCCTATCAGATGGACCCAGCCAATCGTCGAGAGGCCTTTCGTGAGCTGGATCTGGATATTGCCGAGGGTTGCGACATGGTCATGGTCAAGCCGGCCATGCCCTATCTGGATATGGTCCGGGATCTGCGTGAACGCTGTGACCTGCCGGTGTTGACCTATCAGGTTTCGGGAGAATACAGCCTGCTGCAGGCTGCAGCGCGGGCCGGCTGGCTGGATTTGCAGCGCAGTGTGCTGGAGTCGCTGCTGGGGATGAAACGGGCCGGGGCCGATGCCATCATCACGTATTATGCCCTGGACGCGGCGGAATGGCTGGGGTAAAAACACCCTCGCCCGGTAGTTTTCTGGAAGATGGATTGCTCCACCTGCGCTGGTATGGCGCAGTCAGTATAACCGCGATTGCTCGAATCTTGCGGATACGCGCGCGGGACTTGGACCAGCTCTTTCCCTGGCTGGTGTTTTCCTTGTTTATCAATGTGCTGATTTGGCTGTGTCTGTTGCTGGGACTGGCGGGCCCGCTGGCCCAAAAAAATCCCGTCAACTCCCTGGTGGAAATTTCCCTGACACCTGCTTTTCATCGGCCACGGATCACTGCGCCAGTGGACCCGCAGCTTCCCCATCCCCAGGCCGAGGTGACAGCCGTCACCCATGAAGCGGCGCCGGCGGTCTCTTCGGCAGAGCGTCAGGCCACCTATGATGTTTATTTGAAGAACTGGGAAGGACGCATCATGGCCCTGGCCCAGGAAAAACTGTTTGCAGCAGGGCATGGTCCCTTGCCCCAGGGGCGCGTGGTGGTGGCCGTCACCATTGCCCCGGATGGCCAACTGGTGGAAATTGCCATGTTGCAAGGCGCCCGCAATCTGGCCCTGGTAGACGCCGTGGAAACCCTCATTCGCGCCGCCGCGCCTTTTCCGCCCTTGCCCCCCTGGTGGCAATCCCCACCCACTTCCCTGCGCATCGTCCGCACCTGGAGTTTTGAATGAATTCAGCTTTTGGCGGGCAGCGTTTCCAGTTCTTCGAGGCTTTTCATGCGGGATTCGATGCCATAAGCCAGAGTGACGAGCAAGCCGAGCAGGGCGACGATAGACATGCAGATCAATACCAGAGGAATCCCCCAGCTTTTCTCGAAAATGGGGAAAAGGATGGCGGACAGGAAAGCTCCCAGACGGGATAGCGCCGTCGCCAACCCGGCGGCGCTGGCCCGCAATTCGGTGGGAAAAATTTCCACGGCCAGGGCAAATACGGTGACGCCGGGACCAATCCCTACTCCCAGGGAATACAGTGCTGCGGCCAGATACACCCCCATGACCCAGTGCTGCCAGGAACAGAGGGCGAATAAGGCCAGGCCCAGAGACATGAGACCGAAACCGGCGCTTTGCAATGGAATCCGCCCCCAGCGGTCCAACCGTGAAAGAATGAAGAGAATCCCCAGGGCCGAGATGATGAGAAAAGCCGCGTTGATGGCGGCGGCAGCCGCATTGCTGCTGGCCAGACCATTATCGCGCAACACCATGGGGAAATAGAGACCGATACCCAGACCGACCACATCCAGGCAGAACCAGGGAAAGATGCTGAGGAAAAGCCGCCGCAACCAAGCCTTGCGGAGCAAGATTCGCCACGATTGGGTCTGGATTTGAAAGCTGTCCAGTTCCGTTTGCCGCTCTGCTGCAGAACAGGCCGGTTTTAGGAGCGCCAGGGCTTCCTCCGCCTGTGAATACCGGCCCCTGCGGACCAGCCAACGGGGGGATTCAGGCAAGCCTCGGCGTAGCCAGAGCAAGGCCAGGGCGGGGACGATGGCGCTGCCCAGCATCCAGCGCCAGGAATTCGGGCCGCTAAAGAGCAGACCCCAGCCCACAGTCGTGGCAAGCAGCGCGCCCAGATACCAGGCCAGATTGACCCGGGCAAAGCGGTTGCCGCGCTGGGCTGACTGGCTGTATTCCGCCACGATGGTGGCGACCAGGGGATAGTCGAGGCCGATGGCCAGGCCAGTGATAAAACGTCCAGTAAACAGTGCTGCCGTATCCGGGCTGAAGGCACTGACCAGCGCCCCCAGCACATAAAGAAAAATGTTGGGGAAAAGCAGCTTGCGGCGACCAAAACGATCGGTAAAAAAACCACCGAACAAGCCGCCAATCAGGGAGCCCAGCAGGGCCATGGCCATGAGAATGCCCGTTTCCGTCGCGTGCAGATGCCAGGCGCTGCTCAGCGGCAAGAGCACGACGGCCATGATGCTGAGATCATAACCATCCAGCAGCATCCCGAGCATGGCCGCTCCCAGGGCATGGCCGCGCCGTTCAGTCATCGGTGCCTGGTTGGCGGCATGCGCCCGGACGCCGGGCAGGAAAAGCCAGATCTTCGCCAATGAGGTTGCCGATGAAATAATAGCGGTGATCGTATTGGTCGTGCCGGCGCAAAGTCAGCTCTGGGGATCGTTGGCCAGGGGTTGATTAGCGCCATAGGCGACGGCGGCACAAACATCCATAGGTTTTTCCTGAGTACAAGGGGTGGAGAAAGCTTAACGATTATTGATCCAAAAAGGAAAGGGTGGCGCCTGATGCTTCCTGAATGCGCCCTGCATGGGCATGCAAGGTCATGCGATCATCTCGGGCACAGCCCATCAGGGTGATGCCGGGCATGCTCTTCCAGGAAGACTTCTTCATGGGCAATGGGCAAAGCCTTTCCGGCAGCCGTGTTGCGGACGACCAGCCGATTCCCCTGCCTAAGTCGCCATGGATGCGCATAAATCCTTGCCTTTCCAGGTGAGGAGAATCATGGTACGTCCCGGCTGTTCGCTTTGGGGCAGGTAACCCAGGCCACCCCAACTTTCGTCCAGGAGCAATATCAGGATGAAAGCCCTGCATCCTGAGCCGCCAGTTTGGCGATGGCAGACCAGTCGCGGCTGGTAGCACCCTCAGCGGCAAGGCGAATGAAGCGATCATGCAGCAGGCTTGCCAGCGGGAGGGGCACGTTCAGATTTTCGGCGGCAGCCCGCACCAGACGCATGTCCTTTTGACCCAGAGGCGCGGCAAAGCCTGGTGGGGTAAACTTCCGGTCAGCTATGAGTCCCCCATAATTTTTGTAGAGGGGCACATTGAAGAGGCTGGAAGTCAGCAGTTCCAGATAGGCATGACGATCCACACCGCCCTTTTCCACCAGTGCCATGGCTTCGCCCAGGGATTCAATGACGGAGGCAATCAGGAAGTTTCCGCTGAGTTTTACCAGGTTGGCTTTTTCTGGAGCCTCGGCAACCACGAAACTACGTTGGCCCATGCGATCAAAAAGTGGCTGCAGGCGGCTGATGATGGCTGGTTTTCCTGCCAGAACCAGAAACAATTTGCCAGCCGCCGCCGCATCGGGTCTGCCGAAAACTGGCGCGGCCAGATATTCCTGTCCGGCCCGGGTATGGGCCTCGGCCAGTTGCGCCGAAAGTGCGACGCTGATGGTGCTGCAGGAAACATGAACAGCCCCTGGTTGCATCTGCGCCAGTAGACCCTCCTCCCCTAACACCAGGGAGGCCACAGCATGATCATCGGCGAGCATGGTAAATATCACATCCGTATCGGCAAAGTCCCGAAGTGATTGGGCGGCTTGTGCCCCCTGGTCTATCAGGGCCTGCAGTTTTTCGGGGGAGCGGTTGAATAGGGTGAGCGGCTCTCCAGAAGCCTGCAGTCTGGCCGCCATTCCGGAACCCATCTGCCCTAATCCAATGAAGCCAATTTTCATGAAACACTCCTTGTGTGTAGTTCTTACATACCGGACGATTGGTTCTAACCTTGGTCAGAAACCGATTTTTCCATCAAGAAAGCCGTGTTTGCTGCAAAATTATCTGAGAAATACCTTGCATATGTAAAGAATAGTCCCTATGCTCGGCACTGGACACGTGGTCCGAATTTACGTAATAGGAAGTGCATCAAATGGCAACAGGTACAGTAAAGTGGTTCAACGATAGTAAAGGTTTCGGTTTCATTACTCCTGAAGACGGCAAGGAAGATGTGTTCGTGCATCACTCCGCCATTCAGGGCAGCGGCTTCAAGACCCTGGCAGAAGGCGCACGTGTATCGTTCAACAGTGTTCGCGGCCCCAAGGGCATGCAGGCTGAGGACGTGCGCGAGATCTAATCCCCAGCGGATGGTCATCGCCCAGGGCGCCGCTACTGCGGCGCTTTTTTATGGGCTGAGTATTTGCCGTACCAAAGAGGAGCGCCAGAAAGCCTCTGCCGCCCCAGCAGGCGAACTTGACAGGGCCCTGGCCCTTCAACGCTGTAAAAATCCCTGACGGCGCAAAAATTCGGCCATGTGCGGGCGGGCCTCCCATCCAGCCAGACTGGCGACCTCCCGACTCCAGCTACTGGCTTTTTGCCCTGTGGAACGGGTCTGGTAGTACGTTTCCATGGCGCTATCGTATCGAGCGCTGCTTGCTGGAACTGGAGGCCTGCTGCCCACAGCGAACAATCTCTTCGAGAAGGCCCTCGGGCAGGGGGTCGGGACGAAATTTGCGGATCGAACGATGGGACTGCAAGAGAGGGAGAACCTCAGTCATGGTTCAGCTCCAGGATAAATGGGCTCGGTATAGGTGACGGTATTTGCGAAAAGATTAACTTGCATACAGCAAGCGGAAGACCCGCTTCTGGTACAAGCTTTATAGAAAATTTGGCGGTTTCCGCTTGCTGGTTTCTCAAGGGACGATTTGCTTGACTGGACGCACCAGAATTTCTTCAACCAGAACATGTGCCGGCTGGGCAAAGCTGTACACCAGCGCTTGGGCGACATCTTCAGGGTGCAGTGCCTCCAGAGATTGCCGCCTTTTTCATGGAGATTACCTCTCAAAATGAACAGGGCAAGCAAGATTTTTGCTGCCACTTACCCAATGGGCTTAGAATACCGTCCAGTTGGTATCCAACTTAGTCAACATGGGGCCTTCCGTCAAGGCAAAAGTGGATGCGCTGCAAAAGCCATGTCGACCAGGGTGGTGTTCGTGATCTAGCAGCAGGATAAGAGAATCATCGTAAACTCAACAAGGAGATAATCATGTCCGTGAATAACGACAAGATATCCATGGTATATCGCAGGCTTGGGCGTAGTGGATTGCAAGTGAGCCTTTTTTCTCTAGGCTCCTGGGTGACTTTCCATAATCAAGTGGATTTTTCGGGTGTGCGCGAGATGATGGCTATCGCCTGGGACGCGGGTGTAAACTTTTTCGACAACGCCGAAGTTTATGCCAATGGCGAGAGTGAAGTTCTGATGGGAAAGGCGCTGAATCAGCTTTCCTGGAATCGTCTTGATTATGTGATTTCCAGCAAATTTTATTGGGGATTGAAAGGCGGTGACATGCCGCAGTCGCAAATCAATAGTCGAAACACCCTGAATCGAAAGTATTTGATGCAAGCGGTCGAGGGAAGTCTCCGGCGATTGGGCTTGGAACATCTGGACCTGATTTATTGTCATCGGGCAGACAAGCATACCCCTATCGAAGAAACGGTATGGGCCATGCACAATATCATCGAGCAAGGCAAAGCGCTTTACTGGGGAACCAGCGAGTGGAGTGCCGATGAAATCATGGCTGCCTGGGAAATCGCCGAGCGCCACCATCTGCATAAACCCGTG
This sequence comes from Acidithiobacillus sp. M4-SHS-6, assembly GCF_047421495.1. Lineage (GTDB taxonomy): Bacteria > Pseudomonadota > Gammaproteobacteria > Acidithiobacillales > Acidithiobacillaceae > Acidithiobacillus. The sequence goes on along the minus strand of NZ_CP175559.1, from coordinate 2,909,304 downwards.
ATGGAACAACCGGAATATCATTTATTCCATCGCCAGCGGGTGGAAAATGAATATGCGCGACTATACGAGCATATGGGTTTGGGCTTGACCACCTGGAGTCCCCTGGCTTCTGGGCTATTAACGGGGAAATACCTTAAAGGCGTTCCAGAAGGGAGTCGTGCTTCCTTGCCGGCACTATCCTTTTTGAAGGAAGGTTTACTGGATCCTGATAAAAATGCCGCCGTCGCAGAGCTGCTTGATTTCGCGAAGTCCATGAACTGCAGTGTTTCGCAACTGGCTTTGGCCTGGGTGGCCCATAACCCGCATGTGAGTTCCGTCATCCTGGGGGCATCCCGCAAAGAGCAGTTGCTGGAGAATCTCGCGGCTATAAATGTCGTCAAGGCGCTAACCCCGGAAACTGTCCAGCGAATTGAAGCAATAACGGAAAAATACGCCCATTGAAAATCAGGGGTTTTGCAGACTATGAACCTGGGCGGTAGGGCTTCGTTGGTAAGCCATGGTTCCTTGGGAATATCGGGATGGCATTATTTCTGGTCATCCCCATCCCGGAAGCTTGCTTCTGCGGCATCCATTTCATCGGCGGCGCTACGTTCAGACGCCTGCTCGTTTTCATCATCCGCCTCTTCCATTACCGCTTTGGGAGCAGGGACTCTGGCCGCGAAGAACAAGCCCAACTCAAACAGCATGTACATGGGGATGAGGAGCAGCACCATGGACATGACATCGGGGGGGCTGAGGATGGCCGAGGCGATGGCACAGACTAAAAACGCATAGCGTCGGCTCCGGCGTAATGTGGCGACCTGAAGAATACCCACCCGCACCAACACGACAATCAAAATGGGAATCTGAAAGGCCAGGCCAAAAGCCAGGGAAAACTTCACGATCAGGGACAGATAACTGTCCACTTTGGGCATGGCGGTGATATCCGAGCCGGAAAAGCTGGTAAAAAACCGAAAGGCATTGGGGAAAACGACAAAGTACGCAAAGAGCATACCGCCCACAAACAAAAAAATGGAGGCGAAAATCAGCGGGAAAAACGCCTTGCGTTCATGTTCATACAAGCCCGGAGCGAGAAAGGCCCAGAATTGATAGAGCACCACGGGCAATGCCAGCACAAAGCCCGAAATCAGGGATAACTGTACGTAAGTGAGAAATACTTCCGGAAGGCTGGTGTAAATCAGATGGCTGCCCTTGGGCAGAACGGCAATCAGGGGAGCAGCGAGAATATTATAAATACTTTTGGAGAAGGGATAGGAAATCAGGAAACCCACAAAAATGGCGATGATGGCAATCAGCACCCGCCGGCGCAGTTCCAGCAAGTGGCCAAGAAAAGTATTTTCCGCCAGCTTCTCCATGTTTATGCAATTTCCTCAGGCGGAATATCAGGGGCAGGTTGAGAACAACAAGTGGCAGTGGTTCCAGGAATAAATGGGCTGGAGAGTAAAATGAGGATCATCGCTCCATCAGCGGTGACATAACGTCATCAGTGCAGTCGATCTTCCGGGCCGGGCCGATCTTCGGCATGAATGGCTGGCGGGATCGTGTCAATATCCAGCTCCACCTGCCTGTTCCCACTGGCCTCCGGGATGGTCACTACGGGGCTGCGCGCGTTTTCACTGCTCGCCCGGAGTGATGAGGAGGCGGTGATGTCGCCCGGCAGTAACTCCTCATTGGCATAATCCCGGAGCTTGTCGGCTTCTTTTCGTAACTCGTCGAGCAAGAGCTGCTGTTCCACCTCGGAGCGCAGGCTGGTCATGGTACGGCGCATGGCTCCGTACCACTTGCCTGCAGTCCTCGCGAGTTCCGGCATTTTTTCCGGGCCGACCACGAGCAGGACAATAATCCCCAGAAGCGCCAGTTCACCGAAGCTGAAATCAAACATGACGGATCAACGATTGACGGTTTCGTGCTCTTTACTGGGTTGGACATCGGCATCAATGGTATGACCAATGCTCGCATCCTTTTTTTCTTCCTCTTCCTTGACGGCGGAGCGGAAGCTCTTGATGGCGGAACCCAGATCCGAACCGACATTACGTAATTTGGCGGTTCCGAAAAGCGCTACGACAATCAACAATATGATGACCAGATGCCAGATACTGAAAGCGCCCATCACTGCTCTCCTTGCCCCAAGGGGGCCATGCGCTACATGCTAACTCTTTGACCATAGGAAAAAATATGGGTTGCGTCAAGCTGGCGGAGGGCGCGATGCCTTTTCTTCCAGGCCGGATACGCCTTCTCGTCTCGCCAGTTCGCCCAGGATATCATCAATATGCAATTCCTGTTCCTCCAGGGCAACCATCAGGTGAAAGAGCAGATCGGCGGCTTCGGCAATGATCGGTTTCTTTTCATGATTTTTGCATGCCAGGACAAACTCCGTGGCTTCTTCGCCCACTTTTTTCAAGATCCGGTCCTGTCCGCCATGGAGCAGTTGCGCCACATAGGACTGGCCGGGATCAGCCTGTCGCCGTTGCTGCAGGGTGGCCTGCAGGCTGTCGAGAATGCTGCCGGGCGGCGGAGCCTGGTGCTGCCAGCCCGCGGCGCTGTCGGCCATTCCCTGAAAAAAGCAGGTGGGCTCACCAGTATGGCAGGCTGCTCCTTCCTGAATGACGCGCATCAGCAGGGTGTCTCCGTCACAATCCAGACGCAGGTCAACCAAATGCTGATAATGTCCGGAGGTTTCGCCCTTGCGCCACAGGGCCTGACGAGAGCGTGACCAGTAGGTGCCCATCCTGTCCTGAAGGGTCGCCTGGAGGGCCTCGGCATTCATCCACGCCAGCATCAATACCTGACCGGTGCGGGCATCCTGGGTGATGGTCGGTACCAGCCCATCGGCGTTCCAGTGGATGGCGGTCAGAAGCGCGTTGTATGGCTTGTCACCCATGTCGTTGTCCACTCTCTCAATGTTCGGCTCTTGCTGGTTGGATACGCAAAATTCACCGGGCTGGAGGCAAGCCCCGTGTTTTCAGATTGGCTCCCGTACGGGGATACCGGATTTGGCCATCTCGGCCTTGACTTCGGCAATGCGAAACTGGCCGAAATGAAAGACGCTGGCGGCCAGGACGGCATCGGCGTGTCCTTGCAAAATGCCTTCGGCAAAATGCGCAATGGCGCCGACGCCGCCCGAAGCGATGACCGGAACCGCAACCGCATCACTGACCGCGCGGGTCAGCTCCAGATCGAATCCCAGGCCGGTACCGTCCCGGTCCATGCTGGTCAGCAGGATTTCACCAGCGCCGTAATCCGCCATGCGTTGTGCCCAGGTGACCGCGTTGATACCGGTAGCATGACGCCCGCCATGGGTAAATACTTCCCAGTGATCTTCCACCCGTTTGGCGTCAATGGCCACGACAATGCAGGAGTTGCCAAAACGCCGGGCAGCAGCACGCACCAGCTCCGGTTCCTTGATGGCGGCGCTGTTGATACTGATCTTGTCAGCCCCCGCCAGCAGGAGTTGGCGGATATCGTCCACGCTGCGCACCCCACCCCCGACGGTCAAGGGAATGAATACCTGGGCGGCGACTGCCGAAACCACATCGGCGAGGGTGCCTCTTTGTTCGTAGCTGGCCGAAATGTCGAGAAAAGTCAGTTCATCGGCACCTTCGTCGTTGTAACGCTTGGCGACTTCCACCGGATCGCCGGCATCGCGCAGCGCCACAAACTGAACACCCTTGACGACACGCCCGTGGTCAATGTCCAGGCAGGGAATGATGCGCTTGGAGAGCATCCGCCTAAGCCTCGGCCTGGGCGCGGGCGCTGGCAAAATCCAGGCTGCCTTCGTAAATGGCCCGCCCGGTGATGGCGCCGGTGATGCCGTCTTCTTCATGGGCCTTGAGTTCCAGCACCTGCTGCAGGTTGGCAATCCCGCCGGAAGCGATGACAGGGACCGGAACCGCCTGCGCCAGTGCGACAGTGGCGGGAATGTTGGGTCCGCTCAACATGCCATCGCGGCTGATATCCGTGTAAATGATGGCTTCGATGCCGTCGGCGGCAAAATGCCGGGCCAGATCCACCGGATCATGACGAGACAGCTTGGACCAGCCCTCGGTGGCCACTTTCCCGTCCCGGGCATCTATGCCGACCATGATGTGCCCCGGAAAGCTGACCGCCGCGTCACGCACGAATCCCGGAGCCTTGACGGCCTGGGTGCCGATGATGACATAGCGGACGCCCGCCTGGATGTAGATTTCGATCTGTTCCTCACTACGGATACCGCCACCGACCTGAATTTCTAGATCGGGAAAGCGTTCACAGATGGCCGCAATGGTCTGGGCATTGACGGGTGCGCCTTGTACCGCGCCATCCAGATCCACAATATGCAGGCGTTTGGCACCGCCATCCACCCAGCGCTGGGCGGTGGCTACGGGATCATCGGAAAAAAAGGTATGGTCTTCCATCCGCCCCTGGCGCAAGCGCACACAACTCCCGCCCTTGAGGTCGATGGCCGGAATCAACAACATGACAATATCCTCCGTAAAATCATTTTTAGCGTCATCCGCTTACAGGGCACATTGGGAACCGCAATCGCCATCCCAGGTCAGAAAGTTGCCGAGCAGGCGAAGTCCGGCATTACCGCTTTTTTCCGGGTGGCATTGCAAGGCAAAAAGATTGTCCGCCGCCACTGCCGCGCAGAAGGGGAAGGCGTAGTCGCTGAAGGCGGCCAGGATTTCCGGTGCCGCAGGTTCCACATAATAGGAATGCACAAAGTAGAACCGGGCATTCTGAGGGATGCCGGCAAAGAGGGGATGATCCACCAGTTGATGCAATTCATTCCAGCCCATGTGGGGGATTTTCAGGCGCTGACCATCGGGCTTTTGCAGGGCTTCTTCGGGAAAGGCGATGACACGGCCCGGTAGCAGGCCAAGGCCCGCATGTTTGCCGTGTTCTTCGCTGCTGTCCATGAGCATCTGCATTCCCAGACAGATGCCCAGAAAGGGGCGGGTCTGGGCGGCAACCCGGACAAAGTCACTGAGTTCCCGGGCTTCCAGCGCGGCCATGCAATCCCCGAAAGCGCCGACGCCGGGGAAAATGATCCGGTCCGTAGTGACCAACTCACGCACCTGATCGCTGACCACCGCCTTGCCGCCCAGATATTCCACCGCCTTGGCCACGGAATACAGGTTGCCCATGCCGTAATCAATAATGCCCACCCGTGCGCCATTCATAGGTTCAGGGTACCTTTGGTGCTGGGCACATGGCCGGCCATGCGGGGGTCGGGAGTGACGGCCATGCGCAGGGCGCGGCCACAGGCCTTGAAGAGGGTTTCGGCAATGTGGTGAGCATTGCGGCCGCGCAGGGCATCCAGATGCAAGGTGAGCATGGCATGGTTGACGAAGCCCTGGAAAAACTCATGGAAAAGGTCCACATCAAAGCCACCCACCCGGTCACGGGGGAATTCCACGGCAAACACCAGACCCGGACGGCCGGAAAGGTCTACCACGACCCGGGACAGGGCCTCATCCAGCGGCACATAAGCATGTCCATAGCGCTGGATGCCGGACTTATCACCCACGGCCTGGGCAAAGGCCTGGCCCAGCGTGATGCCAATGTCCTCGACGGTGTGGTGGGCATCGATATCCAGATCTCCATGAGCCTGAATTTTCAGATCAAAGAGACCATGGCGAACAATCTGGTGAATCATGTGGTCAAGAAAAGGCAGACTGGTGTGTAAATCCGCCTGTCCGCTTCCATCCAGATTGATCTGCACACGAATCTGGGTCTCCAGGGTGTTTCTTTCGACTTCGGCTTGACGCGATTTCACAGCAATGACTCCAATACGGAGAGAAAACGGCTATTTTCGGCAGGTTTGCCGACACTTACCCGCAGATAGTCGCCGAGACGGGGGTGACCTGTAAAGGCTTTGATCAATACCCCGCCGTTTTTCAGCCCGGTATGAATGGCTGTGGCTTTGCCGGGAACGTGAAACAGCAGGAAATTGGCAGCACTGGGCCAGACCGTCAGATGCAGGGCAGTCAAGGCCTGGAACAGCCTTTCCCGCTCGGCCCGCAGAATCTCGGCCTGATCGTCCAGCACCGTGCTGTGCTGGAGAAAAAAAGTTGCGCTGCGCTGGGTCAGGATGTCGATATTGTAAGGCAGGCGCAATTTGTCCAGTTCCTGAATCCATTCGGAAGGCCCGGCCAACATACCCAGGCGTAATCCTGCCAACCCCTCCTTGGACAGGGTGCGCAAGAGGAGCAGGTTGGGATATTGCCCCAGCCTCCCGGCAAAAGTGGTCTGGCTGAAGGCATGATAGGCTTCATCCACCACAACCAGACCTGGAGCTGCCTGGATAATGGCCTCCAGGGCGGCCTCAGGGAACAGGCTGCCACTGGGGTTGTTGGGCCAGTCGAGGAAAATGATGGCCGGTTGATGTGCGGTAATGGCCCGGAGCATGGCGGGCAGATCCATCTGAAATTCTGCATCCAGGGGCACGCCGACAAAGGGCAGCCCCAACTGCTCGGCCAGCAGGCGATACATGACGAAACTCGGGTCCACCGCCATGATCGGCCGTCCCGTACCGGCTACGGCCGTGACCAGAATCTGAATCAACTCGTCGGAACCGTTGCCGAGCATCAGTTCGATGCCGACCGGCAAGCCAATATGGGTTTTGAGCGCAGCAATGAGGGACTCGGGGTGGGGATCAGGATAACGATTGAGGGGCGCATGCGCCAGGTTCTCCAGCCAGGCTTGGTGGAGCGGATCGGGAAGTCCATAGGGATTTTCCATGGCATCCAGCTTGATCAGTCCGGTACCGGGCGCGACCGCATAGGCCTTGCTGGCCAGCAGTTCCGGGCGCAACAGGGCTGCCATCAGGGTGCGGCTACTCATGGTTGACGGTCCGTCACCCGGCAGGCGGCAGAACGGGCATGGGCGGTCAAACCTTCACCCAGGGCCAGGCGTTCGGCAATACGGCCCAAGGTATTGGCGCCGATGGGACTGACCTGAATCAGACTGTTGCGCTTGACGAAGTCATACACCCCCAAAGGGGAGGAGAACCGGGCGCTGCCGCCCGTGGGCAGGACATGGTTGGGTCCCGCCACATAGTCTCCCAGGGCTTCGCAACTGTGGATACCCATGAAAATGGCGCCGGCATTGTGAATGTCGGGCAGCCAGCTTTCCGGATCGCTTACGGCCAGCTCCAGATGCTCTGCGGCCACCAGATTGGCAATGCGGCAGGCCTCGGCACGATCCCGCACGCGGATGACCGCACCGCGATCAGCCCAGCTCTTGCTGGCAATGGGCGCACGATCGAGCACGGCCAGAGCCTTGTCCACGGCGGCGAGCACGGCTTCAATGTGGGCGTCATCCCAGCTGATGAAAATGCTCTGGGCGTTTTCATCATGTTCGGCCTGGGACAGCAGATCCCAGGCCAGCCATTCCACCGGCGCCGAAGCATCGCTGATAACCAGGATTTCACTGGGACCGGCGATCATATCGATGCCTACCCGACCAAAGACCATGCGTTTGGCGGTGGCCACATAAATGTTGCCTGGCCCGACAATCTTGTCGACGGCGGGAACGGTTTCCGTACCATAAGCCAGTGCGGCAACGGCCTGGGCCCCGCCGATGCGAAAAACCCGATGGACTCCGGCAATGGCCGCGGCGGCCAGCACCCAAGGGTTCATCTGGGCCTTGGGGGTCGGTACCACCATGATGATTTCTTCGACCCCAGCAACCCGGGCAGGAATGGCATTCATCAGGACAGAACTGGGATAGGCCGCCTTCCCTCCGGGAACGTAAATCCCCACCCGTGACAGCGGGAGAATACGTTGCCCGAGCCGGGTGCCATCGCTTTCGCTAAAGCTCCAGCTCTCACTGCGCTGATGTTCGTGATAGTTATGAATGCGTTGGGCCGCTTCTTCCAGGGCGGCACTCTGCAAGGGGTTCAGACTGTTCAGGGCTTTTTCCAGATCCACTCGGGGTATTTCCAGTTCGGTAGCAGTACTGGTGGCGAGGCCATCAAAGCGCTCGGTAAATGCGCGCAGGGCCGCATCTCCCCGGTCACGGACCGCCGTGACGATTTCCCTGACCCGGGTTTCCACCTGGATATCCAGATTGGCATCCCAGTCATGCAGGGCGTGAAATTTCCGGGTAAAATCGGCATCGCGGGTGTCAAGACGGTTCATGGCTTAGCTGTGCCTCCAGTTGGGCAATCAATTGTTCGATGGTACGACGCTTGAGTTTCATGGCGGCCCGATTGACCACCAGACGGCTGGAAATCGGCATGATTTCCTCCACCTCGACAAGGCCGTTTTCCCGCAGGGTCCGGCCGCTGGATACCAGATCCACAATACGATCCGCCAAGCCTACCAAGGGTGCCAGTTCCATGCTGCCGTAGAGCTTGATGATTTCCGTTTGTACGCCGCGGCCATGAAAATAGTTGCGGGTAATATGGGGATATTTGGTGGCAATGCGGACCCGTTCCCAGCGTTGCGGGGCATCGGTGGCCGCCAGGGCGGCGGGCTCGGCGACAGACATGCGACAAAGGCCAATGCGCAAGTCCAGTGGCTCATACAAATCCAGTCCCTCCTGCTCCAGCAGCACATCCTTGCCGGCAACGCCGACATCTGCGGCACCCCAGGTCACATACGTGGGCACATCGCTGGCACGGATCACCAGAAAGCGGACCTGCGGATCGGTGCTGGGAATGATGAGCTTGCGCGATTCGTCCGGATCTTCGGTCAGTTCGATGCCAGCCCCGGCAAACAAAGGGATGGCCTCCTGAAGGATGCGGCCCTTGGAGAGGGCGATGGTAATGCCGGTATTCATGATGCGCTCCTGAGACCACTATTGCTGATGCGTCGAATATCCGCGCCGAGAGCGCCCAGTTTTTCCTCGATGACTTCATAGCCGCGATCGAGATGGTAAATCCGATCGATGAGGGTTTCCCCTTCCGCCACCAGACCCGCGAGCACCAGGCAGGCCGAGGCCCGCAAGTCGGTGGCCATGACCGGAGCCCCATGGAGTTTGGGTACGCCCCGCACCACGGCGGTTTTGCCGTCGGCGGTGATTTCGGCGCCGAGGCGCTGCAATTCGGAAACATGCATGAAGCGATTTTCAAAAATGGTTTCGGTAATCACGCCGCTGCCTTCGGCAATGCAGTTGAGGGCCATGAACTGCGCCTGCATGTCGGTGGGAAAGCCCGGAAAGGGAGCGGTACGGATGTCCACGGCGCACGGGCGCTTGTGCATGCGCAGCCGGATGAGATCGGCTCCCGTCGTCACTTCAGCCCCGGCCTCGCGTAATTTGAGGATGACACTTTCCAGCAGGCTGGCATCGGTGCGTTTCAGGCAGACATCCCCACCGGCCATGGCGGCGGCCACCAGATAGGTGCCGGTTTCAATGCGGTCAGCCACCACGCTGTGTTCGGCCCCGTGCAGTTCCTTGACACCTTCGATTTCGATGATCGAAGTTCCCGCCCCGGAAATGCGCGCTCCCATGGCATTCAGACAGCGGGCCAGATCGACGATTTCCGGCTCACGGGCGGCATTTTCCAGCGTGGTACGCCCTTCGGCAAGGGTGGCGGCCATGAGCAGGTTTTCGGTGCCGGTGACGGAAACGATTTCCATGACGATCCGGGTGCCGATGAGTCGTGCTGCCCGGGCTTTGACAAAGCCATTCTCCACGGAGATTTCTGCGCCCAAAGCCTGCAAGCCACTCAGGTGGACGCTGACCGGACGACTGCCGATGGCGCAACCGCCGGGCAGGCTGACTTCGGCAGAGCCATGGCGGGCGAGCAGTGGACCCAGCACCAGAATGGATGCCCGCATGGTTTTTACCAGTTCGTAGGGGGCCACCAGGGAATGTACCGGCCTCGGGTCTACTTCAATGCCGAGTTGACCGTCCACCAGCACCCTCGCCCCCAGGGTGCTGAGCAGTTCCAAGGTGGTGGTTATATCCCGGAGGTGGGGGATATTGCGTAACTGCACCGGTTCCTTGGCCAGCAAGGTGGCGGCCAGGCAGGGCAGTGCCGCGTTTTTTGCCCCGGAGATCCGTAGTTCGCCACGCAGGGGGCCGTTACCACGCAGCAGCAATTTGTCCATAAGGTCGCTACGAACTCCTCAGACGCTTTGGGCTTTCTCCACCAGTTTCTGGAGTTCGCCCTGCTGGTAGAGGTCAGACATGATGTCGGAACCGCCGACGAACTCGCCCTGAATATACAACTGGGGAATGGTCGGCCAGTTGGAAAACTGCTTGATGCCGTCGCGAATCTGCGGGTCGGCCAGGACATCTACGGTGAAAAGCTCCTTGACGCCAGCCTGTTGCAACAACTGCACGGCGCGCGCGGAAAAACCGCACTGGGGCGCGCGGGGATTGCCCTTCATATAGAGTACGACCGGGTGTTTTTCCACTTGTTCCTGAATCAGTTCTTGAATGGTAGCCATGCTAATCCTCGTTAGGTGTACGGCGTGGATGGGTTTCAGTGGCGGGCAGGATGGCGTATCTGCTGCGCCTGGTCAGGGGTGAGTGTGCGCAGGGACAGTGCATGAATTTCTTCACGCATGCGCTCGCCCAGGGCGGCATAAACCCGCTGGTGTTGCTTGACCGGGGACATGCCGACAAAAGTAGCCGAGACGACCAGCGCCTCGAAATGGGTACCGTCATCTCCCAGCACTTCCACCTGGGCGTCCGGGAGTTCCTGCTGGATGAGTGATTTGATCATATGAGCGTTCATGTGGGACATTGTATCCCATCAGCGGAGATTTGTGATCCCCTGTAGATGTCTTTTCCGCACTCCGGGCTTGGCACTACTGGCGTAGTTTGTAACCCCGGTCCAGCAGACGCCAGGCAAAAAAGCCGGTGATGAGGGCAAAAGCCAGGCTGACGCCCAGACTGACCCAGATGCTGACATCCGAATCGGCAAAAAAACCGTAACGAAAGCCGTCAATGATGTAGAAAAAGGGGTTGACCAGAGAAATCCGCTGCCAGATTCCGGGCAAGGATTGCACCGAATAAAATACCCCGGCCAGAAAGGTCAGGGGCATGATGATAAAATTCTGGAAGCCGGCGATCTGGTCGAATTTTTCAGCCCAGAGTCCGGCGATGAGGCCCAGGCTCCCCATGCCGCTGGCCCCGAGGATGGCAAAAACCAGAATCCAGAAGGGATGAATGATGGGAATATGCAAGTAGAGTAAAGCCAGCACAAAAATTGCCAGTCCCACCAAAATACCCCGAAACACCGAGGCGGCGACCATGGCGGTAAATATTTCGCTGGGCGTGAGCGGGCTGAGCAGCACAAATACAATATTTCCGGTCACCTTGGATTGAATGAGGCTGGAAGAGCTGTTGGCAAAGGCATTTTGCAAGACCGACATCATCATCAGGCCGGGCACAATGAAAGCCGTGTAACTGACTCCTGGATAGACGGTGATATGGCTCCCCAGGGCATGTCCAAATACCACCAGATAGAGGATGGTGGTGATAAGGGGAGCAGCAATGGTTTGCAGCCAGACTTTGCTGAAACGCAGGGTCTCCTTGTAAAACAAGGTCCAGGTGGGGGCCAGACTGCCCTGGATGCCGGCACTGACCCGGTTTTCAGGCACTGATGGAAGGTGAGGCAAGACTTCAGGCATCACTGCCGCGCAAACTCGGTTCCAGGATTTTCACATAGGCGCTATCGCGAATGCGGTGCTGCCATTCTTCCATGCGTTCCCGGACAATGCGGTTGAACAGTTGCATGCGTGCTGCCGCCATGATCTGTTTTTCTTCCACGGGCTGCTGGCGTTGGCCCTGGGACTGGAGAATATAGATGGCATTACCTTCACGAATCGGACTGCTGACCGCGCCGGGCTGCAGGGTGAGCAGGGTGCGTTCGAGGGTGTCCGGCAATTGCCCGGGGGCGATCCAGCCCATTTCCCCACCCTTGGCAGCCGTGTTGGGGTCTTGGCTGTAGTTTCGGGCGAGTTCAGAGAAGCGGCTGCCATTCTGCAGGGCGGTCTGAATATCCTGGGCCCGGGCTTCGGCTTCCTGCAGTTGCAGGCTACTTCCGGCCCTGAGCACAATGGCCGCAGCCTTGACCTCAGTGATGGTCGGCTGTTCGACTTTTTTGTCGAGGAGCTTGAAAATGTGGAAACCGGTGGGTCCGGCGATCACCGGACTGATATCCCCGGTTTTCAGGGACATGAGGCTTTGGGATACCGAGGCTGGCAGTTCTCCGGCTTTTACCCAGCCAATGCGCCCACCCTGCAGGGCATCGCGACCACTGCTGACCTGGGCGGCGAGGCGCGAGAAGTCTTCGCCAGCAATCAGGTGGTCCCGCACCTGCTCTGCCCGCTGGCGGGTGGCACTGATGGCATTGGGGGTCGGGTTGTTGGGTAGAGGGATGAAAATCTGCTGCAGATTAAAGCTTACTCCGCCCATTTCCTTGAGTTGGTGGGCGAAGGTTTTGACTTCATCGGGACCGACATGGACATGGCTTTCCACTTCCTGCTGCATGAGTCGATCGACAACAATACGGTCCTTGAGGTCTTTGGTGAAGCTTTTCCAGGATTGCCCCTGACTGGTCAATGCTTCCCGTAACTGACCAGGAGTCATGTGATTGGCCTGGGCCAGATTGTTGATGGCTTGGTCGAGCATGCCCTTGTCGACCTTGATGTTGGCGCGCTGCGCCATCTGCAGTTCGATATCCTGCAGAATCATCTGCTGTAGCACCTGACGTCGGAGAATGTCCTCGGAGGGCATGGCATCGGGGTCGCTTTGCTGGAGATGGGCGCTGATGGCGCTGACCCGCTGCTCCAGTTGCATGGAAGTAATGATATTGTCGTTGACGATGGCCACGATTTTATCCAGATTCACCGCGTTGCCGGGCATGGGCATAGTCATGGGGGCCAGTGTGGAGTTTTCTGAATAGGTGTGGGTGCTTGGCGCCGGGGCAGCGGCTGGCACCGGGGCCTGCGCCAGGAGGGTGTCCCGATTCAGAAAAGGCGTACTGGCCCAACCCGCCACAGGCAGTGTTCCGAGTAACAGACTCAGGGCAAAAATAAGTGGACGACGTTTGCAGGACATCAAAACTCCATACTGGCGCCCGGCACATACTGGCTGAGCAAACCGGTTGAGGCATTGCCCAGGCTGGTCAGGCCGCGCAATACGATCTCGAAATAAATGGCATTATTGGACTGCCCGCCAAGCAGGATCTGATGATACACCATCATGTGGGCTGCCCAGCAGCCACCATCATAGCCGATCCCTACCAGCTCCTCCAGAGGCTTGCGGTCGGTGACATCATACTGATAGCTCCCCAGCAACTGCCAGTTCCGGAACACCGGCCAGGCCGCAGAAACCCCGGTCTGATCGACGAAATCCCGGGTAAAGCGATAGTCGAGGTTGATGACGCGCTGGGGGCCGGGCAGCCACTGGGCGCGGAGGTTGAGGCGATCGAGCTGGTCGCTCTGGGGATTGACCTGGGAGCTGGCCAGCAGGTTCATGTCCGCCAGCGGCGCGTATTGCCCCTCGAAAAAATAATTGGATTGCACGGCTTGGGGAACGATGTCTCCGGCCAGATTGATTTGCCGCTGGTTGAAATAGCGAATTTGTCCCACGGCGACTTCCCAGAGCTGCCGACCGCTGGGGGTCAACCAGGTGCCGCGCAGACCGTAGGCTATCTGATTGGCGGCATTGATGCGATCACTGCCGCTATAGAGGACGTTGTCGGTGAAAATGCTCGGAAAATCCAGATAGGGGGCGCTGGCATCAAAATTGGGAATATCATTCTGGGCCTGCAAGGGAATGTAGGTGTATTTGAAAATGGGTTGCAGGAGCGCCGTGCTGCCGTTGCTGCCATAGCGGACAAAGTTCAGTCCACCCTTCAGGCTCAGGGCGGGAAGGGTGCGATTGGTGGCACGGGCATAGGACGCGTTGCGCTGAATCTGGTAATGGCTGTAGTACAGGCGCGCCTGGGGTTCCAGAAAGCCCCAACCCCGGCTGAAACGCCAACCCAGGGTGGGGGTCAAATCCAGGCGCTGACCAATGGGGCCGGTAGTCGCCGAAAAATAATTGAAGCTGCTATGCCAGTTAAAATAGCCGTTACGTCCCACCCGCCAGTAGCCATCGGCATAAAGACGGGGTAATTGGGAGTAGGGTGCGCTGCTGTTCGGCGCGAGCTCCTGATAACCCTGTAAAACCGCGCCAGCACTGATATGGGCATTGTTGTAGTAAATGCCTCCGGTTGAGGTGATATAGGGGGCATTACCAATCCCGCCGATAAAACTGCTGCCGAATCCTGCGGTACTGCCAAAATCCGAGAGAAAGTTTTTGTAACTGACGCGATTGTAGTCGACGTTGAAACTGAAACCGTCGCCCAGATTCTGGTTATGTTGCCAGGAAATCGCCCAGACGTTTTTATGGGTCAGTTGATCCGAGGGCAGCAAATCCAGAAAAAGCCTGCCGCTGTAATTGGGTTCCAGATAACGAAATTCGTTTTGCAACATGACTCCACGCCGGGTGAAATAATTCAGGGTGAAGGTGTCATCCAGATTGCGGGCAATATCAAAATAATAGGGTATGCCCAGGTAAAAGCCGTTGATGGTGGAGCTGCCCACGCCCGGCGCCAGAAAGCCGGAATGGCGTTTGAGAGGGAAGCTGAAATAGGGCATCCAGAATACCGGAACGCCCGATACATTCAGGATGGTATTTCTGGTGGTCACATAATTGTCGTTCTGATTGAGGTCCAACTGGCTGCTCCAGAGTCGCCAGGCCGGGACTTTGCCGTGGCAGGTGGTGTAGCAGGCCTCATTGAGTTGATAGTGACCCTTGCTCAATTCCCGGCCGCTTTCAGCATGGCCGTGTCCCTGTTCGGCCTCAAGGAGATAACGGGGGTGTACGACCACCCCCTCATTGGCCTTGAGGTGAATGGTGGCCTGGGGAGCGGCCGTGACCAGGCCGGGGCTGACCATGCGTACATGGCCGTCCGCCAGAATCTCATCCTTGCGCTGGTTGTAATGCACCGTATCGGCATATACCCGCCGATCTCCATAGAGGACCTCGACGTTGCCGGTGGCGGTCCAGTGCCCGCTACCCAGGCCATTGACCTTATCGGCGTAGAGGGTGATGGGTTGTTCCACTGCCGCCCAGGCCAGACCAGGACTCAGCAATACCGCCAGCAGGGCCAGATAAATGCGACGTCGCGGAGCAGCGTTGCGTCCGGACGGAAGCGGACTCCCATGCCGAAAATCGCGAAGCTGCTGGAAAGGGCTTTTCATAGGCGCCTAAAATCGCACAAAATGCTTTTATGTCGCAATCTCTAAAGCACACAAATATCACTTCGCCCGTGATTTCCGCAGGGGGCATGACGGCGGATGCCGCAGTCTGGCTGCACGGTCAGGCTGTGGATACCGGGCAGGCTCAGGCCATTCCCGGTGACGCCAGCGCCCGGCGCTACTGGCGGCTGGCGGGACGGCGGCTGTTTATGGATGCGCCCGCACCGGAAGATATTCTCTCCTTTTTGCGGGTACAACAGCGCTGGCGGCATGCCGGGCTACCCGTGCCCAAAATCCTGGCGGCCCAGTTGCAGCCAGGATTTGTCCTGCTGGAAGATCTGGGGAGTAAAGATCTCAAGACCATCCTTGATGCGGGTACTGATATAGAGCAGTGGATGCAGCAGGCGCTGGATCTGATTCTGGCGGTTCAGCTTGCCGGCAGGGCCGATGCGTCGCGACCTCTGCTGTCCTGTTTTTCCCGGCAAGATCTGGAAGAGGAGTTGGCCTTATTCCATGACTGGTATCTGCTCAGACATTTGGGCGTGACGCTGGATGGGAAGGAGCAGCGGACATTGCACAAACTTTTCGCCCTACTGGTGGACAATGCCTTGCATCAGCCTCAGGTGTGGGTGCATCGGGATTTTCACGCCCGCAACCTCATGCTGCAGATGGACCACCGGCGCCTGGTCATGATTGATTTCCAGGATGCCGTGACCGGTCCCTGGACCTATGATCTGGCCTCCTTGCTCTGGGACCGCCATTGGGATTGGGGGCGGGTGAGGCGGCAAGGTTGGATTTTGGACTTTCAGCGCAGACTGACAGGGACTTGCAAACGAGATATGCCGCAAGAACCCTTCCTGCGCAGTGTCCTATGGATGGCCTTGCAGCGTAATTTCAAGATTCTGGGTATTTTCTGTCGTCTGGCTTATCGTGATGGCAAGTCAGGGTATCTGGATCTGCTGCCGCAATTTCGGAAATATGTCCTGGATGCCTTGACGGAAGATACGCAGTTGAATCCTTTTCTTCCGACCTTCTCGCGCTGGCTGGCGGCATGACGCGGGCGATGATTCTCGCCGCTGGGCGGGGCGAACGCTTGCGTCCCTATACGGATCATCTCCCCAAGCCCTTGCTGGAAGTGGCAGGCAAGCGGCTCATCGTGCGCCACCTGGAATCGCTGGCGGCTGCGGGTATCCGCGAGGTCGTCATCAACATCGGTCATCTGGGTGATCGGATTGTGGAAAGCCTGGGACATGAATGGCATGGATTGCGGATCATCTATAGCGACGAAAGATCGGGACGGCTGGAGACCGGTGGTGCCTTGATCCGTGCTCTGCCCTACCTAGGGAGTGCCCCTTTCCTGCTGGTCAACGGCGATATTTGCACGGATTTCCCCTGGGATCTGCTCATGCAGGAAAGCAGGGCTTCGGTCCATCTGGTGCTGGTTCCCAATCCGGCCCATCATCCTGCCGGCGACTTTGCCCTGCATGCGGGAGTAGTGGCTTTGCAGGGCGAAGAACGTCATACTTATGCAGGCATCGCGCGTATTGACCCGGCACTGTTGCAGGCATATCCCGAGCAGTCAGCGCCCTTGGCGCCCTGGTTGCGGCAGTGGATTGCTGAGGGAATCGTGGCGGGAACCCTGTATCGGGGAATATGGACAGACGTAGGTACGCCGGAGCGGTGGCAGTTGGCGCAGGAAATATGCAGGATACGGCAAGATGGAATTTGATCTGGTAGCGGTCCAGGAGGCGGTAACCGTTTCCGGGGAATGTCGGGAGCGCTGGCGGAAGGATTGGGTGGCGCTGATGGAACTCGCCGTCTGGGGGGACTTGCGCAGTCAACAGATTGGCCTGGCGGGCAAGTTGCGCAAAAGGATTCTGGAATTTGGCGAACGCTTGCGCTCTTACGTCAGTGACCGGAGCTGGATACCCCATCCGCGTGATCAGATTAAGAATGCCCTGAGCACCAGTTTGCAACTGCGGGAAGTCATGGAAAAAGTGGACGAAGTGCTGTGCCCGTTCGCTGAGGGGGCCGATCTTGCCCGCCTGCAATCTTTCTGGCAGGCGTTCAGCGCCCGACTGATGACGGATATCACGGAGCGCGAAGGCGCGCTGGTAGCATTATTGAACCAGCAATACCAAGAAGAAATTTGATTTATTTTGACCCAGGTCTATCAGAATCATCTATGAAGATTGTTTATACATTGGTCATTATTGGCGCCTTGGCGCTTTTTGCCCTGCTTTTGTGGTGGGCGCAAGGACAAGTGGCGGTCAGCCATACGCCGAAAGACAGCAGCAGCTGGTATGTCCAGCATCCCCAAAGTCTCGCTGCAGAAAACCTGCGTTGCTGGACCTTGCTTCGGCAGACTTCGTTTGCCGACATTGACAAGGTCATGGCAGCACATCCCCATTGTCATGCCGTATATGAAGCCATTCAGGAACAGGACGGTGATCGTGCGGATTGAGATTTTAGCGTCATGACATCGGGTATGGATGCCGACAGCTTGCTGGCCACCGGGCGCGATGTGTTGCGTCTGGAGGCTGAGGCGGTGGGGGCCCTGGAAGCGCGTCTCGATGCGAGTTTTGTCGATGCCTGTGCACTCCTGCTGCAATGCTCGGGACGGGTAGTGGTGAGTGGCATGGGCAAGTCCGGGATTATCGCCAAGAAAATCGCCGCCACCCTGGCCAGTACCGGTAGCCCGGCCTTGTTCCTGCACCCTGCCGAAGGCAGTCACGGCGATCTGGGGATGCTGACTCGCTCCGATTGTCTCTTGGCCCTGTCCAACTCGGGAGAAACTGCTGAATTGCTGGCCATTCTCCCAGTGGTTAAACGTTTGGCCGTGCCGCTGATTGCCATGACCGGAAACCCGCGGTCGACCCTGGCGCGCAGCGCCGCGGTGCATCTCAACTGCAGTGTGCAGCGCGAAGCCTGCCCGCTGAATCTGGCACCTACGGCCTCTACCACCGCGACGCTCGCCATGGGCGACGCCCTGGCCATGGCGTTGTTACAGGCCCGTGGTTTTTCGGCAGACGATTTTGCCCTCTCCCACCCCGGAGGCAGTCTCGGCAAGCGTTTGCTGCTTCGGGTCCAGGATGTGATGCACCAGGATCAGGCTCTGCCCAAGGTGCAACGGGAAACCCTGTTGCGTGATGCGGTCTTGGAGATGAGCAGCAAGGGCTTGGGCATGACGGCGGTTGTGGACGCCGAGGATCGGGTTTTGGGGATATTTACCGATGGCGATTTGCGCCGAGCTTTTGCCCAACGTCAGGATCTCTGGGAGCAACCCATGTCGGTGCTGGCTCACACTCAGCCACGGAGCATCCGTGCCGAGGCGCTGGCGGCCGAGGCACTGGCTCTCATGGAAAGCAATCGGGTGGGTGCATTGCTGGTCGTGGATGACAATTATAAACTGGTCGGCGCGTTGAACATGCATGATTTGCTGCGTGCCGGGATTGTATGAAGCGCCTGACTGCAGAGTTGTTGACCGAATGTGCCGCGCAAGTTCGCCTGCTCATCCTGGACGTGGATGGAGTGATGACCGACGGACGCCTGTATTTTGATGATGCCGGCACCGAAAGCAAAGCCTTCCATGTGCGTGATGGTTATGGAATCAAGCTGTTGCAGGCCCAGGGTGTGGAATTGGCCATCATTACCGCACGATTTTCTCCGGCGGTGGCGCATCGTGCCCGGGATCTGGGCATCAAGCATCTTTTTCAGGGGTGCAAGGACAAACACCTGGCTTATAGTGAGCTGAAGCTGGCTTTGCACATCGAAGACTCCATGGTGGCCTATATGGGAGACGATTTGATTGATCTGCCCATTTTACTTCGCGTCGGATTGGCTACCGCACCGGCGGATGCGCATCCGGAACTGATCCAACAGGTCCATTGGCAAAGCCGCTACCAGGGTGGTCGCGGCGCCGTCCGGGAACTATGTGATCTGATCTTGCAGGCCAAGGGTTGCTGGCCCGAGGTGTTGGCCCAGGCTAGCCAGAAGGGGCATTGCTGATGTTGCGCTTGCGTTTTCCCAGCCTGGGTTTCACCGTGCTGGTGCTCCTCCTTGCCGGGTTGGTCTGGTGGTCCTGGCCGCAGCACCCCCTGTCGCTGCCGCAGATTGATTGGCATGGACAAATTCATAAGGGGGATCAGGCTGCCGAAGACGTGGTCATGCGCCAGTATGATGCCGCCGGAAAACTGGATCTGCTGGCCACAGCCCATACGGCCTATCACGAACCCCATCGCGATCAAACCATTCTCAGCGAGGTGGAGGTGAAGCGTTTTCGGCCTGGTCAGGAACTGAATTTACAGGCCGACCAGGGAAAGGTCGATGGCCCCAGTCACCTGATTACCCTGTGGGGAAACGTCATCGGGACGCTGCAACCGGATACCCGTTTTTTGACCAGAAAGGTGCACTATGATCCGCAAACGGGCATTATTAGCACCCAGGATGCCGTCCGGCTGGAACATGGCCAGGACTGGATGACCGGAAAGGGGCTCTGGGCATCGGTCAAAACCGAGGAGGTCAATATTTTGCGGAATGTGCGTGGTGTGTATGCGCCGTAAGTTTTTGTCGATTGGTCACTACTGGCCATTAGGGCTGGTGCTGGTTTCCTGGGCGGCCCTGGCGGCGCCTGCCGTCCAAGCGCCACTGGCCAAGGGACCTATCCATATCACTGCCGACACCCTGCATGCCGAAAACAAGCCCTCCCAGCAGGCCACTTATCAGGGGAATGTCATCTTGACCCAGGGGGATGTGGTCATTCATGCCAGCAAACTCGTGATTACGGCGCTGCGGGGTAAAGTGCAAACGGCTACCGCAACGGGTAGTCCGGTCAGCTTTACCATGTCCAGCGCGCAGCGTCATGGTTATGGCGACACCCTGATATACAAGCCAACAACGGCGGAGATCATCTTGCAGGGTGACGCCCATCTCTGGCAGGAAAAAAATGAAATCAGTGGCCAGCGGGTGACGTACTTTCTGAACAGCCAGCAGACGGCAGTGACCGCTGCGCCCGGGCAGCGCGTTCACTCCGTATTTTATCCCGCAGCAGCCAACCGCTCTGCCAGCGGTGGGAGGCCATGAGCGACCAGCTCCAGGCCCAGTCTCTGGTCAAATCCTACCGTCGCCGCACGGTCGTCCGCGATGTCTCGGTCGAGGTTACCGCCGGGGAAGTGGTGGGCTTGTTAGGTCCCAACGGGGCTGGAAAGACCACCACTTTCTACATGATGGTCGGACTGGTGCGTCCGGATCGTGGCCATATTTTTCTGCAAGGGCGGGATATTACCGCCCTTCCCATGCACGAACGTGCGCGTATGGGCCTGGGTTATCTTCCCCAGGAACCTTCGGTATTCCGGCAGATGACGGCAGCAGACAATATTCTGGCGGTTCTGGAAATCCTGCCCCTCAGCAAGACCGAGCGGCAGGATCGTCTGGATCAACTTTTGGCCGAATTGCATCTGGGTTCCCTGCGCGACACCAAGGGACACAGTCTTTCCGGCGGCGAGCGACGGCGGGTGGAAATCGCCCGCGCCCTGGCCATGAGTCCACGCTTCATCTTGCTGGATGAACCTTTTGCCGGAATCGACCCGATCTCGGTGCTGGAAATCCAGCGCCTGATTCAAGACTTGCGGGAACGCGGCATTGGTATCCTGATTACCGATCATAATGTGCGCGAAACATTAGGCATTTGTGAACGCGCCTATATACTGCATGATGGGAAGGTGTTGACGACCGGAAGCCCTCAGGAAATTGTGGATGACCCCATGGTCCGTCAGGTTTACCTGGGGGATCAGTTTCGAATCTGAATCTGGAAGACCATGAAACAAGGTTTAGAACTCAAACTCGGTCAGCATCTGGCCATGACCCCGCAACTGCAGCAGGCCATTCGTCTGCTGCAGTTATCGACGGTTGATCTGCAGCAGGAAGTGCAGGAGATGCTGGAAAGCAATCCTCTTCTGGATGAGGATGCTTCCGGCGAAGAATCTGGTATGTCGGGTTCTGCCCTTGCCCCTGAACCCAGGGAAGCCCCCGGTGAAGATCGCCAGTTGGATTTGGCCGCCGAGGATACCCTGCCGGATGATTTGCCTGTCGACAGTCAGTGGGATGACGTATTTGATATGGGCACCAGTGCCTCAGGCGGAGGTTCTGACGAAGAGCTTCCCGACTTTGAAGCGCGCAACAGCCGCAGTCAAAGTCTTCAGGATTATTTGCGCTGGCAGGCGGATATGACGCATTTCAGTCCCGAAGAGCGGAACATTGCAGAGATGATCATTGACGCCATTGATGATCGGGGCTATCTGATTGAAAATCCCAATGATCTTGCCGCCGCCATGGGGATTGACCCGCCCCTTCTTCAGACCGTATTGCAGCGTGTTCAAGATTTTGACCCTCCCGGAGTGGCTGCACGAGATCTGGGAGAGTGCCTTTTCCTGCAACTCCGGCAGCTGACGGATGTGGATCCGGAGGTCCAACGGTTGGCGGTGAAACTGGTCCAGGACCATTTGCAAGCCCTGGGCCGCCATGATTATCCCCGCTTGTGTGCCAGTCTGGGGGTTGATGAAACCATGCTGAGGGCGGCCATGGCGCTGATCTCTGCGCTCAACCCCAAGCCCGGTGAAGAAATAGGCAGTGAAGACACCGAGTACGTCATTCCCGATGTCATCGTCCGCTGGTCTGGCAAACGGCTGCGGGTTGACCTGAATCCCGAAGCCATGCCTCGGTTGCGTATCAATCGCCGCTATGCCGGCATGGCGGGCGGAAAGGATGCTGCCCATAAATACATTCAGGATCAACTCAATGAAGCGCGTTGGTTTATCAAGAGCCTGCAAAGTCGCCAGGAAACCATCCTGAAAGTAGCCCGGGCGATTGTCGACAAGCAGAAGGATTTTTTCATCAATGGCCCAGAGTCCATGCGTCCCATGGTGCTGCGCCATATTGCCGAAGCCGTGGAGATGCACGAATCCACCGTATCCCGGGTAACCAACCAGAAATACATGGTCACTCCCCGTGGCCTTTATGAGTTCAAGTACTTTTTTTCCAGTCATGTGGGAACGGACAGTGGCGGTTCGGCATCGGCGACGGCCATTCGGGCCTTGTTGACCAAATTGACCCAGTCGGAAAATCCCAAACATCCCTTGAGCGACGCAGAAATTGCCAAGGTTCTTGCGGAGCAGGGTATCCAGATTGCCCGCCGGACAGTGGCCAAGTATCGGGAGGCCGCCAATATTCCGCCTGCCAGCCAGCGGCGGCGGCTTTAGGTTTCGGCGCAGGGTTTTTTGTGGCGGCGGTTGGCGCTACACTGAGGCTGGGCCCCATTCAGGGGTGATTATCATAAACTATCCTCGCAAGAGGACAGGAGAGCGCCATGCAAATTACCATTACCGGTCAGCACCTGGATCTGACAGAAGCCCTGAAAACTTATGCAGAGGATAAAATTGGCAAGCTTGATCGACATTTTGATCAGGTGATTGATGCCCGGCTTGTTCTGAAACATGCGCCCCATGAAAACCCCGAAAATGCCGCTGATGTGACCATGTATACAGCGGGACATGTATTTCACGCGGAATCCCGGCACGCCGATATGTACCGTGCGTTGGATCTGGTAACGGAAAAACTGGAGGCCCAGATCAATAGTTACAAGGAAAAACGGCAGGATCGGCGTAACGACAATCCTGCCGGGCTGGCCGTTATTGCCGAGACGGAATGAACCTGGGCCATGATGATTCTGCCTTTAGCTCCTCAACAAATTCTGATTGATCCTCCAGTTGCGGATGCCGAGGCAGTGCTGGAAGCCTTGGCGGCCTTGCTGGCGGAGTCGACTGGACAGCCCGCCGCCGTGATCGCCGAAGCGCTGAAAAGTCGAGAAGCCCAGGGTTCCACCGGGATCGGGCATGGTGTAGCCCTACCCCATGCGCGCGTTGATGGGGCGACCGAGGTGGCTGTGGTGGCCCTGCGCAGTGCGCAGGGTATCCCCTTCGCCGCACCCGATGGACTGGAAGTGCGGGTATTCGTCGCCGTGGCTGTGCCCAAAACCGCAGCCACGGCCCATCTCGAGATTCTTTCGAGCTTGGCCGTGCGTCTGGCATCCGCGGAAGTGCGAGCCGACTTGCTGCAGGTGTCCGATGGGGAAGGTTTTTTTGCGGTATTGACCCAATCTGACTAGCTTTCAGGGAAAGCGCGGACATGGAAAGGCAGATCAGTCTGCGTCGACTTTGCGAAGATCTCCACAAGGAAATGTTCTGGGATTGCCTCTGTCGACCGGGAAAGGATTTTTATTTACGCGGTGATCCCTTGGCAGAAGATGATGTCAATGGTGCTGCCCTGGTCGGATTTCTGAATTTTATTCGTCCTCACGTAGTGCAAATAGCCGGCGCCCGCGAGATGCAGTTTTTACGCCAGCATCCCCAGGGTTTCGAACAGTTCCTGACGGAAAAGCTGCGCCTGATCGTGCTTTGCGAAAAGGAGACTCTGAGTCCGGAAATGTTGGAAATCCTCCAGTCACGACAAGTGGCGGTCATGGTGACTAACCTGGAGGTGCAGAAAGTGCTGGCCCGCCTGCGGCTCTATTTACACCGCGAGCTGGCAGCCCGGCAGCAGGTCCATGGGGTGTTGGTGGATGTGCTGGGCGTGGGTTTGTTGTTGCAGGGCGAGGTCGGTATCGGCAAAAGTGAACTGGCTCTAGAATTGGTCAGCCGTGGTCATCGTCTGGTGGCGGATGACAGCGTCCTCTGTATTCGTGAAGCCCCTCAGGTCATCACCGGCCATTGTCCCGCCCCGCTACGGAATTTTCTGGAGGTGCGGGGTCTGGGCATCATCAATATTCGGGAATTTTTTGGTGCAGCGGCCATTGTACGTTCCAAACGCATTCGTCTGGTGGTCGAAATCCAGGATATGCAGGATATGGAAATAGCCGATATCGACCGGCTCCAGGGCAAGGTCGATCATCTCGATATTCTCGGTGTTCCCCTGACGCGTTTGCGCATGCCGGTGTCGGCGGCCCGCAATCTTGCGGTGCTGGTGGAAGCCGCGGCCCGCAGTCAGTATGTGAAAGAGTCGGGAGGCGACATGCTGGCTGATTTTGAAGAACAGGTGCGCCTGAGTGTCGGAGAGGAATGACGGTGGAACGGGATTTCATTATTGTCAGTGGATTGTCCGGCTCGGGAAAATCCACGGTGCTGCAGGCCCTTGAAGATCAGGGCTATTATTGCGCCGACAATTTACCCGCCACGCTTCTGCCGGCTTTTGGTGCGCAATTGGCTCATCGGCAGGGACATGCCTTGCTGGCGGCCGTCAGTATTGATGTGCGCAACCGCGATTTTTTTGCAGCCTTGCCCCAGGCTCTGAAGGAGTTACGGGAAACCTATGGATTGCATCCGCGCATCCTGTTTTTGGAGGCCAGCGAAAGTACCCTCCTGCAACGCTACAGTGAAACCCGGCGCCGCCATCCCCTGACGGATGACAGTGCCGCGACTCCCGGTGAGTCCCTGCTGAAAGCCCTGCAGAGGGAGCGGGAACTGGTGCAGCCCCTGGCCGACATGGCCGATAAAAGACTGGATACCTCCCAGATCAATACCCACCAGCTCCGTTTGCGGGTACAAGCCTGGAGTCTGGCTTCACGCCACTACGGGGAGTTGGTACTCCTGCTGCAGTCCTTTGCCTTCAAACGGGGACTGCCTCTGGATTCGGATTTTGTGTTTGATCTGCGGGCCCTGCCCAATCCACACTATGAGCCAGAACTGCGCGCCTTGACCGGTCGTGATCCGGCCGTGCAGGCGTTTCTGGCGAATCGCCCCGAACTGCAAACGGCAATGGGGTCTCTCAAGGAATTTCTTCGGGCCTGGTTGCCGCCTTTTGCTCGGGAACATCGCAATTATGTGACGGTATCCCTGGGCTGTACGGGGGGGCAACACCGCAGTGTGTATATGGTAGAAGTGCTGGCACGGGAATTACTGGGCAAGGGTCAACGTATCCTGATTCAGCATCGAGAACTCAATATCACAGAGACTTTGACATGATCCATATTGTGCTACTGACCCATGCGGGTATGGGGCGGGCTTTTGCCAATACCCTGCAACATATTTTCGGGACATTGCCAACAGGGGTGGAGGTCGTGGAGATTCTCCCCGATGAAAATCCGGAAGCCGGACGCCGACGCCTCTGGGAGTTGATCGAGAGTCTGGCGGAAGACGATGCCATGCTGATTCTCAATGATCTTTATGGAGCGACACCGGCTAACCTGATTCCGGCTATTCTTCCCGAGGAACGGGTTGCGGCGGTGAGTGGTTTGAGCCTGCCGATGTTGCTGCGCGCCCTGTCGCGGCGCGAAGAAGGGCTGGCCGCAGCCCGTCAGGGTGCCATGGACGGCGCTGTTCAGGGTGTTGTGGACATCTTGGCCAAGCGCGCGGCACCTCTAGCCTGTTCTTGCTGAACCCGCCCATGGGCAGGTTCAGGTGGATGCTGATGGTATAGCCCCTCAATCCAGAGCGGGTTATGCTGTAAAATCAGCTTGACCTTATTACCGTGGAGCAAGAACTGTGACTGTCCGCGTTGACTATCCTATTATCAACCAGTTGGGATTACATGCCCGGCCTTCGGCAAAATTTGTCAGTCTATCGGCACGTTACCCTTGTGCAGTCTGGTTAGAGAGAAATGGCCAACGCGTCAACGGGAAAAGTATCATGGGGCTGATGACCCTTGCAGCAGCCCAGGGAACTGTGCTGACGCTGGAAACCGAGGGCGAACAAGAGCAAGCCTGCGCCGATGCTTTGCTGGCGTTGGCTGCGGATCGATTCGGGGAGGACACATGAGTTTTGAACTGGCGGGTATCGGGGCTTCTGGTGGGATTGCCATTGGCACGGCACTGGTACTGGAGCCGACGACGCTGGATATCCCCGAACATCTGCTGGCTCCTGATGCGGTTGAAGCAGAGGTGCTGCGTCTGCGCGCGGCCCTCAGTAGTGCTCGTGACGAACTGCTTGCCGTGCGGGATGTCATTCCTGCCGATGCACCTCAGGATACCCGCCTGTTCATTGATGCCCATCTGTTGATGCTGGATGATCCTGCCCTGCGGGAAAGGCCACTACGCTCCATTCGTGAGGAACATCGTAATGCCGCTTGGGCCATTCAGCTGGAACGGGAGCGTCTGCTGGAAATTTTTGATCGCATGGAAGACGCCTACCTGCGCGCCAAACGCGAAGACATTATCCAGGTCACCGACAGGGTCTTGCGTCATCTGATGGGCGGAAAGCCGCCGGCACTGCAGAGTGCCGAAGGCCAGATCATCATTGCCGAAGAGTTGACCCCGGCAGATACCGTGCTCATGAAAAAGGACAAGGTTTTGGCTTGGGTAACCGACTTCGGGGCGGCAAACTCCCACGCCGCCATTCTGGCCCGCAGCCTGGGACTTCCTGCCGTGGTTGGTGCGCACTCGGCCAGCCGGCTGCTGCGCAGCGGGGATACCGTGATTGTCGATGGCGACCAGGGAATCATTTTGGTGGCCCCCGACGCACTGGTGCTGCGTCAGTATCGGGGCTTGCAGGAGCAGCGGCATCGGCGCCGACGCCTTCTGGAAGAACAACGGGATCTGCCAGCGGTAACGGTGGATGGTGTGACCATTCATCTGCGCGCCAATATCGAATTACCCGACGACTCCGATCTGGTGCGGCGCATGAATGCCGATGGTGTGGGTTTGTACCGTAGTGAGTTTCTGTTCATGAACCGTCCCGATATTCCCGATGAGGAGGAGCAATATCAGGCTTTTTCCCGGGTCGTCAGGGAAATGGCGGGGGCTCCGGTGACCATTCGTTCACTGGATATCGGCGCGGACAAGGGTCTGAAAGAAGATGAAGGGCTAGGACATAACGCCCTCAATCCGGCTCTGGGGTTGCGCGGATTGCGTCTTTGCCTGCGCCGTCCCGAATGGTTTCGTCCCCATTTGCGGGCCATATTGCGGGCTTCGGCCCTGGGTCCGGTACGCTTGATGCTGCCTATGCTCAGCAGTATGAGCCAATTACTGCAAAGCCGGGCGCTGGTGAGTGAATTGCAGGCAGAATTGCGGAGTGAGGGGCTGGACTGTGATCCCGATATGCCTCTGGGAATTATGGTGGAAGTCCCCGCCGTGGCCATGGCCGCCCATTATTTTGCCGGATGTGCCGATTTTTTCTCCATCGGGACCAACGACCTCATCCAGTATGCCCTGGCGGTTGATCGGGGGGATGATGACGTGAACGATCTTTTTGACCCCTTGCATGTCGGGGTTCTCGGGATGATTCAGCACACCATCGCCGCCGGTCATGCCAAGGGTATTCCGGTAGCTATGTGCGGCGAAATGGCGGCCAACCCAGCATTTACCCCTTTGCTCCTGGGGTTGGGCCTGCGTGAATTCAGTATGTACCCGGGTGCCATTCCGGAAGTGAAGGAAATTATCCGCCAGACCTCCATTGTCGAGGCCGAGCGCCTGGCCATGGGTGCTCTCGCCGGAGAGTTTGCGGTTACTCTGGAGACGGGACATCGCTAGGGCAGGGCTGCGCCGTGTAGGGCTAGTGTTGATGCTGCTCCTGCTCCTGCCGGTATTCGGGGGGATGATATTCTGGCTCGTGGGTGGCCCTCGTTTGCTGCTGGAAGAATATCTGGGTGCCCGGGTGGGGATGTCCGTGCATCTGGCAGATAATCCCCGATTTTACTGGGGAAAGCGCTACCTTCAGGTTTTTTTGCAAGGTCTGCGTATCGGGCCTGAGCGGCATCCCTCTTTGCGGGTGCAGCGACTGATGTTCAGTTTGCCCTGGCGGCCTTTGCTGAGCGGCCATGTCCATATCCAGCAGATTTTACTCGATCAGCCTGCGGTGAATATGCCCTGGCCAGGGGGTGCAAGTCCAGGTCCGGCCAAAACCCGCAGCGCCACTCGTGAGAATTTCTCTTTGCCCGCCGATATTCTGATCCGCAACGGCAGCCTGCGCTGGCAGGATCTGGCAGGACATGACCTGCACCTGTCAGGCATCCAGGTCAGTCTGCCCCGCTCAGGCATGGGCACTGTAGCCGGGCGCTGGACCTGGAAGCGGCACACCGGTCATCTGCAGTTGCACATGACGCTTCAGTCCAGCAAAGGATTTTCGGTACACCACCTGCAGTTGTTGATTGCCAGCCACCCCGCCTGGGGTAGCTTGGCTCTGCGGATGCCCAGTCTGCAAATGCACCAGCAGTCCCTGTGGATACCAGAAATGCAGGGCCACTGGCAGACAAGTCAGGGACAGTGGGCAAAAGGAGCCTTGCAGCATCTTTGCGCGCAACTGGACCAGCAAAAACTGGAAATGGGCAGCGCCACCCTGGATATGGGATCAGATTTCAGCGCTCATATGGAAAATAGCCGTTTTTCCTGGGCGCAAGCATCCGGCCAGACCCATTACAGGGTGACCGCCCGGCATCTGCCGGCATTGGCCCATCAATGGGGGCTGCCCTGGCCGCAGCTGACAGATGCCAAGGTCCCGGAAAAGTTCATGATGGCTGGCGAACTGAACTGGCAGGCTCCCCGGTTTCACTGGGTAATTCATCAGGGGCTGCTCGATGATAGCCCCTGGTCGGGACAGATCAGCGGAGCCTGGAAACCCCTGGCGATACATCTGGATCTGCGCATCAAGCGTCTGAATCTTGGGGCCTATCTTCCGGCTCCCAAACCAGGGCCGGGAGCCATATTGCCCCGTATTCCTGACCATTGGCCGATTACTGGATCGCTGCACATTGGCAAGTTGGCCTGGGGAAAAATCCGCGCGGAGAATGTTCTGATCCGCAGCCCGAAAGAAGCCGGGTCTGAGACGGTCGCACCATGATCCCTATTGCCGATACCCTGCTGGCCTGGTACGCCGAAAATGGTCGCCATGATCTACCCTGGCGGCAGACGCGGGACAGCTATGCACTCTGGCTTGCGGAAATCATGTTGCAGCAAACCCAGGTAGAGACGGTCAAACCGTATTACTCTGGTTTTTTGCAGGCCTTGCCTGGCTGGGAGGCTCTGGCCCGGGCACCCCAGGATCAGGTGCTGGCCCTGTGGAGTGGGCTCGGATATTACGCCCGGGCACGCAATGCCCAACGTGCTGCCCAAAAAGTGGTGGCAGATTTTGCCGGACGATTTCCCGACACGCGCGAAGCGGCTGAAACTTTGCCCGGAGTCGGACGCAGCACCGCGGCGGCCGTGCTGGCCAGTGCTTATGCCCAGCAGCAGGCGATTCTTGATGCCAATGCCCGGCGGGTACTGATCCGTACCCAGGCTGTTCATGGCGATCCCAAGTCCACCAGGACGCTGCAGCATTTGTGGAAGCTGGCTGAGGCGTTGACAGCAGCCGATGCGCATAGCTATAACCAGGCCATTCAGGATTTTGGTGCATTGATCTGCATGCCCCGCCATCCCCGCTGCCCTGAATGCCCCTTGCAGTGCCGTTGTAGGGCTTATGCGGAGGGGCTGAGCGAACAGTTACCTCTCAGGATTCGCAAGTACGGTACTCAGGAGCGCTGTGTTTTTTTTCTGCGAATAGAAGACGGCGATGGCCGGGTGTTTCTCGAAAAAAGGCCGGATTCCGGTATATGGGGTGGATTATGGTGTCTGCCCCAGTTCCATCCTCAAGGTGCATCGGAACAGCCTGTTCCTTGTACGGCTCAGCATGATGCCTTGGCTGATGGTGACGCACTGCGCGAACAGGTGCGTCGGTTTTGTGCCACGCAGTATGGTCTGGCGGTGGAAGTGCAGGGGCTGACAGCCTTTTATAAGCACGTATTCACCCACTTTCAATTGCATTTCCGTTGTATTCGCACCTGCTTGCAGGATGATGAGCAGGGAATGAAAGTGGCTGATCAGGCTTTGTCTGGCCGCTGGTATGCCCCAGAAGCCGCTTTAGCCAAGGGGCTTCCAACCCCGATACGCAGGATGTTAAGTCAGTCGGCCTGACTTGCCCGCGAGGCCGGTTCGGGTAAGATGGGCAACAATCCCTTCATAACCGGGTATGCTAGTGAGGAAGTCCGTCATGTCTCGAATGGTGCAATGTGTAAAGCTGGGTCACGAAGCCGAAGGCTTGGATCGTCCACCCTATCCTGGTCCCTTGGGCGCGCGGATTTATCAGGAAGTCTCCAAGGAGGCCTGGCAAGGCTGGCTGAAGCATCAGACGATGTTGATCAATGAATATCGTCTTTCCCCCATTGATCCCAAGTCCAGAACTTTTCTGGAAAAACAGATGGAAGCCTACTTTTTTGGTGATGGCGCCCAGCAACCTGAAGGCTTCGTTCCGCCTTCTGTCTAAGCCTGTTTTGTGGACCCGGAGGCGTACCAATTGGGGTGCCCTTCGGTGTGAGCCAACAACACATAAGGTCATCATTGGTGGCGAGTCGTGGAATGACGACAGACCTCTGCGGCATCAGATCATCCATTTATTACAAAATCCTTTCCGCCTGTCGCCGGCAGGTGACGCATTTTTCAAAGTATAAGGGGATGCCAATCCCAATCAGGATTTATTCACTGTAAAATCAATCTATTGAAATATTGGCATGTATTGTGCTTAAAAGATCGTGCTGCTGAAACAGCGCCGCTGGAAGCGGAAACCTGGAATCACCTTTTGAGGAGAGCTTATTTATGAAGAAAATCGTTGCCCTGACTGCTGCCCTGTCTTTCTTGACTGCCACTGCTGCTTTTGCGACCACCGAAGTGCCTGCCAAGGCTCCCGAAAAGACCGTGGAACACAAAGCTCCTGAGCACAAAATGGTGAAGAAGGCTGAGCCAAAAAAAATGGAAAAGAAAGAAATGAAGAAACCTGAAGTTGCCAAGAAAGTGGAAAAAAAGAAGGCTGAACCCGCTGCGTAAGCAGCCCCGACCCGCGACCAGATGGCGCGGGTTTCAGCTTTACTGACAAACCCGGGGACGATTCTCCGGGTTTTTTGTGTTTTAAAAAAAGCAGGAGAGCCGCCAGTTCCAGGCTTGCCCGTCAGTCTCCGCGCTGATCAGCGGTGCGCAGCTTCAGCAAGCCATAGCCCGCTGTGTTCGGTTCCGGTTGCGCTTTAGGCTGGGTGAATTTACGCTGCACTGGTCTGTTGTTGGGAGAGCAAAGCTTCATGGCCCTGCGTCCGAGTTCCATTTCCAAGCTGGTGGTGTTTGGTTTCGGCCTGGCTATCGTACCGCTGGTGCTGGTCATCGTCAGCGTTACTCTTTCTATCGCGCATTTTGCCGAACAAGGCCAGGTCAGCATTTTGCGGGCAGTCGCCATGAGTGATGCCGCCAACCGCATGAATAACGCCGTGCGTTCCATGGAACGTTATGGTCTGCAGTACACGGTATTGCAGGATCAGGCATTACTGGTCCTCTACGATCAAAGTTTCAGCGAATACAAAAAAGCCAGTGCCCGATTTGCGGCAGCAGGACCTTCTCCCCTCGACAGGGATCGTCTGCATCGTCTGGCCGATCACCTGGTCAGGGCGCGTCAGCTTTTACCCTTGGTTTCCTTGGAAGGAAACCGGACTGCTCTGGAAAGTGATTTCAGTCGGGCCAGCGGAGAAGCGCAGCGACTGCAAAGTGATGTCAATGAAGGGATCAGTACCGAGGTGGGTAAGCTCGGTACCCGGGCTCTTGCCATCAAGAGGCTGACCATTATCGAGGTTCTGCTGGTTTTGCCGTTGTCGGTTGCGGTGGCCATTGTGTTCATCATTCTGATTACCCGCCCTGTCCGGCGACTGGATCAGGCGGTCTCGGGGCTGGGTGCGGGCGATCTGGAAACCCCCATTGCCGTCAAGGGGCCGCGCGATATTGCCAGCTTGGGTGATCGTCTGGAATGGTTACGTAATCGTCTCAATGCCCTGGAAGCGGCGAAACTGCATTTTTTGCGCCAGCTTTCCCATGAATTGAAAACGCCCCTTACGGCCATTCGCGAGGGCTCGGAATTGTTGCAGGAGGATCTGGGCCAGAATCTCAGTGCAGAACAGCAGGAAATCGTCCAGATTGTGGGGGACAACAGTTTGCGCTTGCAGCGCCTCATTGAAGATCTGTTGCGTTTCAGTCTCGCCGAAGGGCCGGTGGGTGCCGGGATGGTCCGGGATTTGTCCCTGACGCGGGTACTGGAGGAATTGTTGTTGAGCTACAAGCCCAGCCTGCGCAGTAAATCCCTGCATCTGGAGACCCATCTTGAAGAAGTGCAGATTCGGGGGCATGCAGATAGACTTCGCACTATTTGTGACAATTTATTGTCAAATGCCGTGAAATTCTCGCCTCAAAACGCTACCATACGGGTGGATTTGCAAGTACAGGGCGAAGAAGCGCTGCTGGACGTTCAGGATGAGGGACCCGGAGTGGACCCAAGTGAACGCGAAAAGATTTTTGATATTTTGTATCGTGGAGAAGCTTCAGATTCCGGAAAAATCGAAGGTAGCGGTTTGGGGTTGGCCATTGCCAGGGAATATGTGCTGAGTTACGGGGGAAGTCTTGAATTGCAAGATAAAAAAACACCAGGCGCCTGGTTTCGTTTGCGTCTTCCGCTCGCGGGGCTGGATGCTGCTGTTCATGCCTCTGATGCTGGCGGGATGCGCCAGCATCCCAGCTCCACTACCGCCTAATGCCGTATTGCTCAAACCAGGAGAACAGATCATCAAAACCGCTGAACTGGCTACCCTCAAGGCACAAATCGCGGAACTGGAAAAAGTTACGCCGGTCACCGCCTCCTGTATTTCCGAAAAAGCGGAAGCCGCAATGTTGAGCAAGCAACTGGCCGATGCGCGGGCCGGAGATCCTGGTTACCAGAAGCTGGAAAACAAGGTGAATGATTTGCAGAATCGTCTTCAGCAGTCCCAGCAACATGAGGCCGAACTGCGCCGTAAACTCAATGAGCTGGTACAAATTGAAAAAAATGCCCGTTTCCCCCAGGGACAATGACCAATGACCGATAAAGGTAAAATTCTCCTGGTTGACGATGACGCTGATTTGCTGCGGTTGTTGTCACTACGGATGAAATCCGCAGGATACAGCATCAGTACGGCGGCCAATGGTAATGAGGCCTTGTCTCTACTGGCCATGGAACATCCGGGACTGGTGATTACCGATCTGAAAATGGACCAGATGGACGGCATGGCTTTACTGGATGCCATCCGCCGGGAATATCCCACCCTGCCGGTCATCATCCTGACGGCCCACGGTTCTATTCCCGATGCCTTGCTGGCGGCAGATCAGGGAGTTTTTGCCTTTTTGACCAAACCCTTCGATGGAAAAGATTTGATGGCCCAGGTGGAACGGGCTTTCAGCCTGACGGCAGCTGTTGCCCCTGCTGCGGGGAAAAAAGGGAAAGATACCAGCTGGGATAGAATTCTTACCCGGAGTCCCAAAATGCAGGCGGTGCTGGATCAGGCGCGGCTGGTGGCGGCTTCGGACGCCAGCGTTTTTGTTCACGGCGCCAGTGGCACCGGTAAGGAGTTACTGGCCCAGGCCATTCACCAGGCCAGTCCCCGGCGCGCCCATCCTTTTATTGCCCTCAACTGTGCCGCTTTTCCCGAGCAATTGCTGGAGTCTGAACTGTTTGGCCATAAAAAGGGTGCCTTTACCGGGGCTGCCAATAATCATCAAGGCTTATTTCAGGCTGCCGAAAAAGGCACCTTGTTTCTGGACGAGATTGGCGATATGCCGCTTTCTCTACAGGTCAAGTTGTTGCGCGCCCTGCAGGAGCGCGTTATCCGCCCGGTGGGTTCCACGGAAAGCATCGCCGTGGATGTACGAATCATCTCGGCCAGCCATCGTGACCTGGAAAAGGAAATGGCCGAACGGCGCTTCCGGGACGATTTATACTATCGCCTCTGTGTGGTGACCCTGGAGCTGCCGGCGCTGGCCGAACGCCCCGAAGACATCCCCTTGCTGGCGGAGTTTTTCCTGCGGGATACGGCCGCCAAAAACCGCAAGGATGTGCGCGGGATTGCCCCGGAGGCCATGGAATTGCTGGTGGCCGCGCCCTGGCCGGGCAATGTCCGGCAGTTAGCCAATGTGATCGAGCAGGCGGTGGTGTTGTCCACCACGCCCCGCATCGGCGCACCCTTGATCCGCCACGCTCTCCGCGACAAGGAAGGGGAAGTGATGCCCCTGGCGGATGCCAAGGGCCGCTTCGAAATGAATTATTTGATCCAGATCATGCGCATGACCCGGGGCAACGTGAGTCAGGCGGCACAACTGGCCCAGCGCAATCGCACGGAATTCTACCGCTTGTTACGGCGTTATCATCTGGATCCCGCCGCCTTCAAGGAAAATGGTGCTGCCGATGAGGATGAGGGCGAAGAATGAACAAACGGTTTTAGTTATGATGGAAATGCTGGTCGTCAGACTTTTGGGTCGCGGGTGGCGAGGCTTCCAGCCCTGTAATGGTGTTTTTGATATCCTGTAAAAGCAATCCCGCCATGTCTCGCGAAAATCCTTCACGAATGACGAGCCGTAATACGGCAATTTTTTCTGCATGTTCGGGCAAGGTATAGGCGGGTACTTGCCAGCCATGAATTCGCAGTCGTTCGGATATGTCGAATACACTGTAGGATTGGGGATCCGTGAGGCGAACGGCAAACACCGGAATGGCCGTTCCGTCACTCAGAAGGCGCAATGGCCCAATCTGGGCGATTTCACCCGCAAGCCAGCTGGCAATATCCCGCAAATTGCTCATGATCCGGGTATAGCCTTCTCGCCCAAGACGCAGCAGATTGTAATACTGACCGACAATCTGGTTACCGGGGCGAGAAAAGTTGAGGGTAAAAGTAGGCATATCCCCACCCAGATAATTCACATGAAACACCAGCTCTTCTGGAAGAAAAGCTTCACCCCGCCAGAGTGCCCAGCCCACCCCAGGATAGACCAGCCCGTATTTGTGTCCGGAAGTGTTGATGGATACGACATTGGGCAGACGAAAGTCCCAGGGCAGGTCGGGTTGCAGAAACGGGGCCACAAAACCGCCGCTGGCCGCGTCCACGTGAACGGGAATTTGCAGCCCGTTTTGCTGGTTATAGGTAACGACAGCGTCGTGAATTTCTTTTACAGGATCGAACTCGCCGGTAAAAGTCGTCCCCAGTACCGCCACAACCCCAATGCTGTTTTCGTCCAGTACGGCCAGAACCTCATCGGAAGTGAGGGTATAACGATCATTTTTCATGGGAATATACCTGGGTTCCACCTCCCAGTAGCGGCAGAATTTTTCCCAGACGACTTGTACATTACGACCCATGACCAGATTGGGTTTGTCAGTACCGAGGCCCTTTTTCTGCCGATTTTTGCGCCAACGCCATTTCATGGCCATGCCGGCGAGCATGACCGCTTCACTGGAGCCAATGGCCGAGACCCCTACCGGCTTTTCGGCAGGATTGGCATTGAAAAGGCGCGATAACATGTTCACACAGCGGGTTTCTATTTCTGCCGTCTGAGGATACTCGTCCTTGTCGATCATGTTCTTGTCGAAGGTTTCGGCCATGAGCTTTTCCGCTTCAGGCTCCATCCAGGTGGTGACAAAAGTGGCCAGATTGAGCCGGGCGTTGCCATCGAGCATCAGTTCATCGTGAATCAACTGATAGGCTGTTTGCGCAGGCATTTCTCCGTCGGGCAGGCGGTACTTGGGGACGGCGTGATCCATGGTGCGGGATCCATAAGCCGGGGTGATATCACTATCTTTGGCAAAACGCTTGACCATGCAGGACTCCTTGTGGGCTGTGAAGGCATTCCCTGGTTTTGGTCTTTGTCCAGCGGGTAAAGTTCAATGAAGTCCCCGCAAACCCGTTATCTGACTACAGCATCTATAATTTAAAAGAGATATCGCCTGAAGTGGAGAAGCAGCATCATGTACATTGAATCCATTACCCTGGTACGTCATGGCATGACCGAGTGGGCGGATCAGGGTAAACATACCTCCGTAACCGATGTGGCGCTGACGTCCGAGGGGCGTGCGGATGCCGAGGCCCTATGGTCGCTATTTGTGGATCAGGGGCATTTCGATGGTATCTACTCCAGTCCTCTGATTCGTGCCCACCATACGGCCATTCTTGCCGGTTTTGCCCATCCTGAACTCCACCATGATCTCATGGAATGGCGCTATGGCCGCTATGAGGGCAAGACAACCCCGGAAATCCATCAGGAAAATCCGGAGTGGAGCATTTTTCGCTGTGGAGGACCGGAAGGAGAAAGTCCTGCCGAGGTAGCGCAGCGCTGTGATCGTCTGCTGCAGGAATGGGATGCCAAAGGGCACAAGCATGTACTGTGTTTTGCCCACGGCCATATCCTGCGCGCCCTGGCAACACGCTGGCTGGGTTTGGACCTGAACTTCGGGGATCACCTGCATCTGGACCCCGGCAGTATTTCCCGCCTGGGCTGGGAGCATGATACACCTGCCTTGCACCTCTGGAATTACTGCCCGCGCTCTACCCGTATCGGGCCGGGGCGGTCTTCCAGGTAAGTCGGTTCAGATCAAAGCAGGATCAGCCGAGGAGAAAGGCCGGAGCCACTTGTGCCGCCTGCTGCATGTCGGCATGATAGTAATGCGTACCGGTAAAAGCCTTGGCATCATCGGCGCGAAAAGCCTCCATGCCGAGGCCCTTACGCCCCAAAGTCCCGCTCCACCAGCCCGAGGGGTAGCAAAACTGCGGGAAATATACGCTATTGACCGCATCGAAGCCGGCTTCGCGCATACGACGCTGGCATTGGCGAATCAGCCCGGCGTGGAGCAAGGGGGATTCGGACTGAGCGACGAGAACACCCTTTTCGGCCAGGGCATGATGACAGGCCGCATAAAAATCCGTGGCAAAAAGGCCGGCAGCTGGTCCTACCGGATCGGTAGAGTCGACGATGATGACATCGTAACGACCAGCCTCGGCTTCCTGGATCCAGGCAATGCCGTCCGTGAAGTGAAAATGCGCGCGCGGATCATGGTTTTTCTCGCAAAGCTCCGGAAAAAAGCGTTCGGCGACCCGGGTCACCCTTTCGTCCAGTTCGACCTGAGTGGCTTCTTCCACCTCCGGGTGGCGCAGTACTTCCCGGAGGGTGCCACAATCTCCGCCACCGATGATCAGCACCCGTTTGGGAGCCGGATGGATAAATAAGGCGGGATGACTCATCATTTCATGATACAGATAATTGTCACGATCGGTGACCATCACCAGGCCATCCAGGGTCAGGAGCGTGCCGAAATGTTCGGTTTCAAAAATTTCGATGGTCTGGTAAGGGCTTTGTTCGCGGTGCAGCACTTCGCGGACTTTCAGGCTCAAGCTTGCGCCATGTTCCTCATAACGTTCGGTATACCAAAGTTCTGTGCTCATGATTGCCTCTCATTGTGGCCGGAATGGTAGGTGCCCCAGGGATTTTGCGGAATAATGAGACAAAAGGCGGACCCCGATTTCAGAGTCCGCCGGCTGGAGCAAAGCCTGCTATCAGGCGTAGAGAACCGGCTTGACGCGCAGTTCGTGAGCAGGAACGCCCATCATGTCGACTTGCCCGCGTTTCATCTCCATGGTGGAGACCTGGCCGGCGCCAAAAGCTTCCTTGAGATAATTCAAGGCATCTTCCGGCTGAATGATATCGCCACAGGTAAATATATCCACCGCTGCATAACCGTACTCGGGCCAGGTGTGAATGGCCAGATGGGATTCCGCAACGATGACGGCACCACTCACTCCGTAGGGAGAAAAGTGGTGAAAGGTTTGCGTCACTATGGTGCAGTTGGCGCGCCGAGCGGCCTCCAGCATGGCATCCGTGACAAAATCTACATCAGACAAGGTACTGCCGTCACAGTGATAGAAATCTGCAACGATTTGATGTCCTAACGAGCGCATAGGTGCCCCCCTTACCAAAGTTGAAAAGGTTAAGAAGTAGCTCCCGTGCACCCCCAGACAGTACTTGGTTTTATGCCCTACCTTGCTGGAACGTGGCCATGCCGTGCTCCAAATCTCTTAAGGACTGACCCCCTTAGTAACTGCTTTCGGTGCCGTGGAAACAGGAAGCGCACTATACACTTATCCGTCTGGGATGCAAGGAATTTTTCAGGAAATTTTTTCAGGAAATTTTTCTTGCCGGCGCTTCGGTTGTTGGTCCATCAGTCCCGTGTTCTGGCCCCCAGTTGACCGTTCGGTTTATACTCTAATTCACTGAGAAACGGATCAAGGATGTTCATGGCTGCTGAGACCCTTGTAGAGCTGGAAAACGTGCACTTTGCCCGTGGCCCGCACCTGGTGCTGGCCGGGGTAGATATGCGCATTCCCCGAGGCGCCATCGTCGCCCTGATGGGTGCCAGTGGTGGCGGTAAAACCACCATGCTCAACCTGATGGCAGGTACTTTGCGACCGTTGTCCGGACGGATCCGCATTGCCGGTCAGGATCTGCAGAAACTCGGTGAGGAGGCCTTGTATGGTCTGCGCCGCCAGATGGGCATGTTGTTTCAGCACAGTGCCCTGTTTACCGATCTGAGCACCTTTGAAAACGTGGCTTTCCCCCTGCGCCGTCATTTTCGTCTTCCGGAAGCGGTATTGCGCAAGCTGGTCACGATGAAACTGGAGGCTGTGGGCTTGCGGGGAGCAGCGGGTCTTTTCCCTGCAGAACTTTCCGGCGGTATGGGGCGCAGGGTCGCTCTGGCCCGGGCAGTGGTGATGGATCCGATGTTGATATTTTATGATGAACCCTTTACCGGGCTGGATCCCATCAGCGTAGGCATCATTGCCACGCTCATCAAGCGCCTCAATACGGCATTGGGAGCGACCAGCGTGCTGGTCAGCCATGATGTGGAAGAAACTTTTTCCATCGCGGACTACGGCTTCATTCTGGCGGGTGGAAAAATCATTGCCGAAGGCAGCCCGGATGCACTGCGCAACAGTGATTCCGCCCTGGCCCGGCAATTTCTGGGAGGCCAGCCCGACGGGCCGGTGCCCTTCCATTATCCGACCCAACAGGATTATGCCGCAGCGCTGCGGGATACCTCGTCTCCTGGCGAGCGGCCATAGTCTATGGCTATTTTTGATTTCATTCCGCAAATGGGCCGGCGCACGCTGCAGACCGTGCCTGATCTGGGGGCTGCCAGTCGTTTTCTGCTGTCGAGCCTCTTGAGTGTATTCAATCGCCACTTCAGTATTCAGCAATTATTCCGGCAGATTTACGGTTTTGGTGTTCGCTCCCTGATTCTCATGGTGGTCGCCGCGTTTTTTACCGGCATGGTCCTGGGATTTCAGGGGTATTATGCGCTGGTGCGTTTTGGTGCCACTTCCGCTCTGGGCACGCTGGTCGCCTTGTCCTTGCTCCGCGAGTTAGGGCCGGTGTTGACCGCCTTGCTCTTTGCTGGACGGGCAGGCTCTGCGCTGACGGCGGAAATCAGTTCCATGAAAGCGACGGAACAATTGAGCGCCATGGAAATGATGGCGGTCAATCCCCTGGCCTGGGTAGTGGCTCCCCGTCTGTGGGCAGGGATTATTGCGGTGCCCATCCTCTGCGTGATTTTTGATCTGATCGGAATTTTTGGCGGATATCTGATTTCCGTGCCCGTACTGGGAGTGGATGGCGGCACTTTCTGGGACCAGATGCAGTCAAATGTAACCTTTTCCGGAGATATTCTGACTGGCTTGTTCAAGGCTCTGTGTTTTGGGGTGGTGGTGACCTGGATCGCGGCCTGGAAGGGATATACGGCGCGTCCCACGGCGGAAGGCGTAGGGAATGCCACGACGCTCAGCGTGGTCACGGCCTCGCTGACGGTTCTGGGGCTTGATTTTATACTTACAGCATTGCTATTCAGCTGAAGGCAGGAAGTCTAATGGAAACGCGGGCGGTAGATTGGTGGGTCGGCATATTTGTACTGCTGGGTATTGCGGCCCTGGTGGTGCTGGCATTGCGAGTGGGGAATCTTTCCGGTTTTGCCTACGATAACGGCTACGTGCTGCACGCGGATTTCACCAATGTGGGCAGCTTGAAAACCCGCAGTCCGGTCAAGCTGGGGGGTGTCACCATTGGTGAAGTCACCCATATTGGCATGAACCCGAAAACCTACATGGCCAAGGTCACCATGCGCATCGAGCCGACTATCAAGCTGCCGATAGATACGGGTGCTTCCATTTACACCCAGGGGCTGCTGGGGGAGCAGTATGTCGCCATTCAGCCCGGCGGCATGCCCCAGAATCTCAAGCCTGGTGCGACCATTACCCTGACCCAGGGGGCGGTCAACATCGATCAGATGATTGGCCAGATGGTATTCAGCAAGGCTGAGGGAAGTAGTAAAGCCTCGGGAAGTCAATAAGGAGAATCGTGATGCGTCAGATCACCTGGATAGCGCTGTTATGTTGCTTGTTCACCTGGACCTTACCCGCCAGCGCGGCGGAAGCGCCCAATGCCCAGGGAGCGGCCACCGTGGTACATGACCTCACCGACAACGTCCTGAAGGTCTTGCGGGCCAATGAGGGTAAAGCCATCACTCCAGCCGTCAAAAAACAGGTGGCGGATATTGTGTTGCCGCATATGGACTTCACGACCATGTCCCAGTATGTCATGGCCCGGTACTGGCGGCAGATGAATCCGGCCCAGCAGAAAGAATTTGTGGTTCTGTTCAAGGACC
The DNA here is from genome assembly GCF_047421495.1 of Acidithiobacillus sp. M4-SHS-6. Classification (GTDB taxonomy): domain Bacteria; phylum Pseudomonadota; class Gammaproteobacteria; order Acidithiobacillales; family Acidithiobacillaceae; genus Acidithiobacillus. Next base: position 2,868,560 of record NZ_CP175559.1, on the reverse strand, counting down.
TGCTGGTACGCACCTATAGTAACGCCCTGAATCATTACAATGGTCAGACGGTGAAAATCACCGGCAGTCAGCAGGTTTCCCAGGATCCGCCCGTGGCCCAGGTCAATATGGTCATCCGCCAGGCCGATGGTCGTCCCGATATTCCGGTCATCTATGCCTTGCTGTACACGAATCATCGCTGGCGGATCTATAATACCTACATAGATGGGGTGAGCATGGTGCTGACTTATCGCCAGAGTTTCGGTCAGATTGCCTCCAGGCGCGGTATTCCCGCCTTGCTGCAACAAATGAAGATGAAAGACGCGTCAGTAAAAATTACCGGGAAGTCTTCCAGTTGAGTTCAGGCGGTAGCTGGCAGCGGCGGGAGGTTCATGGACAGAATCGCCTGTACCTTTTGGGGGACTGGCGGGTCGCCCATCTCGACGGATTGCTCAAACGCCTTGACTGGAACCGGGAAGGGCAAGCCTGTGCGGCGATCGCCCTCGATGAACTTGCGGCCGGAGATAGTGCCACCCTGGCTTTGCTCATGGAATGGACCCAGATTCAGGAGCGCCAGGGTGTAACCCTGCATATTTGCGGGATGGCGCAACCCTTGCAGGAACTGGTAGCGCTGTATCGTTTGCAGGATATGCTGCATCTCTGTCATGACTGATTGTCCTGCCGTTCATATTCAGGGTTTGCGGAAGGCTTACCAGAGCGGACATCTGGCACTGGCAGGGGTGGATATGGATATTCACGCTGGCGAGTTTTTTGGTCTGCTGGGTCCCAATGGAGCCGGTAAATCCTCACTCATCAATATCCTCGCTGGTATCGTGCGTCGTTCCAGCGGTGTGGCAGAAATTTTCGGTTTTGATGTGGAAAGGGACTTTCGTCGCACCCGGCAATTGCTGGGGGTCGTTCCCCAGGAGCTGGCCTATGATCCCTTTTTCACCGTGCGTGAGTTTTTGCGCATGCAATCCGGTTATTTCGGCTTGCGCCATAATGATGACTGGCTGGATGAGTTGTTGGCGGAACTGGATCTGGCGGACAAGGCCAATGCCAATTTGCGCAACTTGTCCGGCGGTATGAAAAGACGGGTACTCATTGCCCAGGCGCTGGTGCATCGTCCGCCGGTAGTGGTACTGGATGAACCCACTGCCGGGGTGGACGTGGAGTTGCGCCAGGGGCTTTGGCAGTTCATCCGGCGCTACAATGCCGAAGGGCGGACCGTTATTCTGACCACCCATTATCTCGAAGAAGCCGAAGAATTGTGCGAACGCATTGCCATTCTCCAGCAGGGAAGGATAGTGGCCCTGGACCACAAGGAAGCCTTGTTGAGTGCATCCAGTTGGCGCATCCTGACAGTGACTTTTGATCGCGATCCAGGAGAGCTCAGTCCGGCTTTGGAAGACTTGCTGACAGGAGCCAGCGAGCATGTCCGCGTCTTCCGCATCGATGCCCAGCGCCATCCCCTGGGTAACGTGCTGGCCCAGTTGCAGCATTTGCCCGCCCAAATCCTCGATCTGCATTTGCAGGAGCCTCGTCTGGAGGATGCTTTTACCGACATTCTGGGCCAGTTGCGCTGAACGGACGGGTTTGACTTGCGTCTGGATCTGTTTCTGAAAATGTCGCGCTTGATCAAGCGCCGCAGCCTGGCCAAGGAAATTTGTGATGCGGGTTGTGTGCGAATCAACGGTCGGATCGCCAAGGCCGGAGCAGAAGTGAAGGTCGCTGATGTATTGACCGTGGATATTCGTGACCGTTTGATCCGGGCGCGCATATTGCACCTGCCGCTGCGGGTGGAGGGGCCAGAGGGAGTCGTCGAAATGCTGACAGAGGAGTCGGAATGAACCCATTGCCGCGACTGGTGCTGACGGTTGGGGAGCCAGCGGGAATCGGGCCGGATATTTGCCTGCAGCTGGCCGCCCACCCTCTCTCTACTGGGGTACTGCTGTTGGGGGACATGCATTGCCTGCGCAGCCGGGCGCTGCTGCTGGGGCTGCCAGTACGCCTGCAAGCCTGGCAGGAAGGTGATGACTGGCCAGGAATGGAGCCTGGGGTTTTGCGGGTTCTGCATCTGCCCCTGGCCCATCCTTGCCGACCAGGCCATCTGGATTCCGCAAATGCCCCGGCAGTGCTGAACAGCCTGGATAAGGCCCTGGATTTGTTGCGGGCAGGCTTGGCCGATGCGCTGGTGACTGCCCCCGTACACAAGGGCATCATCAATGATGCGGGCATTCCTTTTACGGGGCATACCGAATATCTCGCTGCATCCTGTGGGCAGGACGAGGTCGTCATGCTGCTCGCGGGTCGCGGTTTGCGGGTCGCTCTGGCCACTACCCATCTGCCCTTGGCCAAGGTGCCTGCGGCCATTACCCGGAATGATCTGGAAAGTACCCTGCGCATTTTGCAGGCTTCCCTGAAACAAGATTTTGCACTGGCCGCGCCGCGCATTCTGGTGGCGGGTCTGAATCCCCACGCCGGGGAGGGGGGACATCTCGGTCGCGAAGAAATCGAGGTGATTACCCCGGTCATCCAGTCCCTGCAAAAGGAGGGGATGCGCATTTCCGGCCCATGGCCGGCGGATACCCTGTTTACTCCCCGATTACTGGAGGATGCCGATGCGGTCCTGGCCATGTACCATGATCAAGGTCTGCCGGTTCTCAAATATCATGCTTTTGGCGAGGCTGTGAACATTACCCTGGGTTTGCCGGTGGTGCGCACCAGCGTGGATCATGGCACGGCTCTGGATGTGGCGGGTACCGGTCGTGCCCAGGGAGAAAGCCTTCTCCACGCCCTGGAGGCGGCGGCAGAAATCGTTCGCAACCGACGTACGGCGAACTGCTGATGGGCCAGGACGCCGCCCCGCCTTGTACGGCCTGCTAAACGATCCGGTTGCGTCCTTCAGGCACCTGAGCCAGCAGGAACTCCATCTGGTCGGCCAGGATGCGGCGGTTACTGAGCAACAGATATTCTGCCCAGGTGGGGGTAAAAGGCACAGCCAGCAAAGGCATATGGGCTTCATCGGGAGTGCGGTTGTCCTTGCGGCTGTTACAACTGCGGCAGGCAGTCACCACATTGGTCCAGATATCCTTGCCCTTGCGGGAGATGGGGATGATATGATCACGGGTCAGCTCACGGACCGGATAATGCTTGCCACAGTACATGCATAGATGATGATCACGATGGAACAGGGTTTGGTTGGACAGGGCGGGTGGCCGGATTTTGCCCAGATGTCGACCGCGTACTGCAATCACCGGATGAATATCGAGTTGCGAATGAATGCCACTGCTTCGGCATACGCCACCGTGAGCGGTGAAAAAAGGATTCCCGAGGGTCCAGGCAACGTTTCCCCGAACATAGTGGGCGGCGGCTTCTTCCCAGGTTTCCCAAGCCATGGGAAGACCACCGACGTCAAGGCGAAGCACGAGGTGCATAAGCTTTCCGTTTCGTATCGCCTGCGAGAGGCGTCGCCCAAATATAGCATGAAGCGAGGTTGATAATGCAAGTATCTGCTTTGCCACCGGCCAAAAAACGCTTTGGCCAGAATTTTCTGGTGCAGCCCACCATGGTGGAACGCATCATGACGGCCATTCGTCCGGGGGCACAGGACCTTCTGGTGGAAATCGGGCCGGGGCCAGGGGCCCTGACCAAAAGACTGTGGTCGTGTGTGAAGCATTTGACCGTCATTGAACTGGACCGGGATATGATCCCTGGCCTTGAAAACCTGGCGCCCCCTGAGCAAGTGACCATTCTGCAAGCCGATGCCCTGAAAGTGGATTTTGCGCGTCTGAACGAGAGCGCCAAACCCCTGCGTGTGGTCGGTAACCTGCCCTACAATGTGGCGACCCCCATTATTTTTCACATCCTGGAGTCTGCCGAGCGGATTCAGGATATGCACTTCATGCTGCAAAAAGAAGTGGTCGAACGCATGGTCGCCGCACCTGGTAGCAAAACCTATGGGCGCCTGTCGGTGATGATTCAGGCCTGGTGTCAGGTGGAATCCCTGTTTACGGTGGCCCCAGGCAATTTTTATCCGGTGCCCAAGGTGGATTCGGCCTTCATGCGTTTGTTACCCTACCAGCCGGCTTTGGTGAGTGAAACGCTGCGCCCGTCCTTTGCGCGGGTAGTCGCCAGCAGTTTTGCCCAGCGCCGCAAGACCATTGCCAATAATTTGCGTGGCATTTTCAGCGTAGAGCAGTTGCGGACTTTGGATATTGATCCGTCCTGTCGCGCAGAAATGCTGGATCAGACCGCTTTTTTCCGCCTCGCCGAGGCTTTTGCAGAACAAGGACTCCAAGCATGAATCATCTGGAAGTTGTCGAAAAGTTGTTTGCCGAGCTGGATTGGGAGGCAAAAATGCTCCCGGATTATCCGGTCATGACCTGCGCCTTGCAGATTCCCAATGGCACCCTGGATATTTTTTGTCATGTTCATGCCGAGCGCGAACGTATCCTGTTTTATTTGCGCCCCCAGAATCTGGATATTACCGACAATAAGCGCCTGGCCGTGGCCGAGTTTGTGACCCGGGCCAACTATGGTCTGTCCTTGGGAAATTTCGAACTGGATATGGAAGACGGGGAAATCAATTTCAAGACGATTTTACAGGCTCCCGCCGCCGTATTGTCCACCGCTTTGTTGCGTCCCTATTTGCTGGTGGGTGTAGAAACCATCAACCATTACCTGCCTGGACTGGACAAGGTGCTGGCTGGACAGGAAACGCCCGCCGTAGCCATCAAGGCGCTGGAGACCGGGACAGCGGTGCACTAGAGCTTGCGCCGATGATGCCATTGCCGATCAGCAGGGGGGTGATGCCCATGCCACGAATTTTGGCGAGGGTCGGCTGGGCATCGGCCAAGGAATCATAGGTCCGGGTTTGCAGACGATAAAGGGTGTTGCGACCGTTGTTGTCGACCTTGGACATACTGGTGCTGACTCCCAGGAGGGCCAGGCGATCCCGGAGGACAACCGCCGCGGCGCGGTTGGTAAATGCCCCCACCTGAATGGTTACCGGCTGATGGACGGGCATGGCCTGGGTACTGTCTGTGGCGGAGGCCGGGATGCCGGGGCCGCTCCCGAGAATATCCGCAGGAATGTCCACATGCATTTTCGGCAGGATCTGGTAAAAATTGAAGTCCACCCCACGGCGTGTGGAAGCCGCTGGCGCCGCTGAGCGGGTGCTGGTCGTAGTACTTGCGGGCAGGGCACTGCCAATTTTGGTGGCAGGCAGGACGGCGGCGGCCAAGGCCATGGAGCTGCTGCTGGTTGCTTGGGATGAGGTGTTGCTTGAAGCGGTTGCGGCAGTGTCGCCTGTGGTTCCCAGCAAAAGTCGCATCTTGCCGGTATTGATGGGCAACTGCGCGATCCACCACCAGACCCCGGCACTGAGCAGCAGGATCAGAATGAGTAGCACCCAAGGCCAGCGGTGAACGCCTCGCGGTGCTGCATAGGGTGTTTCTTTCTCTTCTGCAAATGATTCTTCGGGTTCCTCTGGTCTGGGTCGCCGCGGAGTTGGCGCTGGGCGCTGTTCTCCTGAAGGCGGGCGGCTGGTCTGGTTTTTGTAGTCGCGCATGACGGTTTACATCTGCTCCGGCGCCGAGACTCCGAGCAGACTCAGGCCATTGGCAATAGTCTGGGCGACCCCTTTGCAGAGGATCAGACGAGCGTGGCGCAAGGGGGTTTCCTCAACGAGAATTCTCGTCGAGTTGTAGTAGGTGTGAAAAGAGGCCGCCAGATCCTGTAAATAAAAGGTGATCTGATGCGGTTCCCGGTCCCGGGCGGCGCTCTGCACCACTTCCGGAAAGCGCCAGAGCGCATCCATCAGCGCCAGTTCGCGGCGATCCTGGAGACACTCCAGAGTGCAGTCATGGTCTTCTGCGGGCAGGCTCAAACCCTTTTCGGCGGCCTGACGGAGCATGGAATAGACCCGGGCATGGGCGTACTGGATATAAAACACCGGATTTTCTTCGGAGTGCTTTTTGGCCAGGTCCAGGTCAAAGTCCAGATGTTGATCGGCACGCCGCAGCACATAGAAAAAGCGGGCGGCGTCATTGCCTACTTCTTCGCGTAGTTCCCGCAAGGTGACGAACTCACCGGCGCGGGTGGACATGGAGATTTTTTCCGCGCCGCGATAAAGAATGGCAAACTGTACCAGCACCACTTCCAGCTTGTTGTCGTCCAGACCCAAGGCCTGCAACGCTGCCTTGACGCGGGGGACGTAGCCGTGATGGTCTGCGCCCCACATATCAATGACCTGGGTAAAGCCCCGGGCGAATTTTTCGGCATGGTAGGCGATGTCAGAGGCAAAGTAGGTGTAGGCACCGTTTTCGCGGCGAAGCACCCGGTCCTTGTCGTCGGCAAATGCCGTGGATTTGAACCAGAGCGCGCCCTCCCGCAGATAGCAATGTCCGGCCGACTCCAGCGCGGCGACAGCCCGGTCAACGGCTCCGGAATCCACCAGTTTCCGTTCGGAATACCAGCGCTGGTAATGCACTCCAAACTGTTCCAGATCATCGCGGATGTCGCTGAGAATGCTGTCCAGCCCGGCGCTGTGCAGTATCTGGTAGTCATCCTTGCCCAAGCGCTGTTTGAGGTGCGCGATCAGGGCGTCCATGGCCGCATCCTGGTCTTCCAGGGCTGGCAGGTCGGGCATTCCGCAGCGGGCATGTTGCAGTCGTTCGCCGACCCCGGCACGCAGTTCGGCGGCAATTTCACGCACATAATCGCCCCGATAGCCGTTGTCCGGGAAAGCCCAGGGCAACAGCCCTGCCGCTTCGAGATAGCGCATGAAGACACTGGCGGCGAGAATATCCATTTGCCGACCGGCATCATTCACATAGTATTCACAAAAAACGTCATAACCGTTGAAGCGCAGAATATTGGCCAGACTCGCACCATAGGCGGCACCCCGACCATGGCCCACGTGCAGCGGCCCGGTTGGATTGGCGGAAACAAACTCCAGTTGCAGTTTTTGCTGCTTTCCCTGCTGGTTGGCCCCGAACTGATCTTTCTCGGCCTGGATTTTGGCCATGACCCCATGGAAGGCGGCGGGGGCCAGGAAGAAGTTGATGAAGCCGGGCCCGGCAATTTCCGTACGCAAGATCCAGTCGCTGGCAGGAAGTGCTGCTATGATGGCAATGGCCAGATCCCGGGGTTTGCGCCCGGATTTTTTCGCCAGGAGCAGGGCGATATTGCTGGCCAGATCCCCGTGCTCGCGTTGTTTGGGGCGATCCAGTTCGAGATTTTCCGGAATCTCCGGAATGATCCCTTCACGCAGAAGGTTTTCGAGAGCCGATTGCAGGGGCTTGAGAACAAATGCTTTCACGGGGCTACCTTATCCTGTCAATTTTTGCTTTAGTGTAACCGATGTGGACGCTTTACGGCAGGGGTTGTTGTATATTTGTCACGTTTTGGAATGGATGCTCTCGCCAGAGACTGGCGCAAAATGGATGGAATCAAAGACGATGCATGATTATTGGGGAGCGTTCTGGCGATGGTTTACCACGCCATGGCAGTTGCCGGGCAACATTCTGATTGAGCCCTTGGGCATCGTCGAATTTGTGCTGATCCTGATTTTTCTCTGGTGGGGAGCTATCTGGCTGCGCCGGCTGATCCGCAGAACCCTGACCCGGAGTCTGGGGGCCGCTACGGCTTATGCCATCTCGCGACTGACCTACTACGTGATCATTGCTCTGGGTATTTTCATTGCCCTGCAGACAGTGGGGGTCAACCTCAGCAGCTTGAGCATTCTCGGCGGCGTGATCGGTGTGGGTCTCGGTTTCGGGTTGCAGAATATTTTCAGCAACTTTGCTTCCGGTTTGATTCTGCTCTTTGAACACAGTATCAAGGTGGGGGATTACATCCAGATCAAGGAAAATGGTCTGCACGGTGAAGTCAAAAAACTCAGCGTCCGCTATACCCAGGTGATGACTAACGATCATATCGACATTTTGGTGCCCAATTCCCAGTTCGTGAATGGAGAAGTCATCAACTGGAGTCTGGATGATGCGGTCATGCGCATTCATCTTCCCTTTCGGGTTCCCTATGGCACCGATCGTGAAAAGCTGCGGGAGCTGGTGATGAATACTGCGCTGGCACAGCCTTTATGTGTGCATAATGACCAATATCCGCCCTCCCTCTGGATCAATGCCTTTGGAGAGGCGGGGTATGAATGCGAGATGATTGTCTGGGTGGATAAGGAAGGTTTGATGCGGCCGGGCAGTACCCGGGCGACCTTTAACTGGGCATTGGCGGAAGCCCTGGAGAAAGCGGGGATTGAAATTCCCCGTCCACGTCAGGAGGTGATGCTGGCCCCTTCGGTCGCTGCGACTTTTGTCGAGGCCGCAAAACCAGTTTCGTCCTCTTCTTCTTCGATATAGTCGCGCGGGCTTGTGGCACTTTGCAGGCGGCTTGGGGGAATGATGAAAAAATAGGCGATCAAGGCCGCCCCCAGACAAATCCACATGGACAGGCGCAGCAGGTTATCCATACTCAGGGTACCCGCCTTGACCAGGATCAGATGGTGCAGGGTCGCGGGTGAAAAATCAAAATTTCCGTGGAAGCGGCCGACCTGTCCGCGCAAGTGATCCGTAGCCATGGCGCTGTAGCGGATCCAATAGACACTCAGCAGGCTGACGCCGATATTGGCACTGAATACCCGGATGAAATTGCTGGTGGTTGCAGCTGAGGGGATTTCCGTGCTGTCCAGGCCAGAGAGGATGATGAGGGTCAAGGGCACGAAGAGCATGCCGACGCCGATGCCCATCAGCAGAATGGGGGTAAACAGGTCAGACAGGCTGCTCATGGGGCTGAGATAGGCGTGCCCATAGGCGAAGGCGAAAACCAGGAAACACAGGCTCGCCAGGCGGCGCAGGCCCAGCAATCCCTGGAGTCGGTCCATCAGGGTGGACAAGGGAATGGCACCAAGGCCAATGGGAAAAAGGACCAGGCTGGCCCAGAAGCCGTTGAATCCCAGATCTTCTTCAGCCCAAAGGGGCAAAATGGAAGCCCAGCCCATGAACATGGCCCAACCCAGGCAGAGGAGCAGCAGTCCCAGCCAGTAGTTGCGCCGCTTGAGAAAATGGATTTCCAGCAAGGGGTGATTGGTCTCGCTCTCCCGCCAGGCAAAGAGGATGAAAAAAACCAGGGCGATCAGCGTCATTTTCAGGATGAATGGGGAGTGCCACCACCCATATTCTTCCCCTTGGTCGAGGACGATCTGCAGGCTCATCAGTCCTCCGTAAAGGAGCCCGAATCCCCAGCCGTCAAAAGGCGGCAGGTTTTTTTGCCCCTCATCTCTGGGAATCCCGCCGCTGCCGAGGAAAAACGCCAGTATCCAGAAAGGCAGGGAAAGCAGAAAAATGCTGCGATAACCCAGTTCCGTGGCCAGCAATCCGCCCATGGCCGGCCCGAAGAAAAAGGGCATGAGCATGGCATTACTCCAGAATATGGTCACCAGACCATGATGGCGCTTCTGGCTGTGGCGTAAAAACAGGCTTTGACTGAGAGGCACCAGCAGCCCGGCGGCAATGCCTTCCAGGGCTCGGGAAAACAACATGATCCAAAGATTGCTGGTAGTCGCGCTGATGATGGTACCTAGGCTAGCGACGACGACGGCCGCCTGAAATACACGGCGCATGCCGAAGCGTTGGGTGGTCCAGGGCATGAGGGTAATTCCCAGGGACCAGTGGACAATGAAGTAGGTCAGGGCCCACAGGGCGTGATTGTTGCTGGTGGACAGCCCTCCCGCGATATAAGGAAAAATGCCCTGCACCGAGGCGCCATCAAAGGAGCCCATGGCCAGAGCCAAGGCCACGCCGGCAAACAGCGGCCAGGTTCTGGACAATGGCTGGATGCGCTCCATCAGGTGTCTCCCATCAAATTTGCCCTACTGTAGCGTCATCTCTAATATACAACCAATAGATTGAGTTGCTCTCATTCATCGGAAAATCCAATTGAAAATTCATGCCGAAGAATTATTGACCTTTCTGGCGGTTGCCGAAGCAGAGGGCGTGGGGCGTGGAGCCCAGAACCTGCAACGCAGTCAGCCTGCCGTTTCCGAACGCTTGCGGTCATTGCAATTGACTTTGGGGGAACCGCTTTACCAGCGCAGTGGTCGAGGCATCAAGCTGACCGTAGCCGGTGAATCCCTGCTGCCCTATGCCCGGCGGCTACGGGAAAGCCTGGCAGAGGTGGAAAGCTGGTCGGCACGTCGCCAGAACCTGCAGGAAGGCAGCTTGCGCATAGCCGCTACCAATACGGTCGCCAACTATTTTCTGATGGAACATCTGGTTCGTTTCCGTAGTGCCTATCCAAGCATTCAGTTGCAATTGAAAACCGGTCCCCTGCCGGACAATCTCTCTTTGGGCAGTTGGGATTTGCTGTTTACGGAAGAACAGATTGTGGCGGATCACTTCCCCCCGCACATGGAACAGGAAGCCTGGCGGGAGGATGAACTGGTGGCGATCCTGCCCCGGGATCATCCCTGGGTACAGGAGGGGCGCCAATCGGCGCGTTGGGAGGACATTCTGCAACAGCCTATTGTTTGGCGTGAAGCGCACTCCGGGATTCGCCGCCGGGTGGAAGCCGCCATTGCCCATGCGGGACTTTGTGCGCGCTACAGTGTCGAAGTGACGGGCATCGAAGCACTGCGGGATGCCGTGGCGGCAGGTCTGGGAATCGGCTTTGCTTCGGTGGAGGCACTGGACAAGGTGCGCTGGCCTCTGGCTTCTTTGCGTTTGGAACCTCCTCGGGGGCTGTTCTGGACCCTGTTTCTGATCCGTCCCCAGGAGGATTTTCAGTCGCGGGCGGTCAGGGTGTTTTTACAGTTGCTGCAGAGGGCTTGATTCTTAAAGCGGTGAAAGGGCGTATTGACGGGCTGCATGACAATGCCACAACCCCTTCAGCCCCCGGCCACAGTGCTGGCGGATGGCGGATGAGGCGTCCAGGCAGCGGTCGTCGATGGCGCCTGGACCTCTTTGCCCGGGATGGTACTGTCCAAACGAGCCGGCGGGGCCAAGTCCGGCTAACGGCGCGGACCGTCAGGAAAGCAGGCGGCGGAAGCGCCACACGGAAAACGCGAAAAACACCGAGCCGATGGCCAGGATGCCCAGCAGATCGGGCCAGACAACGGCCAGGCCGTTGCCCTTGAACAGCACCCCATAGCCGAAGTCGATGTAATAGCGCATGGGCGAGATCAGGGTCAGGTAACGCATCCAGGGGGCCATGGCCTCGGGAGGGGTGAAGGCCCCGGAAAGGAAGAGCATGGGCAAGAGGACCAGAAAAAGCATCATGGTGGCCTGGGGCAGGTTGCGGGCGTTGACGGCGATGGCCAGCCCGAGGCTCGCCACCGACAGGATGTACAGGATCGAGACTCCATAAAAAAGCAGGAGGCTGCCGTGCAGGGGCGTGTGGAAGATGCCGTGGACGACCCCAAAGATGGCGACCGGCGAAAGGAGCAGGATCATGACCACGGTGGGCACCAGCTTGGCGATGAAGAGTTCGGCCGGCCGCAGGGGGCTGACCAGGAGTTGCTCCAGGGTGCCGCGCTCCTTCTCCCGCACCAGGGCGGCGGCACTCAGGAGCATGGCCACCATGGTGATCATGTTGAACAGCTCCAGGAGGCTGGAGAACCAGGCGGAATCCAGATTGGGGTTGTAGGCGACGCGGATGCGCGGTTCCACCTGCGGACCGCCCCCGCCTTTCGCGGCCTGGCGCTCCATCAGCGCCACATTGAGATCCCCGGCGATGCGCGCGATATAGGCGGCAGCCACGCTGGCCATGAGGGACTGGGAGCCGTCCAGGATGACCTGGAACTGCCCACGCCCCTGTGCTACCGCCCGTGCGAAATCCGGAGGGATGACGACGGCCACGCTGGCCTTCCCCTCGTCCATCACTCGGACGAGATCGCGATCGCTGTGGACCATGCGCACGATCTTGAAGCTGGGCGGACGTAGCCGGGCGATCAGTTCGCGGCTTTCGGCGCTGTGGGAAAAATCGAGTACCGCCACCGGGTAATCGACGGGCTCCATATTGACGGCGCGCCCGGCCACCAGGATGCCCCCCGAGAAGGCCCAAAAGACGATGAACAACACCGGCCAATCCCGCAGCAGTTGGCCGAACTCCTTGACGATCATCACCAAGAGCCGCCGTCCCATTACCCGATCCGCTTGTGCAGGAAGGCCCAGGCCAGGGCATAGATCAGGGCCCCGTAGAGGACGAGAATGAGCAGGTCCGGCCAATAGATGTCCCAGCCCAATCCCTTGAGGTAACTGCCCCGTACCATGCCCATGAAATAGGTGGCGGGGATCAGGCGGGAGATGAAGCGCCCGGTGGCGTCCATGCTTGCCACCGGCGTCATGAAGCCGGAGTAGTTGAAGGCCGGGGTGACAGTGGCGAGGAAGGTGACGAGCATGGCGGCCAACTGGCTGCGGGTAAGCACGGAGATCAGGAGGCCGATGCCCACCGTATCGACGGCGTAGACCAGCGTCCCCAGCGACAGGAACCAGAAGCTGCCGATGAAGCGGACATGGAAGAGCCACAGGCTCGCCGCGAAGAGCAGCAGGTAGTTGAGCATGGCCACCCCGACATAGGGCAGGGCCTTGCCCGCCAGGATTTCCCCCCGCCGCACGGGGGAAGCGAAAAGATTGAAGATGGTCCCCGATTCCCGCTCGCGCACCACCACCAGCGACCCGAGCAGGGCAGGAAAGAGCATGAGGATCAGCACCAGCAGGCCCGGCACGATGGTGTTCTTGCTTTCCAGGGCCGGGTTGTACCAGACCGACAGGCTCATCCCCACACCGGGACCAGGTCTTGCCCGATTGCCGAACCGCGCCAGCCAGGTGGACAGGAGTTGCTGGTTGTACAGGGCGTTGATGGCCTCCGCATACCCCTGGATCACCATGGCCCGGGAGGGGAAGGAGCCGTCCACCGTCACCGCCACCGAGACGGACCGCCCGCCGCTCAGGCGTCGCCCGAAATCCGGCGGGATGTCCACGATTACCCGCGCCCGCCCCTCCCGCAGCCATGCCTCGGCGGTCCTGGCGCTGCCCAGGACCCCCTGCAGGGTGAAATACTCGGAATGGATATAGGCGTCCATGTATTCGCGGCTATAGGGGGTGCGGTCGTGGTCCACGAAGACGACGGGCAGGTGTTTGACGTCCAGGGAAAAGCCATAGCCCAGGAGCAGGATCATGAGCATGGGGACGAAGAAGGCCAGGCCCAGATACACGGGGTCGCGCCACAGTTCGCGCAGTTCCTTGCGGGCGACGGCCAAGGTCCGGTCAAGCATGGGGGGCTTCCAGGAAGCTCGCAAAGGTTTCTTCCATGCTGGGGTCTTCCACGGCGACGCTGCCATCCAGGCCGGCCTCGGCCAACAGCTTGCCGACGGTAGCGCCATCGCCGGCAGGGTCCAGGCTTTGCCAGCGTATGCGGCGCCCATGGAGGCCCGCCTGCGGGTAACGGCTGCGCAGCAGCGCGAAGGCGCGAGCGAAGTCCTCTACCGTCACCGAAAGCACCGGCCCCCGCCGGGCCTTGGCCAGCCCGGCCAATTCTTCCGGGGTACCCACGGCGATGAGCCGTCCTTCCTGCATGAGGCCCAGGCGATGGCAGTGCTGCGCCTCATCCATGTAATGGGTGGACACCAGGACGGTGATGCCCTGCTCCGCAAGCCCCGCCACCAGGCTCCAGAACTGGCGCCGCATGATGGGGTCCACACCGGAGGTCGCCTCGTCGAGGAAGAGGATTTCGGGGCCGTGCAGCAACGCGCAGGCCAGGGCCAGGCGCTGGCGCAAGCCCAGGGGCAGCCGGCCGACCGGCTGGCGGAGGTAGGACCGAAGACCGAGAAATCCCACGAAGGCTTCCGTTCGCTCTCGCAAGGCGCTGCCGCCAAGGCCATAGAGGCCGCCGAAGAGGCGCAGGTTCCCTTCCACGCTGAGGTCCCCATATAAGGAAAAACGCTGGGACATATAGCCGATATGGGCACGCAGGGTGAGTCGGTCGCGCCCTATGTCGAAGCCGCCCACCCGGCCCACGCCCCGCGACGGCGGCAGCAAGCCGCACAGCATCCGGATCAAGGTGGTCTTGCCGGCGCCGTTGGGACCGAGCAGACCGAAGATTTCCCCCCTGCGCACCTCCAGGTTTACCCGGTCGACGGCCACGAAAGTGCCGAACAGGCAACTCAGACCGTCCGTCCGGATGGCTTCCTCCTTTGTACCCAGACCGGTTTCGGAGACCACGGGGGGGAGCGGCGCCAGACCACCGCCGGCCTGGGTTCCGAGCGCGTGGATGAAGTAGTCCTCCAGGTCCGGTGCCATCCGCTCCACGACGGCCCCGCCCAACCCTGCCCGTTCCAGGGCCTGGCGAAAGTCCTTTTCGTCACGGGCGAGCACATGGACACTCTGGCCGAAAACCGCTGCGGAGACGATTCCCGGCGCCGTGCCCAAGGCTTGGGCGATCCGGGACGGCGAAGGGCCGCGCACCCGGAACATCTGCCCCGGCAGGCCGATGGCAAGTTCCTCCGGGCGCCCGCTGGCCAGGATCCTGCCTTCGTGCAGGAGGGCTACCCGCTGGCAGCGCTCTGCCTCGTCCATGTAGGCCGTGCTGAGGAGGACGGTCATGCCGTGCTCGGCCACCATGTCCTGGATGATGGCCCAGAAATCCTGGCGGGAAAGGGGGTCCACGCCGGTGGTGGGCTCGTCCAGGAGCACGATGTCCGGCAGGTGCAGCAGGGTGCAGATGAGCGCCAGCTTCTGGCGCATCCCCCCCGAGAGATGCCCGGCAAGACGATCCAGGAAGGGCGCGAGCCGGGTCGCCGCCAGAAGGCGATCCCGGTTGGCGCGGTAGGCGGCCTCCGGTATCCGCCGCAGATCCCGGAAGAATGCGATGTTCTCGGCCACGCTGAGGCTGTCGTACAGGTTGAGGCCGATGCCCTGGGGCATGTAGCCGATCCGTTCCTTGACCAGTTCCGGATGGCGGCCGACATCCAGTCCGGCAACCTCCGCCTCCCCGCCATCGGCCGACAGCACGCCCGCCAGGATCTGGATGATCGACGTCTTGCCCGCCCCATCGGCCCCCAACAGGCCGAAAACCTCCCCCTTTCCCACCGAAAAGCTTGCCCCCTGCACTGCACGCACCCCTCCACGCCGGTACCGCTTGCGCAGGTCGGAAACGCGGATGGGGGTAGCTCCGCCACGGTTCACGGGCCCTTCCAGGGGGCGTCGGGCTGCCAGCGAATGACGCCGTCCGCGGGCATTCCCGGCTTCAGGACGGCACCGGGGTTCTCCAGGAGGGAGAGCTCCACCGCGAAGACCAGCTTGACCCGTTCCTCGCGGGTTTCCACATTTTTCGGCGTGAATTCGGCCTGGCTGGCGATCTTGCTTATCCGCGCCGGAAAGGCCCGGCCCGGATAGGCATCCACGTAAACCCGCGCCTCCTGACCCAAGGCCACCTTGCCGATCTCGGGCTCGGGGATATAGACCTTGAGGTAGAGATGATCCGGATCCACCAGGGTGAACAAGGGGCTGCCTGGCCGCACTTCTTCTCCCAACTCCACCGTGCGGGTGAGGACGACCCCATCGATGGGGCTTTTGATCTGCAGGTCCTGGAGGAGGGTCTGCGCCTCCGCCAACGCCTCCTGGGCTTGCAGGACCTGGCGGGCCAGGGCATTCCGCCCCTGTTCGTCCGCCTTGATTTGCATTTCCGCCAAGCGTGCCAAGGCAAGTTCCCGCGCCGTCCGTCGCCGCGCCGCCTCGGCCTCCGTCACCGCCTTCTCGGCGCTCAGCGCGTCCAGTTGGGCCGCCTCGGCAGCCCTCTGCGATACATAGTGCTCCTTCACCAACTCGGCATAGCGCTTCGCATCCCGTTTTGCATTGCGGGCGCTAGCCTGCGCTCGACCCAGGCGGGCCTGGGCCTCCGCGACAGCGGCCTGGGCCTGATCCACCTGCAAGGGGAGACGTTCGCGGGCCAGGGCCAACTGCGTCTGTGCCGCCCGCAGCCGCTCCTCGGCGGTAAGCCGGGCGGCCTCCAATCCCCGCACGCGGGCCTCCAGGGCCCGATCCCGCAAGATGGCCAATACCTCCCCAGCACGGACCCGCTGGCCTTCGTCCACCAGCAGCCGCTCCACCCGCCCCTGGGACTTGGGGCTGAGGACAGTGATCCGACCCTCGATACGCCCACTCGCCGTAATGAGTCCGGCGGCAGTGGGTGGTCGCAACCATTGCCATAGAACCACTCCAGCCACCAAGGCCACGAATGCGCCCATCGCGAGCAGGACAAGGGTCTTCTTGGACACGTCCACCTCCCTGAGTATCCGAACCGGCGGTCAACCCGGAGATCTGGACCGGATCGCACCATGATATATTGGGCGCCTCCAAAAACCATCGCTTCGTCGCTCCTGCAACGGCGGGAGCCCAGCCAAATCAAACAACTGGATACTGTCTTCGTGGGTATGACGAGTTTTCCGAAGTACTTTAAATATAATAAATATAGCATGTTCCGCAAAAATCCATGCTTTCCATGACGCTTGCCGGAGGCAGACTGGTTCTACCAATACGAGCGGGGCCAAGTGCCCATGCGTAGGCCTTTCGCCTCATTGTGCTCAACTATGGTCGTCAGGCTGATCCTGGAAGGGGGCCGCTACCGCTGCAAAGTTTCTTGGCCGATGATTGACACCACCCGCATGGGGTTCAGACCCTTCTCGAAGAGGCGGCCGGTGGCCTCACCGCGCGGATCCCGGGCGCCTACCAAAAACGATCAGATGTTCAACCTGGTAAAGATCCGCCTTTATGATTACCCGTTACCTGCAAGGTATGTGGCCATTTTATCGGAAGATGTGCTGTGCTCCTCGGAGCACCATGAATTCCACAATGCTTCCAGGTGTTTCAGCGGCCAAGCACAACAACGGCGCAGGCCAAAGTCGCAAAAAGCATTCCCGCTCACCGCCACTTTGCTGTTCAGGTTTTATTGGGTCATCAGAAACACGCCAGAACCGCCCGCCGGGTGTTCCAGCCAGATCAGGGGCAGGTCGGGGCGTTGTTCATTGAGGGCGATTTCCGCATCCCCGGTTTCCACGATCAATACCCCGCCAGCTTCGAGATGCTGAGGAGCTTGCTCCAGCAGGGGGAGCAGACAGTCCAGTCCGTCTGCTCCGGCCGCCAGTGCGAGGCGCGGCTCATGGGTGTACTCCAGGGGCAATTCAGCCATGGCGGCGGCATCCACATAGGGTGGATTGCTGATGATCAGGTCATAGCGCTGTCCGTCCAAGGCGGAAAAAAGGTCGGACTGATATAACCGCACCTGATCTTCCAGCCCATGTCGTTGCACATTGACGCGAGCCACGTTCAGGGCGTCCGTGGAAATGTCCACGGCGTGCACTTCGGCATGGGGAAAACGCAGGGCCAGGGTAATGGCCATGCATCCCGAACCGGTACCAATTTCGAGAATACGCCGCACCCGGGTTTCGTCCACCCAGGGGGCAAAACCCTCCTCGATGAAGGGCTCGATGAGGCTTCGGGGAATCAGCACCCGTTCATCCACCATGAAGCGCAACCCGGCAAACCAGGCTTCGCCGGTGATATAGGCCGCCGGGCGGCGAAGTATTTCGCGCTGATAAAAGTGATTCAGCACGAGGCTTTTTTCTTCGGGCAAAAGCCGGGCGTTGTTGAAGTCGCCCAGATCTTCGGGTTCCAGGTGCAATGCCCGGGCCAGAATCAGGTCGGCTTCGGCGCGGGGATTTTGCTGCCCCTGACTGAAATCCAGATCTGCGGCGGCAAAACGACTGGCTCCCCAGCGGCGGAAATCGCCCAGGGTAGTCAGCACATTTTCGGCAAGCTGCATATAGGTTTCGAGGCGCATTAGTGAATCTCCAGCCAGACGGGACAATGATCGGAGCCCATGACTTCCGTGGCAATGCCGGCGTCGCGCAGGCGGGGCAAGAGGCTCTGGTGTACCCAGAAGTAATCCAGGCGCCAGCCAATGTCCCGACTGCGTGCATCCGTGCGCTGGCTCCACCAGGAATAACGCACCTCATCGGGGTGAAAATGGCGAAAACTGTCTACCCAGCCATGCTGCTCCCATAAATCCAGACAGGCCCTTTCTTCGGGCAGAAAACCCGAGATATGCTGGTTTTCCTTGGGTCGGGCAAGGTCTATGGGACGATGGGCCGTGTTCACGTCACCACAAAAAATGACGGGACGACCGGTAGCTACCCGGTGGTTGACATGCTCCAGAAAGGCCGCATAAAAGTCGAGCTTGAAAGCCAGTCTTTCCCTATCTTTTTTGCCATTGGGGAAATAGACATTGTAGAGATCAAAATCTCCGCAATCCGTGATGACGACTCTTCCCTCGGCATCAAAGCGTTGGATTCCCAGACCAGGTCGCGCCGGGCAATCAGCGGGCTTGCTGAAGGTGGCGACGCCACTGTAACCGGGACGTTGGGCAACCGCCCAGCAGCTGCTGTATCCGTCCAGCCGGCTTTCTTCCGGGCGCATGGTTGTGGGGTCCGCCTTGCTTTCCTGAATGCAAAGCAGATCGGGTTTGGCATTGTCTACCCAGTCGCGCAGTCCCTTGCGGCAGGCTGCCCGCCAACCGTTGACATTCCAGCTGTAAAGACGCATTGACCTCGCCTTCAGCGCATGACCCGCACAGCCAGAAAATCGCTGTCGGCAATGACTTTTTCAAGAATTTGGCGACCATTTTCGCCCGCCTTTCCGGCAGTCGCCAGCAGCGCAAGACCTTCCCGCGCTGCAGTTGGGCTGATGACGCCATGACGCAGGGCGAGATGGTACAGAATGGCGACGCTGATTTCGCTGTCAGGTGTTTTGACCAGTTCTCCCTGCAGTTGGGCAGAAGGTCCGCCGTAGAGTAGCAGTTTTTGAATGTGCTCAATATTGGGAAGTGCCGTTTTTTTCATCTTGTTGTCCTTATGGCGCCGGGTTTCAGCGCGTTCCGTTTAGGGTATTTCAGGGCCAGGCCAGCCGCTGCAGCGCAGGGACCAGAATCCACCGGACCGCGGATCGGCAAGTAAGGGGCCGAGTTCGGTGAGTCCGGCGCTGAGGGCTTCTTTGACTCCCCAAGGGGCGTTGATCAGCAAGAGGCCGCTGCCGAAAAGTGTTTCCCGGCCCTCTTCAGGCTTCTGCAGCAGTTCAAACACCAGTGCCGGAATCTGGCCGCGCAGGGCTTGCCAGAACCGCGTGATCGTACCGCGAATTTTTATGGGATACCAGACGAGATAGGTCCCCTGGGGCCAGCGTCGATAGGCTCGCAGCAGGGTGTCGGCAAGGATTTCCCATTCATCCCGCCGTTCAAAGGGCGGGTCTATCAACACCAGACCACGTTTTTCCGGCGGAGGAATATGGGCGAAAAGTGTACGATAACCATCTTCATTGAGGACGCTGCTACGCGGCCTTTTCCCCAGATCGTTGCGTAACTGTGTGGCGATTTCCGGCACGGTTTCGCATAAAATCATCCGATCCTCGGGGCGGAGCAATTCTGCCGCCAGCCTGGCCGAGCCGGGATACCGTTGCAGTCGTTTGTCGGGATGGATCTGACGAATGATTTTCAGCCAGTCCCCGCATTGGGGTAGGCTGCGGCGATCGGACCACAGGCGGGTAATGCCGCCGAGATGCTCTCCGGAAGCGCCCAGGACATACCTGCCGGCCCCGGCGTGGGTGTCCATATAAGCCAGGGGGCTGTCCTTGCGGGTCAAGGCCGTGAGCGTCAGATAAAGCGCCAGATGCTTGATGCAATCGGCGGCGTTGCCGGCGTGAAATTGATGTTGGTAGTTCATGATTCCTGGGCTTGGCTTGAGACGATGCTTTCGTCATGATAGCAGAGACCACACTGGCCTACCCCCATAAGGAGAAAAAAGATGCGCCTGTTTGCTACCGAAACCAGCCCTTACGCCCGCAAAGTCCGTATGGCTTTGCTGGAAAAAAACATTTCCTGTGAAGTGGAGTGGGTTAATTTGCGCGCTCCCGACCACGCCGCTTTATCTCATAATCCCCTGGGTAAAATCCCCGTGCTGTTGCGCAATGATGGTTCCGCAGTCTACGATTCCGCAGTGATCATTCAGTATCTGGAACTGCTGCGTCCCGACCCCGCCATTATTCCCCGGGACCCGGAAGCGCGCATTGAAACCCTTCGGGTGGAGGCACTGGCCAGTGGCATCATGGATTCGACCATTGCCTGGGTGTTGGAGCAGCGTCATACCGCCGAATGTCAGAATCTGAACATGTTGCAACGCGCTCGAAGCAAGGTGTCCACGGCGCTGGCGATGCTCCAGGAAGAAAGCAAGGCCTGGAAAGATGCGGCGAATGCCCCTGTACTCAGTCTGTCGCAAATCGCCTCGGTGGCTGCCGTAGGCTATGTCGACTTGCGGGCTCCGGACTTTCTGGTCCAGTTTCCCGATCTGCTGGCCTGGATGCACAGCATGCGTTTGCGACCCAGTGTCAGCGCGACGCTGCCCCAATAATGTCCATGAAAATAGCCAGCTGGAATGTGAACTCGCTCAAGGTGCGTCTTCCCCAGGTGCTGGAGTGGTTGCATGAAAAATCCCCGGATCTGCTTTGCCTTCAGGAAACCAAGCTGGCGGATGAAAAGTTTCCCGTCGCCGAACTGGCGGCTGCGGGTTACCATGCCCTTTATCATGGGCAGCCGACCTACAACGGCGTGGCAATGCTCAGCCGAATAGCGCCAGAGGATGGTCGATGTGACTGGCCCGACGGTGGCGATGGACAAGCCCGTTTGTGTGCGGGCACTTTTGCGGGTATTAGGGTCGTCAATGTCTATGTACCCAACGGTCAGTCTCTGGAGAGTGACAAGTATCCCTACAAACTGCAGTGGCTGGAGCGTCTGCGCGCGCTGGTAGCCAGCGAACTGGAGCGGTGGCCGCAATTGCTTCTGGTCGGCGATTTCAATATTGCTCCCGATGACCGCGATGTATTCGACCCGGTGGCCTGGGGCGAGGATGTGCTTTGTTCCCCCCGGGAGCGGGCCGCTCTGGCGGCGCTGCTGGGTCTTGGATTACTGGATAGCTGGCGGCAAATGCACGGTGATCTCCAGGAGTGGAGCTGGTGGGATTATCGGGCGGCGGGTTTTCGCCGCAATCGGGGGTTGCGCATTGATCTGATTCTGGCCTCCACTGCTTTATTGCCTGTCATTCGGAATGTGGTCATTGACCGCAATGCCCGGGCGGCGGAACGACCATCGGACCATGCCCCCGTCTACATCGAGTTGCAGGAATAGACATGATTGGCATTCTGCTGGTCAATCTGGGCACGCCGGAAGCGCCTACGGCGCCGGCGGTACGTCGCTATTTGCGGGAGTTTCTCAGTGATCCACGAGTGGTAGAGTTACCCCGGATTATCTGGTGGCCCATATTGAACGGGCCGATTCTGACTTTTCGCCCGGCGCGTTCCGCCCGAAATTATGCCAGCATCTGGATGCCGGAGGGATCTCCTCTGCTGGTCTACAGTCAACGTCTTGCGGAAGGGCTGCAAAAATATGCGGATACCCACTTTCCGGGGCGTTTGCGGGTAACACCGGCCATGCGTTACGGAAAGCCCTCCATACGGCAGGGGCTGGCGGAATTACGCCAGTCAGGATGCGAGAAAGTCCTCGTGGTCCCTCTGTATCCCCAGTACGCCGCTGCCACAACGGCTTCCATATTTGATAAAGTGGCGGCGGAATTTCGCGCCATGCGGGAAATTCCGGAAGTACGCATGCTGCGCGACTGGCATGCTCACCCCGCCTATATCCAGGCGCTTGCCGACAGCGTCAGAAATTGGTGGCAGGAAAACGGCCGCGCCAAAAAACTGCTCATCTCCTTTCATGGCTTGCCGCAGCGGTCTATCCAGCTGGGGGATCCTTATCGTCAGCAGTGTGAAAAAACCACGGCGCTACTGGTGCAGGAGCTGGGTTTGCAGCAGGGGGAATGGGTGCGAACCTTTCAAAGTCGTTTTGGCGCGGCAAAATGGCTGGAACCCTATACGGATAAGACGCTAACGCATCTGGCGAAAGAGGGGGTCAAGGAGGTGGATGTCCTTTGCCCGGGGTTTACCGCCGATTGTGTGGAAACGCTTCAGGAAATAGCCCAGGAAGGGAAGGAAACTTTTTTGAGCGCGGGCGGCAAAGCCTTGCATTATATTCCGGCGCTGAATGATAATCCCTTATGGATAAAGGCGTTTTCCGAGATTCTTGCGCCTTCATGGCAAGGCTGGGATGCTCCGGAAAATTTTGCCGTTTCTGCCCAGTCAGGCTAGAATTTCCATAAATCAGTCTCACCCCTCCAGCCCTCATCTATAGGACGCGCCATATGATCATCAGCAAAGACAAGGTAGTCACCATCGACTATTCCCTCACCGATGAAGAGGGGGAGCTGATTGACAGCTCCGTAGGTGAAGAACCCCTCATTTATCTGCACGGACATCACGGCATCATTCCCGGCCTGGAGCAGGCCCTGGCCGGTCATCGTGCGGGTGACAAGGTCGAAGTGTCCATTCCTCCGGAAGAAGGTTACGGAGATTGGGACGAAGATCTGGTGGAAGTAGTGGCCAGGGAAGATTTTGATGACCCGGAAGAACTGGAAATCGGGACACAATTTGAAACCGAGACGGACGAAGGTGCGTGTTTGGCCACGGTCATTGATATTGAAGGCGAAGATGTCACCGTGGATCTGAACCATCCATTGGCGGGCATGACCCTCAATTTTGATGTCACGGTTCTGGATGTGCGCGATGCGACGGCGGAAGAGCTGGCCCATGGTCATGTGCATGGTGAGCACGGTCACGAGCATTGATCGGAATCTTGTGCCGCTGGCAGAAAATCGACTGCTGACCGCGGCCTATCGTCTGGGATGGGCTAGCTGGCCAAGATGATGGGCTGCCATAGATGCAAAAACATCCAGGAGCATGGATGTCGTGAGGTAAACCCATGCGCGCTTTGGGCTTGATGTCCGGGACCAGTGCCGATGGGGTGGATGCCGCCGTGCTGGATCTCGCCGCTCCCCGGGAGCAGGCTTATGTTGGGGTGTATAGCCAGACTTTTTCCGCGCCCTTGCGGGACATGATTCTCGCGGCCAATGGCCCTTTGCCGGTGGAACAGATGGCCAGACTGGATCGTCATCTGGGAGCCTGTTACGCGGAAGTGGCCCAAGCCGCCATTGCCCAACTGGGTCCCGTGGATTTCATCGCCCTGCATGGTCAGACCATCCGCCATCAGCCACGCGCTGAACCGGGCTTTACCCTGCAGATTGGTTCGGCCGCCGATGTGGCCATAGCCACCGGGTTGACGGTGGTCCATGATTTTCGGCAGGCCGATGTGGCTGCGGGGGGGGAAGGTGCGCCTTTGGTTCCTCCCTTTCATCAATATCTTTTCCAGAGTGATCAGGCCCGCTTGATCCTGAATCTGGGGGGGATGGCCAATCTGACCTGGATTCCAGGCCTGGGCGATTCCCGTCCTCTGCAGGCTTTTGACAGCGGTCCTGGCAATGTATTGCTGGATGCAGCAGCGCGGATGCTGAGTCGTGGTACTGTCAACTGCGATCTCGATGGCAGTTTGGCTGCCGCCGGAAAAATTCAGGAAAAGCCTCTGGCGCTGTGGCTGAATCATCCCTACTTTCGGCAAATTCCACCGAAAAGCACGGGCCGGGAAAGTTTTGATGAGCAGTTGGTCCGCAGTTGGTGGGCCGACTGGGCCTATGCGGAGACGGACTTTGTGGCAACTATCACGGCACTGACCGCGCGCAGCGTAGCTGACGCACTGCGAAACTGGACGCCGGGGGCCAGTGAACTCCTGGTTTTTGGTGGCGGTGCCGAAAATCCCACCCTGGTAGGCGCTTTGCAGGCAGTTTTGCCGGAGTTGCCGGTGCGTATCGGCGCGCCCAACAGTGGAATTCCTGTCCAGGCCCTGGAAGCCCTGGCCTTTGCCTGGCTGGGTGGGCAATGCTTGCTGGGCAGAACCTTGCCCTATGCACAGGTGACGGGTGTCCGTCAACCGGTAGTGCTGGGTAATATCCTGCCCGGCAGAAACTGGTCGAAGCTGCTGGGCCTGCTGGCCGCTCCTGCTGAGGCTTGCGCAGATGGTCACTGATCCAGAAGCTTTGTCACCAGAAGAAAAGTGGCATCCTGGCGGTGAAACCGCCGTATACGGCATCGTGGGTGATCCGGTAAAACACAGTCTGTCGCCCTGGATGCATCGCCTGTTTGCCGCGCAACGGGGGCTCGACACGGTGTATGTTCCCTTCCCGGTCAGGACTGCGGCTTTGCCCAAGGCCTTGGAAGGGCTTGCTGCCGCAGGGGTGCATGGCCTGAATATCACCGTCCCCCACAAGGAAGCCGTATTGTCGCTGGTGGATGAACTCAGCCCTGAGGCGCGACAAATCGGGGCCGTCAACACGATTCATTTCACGGCGGGGCGCAGTTTCGGGAGCAATACCGATGCACTGGGTTTTCAGCGCGCGCTGGAACGTGGCGTTGGAAGTGACTGGCGCGCTGCACCGGTACTGGTCATTGGCGCCGGGGGGGCGGCCAGGGCCATTGTCTATGCCCTGGGAAGCGCTGGTTGTCCGGCCATTTATGTGGCCAATCGGCATCCTGATCGGGCTGAAAGGCTGGCTGGGGAATTCGCGCGCTTTCCCTTGCATCCCCTGCCCCTGGAGCGAAAAAGCCTGGCCCGGATTTTGCCGCAGGTCGGCTTGCTGGTGAACACCAGTGCCTTGGGCCTGCACGGAGAAAGTCATCCGGAGCTGGATCTGGAATGCTTGTCAAGTCATGGCAAAGTTTACGATATCGTCTATAACCCCTTGGAGACCCCGTTGTTACGGACTGCCCGCCAGTGCGGGCGGGACGCAATGGACGGCTTGGGCATGCTGGTGGAACAGGGAGCGGAAAGCTTCCGCATCTGGACCGGTGTCTTACCCCAGACCCAGCTTGTGGAGGATACATTACGGCGATGGCTGCAAACCCGGAACAAATTGCTTTAACGCCCGTACTGCGGGCGCTGGTCAGTCATGGGCTGGGTAATGAAGTGCAATTGGTGCATCTTGCCAGTGACCCCGCGCGCGGCAAGAAGCCCTTATTGTTTTATGCGGTTGAAAAAGGGGTGGTTTCGGCCCCTGCGCTGATGGCCCATTTTTCCCAGCGCTACAACATGCCCATGCTCGATCTGGAGGCCGTCATCATTGACGAGATGCTGCTGCGCCGGGTCGATAAGCATCTGATGAGTCGCTACCTGGTTTTGCCCTTGTCCAAGCGTGGGGACACCCTTTATCTGGCCATGGCCGACCCCACCGATTTCAAGGCGGTGGAGGACATCAAATTCAACACCGGGTTGCAGGTGGTACCTATCCTGGTAGAAGCCGACAAGCTGATGCGGGCGGTACATCTTGCCCATAATGCCGGCACGGGTATTGAAGATATTTTCCTGGACAAGGCCAAGGATGAGGCCGATGCGGATGCCCAGGAAGAATTTGATCTCTCGAAGGACAGTGATGGAACCGTCGAGGATGCGCCGGTGGTGCGTTTTGTCCAACAACTGCTGCTGGATGCCATTCAGCGGGGCGTGTCGGATATCCATCTGGAACCCTATGAAAAGGATCTCCGGGTACGTTATCGTCTGGATGGGGTTTTGCAGGATGCGTTGCATCCACCCTTGGCTTTGCGTGATGGTATTACTTCCCGATTGAAGATTCTTTGTCGTCTGGATATTTCCGAACGTCGTTTACCCCAGGATGGCCGTTTGCGGGTGCGGGTACCCCCTGCCCGGGTCATTGATTTTCGGGTGTCTTTCCTGCCCACCAGCTTCGGAGAAACCATTGTCCTGCGCTTGCTGGATCCCGCCAGTTCCAAGGTACCCATAGAACAGCTCGGTTTTTTGCCGGAACAACGCAAAGCCTTTGAAGAGGCCATTCATCGGCCCTATGGCATGATCCTGGTGACGGGGCCTACGGGCTCGGGTAAAACCACGACGCTGTACACGGCGCTGAATATCCTCAATACGGGTGACTGCAATATCAGTACGGCAGAAGATCCGGTGGAAATTCCGGTGTACGGGATCAATCAGGTGAATATCAATGAACGCATCGGTTTGAATTTTGCGGCAGCACTGCGTTCATTTTTACGCCAGGATCCGGACATCATCATGGTGGGTGAGGTACGTGATCTGGAAACCGCAGAAACCGCCATCAAGGCGGCGCAGACCGGCCACCTGGTGCTGGCTACCCTGCACACCAACGACGCTCCCCAAAGTTTGACGCGTCTGGAGAACATGGGCATCCCCACCTACAATATCGCCGGCGGGGTACATTTGGTCATGGCCCAACGTCTGGCCCGCAAGCTCTGCAGCCAGTGTAAAAAACCGGTTCGTATTCCGGACCAGGCGCTGGTCGAGGCGGGCTTCCATGCCGAGGAGTTGCCAGGCTGGCGGCCCATGGGACCGGTGGGTTGCGATGCGTGCAATAAAACCGGTTACAAGGGGCGTATCGGACTCTATCAGGTCATGCCGGTCAGTGATGCCATGCGTGAAATCATCATGCGGGGAGGGACCGCCCTGGATCTGGCCCGACAAGCAGCCAGCGAGGGGGTGCTTACCATGCGCCAGAATGGCTTGCGCCGAGTCCAGGAAGGAGTGACGAGCCTGGAAGAGGTGTTGCGGGTCACCAACCTGTGATGGTTTGCTGATGTGGCACAAAAATACCGGCGTTCATGACTTCTGAGTCTCTCCAGCAGGATGGTTCTTGGCGTCGTTTATGGGGTGTATCGGCTTATCGTCTGCTGATTGCGGCAGCCATTGCCGTGCTGGTGCAGCTGCCCTTCGGTGCGCGCATTCTGGATCTGGGACCCCGCTTGCGTCCACTGAGCCTGGTTTCTCTCTGGGCGGCCGGGATGAGTCTGTTCTATCTGCTGCTCCTGTTGATGAAGCTCCCGGATCAATCGCGCTGGCATGTCTGGCTGCAGGTGTTGGTGGATACGATTCTGGTATTGCTGCTTCTGCATTATGGCGGTGGTATCAGTGGCCCATTCAGCATTCTTCCTTTTCTCTTGCTGGTTTCCGTAGCCAGTTTGCTGCGTGGCAAGGGCGCCTTTTTATTCGTCTGGGTTTTGTTGCTGCTGCTGGTTCTGGAATCTCTTCAGGGGGGGGATGGCCGGCGTGCACCCCCTTTTCGGCCAGTTGTTTATTTATATTCTGGCGTTGGTGGCAGTGGCCGTACTGGCCGATAGTCTGGTACGCAGTCTGGATCGGGGCAATCGTCTGGCCTTGCAGCGCGATCAGGAGCTTTTCAACCTGAACAGGTTGAATCAGGAAATCGTTCAGCACATGGATGTGGGCGTATTGGTATTGGACAAACATAATCGGGTCATTCTGAGCAATCCCCTCGCCCGCAAGCTTACGGGTTATCGGTATTGGGGAAACGTGCCCGTCGCCATCGATCTGGTGCAGGCCCGGCTCGCTGCCATGTTGATCAGGCATCAGAGTAGTGACGGTGAGGTACTGGTCCCCCTCGGTTCTGACGATCCGGCTTCCAGGGATCGCACGCCGTCTTTGCTGGTGCGCAAAATTACGCTTCCCGAGAGTCCCTATCGACTATTGCTCCTGCACGATGCTTCGGCTTTGCGGACCCGGGAGCGTGAGGCGCAACTGGCCGCTCTGGGACGTCTTGCTGCCAATATCGCCCACGAAATTCGCAACCCTCTGAGTGTCATTCGCCATGCGGCCAATCTGCTGGACGAAAATCTGGAAAATACGGGATCCCGTCATTTGTTTGAAATACTGGAAAGGGAAACGGTGCGGATTAACCGTATTGTCGAATCGGTCCTGGAAATGGCCCGGCCGGGACCTGCCCATCTTGAACCGATCGCCTTGGCCAACTGGTTGCCGAAACTGATCGTCCAGCTGCAGGCGGATCCACAGTTGGCGGAGATCCATGTGCTGGTTGAGGATATTCCAAGCAGCTTGCTGGCTTATGTCGACCCTGCCCAGTTACGCCAGGTTATCTGGAATCTGTTGCATAATGCGGCGCAATATGGCGGTGATGCAGATGGGTTGCTGCGCATGGAAATCAGTGCCGGACGCGTTGGCAAAAAACAGATTATGCTGACGCTACGGGATTTTGGTCCGGGTATCCCGCCGGAGGTCATGGATCGCATTTTTGAACCCTTTTTTACCACCAACTCTCGGGGTACCGGGCTGGGTTTGCCCATGGTGCGTGAGTTGATCAGCATGAACGGCGGGCATGTGCTGTGTGAAAATCATGCCGAGAGTGGTGTGATGTTCAAAATATTTTTACCTTGCTGGAATGTGAACGAGGAAGATGCATGACGACGAGCCGATCTGCTCCTTCTGCGCTGGTTGTGGATGACGAGCCCAATATCGTCGAATTATTACGCATTACCCTGGAAGGGATGGGGCTGGAAGTGTCTGGTGCCCACTCCCTGGCCGAAGCCCATGGGTGTCTTTCCGCAGGACTCCCCTCTTTGGTCTTGAGTGATTTGCGCCTGCCGGATGGTTCGGGTATTGATCTGGTGCGCCGTCTGCACGAGGAACATCCCCAGCTTCCGGTGGCGGTCATTACCGCCTATTCATCGGCCGATGGTGCTGTCGAAGCCATGCAGGCAGGGGCTTTTGACTACATGTCCAAACCCATTGAGCTGGTGCGCCTGCGGCACCTTGTAGCCCAGGCCCTCAAGCTGAGCAATCCACAAAATGCAGAGCACGATGCTACGGACAGGCTGGTCGGGCGTTCTCCCCTGATGCAGCAATTAAGAGAAGATATTCGCAAGCTCGCGCGCAGTAATGCTCCCGTACATATCACTGGTGAATCAGGCACCGGCAAAGAGCTCGCAGCCCGGGCCATTCATGATTCCAGCTTGCGCCATGACAAGCCTTTTGTGGCAGTGAACTGTGGCGCGATTCCTGAAGGCTTGATCGAGAGTGAGTTGTTTGGGGCCGAAAAGGGTGCCTATTCCGGGGCCACCCGGGCACGCCAGGGACTCTTCCAGGTGGCGAATGGCGGTACGCTTTTTCTGGATGAAATTGGCGAGTTACCCATGTTGATGCAGGTCAAATTACTGCGTGCCATTCAGGAACGGGTGATCCGCCCCCTGGGCGGGACGCGGGAAATCTCTCTGGACCTGCGCTTTATCTCGGCGACCCATCGTAACCTTGCAGCCATGGTGGAAGCCGGGACCTTTCGCCAGGACCTCCTGTATCGCCTGAATGTCATCCAGCTACATGTTCCCCCTTTGCGCGAGCGACTGGAAGACATTCCCCAACTGGTGGATGTCATTCTTCAGCGGATGAACAGGCAGGGAGACCGGAGTCCGGCGACCTTGGCTGAAGGCGCAATGACCAGACTGCTGGAATATGATTTCCCGGGTAACGTGCGCGAGCTGGAGAATTTACTGGAGCGCAGTCTGGTCTTTCCGGATAAGAATATTCTGGAAACCATCCCGGCAACCGCCCGGGTTGAGGCTCAGCCTCCAGTTCCGCGCGTCCCCAAATCGGAATCTGTTGTGGCGCGGGTTCTGGATGATGCTGAAGCTGCTTTGCTGTGCAGCATGCTTGAAGCGGCTGCCGGAGATGTCACTGTGGCCGCGCAGCGGTTGGGGCTATGCCCACAATCATTTACACTCAGACATGCGCGTAGCTTGACAGGAAGCCTCGGATGACCCCTCTTTTCCCAGTGGCGGGCTATGGCTTGGTCGGACTGTTCGGGCTGCTGATCGGCAGTTTTCTCAATGTGGTGGTGCATCGGGTTCCCCGGCGCGAATCCGTCATTCGTCCGGCCTCCCATTGTCCGCACTGTGGTCATGTGCTGCGTGCCTGGGAGAATATTCCCATCCTCAGCTGGTTGCTGCTGCGCGGCCGCTGTCATGATTGTGGCGGTCCGATTGCCTGGCGCTATCCGGCATTGGAGCTCATGACGGGCATCTTCAGTGTCGTGGTGGCCTGGCAGTGGGGATTCCGTTGGTCGCTGATCCCGGCCCTGCTTTTCACCTGGATATTGTTGGCCTTGACGCTGATCGATCTGGAAACCCAACTCCTTCCGGACCGCATCACCAAACCCGGCATGCTCCTCGGGCTGCTCATCAACGCATCTGCCTTGTTTTGGTCAGGGCTGGCCCTGACGACACCCTGGAATGCGCTGCTCGGCATGGTCCTGGGTTATGGCAGTCTGTGGCTGCTGGCTACCGGTTATCTGAAAATGACCGGGAGACATGGCATGGGCGGGGGTGACCTCAAATTGCTCGGCTTGATTGGTGCATGGCTCGGCTGGCAGGCGGTATTTCTGACCCTGTTTATCGCCGCTCTCAGTGGAGGCTTGGTGGCCGTGGCTTTTCTGCTGGGCGGGAAGGGCCGGGATTATGCCATTCCCTTCGGACCCTATCTGGCCCTGGGGGGCTGGCTGATGCTGCTCTGGCCCCATGAAATTGTGCAGGGCTACCTGCATTTGCTGGGGAGTTGATTGACCATGCGCATAGGGCTGACTGGTGGCGTCGCCAGTGGCAAAAGTACCGTTGCGGAGATGCTGGAGGATTTGGGTGCCCATATTCTGGATGCCGATCGTCTGGCACGCGAGCTGGTAGAACCGGGCCAGCCTGCTCTGGAAGCCATCGTCCAGCACTGGGGTTCCGAATGTTTGCAGGCCGATGGTTGTCTGGATCGTGCGCGCTTGCGAGCTCGGGTATTTGGCGATCCAGCCGCCAGAAAATGGTTGGAAGCGCTCTTGCATCCGCAAATTCGCCAGCTTTTTCTGGAGCGCAGCCAGCAACTGCAGAACAGCCGGCCAGAAGCGATCATCGTCTGGGTGGTGCCGCTCCTGGTCGAAAACCATTACCAGCCATTGCTGGACCAGATTCTTGTGGTTGATTGTCCGCGTCCGCTCCAAATTGCCCGTCTGCGGAAGCGCCCCGGTTGGTCCGCCGAGCAGATAGAAGCGGTGCTGGCAGCGCAGCTGCCGCGTGCGCAGCGTAATGCTGCGGCCGATTATATCATCCACAATGAAAAAGACCTGAGCAGCTTGCGCAAGGCGGTGCTGGATTTCTGGAGCATCCTCCATAAAGGTCATGGATTTGCCTAGAAAAATTGTCTGTGGCACCCTGTCCCATGGTGCCCGAAGATGGTGCACTTTTTGCTGTCCTTATGGGCGGCGAGTATGGATAACAAAGGACTGGCATGGCAGTTTATGAGCATCCCCTGCATGAACGCGCCCGATTGCTACTGCGATTGGAGAGCGTTTTTGCCCAGGTGCAACGCATTCATGAGACGGATCTCCGCCAGGCTCTGCGTCCGTACATTGAACTGCTGGATTTTTGTGCTCGCCCCGAGCTGCGTCTGGATCTGATTCTGGAGTTGGAGCGACTGGGGCAAAGCCTCAGTCGCTGGTCCCAGAGTCCGGAGGTGGCTGAAGGCCCCCTGCAGGCTTGGCAGTTTCGCATTGATCAGCAACTGAAAATGCTGAGAGAGCACCGAGAACCTTTCGGAGAAGTGCTGCGGCATCAGGAAATCATCCAGCTGGCGCGGGGGCGTATGGGGGTTGCCGGTGGTCTGGCCGATTGTGATTTGCCGCTGCTGGCCTTTTGGAATCAACAGGCACCCGAACGTGCCAGAGCCCTTCTGGGAAGCTGGGTGGAGGGTCTGCAACTCTTGCAAAGCAGCATGGATTTGATTCTGGCCTTGTTGCGGGATTCCTGTGCCTGGTCGTCCGTGGCAGCTCCGGAAGGGCGTTATGGCTCTGCCCTCGATCCGCGTCGCCCGCCTTCGTTGATCCGCCTGGAAATAGCCGATCAACTCGATTGTTATCCCAAAATCAGTGGAGGTATTCATCGGTTTCACATTCATTGGTTGCAATGGTTGGACCACGGGCCCGCTCGCGCGATAGAATCCACCATCGCCTTCAAACTGGGCCTGAGTGCTCTGTAAGCTATTCCATTCATTCAGCGGCTTTAAAGGATCTGCGCATGCATATTGGCACTACCCTGACACAATTCATTACCGAGGAAACGCGACGTCATCCCGAGGCTTCTGGCGATTTTGCGGCACTTTTGAATGACCTGGCGGTTTCCTGCAAATTCATTGGCGCCCAGGTGTATCGAGGAGCATTGGTGGGGGCGCTGGGTAGCGCCGGTACCGATAATGTGCAGGGTGAAGTGCAGAAAAAGCTCGATATCATTTCCAATGACGCCATCTTGCATGCCATGGACTGGACCGGGCATCTTGCAGGTATGGCCTCGGAGGAAATGGTTGATCCCTATCCGATTCCCAACAATATTCCCCGGGGCAAATATCTGTTGCTCTTTGATCCTCTGGATGGGTCCAGCAATACCGATGTGGGGATCAGCGTCGGCACCATTTTCAGCATTCTTCGCGCGCCGGCGGCGGGGCAAGATGCGAGTCTGAAAGATTTTCTGCAGCCCGGTGTGGAACAGGTCGCGGCGGGCTATGCCTTGTACGGTTCCAGCAACATGCTGGTGTACAGTACCGGGCAGGGCGTCAATGGCTTCACCCTGGATCCCTCCATCGGCGAGTACATCCTCACCCACCAAAAGATGCGTATTCCCGAAGACACCCAGGAATACGCCATCAACATGAGCAATCAGCGGCACTGGCAAAAGCCAGTCCAGCGCTATATCGAGGAACTGAATCAGGGCACGGAAGGACCGCGCCAGAAAAATTTCAATATGCGCTGGGTGGGCTCCATGGTGGCCGATATCCATCGTATTCTTTGCCGGGGCGGCGTTTTCCTGTATCCCTTTGATCAGAAGGACCCCAAAAAACCGGGTAAGCTGCGCTTGCTCTACGAAGCCAATCCCATGTCCTATCTGGTTGAACAAGCGGGTGGTGCGGCCAGTACCGGAACTACCCGCATCCTGGAAATTCAGCCCGAAAGCCTCCATCAACGGGTTCCGGTGATTCTGGGTGCCAAAAATGAAGTGGAGCGGGTGGCCAGTTACCACCAGGGCTGATGGATGGCTCGGTACTAAAAGGCTCCCGCTTGCGGCGGGAGCCTGCATGAGGCTGTGCCCGGAAATTCCCGGGCTGGTCCAGGCTTCTGTAAATTACAAGCTTAAATATTTTAATGCCTGGATATGCTGTCAGGTAGTCCGGAGTACTTGAGAAATTCTGGACTTCGGCTATATAAATGGGTATGCGGCTTCGGGAAGGGTGTTGCCGGACTTCTTGCGAATGGAGAAAAGTTTTGTTGCCAGAAAGTGCCAAGCCTTACTTGTTGAATGGTATTTATCAGTGGTGTATCGACCAGGGGCTTACGCCGTATATCCTGGTGGTGGTGGCCTATCCGGGAGTCTCTGTGCCCAGTGGCTATGCCAAGGATGGACGGATGATACTGGATATCTCACCCCGAGCCTGTCACAATCTCAGCATGGCCGATGGCTGGATTTGCTTCAATGCGCGCTTTGGCGGAGTGGCGCGTAACGTGGATGTGCCGATGGCGGCAGTGGCGGCTATTTATGCGGCCGAAACCCAGGAAGGGATGGGTTTTGCCGAGCCGGAAATTCCTGAAGCCCCACCTCCGGGAACCGATCCCGTCGGGCGCGAAGGATCTGGCCCTGAAACGCCGGAAAAGTCGGGAAAACCCTCACTGCGCGTGGTTAAGTGAAAATCCCGTCAAGCCTTCTGGGCCTTATGTTGTGTTTGTGTGCCAACGCCGCGCAAGCCAATATTTATGCGTATACAGGTAGTGATGGGGTCATCCATCTGACCAATGTCCCTGCCGGTAACCGTCAGTACCATTTGGTCATGCGTACACCCAAAATGCCGGTGGCGGTGGCACGCGCGGATTTTAACCCGGTGGCCAAGCAGCAATATCAGTCCCTTATTCGTTCAGCGGCCAGCCGTTACGGGGTCAGCCCGGCCTTGGTGAACGCCGTTATTTCTGCTGAATCCGGTTATAACGCCGGGGCGGTTTCTCCCAAGGGCGCAATGGGACTCATGCAATTGATCCCCGCCACTGCCACACGTTTTGGCGTTGCCAATGCCTTCAATCCTGCGGAAAATATCCATGGGGGAACGGCATATCTGGCTTATTTACTGCAGAAATTCAGTGGTGATCTGAAACTGGCCATCGCTGCCTACAATGCCGGTTCCAACGCCGTCATCCAGGCGGGTTACCACATTCCCCCCTTTGCGGAAACCCAGGCCTATGTGCCACGGGTATTGGCTTATTATCAACGCTATCTGGATGGTAGCACTCCAGGTCAGGTCACGACCTTGTCTTCTGCTGCATCGCCCATACCGGCACCCGCACCCGTTACTGCCTCTCCGCAACTGATTCAGGTATCCAGCCCGTAGTCTTGCAGTTTCTTGCGCAGGGTATTACGGTTGATACCCAGCCATTGCGCAGCCATACCTCGCTGCCCCGCACATTTCTTCAGGGTGTGGTCCAGCAAGGCCCGTTCTACCTGCTCAATGATCTGCGCGTGCAGGTTGTTGGGGGCTTCGCCATCCAAGTCCTCCACGTAGCGATCCACCATCATGATGACGCAGTCACTCAATGTCCTGAATTCTGTGCTCATGGTCTTGCGCCTCAGGGTTGGCTCAGGAGAGTGACCTGATAACCGGCGGCGGCAAGCAATCGGGGGCTCTTGATGACGAACGGCACGGGTCGGTGGGACAGGAATCCGGATGCCGCATTTTCTGGATGGGGCAGATAGTCGTTGGCCTTGAACTGCAGATGGGCAATGGGTGCCCCATAGACATTGCTCAAGGTGACCTGAATGACCGGATAGGCCTGCACGTGGCCAGCCAGATTTTCCATTTTTCCGGTAATTTCAGCGCGCTGGTTTCCCAGGGGGATAACATGGCTATGGACAATACGCATTTCCTTATTGGGTCCGGGCCAGGCAATGGACATACCCAAGGCGTTGGCACCACGGATCATGGCCTGGCGTATGGGCGCGCTGTTGGCGGCGTAACTGTAAGCGCCGGTCGACCAGAGAATTTGCCCGATCAAGGCCAAAAGCAACAGGAAAATAATCAGCAGGAGCAAATAACGTCCCAGACGCTGACCCAGATGGAGACCCGCAGTGCGGGTTTCGCTGTCCATGTCCACGTGAAAGATCTGCTGGCAGACGCTGCATTTGACCTGGTCATGATGATCATGCAGAGCCTTGGGATCAACGCTGAAGGTGGTCTCACAACGGGGGCAGGTTATTTCCATGTTCTCAGTCTCCAGATTTGCGCTGACCATAGAGCAGTGACCAGTCTTCTTCGTGTTGCGGCGTGGTTAAATTGAAATGGGTGGCGTAGGCTTCCTGAATACGGGCTTCCTGGCTGTGGAGAATCCCGGAGAGCGCAATCCAGCCTCCGGGCTTGGTCAGGGCCGCAAGTGTGGTGGCGAGTTGCAGCAAGGGGCCTGCCAGAATGTTGGCGACCAGAATATCTGCCAAGGGCAGTGGACTTTGTTCAGGCAGGGACAGCTGGAGCTGCTCCGCAACCCCATTGCGTTCCGCATTGGCCAGCGCCACTTTCAGTGCCTGGGGATCAGTGTCGACGCCATAAGCGGTTTTTGCGCCCAAAAGCAAGGCGGCAATCGCCAGAATGCCGGAACCACAGCCATAATCGATGACGCATTCTCCGCCACGAATGCGGCTTTCAAGAAAATGCAGGCAGCGCGAAGTGGTCGGGTGGGCACCAGTACCGAAAGCTTGTCCGGGATCGAGCTGCAGTTCGTAAAGCGCATCCTGGGGAGCTTGATCCCAACTGGGCACGACCCAGAGTTTTCCGAACTGCCGGGCTGGAAACCGCGCCTGGGTGTTGGCTACCCAATCCTGATCGGCCACAGCCTGCACGGAAGCCCCATAATGGTGCCAACCGGCACTTTCAATCAGCGCATGCAAGTAGGCTTCTCCATGAACATCAGCCGCAAACAGAGCCTGACAATGACTGTTTTCCCAGAGTTCCCCCGCCACGAACAGGGCTTCGCGGGCATCCTGTTCCAAAAAGGAAATGGCCTCGGCGCCCGCTTCCAGTAGCTGCGCTTCAATGGCTGCTGCGGCCTCCACCGGCACCTGCAGATCCAATTGCCACCAGGCGCTATTCATAGGGCGAGCAGCGCCTCCAGATAGTGGATGTTGACCTCACCTGCTGCATATTGGGCTTCTTCCAGAATGCGGCGATGCAGCAGGAGGTTGGTCTGGATTCCTTCGATGCTGGTCTCCCGCAGGGCACTGCGCATGCGCAGCTGGGCTTCCTCCCGGTCATTGCCATGGGCGATGATTTTGCCAATCATGGAATCATAATATGGGGGCACCCGATAACCGGCATAAATATGACTGTCCACCCGGATACCGGGGCCGCCGGGCGGATGCCAGGCCGTAATTTGTCCGGGAGAAGGGGTGAAGCGATCGGGATCCTCGGCATTGATGCGGCACTCGATGGCATGCCCACGCAGATGAATGTCATCCTGCCGGACCGGGAGGGGTTTTCCTGCCGCAATCAGAATCTGGGCCTTGACGATATCCATCCCGGTGATCATTTCTGTGACGGGATGCTCCACCTGTATCCGGGTGTTCATCTCGATGAAATAGAAGGTTTGGCTTCCGGGATCGTACAGAAATTCAAAGGTCCCGGCGCCGATATAGCCCATATCGGCACAGGCCTTGACCACCGCCGCACCAATTTCGGCGCGCTGTTTTGTGCTGATGCCGGGAGCGGGAGCTTCTTCAATGACTTTCTGGTGACGACGTTGTACGGAACAGTCCCGTTCACCCAGGTGGACGCAATGGCCGTAGACATCACAGAGCACTTGGAATTCAATATGGCGGGGTGTTTCCAGAAATTTTTCCATGTATAGGGTCGGGTTGCCGAAAGCTTTGCCGGCTTCTGCCCTGGTCAGGTTGGCCGCATTGATCAGGTGCGCTTCGGTGTGAACGACCCGCATGCCGCGTCCACCACCCCCTCCAGCGGCCTTGAGAATGACCGGATAACCGATGTCCTTCGCCAGTTTTTTGAGAGCGTCGTTGTCATCTGGCAGGGGGCCATCGGATCCGGGAACGCAGGGCACCCCGGCTTTTTTCATGACGGTTTTGGCGGCGATTTTGTCACCCATCAGGCGAATGGTTTCGGCGCGAGGGCCAATAAAAGCAAAGCCGCTGTTTTCCACTCTCTCGGCAAAATCGGCGTTTTCCGACAAGAAACCATAGCCGGGATGGATGGCTTCGGCATCGGTGACTTCCGCTGCCGCAATCACCGCTGGCACATTCAGATAACTTTGATCGCTGGGAGCGGGTCCAATACAGACGGATTCGTCGGCCAGTTTGACATGCATCAGGTCGCGATCGGGTTCGGAATGGACGGCTACCGTTCGAATACCCAACTCACGGCAGGCACGTTGTATCCGCAGAGCAATTTCGCCCCGGTTGGCAATGAGGATCTTCTCAAACATTTCAATCCTCTGGAGCAATGATAAAGAGGGGTTCGCCGTACTCTACAGGCTGCCCGTTACTGGCCAGCACCTTGATGATTTTGCCGGCGACATCGGCTTCGATTTCGTTCAGCAATTTCATGGCTTCGATAATGCAGAGGGTTTGCCCGGCCTTGACGACGCTGCCTTCCTCGACAAAAGGAACGGCTTCCGGTGAGGAGGCCCGATAGAAAGTGCCGACCATGGGCGATTTGATCATGTAACCTTGTGGGGCGCTTTCTGGAACAGGGGCCGCAGCGGGGGGCTGAATGTTTTCCGGGGCCGCGGCCGGAAGCGGCGCGGGTTGGGCGTGATAGGTGACGGTTTGCGGCGCGACGGGGACGGCATGTCGGGTAATGCGGACCTTGCTTTCACCTTCAACAACTTCAATTTCGTCAATGGCACTTTTTTCGAGTAATTCGGCAAGGCGACGAATAAATTGGATATCCATGCTTTTCCTTATAATGAGGGGTTCAGTCAGGGCGTGAAACACGCCGGTAAATGGCTTCCAGAGCGAGGAAATAACCGTCGGCACCCAATCCCGCAATCACCCCCTGGGCAATATCGGAAAAGTAGGAATGCTGGCGGAAGGATTCCCGCGCATGAATGTTGGACAAATGCACTTCAATGAATGGAATGGCCACAGCACTCAGGGCGTCGCGCAGGGCCACGCTGGTGTGGGTAAATGCGGCGGGGTTGATGATGATGTCCGTGACTCCCTGAGTGAGGGCTAATTGCACGGCATCGACGAGTTGATGTTCGGCATTACTTTGCAGGCTGTTGAGGGTCCAGCCCCAGTTGCTGGCCATGGCTGACAGTCTGGCGTCGATCTCGGCCAGAGTGCTTCGACCATAGTGATCCGGTTCACGCTGACCCAGAAGGTTCAGGTTCGGTCCGTGCAGTACCAGTATATGAGGAATAGAGACAGCCATGGCTTCCGCGTAACAGCAAGAATAAGCGAAAGTCTGCCGCAAATGCGCCGATAAATCTAGGTCGTGCTGTGGCCCAGCAGTCACAGCCGGCCCTTTCAGGCATCGCCCCCCGCGTTGATTTGCCGTAGAATGCCTCCATTCATTATGATGGCATCCTTTATTGGCAGTGAAGGCCGTCTTGGTAATTTGCTGGAAACCTATTGATTGATGATGCCGGAGAGAGGTGGCTTGGCCATGTTATACCCTGAATTGTTTAAATCCCTGGAGGCCGCGCGTTGGAATATGGCGACTGATATTCCCTGGGATCAGTTTGATCGGAGCCTGGTGAGCGAAGAGCAGTTACGCACGATCAAGATGAATGCCGTGACTGAGTGGTCGGCGCTCCCGGCCACGGAAATGTTCCTGCGCGATAACCGGGATGACTCGGATTTTTCGGCCTTCATGTCCATCTGGTTTTATGAGGAGCAGAAGCACGCCCTGGTCCTGATGGAGTATCTGCGACGCTTTGCTCCGGAATATCTTCCGACCGAAGAAGAGTTGCACAATGTGCGCTTTGAATTCGATCCCGCCCCGGCCATGGAAACCCTGATGCTCCATTTTTGCGGGGAAATCCGTTTGACCCACTGGTACAAATGCGCTGCCCAATGGCATAGCGAACCGGTCATCCGCGCCATTTACGAAGTGCTTTCCAAGGATGAGGCGCGGCACGCGGGTATTTATCTGAAATACATGCGGCGGGCCATTGAACGTCTGGGGGATTCGGCACGTCTGGCTTTTGCCAAAATCGGGGTCTTGATGGCCAGCACCAAGACCGCCAAGGCATTGCATCCGACCAATTTGCATGTCAACAAAAAGATGTATCCCGAGGATAGTGTGCAAAGTCACTTGCCGGATCCTGGCTGGCTGGAACAATGGCTGGATACCCAGATTCATTTTGATCCCATCTGGGAGGGCAAGGTGATCAATGGCATTTTGCGTAATCTTTCCGCCCTCCTCGGGATTCCCATCCAGAGCGTCAAGGATTTGAGCCGTTATCGCAAGGCCATGGCCAGTGCGGAGCGTAATCCTTCCGGACATCTGGCTGCCGGCTGATTGGAGGATGTCGTTTGATCAGCGTGTTGCCGAGTCGGGAACATTGTCGGCCGGGTCAGGCGCCGCCACTGCGCTGACCCGGGATCTTTTTTAGTCAGCCTGGCGGCGCAGAAAAGCCGGGATGTCCAGGTCGGAAAAGTCCTGTATGCCAGCACTGTTGCCGCGGTTGTTGACACTGGCGGGGGCGGCGCGTTCCCCGTGGCGCATACCCACGGGGATGTCGAGATTGCGCCAGTCGGAGGGAGTGCTCGGATTGGCGGGATTCGCCGCACCACGACCCCGGATATTCTCCACGGCCAGGCGGACAGGCTCGCGCTGCAAGCCGGTGGCCACCACGGTGACCCGCAATTCTCCATCCAGATCGGGGTCCAGCACCGTGCCGACTTTCACATTGGCGTCATCAGCCGCATAGCCGCGAATCAGTTCACCCACTTCCTGGAATTCACCCAGGGTCAGATCCGTACCTGCCGTGATATTGACGAGAATGCCCCGGGCACCGGAAAGGTTGATGTCGTCCAGAAGCGGGCTGGAGGCGGCGCGGGTGGCGGCATCCCGGGCGCGGTTCTCGCCCTTGCCACTGGCCGCACCCATCATGGCCAGTCCCATGCCGGACATGACGGTGCGAACATCGGCAAAATCCAGGTTCATCAGACCGGGACGGGTGACCAGTTCGGAGATGCCCTGGACCGCCCCCAGCAGAATGTTGTCGGCAGCCTGATAGGCATCCTTGAGACTGATGGCGGTGCCGAGCACGGCCAGCAGTTTTTCATTGGGGATAATGACCAGGGAGTCCACATGCTGGGACAGCTCATCAATGCCGGAAAGGGCATGTTGCTGACGTTTCTTGCCTTCAAAGTTGAAAGGCTTGGTGACCACGCCGACGGTCAGAATCCCCATGTCCCGGGCAATGGCAGCGACGACTGGCGCCGCGCCGGTGCCGGTTCCGCCGCCCATGCCGGTGGTGATGAACACCATATCGGCTTTTTCGAGGGCGGCACGAATATCATCGCGGCCTTCTTCCGCCGCCTTGCGGCCCACTTCCGGATCGGCTCCCGCACCCAGCCCCCGGGTAATCTGGGCACCGAGCTGAATGGTGCGGCTTGCCTGGGAGCTGCGCAGCGCCTGGGCATCGGTATTGGCCGTGATGAATTCCACCCCTTCCAGACCTGCGCCACACATGTTGTTGATGGCGTTACCGCCACCGCCACCGACCCCGATGACCTTGATGACGGCGCCTTCCTGTTCGCATTCGTTCAATTCAAACATGATGATTCTCCTGGTTCGTTAAAAAATAGAGGTTCTGCTGGGAAAGACGATCAACCGAAACTGGTCTGGACCCAGTTGCGCATTTTCCGGAAAACACTCCCAAAACTGGTGTCCATACCGGCGTGGCCTTGACTGAGATCTTCATAAGCGGCCTTGGGCTGGGCTGTTGCTGATTCGCTTTGCCCGGCGGACTGATTATGTAATCCATACATGACCAAGCCTACACCGGTAGCGTGACCAGGCACTCGGACCACGTTTTCCATGCCCGGCAAATGCATGGGTTCACCAACGCGCACCGGCAGATGGAGGATTTCTTCGGCCAACTCGGCAATCCCTTCCAGACGGCTGGAGCCGCCGGTGATGACCACCCCGGCGGCGATCATGTCTTCGTAGCCCGTCCGCCGCAGTTCGGCCTGGATCAGTTCGAACAGTTCCTTGATGCGGGGCTCGATGATGTCCCCGAGAATCCGCCGGGAGATGGTACGGGGCGGGCGGGTGCCGACGCTGGGCACGGCGATTTCGTCATCCTGCTCGATCAGGTCGCCAAGGGCGCAGCCATAGAGTTTCTTGATTTGTTCGGCTTCCACCGGCGGGGTGCGCAGGCCGAGGGCAATATCATTGGTAACCTGATCCCCGGCGATGGGAATCACGGCGGTGTGGCGAACGGCACCATCCCGGAAAATGGCGATGTCCGTGGTGCCACCGCCAATATCCACCAGACAAACGCCCAATTCCTTTTCGTCGGAGGTCAACACGGCATCGGCGGAGGCCAGTTGTTCGAGGACCAGATCCTGGACCTGCAACCCGCAGCGTTCCACACATTTGGCAATATTCTGGGCGGCACTGACCGCACCGGTCACAATATGCACCCGAGCTTCCAGGCGGACACCAGACATGCCGATCGGTTCGCGGACTCCCTCCTGGCTGTCGATCATGAATTCCTGGGGCAGGATGTGGATGACATTCTGGTCCTGGGGAATCACGATGGCGCGGGCGGCATCCATGACCCGACCCACGTCCTCATTGCTGACTTCCTTGTTCTTGATGGCGACGATGCCGTGGCTGTTGTATCCGCGGATGTGCCCGCCGGCAATGCCGACCACGGCACCATGGATTTGTACACCGGCCATGAGTTCTGCTTCCTGTACCGCACGGGTAATGGCCTGCACGGTGGATTCGATATCGACCACCACCCCTTTTTTCAAGCCACGGGAAGGGTGCTGACCGACGCCGATGATTTCCGCTTCACGGCCACCTTTGGCTTGGGCCACAATACAGGCGACCTTGGAAGTGCCAATATCC
Organism: Acidithiobacillus sp. M4-SHS-6; assembly: GCF_047421495.1. Classification (GTDB taxonomy): domain Bacteria; phylum Pseudomonadota; class Gammaproteobacteria; order Acidithiobacillales; family Acidithiobacillaceae; genus Acidithiobacillus. The sequence goes on along the minus strand of NZ_CP175559.1, from coordinate 2,826,575 downwards.
AGGCCGACGATGAGTTCCTGATGTCCACGTTTCATGTGCTTTCTCTCCTTCGGATCCGAGATCCGTTACTGACTGTTGACGGGGGTCGCTGAGGGCATGGCGACCGCAAAACCATTGGTATAGCGGAGATCCATGGTGGCTCCGGCAACCAGGTATTCCTTGACCTGGGGGACGATGGCCACCCAGCGTTTTAAAGCAGGGATCACATCCTCGCTGCCGAGCAGCAGACGGACGTGATTGCTGAGAATGCAGCGCCATCCGCCGCGCTGATCTTCCTCCAGGGAAATGACCTTCAGTCCCAGGGGCGCCACAATGGCGTTGAATTTGGCGAGCTGCGCCAGTAAATGACTGCCACTATGGGCGGGGCCGGCAATATTGGGGAGGCCGTTGGGAACCTGGGCCGGGGGGACGCTGAAAATCTGTCCCTGGGCATCGACCATTTGTCCGGCCCCGCCCAGCCAACGGGCGACCGGAGTGTAGGGTGTGATGCTGACCTGCAGGCGATCGGGCCAGACCCTGCGCACTTCGGCATCGGCCACCCAGGGCAGCTTGTCCAGAGACTGGCGAATCTGTTCCGGGCTAACCCAGAGAAAACCCTGAGCGGCATAGGGTTTCAGGACGCTGTTGATTTCTGCCAGGGGAATTCTGGTCGAGCTGCCGCTAATGGTCAGGGTGTTGATGGGCATCAGGGAGGGCTGACGAATCCATTGCCACCCTGCCCAGCCGCCCCAGGCGAGCAGACTGATGCCCAGGCTCCCCAGGAGCATCCGTCCGTAGAGTTTCCAGGGCAGGGGTTTGTGGACTTTGACAGGGGTCCTCCGTGGGGGTTGGGAGGCTTGTTTCAGAGTGGCCGCAGGCCGCTGGGGCTGTTGTCCGTGGCGATAATCACGCATGACACTAACCATGATTCACTCTCCTCCGCGCCGTGCGCAGTATGGTCTCGCATAATTCGGGGAAGCTCATGCCCACGGCCTTGGCTGCCATGGGTACGAGGCTATGACTGGTCATGCCGGGGACACTGTTGATTTCCAGAATGTGGATTTTCCCGGACTGGTCGATCATGAAGTCGACCCTGCCCCAATCCCTACCCCCCAGTTCGGCAAATGCCTTGAGCGCCAGTTCCTGTAATTCCGCATCCTTGCTGGCTCCTAGTCCGGAAGGCAGCAGATACCGGGTGTCGTCGGCCAGATACTTGGCATCGTAATCATAAAAAGCGTGACTGGTTTCGATCACGATGGGTGGCAGGGCTTGGCCATCGACAATGCCGACGGTCGCTTCGTGACCAATGACACCCGCTTCGCAGAGCACTTCATCTTCCAGCGCGAAAGCCTGGGTCAGAGCCGCGTCCATGTCATCCGGTCCATTCACCCGGCTGACGCCCAGACTGGAACCGCCATGATTGGGCTTGACATACAGCGGCCATTCCCACCCCTCCTCCCGTTCAGGAAGATGCTCACCGGGGCGCAACAGGATGCCCTGGGTCACCGGCAGTCCAGCCGCTTTCCAGATCTGTTTGGAGCGCCATTTATCCATGGCCAGCGCCGTACTGAGTACCCCGCTGCCGGTATAGGGAATGTTGAGGGTTTCCAGCACGGCCTGGAGAAGGCCATCTTCACCGATGGCGCCATGGCAGACATTGAAGGCAAAATCGATCTGCGCATCCTGCAACTGTTGCTGCAGTCGGGCGGGCTCGATATCTATGCCCAGCACTTCCATGCCGGTGCTGCGCAGGGCGCCAAGAACGGCCTCGGCACTGATCAGCGATACTTCGCGTTCGCCGGAGGGGCCACCGTAGAGCACGGCTACACGGAGGGAATCAAGCATGTTTGGCCTCCCCGAGAATGCGCATCTCCGCTTGCAAGGTGATGCCGAATTGCTGTTGTACCTGGGCCTGTACTTCTGCAAGCAGCGCTTCGATATCCACGGCCCGGGCATGCCCCCGGTTGATGATGAAATTGGCATGCTGGCTGCTGACTTCCGCTTCTCCCCGGACACATCCCTTCAAGCCGGCTGCTTCAATCAGGCGGGCCGCATGATCGCCGGGCGGATTACGAAACACCGAGCCGCAACTGGGCCATTCCAGGGGCTGGGTCGCCGCACGCTTTTCCTGCCAGTCGCGCAGCCGCTGCATTACCTGATCCCTGGCTTCGGGAATCAGACGCAGCCCCGCGGCGATGAAACAGGCATCTCCATGACCCTTGACCTCCCGGTAGCCGATCTGGAAATCCTGGGGAGAAAGACGCTGGATTTCGCCATGAGGATGGATGACTTCCACCCATTCCACCAGGCTCCAGGTATCCCCACCGTGGGCACCGGCATTCATGCTCAGACAACCCCCGAGTGTCCCCGGAATCCCGGCCAGGAACTCCGCGCCGGCAAGCCCGGCCTTTGCCGCAAAATGGGCAATTTTTACCGCGCCGGCACCGGCGCCGACCCGGAGCAGCGTGTTTTCTTCGCGAATGATCTGATCCAGGCTATGGGCGAGGCAGATGGTCGTGCCGCGCAATCCGCCATCGCGGACCAGTACATTGCTGCCCAGCCCCAGCCAGGTGAGGGGGGGGACGGCAAAGTGCCGTAAAAATCCCTGCAGATCTTCCAGGGTGCCAGGCAGGTAGAAGCGGTCAGCCGGACCGCCCACCCGCCAACTGGTATGGCGTTGCATGGGTTCGCCGAGGCGCAGGCGGCCACCGATGGCGGGTATCCTGCTGGCCGCCATCATAGGGTTTCCTCTGCAAATACTTCGGTCCATTGGCTGGCCAGGCGGGCAATGCTGCCCGCACCCATGGTCAGCAATACCGCGTGAGCAGGCAGTAAAGGACGAATCTGTGCCGGTGCCGTCAGCAGATCCGGCAGATAGTGCACGGTTGCTCCCTGGGCACGCATGGCCTCACTCAGTGCCTGACTACTGATCCCCGGTAAAGCCTTTTCACCGGCGCCGTAAATATCCGTGAGAATGACCTGATCGGCGCGGGCCAGACTCTGCACAAAATCAGCGAACAGCGCCTGGGTACGACTGTAACGATGGGGTTGAAAGGCGACTACCAAGGGGCGATCAGGCCACACGGCCCGGGCGGCGGCAATGGTGGCACTCAGTTCTCGGGGATGATGACCATAATCGTCCACAATGGTGATGTCGGCAAATTCCCCCACCTGCTCGAAGCGGCGGCCTACGCCACGAAAATCGGCCAGGGCACTATGGATGATGTGTTCTGGCACGCCGACCTTGCTGGCAATGCCAATGGCGGCAAGGGCGTTGAGTACATTATGTTGCCCGGGAATGCCCAGTTCCACATCCAGCCAGTGGACGTAGTCACTGTCCATGCGGCGCCAGACTTCAAAATGACTGCCTATGCCCTTAACGGTGACCTGGCGAGCCTGCAGGTCCACGTCGGCACCAAAGCCGTAGCGCAAAACGGGGGTGCGCAATTCCGGGATCAGTCCGGCGACCATGGGTTCGTCCGTGCAAAGCACCGCGAGGCCATAAAAGGGCAAACGCTGCAGAAACTGCAGAAAGGCCGAGCGGAGATTATCGAGATTGTCTCCGTAGGTTTCCATGTGGTCGGCATCAATGTTGGTGACCACCGCCATGACTGGCGCCAGATAGAGGAAGGATGCATCGGACTCATCCGCTTCGGCGACGAGATATTCACCGCTACCCAGGGCGGCGTGGGTGCCGGCACTTTTCAAACGCCCGCCAATCACAAAAGTGGGATCCAGACCGGCTGCTCCGAGAATGCTGGCGACCAGACTGGTGGTGGTGGTTTTTCCGTGGGTTCCGGCAATGGCGATGCCCTGTTTGAAGCGCATCAGTTCGGCCAGCATTTCGGCACGCCGAATCACCGGGATACGCAATTCCCTTGCGGCCTGGACTTCTGGATTGCCTTCCGGGATGGCCGAGGAAATCACCACGACATCGGCACCGCGCACATTGGCGGCTTCGTGGCCGCTGAAAATACAGGCCCCCAGATCGGTGAGGCGCAGGGTCGAACTGCCGGGCTGCAAATCCGAGCCAGACACGGCATAGCCGAGGTTCAGGAGGACTTCGGCGATGCCGCGCATGCCGCTGCCGCCAATCCCCACCATATGAATCTGTCGGACCCAGTTACGCATGCTTTTCTCCTTCCGGGCGCATACAGATTCGGGCTACGGCAGCAGCAGCGTCGCCCCGGCTGCGTCGTCGAGCCGCTTCAGCCCAGCGCAGGCGTAATGCCGGGTCGCTGAGCAGGGAGCCTAAAATATCCCGGAGCTCCTGAGCATGGAGATTTTCCTGACGGAGCATCCGTGCGGCTCCCGCCGCTTCGAGAAAGCGGGCGTTGGCCGCCTGGTGATCATCAACGGCAAAGGGAAAAGGCACCAAAATGGCCCCCAGTCCTGCTGCCGCCAACTCCGCTACCGTCGCCGCTCCGGCGCGGCAGAGGGCCAGATCTGCCCAGCCCAACGCGGCGCTCATGTCCTCGATGAAAGGTTCGACCCGGGCGTCAATGCCTGCCGCAGTATATTCGCAGCGGGTGCTTTCGAGATGATCCTTGCCGGTCTGATGCCAGATTTGCGGACGTTGTTCCGCAGGCATGGCGGCAATGGCGGCGACGCTGACGCTGTTCAGTGCCTTGGCTCCTTGGCTGCCGCCCATGATCAACAAACGTGGGGGGCCATGATGCCCGGCAAAGCGCTCGGCGGGAGCGGGCAGATCGCGGATGTTGCTGCGCACCGGATTGCCGACCCATTCTCCCCGGGGTAAGCGGGTTTCTGGAAAACCCAGAAAAACATGTTTGGCCAAAGGCGCCAGCAGGCGATTACTCAGTCCGGCGATGGCATTTTGTTCGTGCAGGCAGAGCGGGCGGCCCATGCTCCAGGCGGCGAGTCCTACCGGTGCGGTCACATAGCCGCCCATGCCCAGCACTTGCCGGCTGTCGGTCTGCTGGATGATTTTACGGGCCTGTAGGACCGCCTTGCCAACCTGCCAGGGCGCACCTAGCCAGCGTCCCGGACCTTTCCCCCGTACTCCCTGCATCTCGATGATATGCAAGGGATAGCCACGCTCTGGCACCAGCCGCGCTTCCATGCCGGCACTGGTGCCTGCAAAGGCCACTTCCACGCCCTGATCGCGCAGCACATCGGCGACGGCGAGGGCCGGGAACACATGCCCCCCGGTACCTCCTGCGGCAATGAGTACACGCTCAGCCATGCTGCGCCCCCTGTTGCCCAAGGGGCTCGGTTTTGGCGGTGGAAACGGCGGGGTAACGCCGGCTGACCCCAAGTACCACACCCAGTGCGGCGCAGAGGAAAACCAGGGCGCTACCGCCATAGCTGATCAGCGGCAGGGCGAAACCCTTGGTGGGCAGGGCACCCAGGTTGACGCCCATGGACATGACCGCTTCGCCCCCGAACCAGGTCAGGGTGCCATAGCAGAACAACGCAAAAAAGGCGTCTCCAGCGGCTGCGGCGCGTCGACCGATGCGATAAATCCGCCAGCACGCCACGCTGTAGAATATGGCCAGCGCCCATACCCCGATCATGCCCAGTTCTTCGCCGATGACGGCCAGAATGAAATCGGTATAGGATTCCGGCAGGTAGAAATATTTCATGATGCCGTCGCCCAATCCCACGCCAAAAATCCCGCCCCGACCAAAGGCAATGAGGGACTGTACCAGCTGGAATCCCGCGCCATAGGGATCTGCCCAAGGATTCTGGAAGGCGGTGATGCGGGCCAGGCGGTAGGGGGCAGAAACGGCGAAAATCCCGAGAATGCTTCCGGATAGGATCCCAGCAAACAGTACATAGCGAATGGGGAGTCCTCCCAGAAAGAGGATAACGCCGGTGAGAAGTACAACCACCGCAAACGATCCAAAATCGGGTTGAAGCATGAGCAGCAAACCGAGCAGGCCGAGTACCACGAAAATCGGCCAGAGGCCTTCCTTGAATTTTCCCAGCAGTTCGCCTTTGCGCACCACGTAGCGGGCGAGGAATAACAACAGGGCAAATTTCAGCAGCTCGGAGGGCTGCAGGCGCACAATGATGAAATTGATCCAGCGATGGGAACCATTCACGGAAACGCCGATGACCGGTAAAAACACCATCATCAAGGCCACCAGGGAAATCCCCATGAGGGGGAAGGTCATTCGTTCCCAGAAATCGAGATCAATGCGACTGAAGTAATACAGTACGGCAGCGGCCAAGATCACATAGAGGCCCTGACGTTCGGCAAAGAAAAACGGATTGCCGGTTTCATGCTGGGCAATGGGGGCGCTGGCGGAATACACCATGATCAGCCCGAAACCCAGCAGGATGAGAATAATCCACCACAAGACCGTATCTGCCGGTCCGTTTTCCGCCAGCCACCAGCTCGGACGCTTCATTGCGTACCTCCCGACAGTGCCCGGACAGCGGCGGCGAACTGCTGGCCCCGGTCCTGGTAATCCCGAAACATGTCCGTACTGGCGCAGGCCGGTGAAAGGAGTACCTGATCGCCCGGTAGGGCTCTGGACGCGGCCTTCTGAACCGCATCACGCATGTCGTTGGCGTGCTCGACAGGCACAATGCCGTTTAGCAGTCGGGCGATTTCGTCGGCATCCTTGCCGAGCACAACGGCTGCCCGTTGCTTGCGACAGGCTTCCTGCAATGGACTGAGATCCGCCCCCTTGGCATCGCCCCCCAGAATCATGACCAAGGGGCCGGGCAAGCCGCCCATGGCTTTCAGGGTCGCACCGAGATTGGTGCCCTTGGAATCATCGTAATACTGAACGCCCTGATATTCGGCGACCCAGGCCAGACGGTGGGGCAGGCCGGGATATGTCCGTAATACCTGCTGCACCGCCGTCAGGGGAAATTGTGCCGCCTGGGCAAGCAGTGCTGCGGCCAGGGCGTTTTCGACATTATGCCCGCCGCGCATGCGCAACTCCGCCACCGGGAGCAGCGGCCCAGAATGGCGCAGGGTCAGATATTCCTGATCCACATAGGCATCGCTTGACCGATCCTGCAGGCCGAAAAAGCGGATTTCCACAGCTTGCCCTACCTGACGAGGCAGGCTGGCGGTAAAAGGGTCGTCGGCATTCAAAACCAGGATGTCGCCCTGCCCCATCTGCTGAAAAATGCGGCATTTGGCGGCGCCATACTGCTGGTAGTCGCCGTGCCAGTCCAGATGATCGGGGCTGAGATTCAGAATGCCGGCCACCCGGGGCCGAAAAGTACTGCAGGCATCCAGCTGAAAGCTGGAAAGCTCCAGAATGTACCATTCCGGTTCGGGACCGTTCTCGGGTAACAGTTCCAGCGCCGGGGTACCCAGATTGCCGCCAGTACCGACTCGCAGTCCTGCGGCCTGGGCCATCTCGCTGACCAGGGTGGTCACCGTACTTTTACCATTACTGCCGGTGATGGCCATGATCGGGGCCTGGGCCAGGCGTCCGAACAATTCCACATCGCCCATCACCGGAATGCCGGCCTGCCGGGCCTTGTGCAGGGCGGGAAGGCTGGGGGCAATGCCGGGACTGAGGAGCAACAGATCACTGTCCAGGAGCAGGTTTTCCGGGAGGGGTCCAAAATGGAAAGGCACAGCGGGGTATTGCTGGCGCAGGGCGTCGGCATTATCCAGCAGGCGGGTGTCGGCCACCTGACACTGTCCCCCAAGGCGCAGGGTCGTGCGCAGCAGGGATTGGCCGGTTTTGCCGAAGCCGAGGATGAATACCTTTTGCTGGTCGAGTTTCATGTCAGCGTATCTTCAGGCTGGAAAGGCCAATCAGTACGAGGATCACGGTAATGATCCAGAAGCGCACCGCCACACGCGGTTCCGGCCAGCCTTTTTTTTCAAAATGGTGGTGAATGGGAGCCATGCGAAATACCCGTTTGCCCGTCAACTTGAACGAGGCAACCTGAATCATCACCGACAGGGTTTCCATGACAAAAACGCCGCCCATGATGACCAGCACCAGTTCCTGGCGGGCGATGATGGCGACAATGGCCAGTGCCGCGCCCAGTGCCAGCGCCCCGGTATCTCCCATGAAGACTTCGGCCGGATAGGTGTTGAACCAGAGAAAGCCGAGTCCGGCGCCGACCAGGGCTCCGCAGAAAATCAGCATCTGGCCGGAGCCTGGAACCCAGGGCAGATCCAGATAGTGGGCGAAAACGGCGTTGCCTGAAACGTAGGTAAATATTCCCAGCGCCGCCGCCACCATGATGGTGGGGACGATGGCCAGTCCGTCCAGTCCATCGGTCAGATTGACGGCATTGGAGGTGCCGACGATGACAAAATAGCTGAAGATAATAAAGCCAAAGCCCAAGGGAATCAGGATATGGGGAACAAATGGAATGATCAGACTGGTTTCCACGGACTTGCTGGCCAGCCCGTACAGTACGCCGGCTGCGGCCAGGGCAAAGAGGGATTGCAGTCCATATTTGGCCCGTGCCGAAAGTCCCTTGGTATTCTGACGGCGCAATTTGCGCCAATCATCGACAAAGCCGATGCCCCCAAAAGCCAGGGTGGTGATGATGGCCACCCAGACCAAGGGGTTGCGCAAGTCTGACCAGAGCAGGGTGGTAATGATGACCACCAGCAGAATCAAGGCGCCACCCATGGTGGGTGTGCCCTGCTTGCTGAAGTGACTTTCTGGTCCATCATGACGCACCATCTGGCCGATCTTGTAATAGCGCAAACGGGCAATGAAAAAGGGACCGACCACCAGGGAGAGCACCAGAGCGGTCAGAATGGCCAGCACCCCGCGCAGGGTCAGGTACTGGAACACGTAAAAACCGTGGTAGACCTGGCCAAGTTGCATGAACAGGGCGTACAGCATCAGGCTTCTCCTGCCGCTAGTGCCTGCACGACCCGCTCCATGTGCGCGGCCCTGGATCCTTTGATCAGTAGCACCGTTTCCGGGTTCAGCCGGGATTGCAGTGCGGCAAGCAGAGGATCCATTTCCAGGAAATGTTCAGCATCCGGCGCAAAGGCTGCAGCGGTTTCAGCGGCTAACGGACCCAGTCCATAAAAGGCATCAATGCCTAACTGGCGGGCCAGAACGCCTGCCTGACGATGATAGAGAGCGGCGTCCGGACCCAGCTCCCCCATGTCGCCGAGGACGAGAATGCGCTGACCGGATTGGGCTGCCAGAACGCGCAATGCGGCTTCCAGGGAGGCGGGGTTGGCATTGTAGGTGTCATCGAGAAGACGACTGCCAACCAGACCCGGACGCCATTGCAAACGGCCGGGAACCACCTGTAAACCGGCCACGGCACGCTGAATCTGGGCAATATCCACATCCAGGGCGAGTGCGGCCGTGACAGCAGCCAGGACATTGGCGCCATTATGCTTGCCGGGCAAGGGCACTTCGAGGGTGAATGCCCCTTGGGGGGCACGGACATCTAGTTGCTGATAAATGCCCGAACTAGCCTGCCACTGTCCCTGCACTCGGCCCGGGCGATTGTTCAGGCTAAATCGCCAGATTTCTCCCGGCGCTTTTTCTGCCCAGAAGTCCGCATAGGCATCATCCCCATTGAGAATGGCGATGCCGTGCTTGTCCAGTCCCGAGAGAATTTCTCCCTTGGCCGCCGCAACAGCCGCCACGCTCCCCAGCCCGGCGAGATGGGCTGGCCCGGCATTATTGATCAATGCCAGGGTGGGTTTGGCGAGGCCGCTGAGCAGCGTCAGTTCCCCGGCATGATTCATGCCCATTTCCAGCACGGCATAGCGATGTTCTGCACCCAGTCTCGCCAGGGTCAGGGGCACGCCCAGGTGATTGTTTTGGTTTCCCTGGGTGGACAGCACCGGCCCGCGCTCGCTGAGGATGGCGGTCAATACTTCCTTGACCGTGGTTTTGCCGCAGGAGCCGGTAATCGCCACGAGGGGGAGGCTGAAGCGCTGCCGCCACTGCTGGGCCAGCTTCTGGAAGGCGATCAGGACATCTTCGACCACTACCCCAGGTGCTTCCACCCGACGATTGCAGAGCACCGCGCCGGCTCCCTGGGCGAAGGCCGCCGAGACGAAATCGGCAGCATCAAAGTGCTCTCCGGCGAGGGCCACAAACAGTTTGCCCAGCATGGGGTGACGACTGTCTGTGGCGACGCCGTGAATTTCGTCCTTTCCCTGGCTGCCCGGCAGCAATTTGCCACCGGTAATGCGGGCGATATCGTTGAGAGAGTAGCGGATCATGAGCTGAGTGCCTCCATGGCCACCTGCTGATCCTGAAACGGGAATTTTTGCCCCTGGATTTCCTGGGTACGTTCATGACCTTTGCCAGCAATCAATACCCAGTCGCCGATTTCGGCCTGACGAATGGCTGTATGGATAGCGGTTGCCCGTTCATGAATGATTTCGGCGGCAGCCGGATCTTGCATGCCTGCCAGAATGTCCTGAACGATGCTTGCGGGATTTTCGCTCCGGGGATTATCGTCACTAATAATGACGTGATCGGCAAAGCGTTCGGCTACCGCGCCCATTTCCGGACGTTTACCCCGATCCCGATCCCCACCACAGCCGAATACCAGATGGATTTTTCCCTTGGCGATGGCGCGGAGGTCTTTCAGCACCCGTTCGAGCGCATCCGGGGTATGGGCATAATCGATCATCACCTGAGCCTTGTCCGGTTCTGGAGTCAGGCGTTGGTAGCGGCCTTCCGGTAGATCCAACTGGCGCACCTGCGCTTCAGTGACGGTCCAGCCCAGTCCCTCTGCAGTAGCCAGGGCCGCCAGTAAATTTTGGACGTTACAGTCGCCAATGAGCGGACTCCGCCATTGTTGCGTGCCCTTTGCGCTATTTACGGTCAACAGGGTGCCACTGGCTCCACAGTGAAGTTCTTGCACCTGGAAATCGCAAGGAGATTTTCCGAAGCCGATTATTTGTACTCGAGGATCCAACTGTTGAGCCAGTACTTCGGAAAAAGGCTCATCCCGATTCAAAACCGCCAGTTGCAATTCCGGAAAGCGAAACAGGCGGGCCTTGGCCGCGCCGTATTGCCGCATGTCTCCGTGAAAATCCAGATGATCACGACTGAGATTGGTAAATACCGCCACCTGGAAGGGCACGGCCGCTACCCGGCCCAGGGCCAGGGCATGAGAAGAGACCTCCAGCGCAATGACTTTGGCACCCTGATCGCGGAGCAGAGCCAGGGTTTCCCACAGGCGGACGACTTCGGGGGTGGTGTTGGCATGGGGAACGAGGGCGTTGACCGGACCATAGCCCAAGGTCCCCATGAGCATGGCGGGTTGCGGTGCCAATTCGGCAATCAGGCGGGTCACACTGCTTTTGCCGTTGGTACCTGTCACGCCGATCAACACCGGTGCTTGTTTTTCATCCCATTGATGCCAGCGGCGCAAGGCGTGGCCGAGCTTTTCGCGGAGATCGGCGCTTTGCCAGCAGGGATGAGCATTTTCTTGCGGAATCATGGCGTTCTGATCGGCTTCCAGCACTGCGGCAGCGGCGCCCGCCTGCCAAGCCTGAGCTAAAAACTGATCGGCATCCCCATGACGGTTGCGTAATCCCACATAAAGCATGCCGGGTTGCAGGCGGCGGGTATCCGTTTCGATACCCGTCACGGTCAGTTCTGCCAGCGCGTTAGGCAGATCATCGAACAGTCGGGACAGTTTTTCAGTGCGCGGCATCACCCGCTCCTTCCGCCCAACGCTGGGTTTCGGTCGCTGACGCCTGGCGGAGTGCCATCGCATCGTTCAAAAGTGCTGGATCCGGTTGAATGCCCATACCTTGCAAGGCGGCGGCCATGGTCACCCGAAATACCGGGGCGGCTACGACCCCGCCATAACGCCAGCCCTGGGTAGGATCGCGCACGACCACAGCCATGACCAGTCGAGGGTGCTGGGCAGGAGCAAAGCCGACAAAAGTGGTGTTGACCTGATTTTTATGGAAACCGCCTTTGCCGTTGGCCATGATGGAGGTGCCTGTTTTGCCGGCCACACTGTAGCCAGGAATGCTGGCCAGAAAGCCGGTACCCCCCGGACTGGTGACGCCGCCCAGCCACCGGGTCAGGCGGGCGGCGGTGGCGGCGGACATGATCTGCACCCCTTTTGTGGCCGGATTTTCCTGACGAATCAGGGTCGGCGCTACATATACTCCATGGTTGGCAATGGCCCCATAGGCTGCCGCCAGTTGCAGGGGAGTGACGGACAGGCCATATCCGTAAGCCATCGCAGCCCTGCGGGCAATATCCCAACCCTGCCAGGCGGGCAGCATGCCGGGGTTTTCTCCCGGAAGCCCAAGCCCGCTGCTTTGTCCAAAACCGGCCTGATGGAGCAGGTGAAAAAGATCGGCCGGAGCGGTGCGCAGGGAAATTTTTGCCGCTCCGATGTTGCTGGAATACTTGAGCACCTGGGCCAGATCCAGGTTGTTGTGCCGGACATCATCCTGAATGCAGAAGTGGGCCACCCGAAAACAGTTGGTATTGACGTTGAAAGTGGTGTCGGGTCGGATGCTATGGTCGTCCAGCGCTGCCGCAATGGTGAAGGGTTTCATGACCGAGCCCGGTTCGAAGGTATCGGCAACGGCACGATTGTTGTAAAGATCCGCCTGGTAGTCGCTGCGATCATTGGGGTTGAAAGCCGGATAGCTGACCATGGCCAGTATTTCACCGCTTTGCACATCCATCAGCACTGCCGCTCCCGAGCGGGCCTGAAAACGCTGCACTGCCGAGGCCAGGCTGGTGTAAGCCACATACTGGAGATGGCGATCGATGCTCAGGGTCAGGGCTTTACCAGGCCGGGCGGAACGCGTAGGACCACGTAAGCCCAGAGGATGGCCGAAATTGTCGCGCAATCCGGTTTCCTCTCCGGCCTTGCCCTTCAACCATTGATTATAAGTCAGTTCCAGACCTTCGATACCGCTGCCATCGACATTGATAAAGCCGATGAGAGGGGCCGCGATGCTACCGGCAGGATAATAACGACGATTCTCGTTGAGACTGTGCAGGCCGGGAACCCGCAGCGCCATGATTTTTTCAGCGCGTTCGGGGGCAATCTGGCGGGCAATAAAGGCAAAATGGCTGCCGCCATTGTGGACGCGGGCTTGGAGTTCGTTGACACTGATGCCCAGATCAGCAGCGACTTGCGGCCATTGCTGTCGGCTGAATACTTGTGGATCCACCCAGAGGGTCTTGACCGGGACGGACAAGGCCAGAGGCTTGCCATTCCGGTCAAAAATAGGACCGCGTTGTACCGGCAGTGGGAAATGGCGCAAATAGCGTTGGGCGCCCTGGTCGCGCAAAAAGCGACCTTGCTCCACCTGCGCGCGCCAGGACTGAACCATGATCGCTGCGAAGGCGAGGGTCACGGTTGCCCACAGAGCTGTCGCCCGCCACGCCGGTAAAGCGCGGACGGGGATATTTGCCGGAGGGACAGAGATCGGATTCACGGGGCTTTCACCATGACAATCTGGTTGGTTTTCGGCGCGCTCAAGCCCAGTTTTTGCCGGGCAATATTCCCAACCCGGGCATTGGAGGCGAGGGTGGCCTGTTCCAGCTGCAGTTGTCCCCAGCGATTATCCAGGGCGAAATGCTTGGCCTGCGCTTCCTGCAGGGCGATGAACTGGCTGCGGGTGTTTTCCCGAGCCGCAACAATGCCCATCAGGGTGACCATGATGAGAATGGCCAGAATCATAGTGCTACGCCGCATGACGGTCACTCCTTTCGGCAACTCTGAGTACGGCTGAACGGGAACGGGGGTTCATCTGGACTTCTTCGGCGCTGGCCCGCAGGCTTTTGCCAATGGCCCGCCAGGGCAAGGGCGGGATTTCTGCCGCACGCAGTGGTAAATCGCTGCTGACCCGAAAATCGTCCGCCCGAAAAAACCGCTTCACCATGCGATCTTCCAGGGAATGAAAGCTGATAATGGCCAAACGTCCACCGGCCCGCAGCGCCGCCATGGCTTCGGGAAGAAAATGTTCCAGCTCTTCCAGTTCGTGATTGATAAAAATGCGAATGCCCTGAAAACTGCGGGTCGCCGGATTGAATCCCGGCTCATGACGGGGAACCACTGTGGCGATCAGTTCGGCCAGCTGGCCAGTGCGCTGCAGCGGAACCTGGGCACGCTGCTGGACGATTTTGCGGGCAATGGGGCGGGCGAAGTGCTCCTCACCGTAATTTTTCAGCACCAGGCTGATTTCCGTTTCGGACGCGCTGTTCAGCCATTCGGCAGCGCTGATGCCGCTGTCAGGATCCATGCGCATATCCAGGGGGCCGTCACGCAGAAAGCTGAAGCCGCGTTCCGCTTCATCGAGCTGGGGGGAAGACACGCCCAGATCGGCCAGAATGGCGTCCACACTGTCCCAGCCGAGACTTTGGAGCACGGCGCGAATCTCGCTGAAGCGGGCCTGGCGAATGACCACCCGGTCATCGTCGCCAAAACGGTTCTTGAGGGCGGTGATAGCGTTGGGATCCCGATCCAGAATCAGGAGCATGTCCTGACGCTGCAGTTTTTCCAGTAGTGCCGCGCTATGACCACCGCGTCCACCGGTGGCATCCACGCAGCGCCTTGCAGCTCCCGCGCCAAGGGCAGGCAGGAGCATGGCGACGCTTTCTTGCAGGAGAACGGTGACGTGCGATCCGGGAGCTGGCGTATTCACAGGACGAGATCCCCCAGGCTGGCAAAACCCTCGTTGTCGCTGAGGCTGTTTTCCTGGTAACGATCCCAGCATTGGGCGTCCCAGATCTCGAATTTGTTGATCTGGCCGACGACCACCAGTTCCTTGTCGATTTCCGCGAAACGGCGCAAGTTGGGTGAGAGCAGGATGCGGGCCTGGCTGTCGAGGCGCATTTCTTCCGATTGACCGACGAACATTCGTTGGAATTGGCGAGCCTTGGGATTGTTGCTGGGCAGTTCGGCCACTTTGGCCTCTACTTTTTCCCAGGTAGGAAGGGGATAGGCCACCAGGCAATGTTCGCCAGGACGACTTTGCACGTCGATGGTCACCACTATCTGGCCATCACAATGGGCATTCAGCCAGTCGCGGAAACGTGCAGGAACGTTCATGCGCCCCTTGCTATCAAGATTGTGTCGATGCGTTCCCCTAAACATGCTGCATCCTTTCTCCAGAATCTTCCACATTCACCCACTTTCCCCCACAATGTGAAGACTAGAGGGGATGCCGCTTGCTGTCAAGGGTAAATATTGAATAATTACGGCATGTTAGCGCATGTTTATGAAGAGTTATAAAACACTTTAAAGGAATCATGTAATACAAGGATTATGCACCATAAAGTGATTTGATCCTGTGTTTCCGGGGAAGTCCGGCGGACTGTGCCTGGCGGATAAAACGGATTGTAATGCCATTTGAATCAAAAGCTTGTAAATAGGGTTCCGTGCCATTGCAAGATTTAGTGGCGGAATCGTTGAAAATGGGAGTGGGCCGATAAGCCGGGTTCTGTCGTGGACGACCATTCCTCTAGGCCTGCACTTGCGCGCAGGCTCCAGCAACCTACCCGCATGCACCGCGGGCCACGGTATCGCACGCCTATTTGGTCTTGCTCCAGGCGGGGTTTTCCCTGCCATTCCCGTCGCCGGAAATGCGGTGCGCTCTTACCGCACCTTTTCACCCTTACCGGCGCTTGCGCGCTTTGGCGGTATATTTTCTGTGGCACTTTCCGTAGGCTCGCGCCTCCCGGCCGTTAACCGGCGCCTTGCCCTGTGGAGCCCGGACTTTCCTCCCCGGATTGCTCCGCGGCGGTCGTCTGGCCCACTCCGAGGCGGATCATACGCGTTTTCAAACCATCTGTCAGAAGAAATAAAGGCTGCATTTGCGGGCTATACTGTATGGGTCAGAGCGGTGACGTACTGAACATCCTGGCTACTGACGCCGTTTTATGGAGGATTGAACACCATGATTAATGACAGTTTTTTGGACGAGCCCCGTGATGTTCCCTCAACGACACCCATGGCAAGGGTGGTGGCCTGGTCTATTTTTCGTAGTCGGGCAGAAGCCAGAAATCTGCTGGATCACGTGCACCTGGCACCAGGGCAGACATTGGTAGGTGGCCACGGTCAGGATAGTGTCGCCCCCTACTGGTGGGTAGGGGTGCAAGTACCGGACATGGGACAGTGGGGGAATGCTTCGGCAGTCAACAAGAAGGGGCGTCTGGGGGATTGATCTCAGGGAAAATGCCGTGCATGGCCTTGACGAGAGTAAGGCGATCCTGATGATTTTCCAGAACCTGTTTCTGGTAGGCGGCGCGTAAGATCTTGCCGAGTCTGGGTCCCGGAGGAATACCCAGAGTCAGCAAGTCTTCACCGCGCAGCAAGGCGCTGGGGAGAGTTTCCCAGAGGCCCAGTTTCTGCCAGATCTGGCGGGCGCTGTCGATGGCCGGGACATCGCTGTGCCCGGCCCCGCGCGCGTCAGCCAGGGCAAGGTCCAGAAGGAGACGGCGATCCGGCACCCGAAGGGCCAGGCGGGCATAAGCCTTGTGGCCTGCCTTGGCGTGGAACAAGGCATGGGGAGCGCCGTGCCAACGGAGCAACGGCAAGATCCGTGACTGCAGTTGGGCGCCTGGAAAGTAGCGACCGAGAAAGATCGTTGCCGGTGCCAGAGTCTGTTCATGGCCGATGGCTCGCCAGACCTGATGGGCGTCACGCCGCGTGCAGCTCACCTTGCCCAGATCATGCAAAAGCGCCGCCAGCATCAGCACGAGGTCTCTGGCGGGCTGGCCTTGGCGCAGCGCGGCCGCCTCAGCCAGTACTTTCCCCGTGTGTATCCAGACATCGCCTTCCGGATGCGCATCCGGGCGCTGGGGAACAGCCTGCAAGGCGGCGATGGCCGGAAAAGCCTGGATACTGCCGGTTTGCGCCAGGGCATCCCAGGCTCTCCGCAGATTGCGCCCGCGCAAGAGCAGCGCCTCCCATTCATTGCGCAATCGCTCGGCAGGAAGTTCTGCCAATGCGATCGCCAGTTTTTGACAGATGCGGACGCTGGCCGCATCCAGATGAAAATCCAGTTGTCCGGCAAAGCGCGCGGCCCGGAAGCTTCTCAGGGGGTCCTCGGCAAAGGTTTCAGGATGCACCACGCGCAGGCGTTTTTCCTGAAGATCGCGGAGGCCGCCGACGGTATCCAGCACCTGTCCAGATTGCCAGTCCCAGGCCAGGGCATTGACCGTAAAGTCACGACGCTGGGCGGCCATGGACCAGGGGAGATGGGGATCGAGGATTCCTCCCCTTTGGGGCAAGGCAATTTCCGCACCGGCGAGCAACCAGACGGCACAGCGACCGCCCACCCGGTGCACAGCAAAGGGCGCGAGGCATTCTTCCAGGCGGGTTTCGCTCAATCCGAAAACTTCCAGATCCCAGTCATGAACGGGGAAACCCAGCAAACTGTCCCGTACCGCCCCACCCACCAGCAAGATTCTGGCGCCCGCACGTTCCAGCGCGGTGAAAACCGGCGCGAGTCTTGGCGGCAGGGCTATGTCCACGGATTTTTGCGCATCTCGTTCAGCAATTCGGCATAGCGTTCGGCCACCACCCGGCGTTTGATTTTCAGGGTGGGGGTGACTTCTCCATGCGCCTCGCTCAGGGCCTCCGGCAACAGGGCAAAACGCCTTACCTGTTCATAGGAGGGGAGATCCTGCAAGGCAGCCGTAATACTTTCCTGAATGGCCTTGCGGAGAATGTTGGCATCAGGATTTACGCCAAAGCGGGTATGGACTTGCTCCGGATTGGGGAAAATCAAGGCACTCAAATAAGGCAGTCGATCCCCAAACACCATGGCCTGACTGATCAGGGGCTGCGCCATCAGGCGCATCTCGATTTTTTGTGGAGGAATGTTTTCACCCGCCGAATTGACGATCAGATCCTTTTTGCGATCATAAATGGTCAGATATCCCTCTTCATCCAGGCTGCCGACATCGCCGGTATGTAACCAGCCTTCGACGAGGGTTTCCCGGGTGGCGCTGTCATTATTCCAGTAGCCGGACATGATGGATGGTCCACGCACCAGTATTTCGCCATCGGCGGCTATGCGTCCCTCCAGATTGGGCAGGAAGCGACCGACGGTTCCAGGGCGGATATGATCCAGAGGATTGGCGGCTATGACTGGGCTGGCTTCGGTCATCCCATAGCCTTCCACGATGGGTAGCCCGATTTTCAGGAAGAATCGGGCAATATCTTCATCCAGCGGCGCTCCACCCGAAACAAAAAAGCGCAGGTGACCTCCCAGTTTCTTGCGTAAGCCAGAGGCGAGTAGGTGGCGGGCGAGGCGACGCTGCCACTGAGGTGCAGGTCGATCATTGGAACTCAATCCAGCGCCGCGCTGCATGAAGCGGCCCACAATGCCCTTGCGCTCTTCAATGCTGCGCCGCACCCGGCTGTACAACAACTGAAAAACCCTGGGTACGGCGACGACAATATCCGGATGGGCAGCTTCCATATCCCGCAGAACGGTATCGGGGCGCTCGGCATAGGCGATTTCCAGTCCCAGCAGATAGGCGCCAAAATGTCCCGTACCCCGCTCAAACACATGGGAGAGTGGCAGAATGGACAAGAGGCGCTGTCCCCGCCGCAAGGGAACCAAAGGCAAAAAACCGGCAATATTGCTGAGAAGGTTGCCGTGACTGAGGATGACGCCCTTGGGCCAGCCGGTGGTCCCGGAAGTGTAGACAATGCTGGCTATCTGATCTCTGTGCAGTTCGGCAAGGCGCTCTGTCCGTTCTTGCCGCTGGGCGGGAGTGTTGCCTTGCTCCAGTTGAACCCAGTGACCAAGCCCGGCATCTTCGGCCGCAGCCGCGTCTCTGAGCAGGATGCGTTCCTGGGAGACGCCCCAACCTTCGCCCCGCATTTTTTCCCACTCCTGCTTGCCCTCCAGCAAGACCAATCCAGGGCCACTGTCTCCCAGAACATAGTGAATTTCCCGAGGACTGAAACTGGGATAGAGCGGAACGGTGATGGCGCCAATGCTGAGAATGGCAAAATCCATGATGGCCCAGTCCATGGAGTTGGGTGCCATCAAGATGACCCTTTCCCCGCGCTTGACACCCAGACGCAGCAGACCTTCGGCGCGCGCCTGGACTTTGGTCTGAAACTGGGCGGCACTGACTTTCTGGAAACCTCCTTGCTGTTGACGTTCCAGGGCAATGCAACCCTGAGGGTCAAGGCTGCAACGCGCGAACAAACCTTCAGGCAGACTCCGCAGCTGACCAAGGTCGGTCAACATCTCAGCGCATGGCCTTTTCGGCTGGCGTCAAGCTGCGTTTGAAACTCTCCATCTGAAACAAACGACCCATGTATTCTTGGGTGGCTTTGGCGGCCGCCGGCAGGCTGATGTCCAGTACCGGCAAGCGCCAGAGCAGGGGCGCAATGGCGCAATCCAGAATGGATAGATCATCACCAAAAAGAAAGCGCTGCTGGGTAAAAATCGCGCTGAGCCCGGCCATGGTGCTGCGGATCTGCTCCTTGGCGGCTTTTCTTTGTTCAGGGCTGTAGCCGGGCTGAAACAGCGGGGCAAACCAGTCCTGATCAAAGCGCAGCAAACCCATGCGTACCTTGGCCCGGGAAATAGGGTCAACGGGAATGAGTGGCGGGTGAGGAAAGCGTTCGTCCAGGTACTCCATGATCAGCACGGATTCGTGAACGGCGAGATCTCGGTCCAGCAGGGTGGGAACCTGATTATAGGCATTGAGATCGGCCAGTTCTTCAGGCTTCTGGGCGAGATCGACTTCGATGGTCTGGTATTCCATGGCTTTTTCTTCCAGGACAAAACGCACGCGATGCGCATACACACAATCTTCGCTGGAATATAATGTCATCAGGGTTTTTTTACTGCTGGGCGTGGCCATAGGTGAACTTCCTTGATCGCAAAGTAGAGTATATCCAGGCATGAAATTCCCGCAGGATTCCATCGGCACCCTGATTATACATGACTGGCGCAATATTTGGGGTATTTCCATGTGTCAACGATTGTCAATATGACTTGTCGAAGTCCGCGGGCCGCTGTAAACTGCCCGACCAGTCGGTAAGTTGTATAGAGACAACAAAATGTTGTAACCTAAACTACAACACATTGGGAGAGCGGTCCTGAGGATCGCATAGGGATAATATTATGATCCGTCAGCGCACGCTTAAGAATATGATTTGGGGTACCGGAATTGGCCTGCACAGTGGCCGCAAGGTCTACTTGGGCCTGCGCCCTGCCCCGATTAACACCGGTATTGTTTTTCATCGCAGTGATATCGAAGGAGGCGCCTGGATCAAGGCCGATCCCTTGCATGTGGTGGATACCCGTCTTTCCACCAATATTGGCGACGGACAAATTCGAGTAGGCACCATTGAACACCTGATGTCCGCCCTGGCGGGCCTGGGTATTGATAATGCCTATATTGATCTGGATGGTCCGGAAGTTCCGATCATGGATGGAAGTGCAGCCCCTTTTGTGTTTTTGATCCAGTGTGCCGGTATTGAAGAGCAAAATGCGCCCAAGCGCTTTATCCGTATTAGCAAACCCTTGCTCGCCGAGGATGCTGACCGGTGGGTGCTCCTGGAGCCTTTTGATGGGTTCAAGGTCAGTTTCACCATTGATTTTGATCACCCCGTAGTAAAAAACGGGGGTCAGGATGTGACCGTGGATTTTTCACGGACTTCCTATCTGAAAGAAGTGGCACGTGCCCGGACTTTTGGGTTTATGCGTGAAGTGGAAACTCTCCGGAAAATGGGTCTGGCTCTGGGCGGCAATCTGGATAATGCGATTGTCGTCGATGATTACCGCATTCTCAATGAAGAAGGCTTGCGTTACACCAATGAATTCGTGCGGCACAAGGTGCTGGATTCCATTGGCGATTTGTATCTTCTGGGACATCCCCTGGTGGGACATTTTTCTGGACACAAGGCCGGCCATGCTCTGAATAACAGCTTGTTACGGGCCTTGCTCAAGCGTCAGGATGCCTGGGAATTTGTCGATTATTCCGAAGGTTCGGCACCCTTCTCTTTTGCCGAAACCTTGGTAGCCTCTCCTGCCTGAGCTTTTTCCAGCGTCGCCGCCAGACGCAGCATGGCGGCGGCAATGGCGGGGGGCATTGCTTTTCCGCTTTCTCTGAGTATGGGTGCGGCTTGAACCGCGTATTTTCCCGCGGGTTTCGACGCCTGGGGCGGCGCGGGGAGCTGGGCCTGCCAAGGCCTGACACTGGACTGGATCTGTTGTACCGGTGTGTCGGGAAAGGTTTTGTTCCAGCTTTTGATCAGTTTTTTTTCATGGCGGCGTAACCAGGTGTGCCAAACCGGGCTTTGGCAAAGCACCTGCAGGGTGTTTTCTGACCAGCCTACCAACCAGGTGCAATCCTGTGCCTCCAGACCGAGCAGGGCATTCCAGGCAGCTTGCCGCTCCCGCAGCTGGCGGGCTTTTTGCAGAATGCTCCCGATATTGCCCGGCTGGCGACAGCCAAATGGGCGCTGTGCGCGCTGTCGTTTATCATTCATGGGCTTTCATGCTAACCTGCACAATATTTTTTACCTAGGTTTGTCTATTCATGTTTGGAACCATCATCCGTCATGTTGTTGGTAGTCGCAATGAGCGTCTGATCAAGAAAGCCCGTGTCGTGGTAGCCAGGATCAACGCGCTGGAAGAGCAATACCAAGCCATGGATGATGCAACCCTCTCGGCGCAGACGGCGGTTTTCAAGGAGCGCATCGCCCAGGGTGAATCTCTGGATGCCATCCTTCCCGAGGCTTTTGCCGTGGTGCGCGAAGCAAGTCGTCGGGTCATGGGCATGCGTCACTATGACGTGCAACTGATTGGCGGTTACATGCTGCACGAAGGCAAAATTGCCGAAATGCGGACGGGTGAAGGCAAGACCCTGGTCGCTACCCTGCCTGCCTACCTCAATGCCTTGCTCGGCAAGGGGGTACACGTCATCACGGTCAATGATTATCTGGCCAGTCGTGATGCCCAATGGGTGGGCAAGATTCACAATTTTCTCGGCCTCAGCGTGGGCACCATCGTTTCCGATCTGGCCACGGAAGACCGCCGTGCGGCCTACGCGGCGGACATTACCTACGGGACCAATAACGAATTCGGCTTCGATTATCTGCGCGACAATATGGCTTTTTCCCCCGCCGACCGGGTACAGCGCGGCTTGCACTATGCCATCATTGACGAGGTGGACTCCATCCTCATCGATGAAGCCCGGACCCCGCTGATCATCAGTGGTCCCACCGAAGAAAATACGGATTTGTATTTCCGCGTGGATAAACTGGTGGGGGAGTTCGTCGTCGAGGAAGACTATACGGTTGACGAAAAAGCCAAGCAGGTCATGCTCACCGAAGAGGGTATCGAAAAAGCCGAGCGGCTGATGGCGGAACATGGTCTGCTCACAGAAGACAATCTCTACGATCTGGCCAACGTCACCCTGGTCCATCATCTGAATCAGGCATTGCGCGCGCATGTCATCTATCATCGCGAAACGGACTACATTGTGCGTGATGGCGAAGTCTGCATTGTCGATGAATTCACCGGGCGCATGATGACCGGGCGGCGCTGGTCGGATGGGTTGCATCAGGCCGTGGAAGCCAAGGAAGGGGTCGAGGTCCAGAATGAAAATCAGACCCTGGCTTCCATTACCTTCCAGAATTATTTCCGGATGTATGAAAAACTGTCGGGTATGACCGGTACGGCGGATACCGAAGCCTTTGAGCTGAACCAGATCTACAATCTGGAAGTGGTGGTCATACCGACCCATAAGCCGGTGCGGCGTCTGGACAGGGCCGATCTCATCTATCGTACCGCCCAGGAAAAATGGACCGCCATTGTCGAGGATATCCGGGATTGCCATCAGCGGGGACAGCCGGTGCTGGTGGGCACCACTTCCATTGAGCACAACGAGTTTTTATCCCATCTGCTCAAGCAGGCCAAAATCCCCCACGAGGTACTGAATGCCAAGCAGCACCAACGGGAAGCGGAAATCATCGCCCAGGCAGGCATTCCCGGTGCCGTGACCATCGCCACCAATATGGCCGGTCGCGGAACCGATATCGTCCTGGGCGGTAATGTTGGCCATCAGGTGGATATGGTGCTGGCGAATCCGGATCTGGACGAGGAAAGTAAAAGCGCGCGTGCCGAAGCCCTGGAAAACGGTTGGCAAGATCTCCATGACCGGGCCGTCGAAGCGGGGGGGCTGCATATCATTGGTACGGAAAGGCATGAATCCCGGCGGGTGGATAATCAGCTGCGTGGCCGTTCCGGTCGTCAGGGAGATCCAGGGACCACGCGTTTTTATCTCAGTCTGGAAGATCCCTTGATGCGGATTTTCGGCAGCGACCGCCTGGGCGGGCTGATGCAGAAGCTGGGCATGAAAGAAGGGGAGGCCATCGAGCATCCCTGGGTGACCAAATCCATTGAGAATGCCCAACGCAAGGTGGAAAGCCGCAACTTCGACATTCGTAAGCAGTTGCTGGAATACGATGATGTGGCGAACGAGCAGCGCAAGATCATCTATCAGCAACGTAACGCCTTTATGGATGCGGATGATATCAGCGAAGAAATCCAGATGCTGCGGGAAGATGTGCTGGACGCCGTGCTGGCCGATTACACCCCTGCCGGGGTCATGGAAGAAGAATGGGATGTACCGGGTCTGGAGTCAGCCTTGTCGCGAATTTTTGGGCTGGAGGCCCCCGTCGCCCAGTGGCTGGAAGATGACAAACGTCTGAATCACGAAGGCCTGCGTACCCGAATCATGGCGATGGTTCGCGCCGCTTATGGGGAAAAAGAGGCTTTGATGGGCAGTGAAATGGCGCGCCATCTTGAAAAGTCCATCATGTTGCAGGTATTGGACAGCCAGTGGAAAGATCATCTGGCGAGTATGGACCATTTGCGCGAGGGCATTCATTTGCGAGGATATGCCCAGAAAAATCCCAAGCAAGAGTATAAAAAGGAATCTCTGGCGATGTTCAACAGCATGCTGGCACGAATGCGTGAAGAGGTCATCAGCACCTTGTCGCGGCTGCATGTCAGTCCAGCCGCTGAGACCATGGATTGGGACACCCTGGCCCAGGTTGCCGCACCCCAGCGTCTGCAGTTTTCCCATCCGGAGTTTGCCACGGAAACGGCTGCCGAAAGCCACGGCATGGCCGCGGTTGCCGGAACGGTTCTGGGGGAAAGCATGGCTGGAACAGCAGGTCAGTCGCCCCTGCTGGGGGAAGAAAAAATTGGCAGAAATCAGCCTTGTCCCTGTGGTTCTGGAAAAAAATACAAGCATTGTCACGGACGTTTGCAATAAGGAAGCGCTATGGCCGTTGGTCTTCTTCCCCCCCACGATTTACTACCCGTAGCCGGACTGCGTCTGGCCGTTGCCGAGGCGCGCGTGCGCTATGCCGGAAGGCGTGATCTCACCCTGATCACCCTGGCGGAAGGCACGGAGGTCGCCGGGGTATTTACCCGCAATCGCTTTTTGGCGGCACCGGTATTGGTGGCCCAACGCCACCTGTCTGCAGGAACCCCTGTTCGGGCGCTGATCATCAATACGGGCAATGCCAATGCCGGTACGGGTGCGTCAGGATTACAGGCGGCCGAGGATTCCTGCCGGACAGTGGCCGCAGCGCTGGGTTGTGCGCCCGAGTCGGTATTGCCTTTTTCCACCGGCGTCATCGGTGAACCCGTGGATCTGGCCGGAAAAATCTCGACAGTTCTACCGACCTTGACGGCGCATCTGGATGAAAAACACTGGGAAATAGCGGCCGCTGCCATCATGACCACGGATACCATTCCCAAGGCTTGTTCCCGGCAAATGGATCTGGATGGTCAGCGGGTGACCATCACCGGCATGGCCAAGGGTTCGGGGATGATTCGCCCGGACATGGCGACCATGCTGGCCTACATCGGGACCGACGCGGCCTTGCAGGGGCCTGCCTTGCAGCAGTGTCTGCAGGACGCCATGGCCCAATCCTTCAACCGGATTACCGTGGATGGCGACACCTCCACCAACGACGCCTGCATCCTCATGGCGACCGGGCGGGTTTTGAGCCCGGCAGTGACGCAGGTGGATGATCCACGTTATGCTCCTTTGTGTGCGGCCATAACGGAAGTGGCGCAGTTTTTGGCCCAGGCCATTGTGCGCGATGGTGAAGGGGCCAGCAAATTCATTCCCATCCACATAGCAGGTGGTCGCACTCAGGAGGAGTGTCTGCGAGTGGCCTATCGCATGGCCCATAGTCCACTGATCAAAACCGCTTTTTTTGCCTCTGACCCGAACTGGGGGCGCTTGCTGGCGGCCATCGGTTCAGCGGGAGTGGATGACCTGGAGGTCGATCAGGTCCAGGTCTGGTTGGGAGATGCCCGCATTGTCCGGGATGGCGCCAGGGATCCCGATTACACGGAGGCTGCGGGCCAAGCGGCGATGGCCCAGGAGGAGATTCCGGTGCGCGTGGATCTGGGACGGGGGCTAGCCACGGCGACCATCTGGACCTGTGATCTTTCCTATGATTACGTGCGTATCAACGCCGATTATCGCAGCTGATGAATGTCGTTCCGGTAGCCACGGGTATTCTGGAGGACGAAAAGGGGCGTCTGCTCATTTCCCTGCGTCCCGAAGGCAAACCCTGGCCGGGCTTCTGGGAATTCCCCGGCGGCAAGGTGGATCCGGGTGAAACACCTGCGGAGGCACTGCAGCGCGAGTTATGGGAGGAAGTCGGGGTTCGCGTGCTGGATGCCAAGCCTTTTCGGACCCTGGATTATACCTATCCCGAGCGGACGGTCCGCCTGCATTTTTACCGGGTCCGGCACTGGGAGGGCGCAGCCTATGGGAAGGAAGGGCAAGAGGTCCGCTGGTTGTATCCCTGGGAAATTCCCGCCTTGGAATGCTTGCCTGCCAATCTGCGCATGACCGCAGCGGTTCTGGAAGAGTCCTTGCCGCATCCCCCGCTCTGTCTGATTGCCGACCCTTATCGTCTGGAACCCGCGATATTTGCCCATGCCTGGCGTCAGGCCCTGAGAGCGGGACTGCAGTGGGTGATCCTGCGCTGTAAAAATCTTCCCGACCCTGCCCTTGCGCCTCTGCTGGAAGCGCTTTGTGCGGAAACCCTGTCCCAGGGCGGTCAGCTCTGGCTCAATCATGCCGATCCTTTGCCGAATTGGCCAAGAACCGGTCGTCATCTGACCCAATCCCAACTGGATGCCGGGTTAAGACCCGAAGAAGCCTTCGGCGTTTCCTGCCATGATGGGGCGGGAGTGCACAAGGCGGCCCAGGCCGGGGCACGTTACGCGCTGCTGTCTCCCCTGTTCCCTACCCCTTCCCATCCGGATACGCCGGCCCTGGGTACGGATGCTTTTGTGCAACTGGTGGAAAGCGCGGCCATTCCCCTGATCGCCCTCGGCGGACTGTCTGCCGAGCGTGTCCCCGCAGCCATGGCTGCCGGCGCCAGCGGCGTTGCCGTGCTTTCCGGGATTCTCGAAGCGCCCGATCCTGGCGTTGCGACCACCGATTTACTGCACTATTGGAGGCCCTGAGTGCCCCGGATTTCCGTCGTCATTCCTCTTTACAACGAAATCGACAATGTGACGCCGCTCTGTGATGCCCTGAGTGTGGCGCTGGCTGGGGCGGATGTGGAAATCATCATAGTCGATGATGGCAGTCGCGATGGCAGCGCTGCGGCCCTGGATCGGGAAGCCGCAGCACGCGGTGATCATTTCAAGATGATCCATCTGCAGAGAAATTTCGGTCAGACAGCCGCCATGCAGGCGGGCATCGATGCGGCCCAGGGCGAAGTCATCGTGACCCTGGATGCGGACCTGCAAAATGATCCCCAGGATATTTTGCCCCTGGCGGAAAGGTTGCTGGCAGAAAACCTGGATGTGGTGGCGGGCTGGCGTAAAAATCGCCAGGATGGGCTGCTGCTGCGCAAGATCCCCTCACGTATTGCCAATCGCTTGATTCGTCGTCTGACCGGGGTGTTTCTGCATGATTATGGTTGTACGCTCAAAGCCTATCGGGCCTCGGTACTCAAGGGAGTGCGTCTGTATGGCGAGATGCACCGTTTCATCCCGGCCTGGCTTTCGACCCTGACTTATACGGACCGAATTGTCGAAGTGCCGGTGCGTCATCATCCCCGGCGGGCGGGTAAGAGTAAATACGGCATATCCCGGACCTTCCGGGTGCTGGTGGACCTGCTCTTCGTCAAATTTTTTCTGGGTTATAGCCAGCGACCCATGCATTTTTTTGGGGTGATCGGTCTTTTTTCCCTGTTTGTCGGCTCGGGGATGCTGATCTACCTGTTTATCGATAAATTTGCCGAAGGCGCAGAAATTTCCGGCCGTCCCATGCTGATCGCCGGTGTCCTGTTCTTCCTGGCGGGACTGCAGTTCCTGAATACCGGCATTGTCGGGGAAATGTTATCCCGGATTTACTTCGAAGGGCAGGGCAAGACGACCTATGTAGTGCGCCGTGCGGTGCATCTGGACTCGCCGCCGGAACCGTAATGCCGATTCCTATTCTGATGTATCACAATATTGCCCAAGCCCCTAAGGGTGTGAAGTTGCGGGGCTTGTACGTTTCTCCCCAACGTTTCCGACGCCAGATGGCCTTGTTGCAGCGTTTTGGTTATCAAGGCCTGTCCATGACCGCTGCTTTGCCCTATTTGCGGGGAGATGTCCAAGGAAAAGTGGTAGCCATCACCTTTGATGATGGCTACCGCGATAATCTGGAAAACGCCTTGCCGGTTTTGCAGGATATCGGCTTTACGGCGACCTGTTACGTGGTCAGCGCGGCGGTTGGTGGTGATAATCGCTGGGACGCCGAACAATTGGGGGTGCATAAGCCCTTGATGTCTGCGGCGGAGTTGCGGCAATGGCAGGAAGCCGGGATGGAAGTGGGAGCGCACAGTCGTCATCACCCCCGCCTGCCCGAACTGCAGGAATCCGCACTGCGGGACGAAATACGGGGGTCCCGAGAGGATCTGGAGTCGCTGCTGGGTGCCCCGGTCACGCAGTTTTGTTACCCATACGGAGCTGCGGGGCGGCGTGAGCAGGATGTCGTCCGGCAGGCTGGATTCCTGGCAGCGGTATCCGTGCGCCGGGCGCGTGTAAGACCAGGGAAAGAAAATCTTTTTGATCTTCCTCGGGTGATGGTGGGAGGGCACCACGGTCCCCATGTGTTTCCCCTGCAAATCTGGACGAAGCATGAGGATCGCCATTGAAAGACAAGCCGCGTATCCTTTGGGTCGGCACCAATCCGGGCGGGGGCGGCACGGAAACCCATATGATCACCCTGTGTTCCGCTTTGGCGGACGTCGGTGCAGAAGTACACGTCTTTGTGCATCCCCAAGGAAAAATTGCCGAGTCCCTCGCGACGAGTCAGGTCGTGCTGCATTTTGGGATATTCCGAAACAGTGCGGATTTGCGTGGGATGCTTGCCCTTGGACGACTTATCCAAAAACTACGCCCGGACCGGATGGTTGGCAGCTTCAGTAAGGAGTACTGGCCGCTGGCTCTGCTCAGTCGCCTGCATGGCTGCCCCCTGGTATTGTTCAGGCATATGGATTTACGCCTCAGGCCCAGTACGCGCTGGCTGCTGTCCCGCTGGCCATTGCGGCTTTTCGCCATCTCCGAATATTTACGTGGCCGCCTGATCGATCAGGGTATTCCGCCGGCGCGGGTGGAAGTGCTCATGAACCCCATTCAACTGCAGGAGTTCCATCGCGACGAACAGGCACGGCAATCCTTTCGTCAGGAATTAGGCGTCAATGATGTGGATTTGCTGGTGGGTTTTGTGGGTGCTTGGCATCGCGGCAAGGGAGTTTTCCTGTTGGCCGATGCCATTGATGCCGCCCATGCGCAAAATCCCCGTGTTCACGGCCTGTGGGTTGGTGGTGGAGCCCATGAAGAAGCATTGCGCGCAAGGTTGGCAAACAAGCCCTGGCACCATGTGCTGGGTTGGAAAAATCCGGTAATGCCTTGGTATAGTGTCATGGATGTCCTGGCCCTCCCGTCCATAGAGCCAGATACTTTTGGCCGGGTCTGCCTGGAGGCACAGGCTTGCGGAACGCCAGTGCTGGGAGCGGATATGGGGGGGATTCCCGAGAGTTTCGCGGTGGATCGTAGCGGTTTGTTATTGCCAACCAAAGGGGAGCGGGGTGGGCGGGACACCATTTTGCGGCTGGTAGCAGACATTCCTTTGCGCCAGCGTTTGGCAGCAGCCGGGCCGGATTACGCCCAGCGCTTTGATGCGGATGTGATTGCCCGCAATTTTTTGGCTATCTTGCTGCCATGACACCAGTGTTCCCACGTCCTATGATAGGGCCTATTGATGCGCCGAGGCTGGAGGAAGGGTCATGCAGGCAAGCATGTTACAGCCTTTATCTGTGAAAAAGTATCTGGAAGCTGAAGAGCATGCCGTTATACGCCATGAGTACGTGGCCCGTCGGGTCCATGCCATGGCTGTGGGGCCAAGCTGCGTGATAACCGGATTGTGGGCAATGGGTATGGGCTGCTCTGGCAAAAGACCCATGGTTGAGCGTAGCTCCTGATGAGACGTCTCTTACCCTTAGAACCGCGACGCATCATCTTGATCAAGGCACACAGTGCAGGGATTGGCGACATCCTGCGTAGCTCTGCGGCCTGGGCGGTGCTCAAAAATCGCTGGCCGAATGTTGAACTGCATCTGGTGTTTTTGACCCGCTGGCCGGGTTATCCGA
Source organism: Acidithiobacillus sp. M4-SHS-6 (assembly GCF_047421495.1). GTDB lineage: Bacteria > Pseudomonadota > Gammaproteobacteria > Acidithiobacillales > Acidithiobacillaceae > Acidithiobacillus. Next base: position 2,796,995 of record NZ_CP175559.1, on the reverse strand, counting down.
GCGAGGGATTGATTCAGGAGCATCATCTATTATCTAGCACGCATTTTCTCCCCATGCAAATGGGTCGCTTGTGGGGAATGCGCGGTGTCGGTCCCCGTACTTGGGGGCGTTTACTGCCAGCATTAAGAAAAATTGCTAAACAGGTACAGCCTGATCTGATCATTGATCATGAGCCTTTTGGTTTGGAAACGAGCTTGGTCGCACTTTGGTTGCGTCGACTGAGCAAAGCACCAATTGTTGGGGTCAATCAGGTGCTTGGAAGGGGATTGCTGTATGATTTTTCAGGCCCGAGTTTGCAGGAATACGCACAACAACGGCAATTATCTTGGCCAATGGACTATACCGAACGAGACTTTGCGGCCCTTACCGCGTTGGGACTTTATCGAAAAGGGCAAAAGATAGTGCTCGCCGAGACAGAGTCTGGGCGACTATTTCGTGAACAATTGCAAAGACGGTTGCCAGAAGAAGGGGTGCCGGTGATTGGCCTGAACATAGGCTGTGGGACGCCGGATGCTGAACAGAAACGTCCGGATGTGGATTTGTTGGTCAGTGTCTTTGGAAGGGCACAGCAGGAAGTATCATTTATTTTATTGCTGACGGGATCTCCTGATGAGCGCGATATAAATCTGTCCTTTATCAAAAAGTACCAAGAGCAATGGGGTGATGGGCAGCGCTTGATTGATCTTGCCGGACTTACCACGCTTTCCAGTCTTACCGGCGTCATAGCTCTTTGCGATGGTTTTATTTCCAGTGATTCCGGTCCTTATCACATGGCGGTTGCGCAGGGGATCCCCACCATGGCATTGTTTAACTTTGCCAGTCCAGAGCATTATCATAAAGAAGCATCCATTGTGATGATGAATGGTTTTGATCAATGCTCCCTGGTTAATTTTTTCGGAGATATTAATAATCCGCTGTTGAGAAAAACAACATGGAATGGGTAAGGATTTTGATGGGTTTTTTTATCGTTGGACTGTTGATTGATGCTATTTCGGATTTTTCAATGACCAGGCATGTTTTGCCATGGGCTAATATAAACAATTTGCCATATACTGGATTTGGCGGGCATATATATCTTATAAGATTCGTAAATGGTTTAGAAAATTTTTATTTGAGCGTTCAACTGTAATATCCGCATGAAGAAATTATATATTCCCGATCATTGGTTGTTTACTCTGTATGCATTACCTCTGTTTTTGTCCCCACTGAGTACCGCAGGTACAGGTATTTCCTTGGGCTTGCTGTTGCTAGGCTATGCTTTCAGTGGTTACTGGCGGAATTGGCGGAAGCTGCTTGCTAGGCCGTGGGTTTTGCCTTTCGTGCTTTTATTTGCCTGGACCATGATGGGCCTCATCTGGTCTTCTGATACAAACGCCGGAATAAAGGTAGTTGAGGCGACAGGTTTTGGTTTTTTTGCATTAATTGGTGCGACATTGCCATGGCAAGAACGTTGGGTAAAACTGTTCATTCGCTTATTTTTGGCAGGCATTGCGTTGAATGCGATTCTGGCCTTTTTGATGACTTGGAGAATTCTGCCTTGGATGAACACAGATAATCTTCCTTATACCGGTTTTAGTGATCATATATTTTTATCTCTTGTTCTGGTTCAAGCCTTGTTATGGCTGTTATGGGATTTTCAAAAATCATGGGCTATTCCCAAATGGGCTGCGGTAATATTGGGATTACTATTTTTTGTGCAGCTTATCATCACACCCGCCCGCTCTGGACAGTTGGCCTTTATCTTGCTGATGCCGTTGGCTATATGGTTCTTGTATCGAGGACGTTGGAAGTATTGGGCACTAGCAGTTCTGTGTCTTGGCGTAATAGGATTAGGCCTGTCTCCAATTGTACAGTCTCGTGTAGAATTGGGTCTCTCCAATGTCAAGCAATTTCTTAATAACCAAAATAGTACGACCACCAGTCTGGGAATTAGAATCGCCACCATGGAAGCGGGCTGGGAAATGTTGGTGGATCATCCTCTATTAGGGGTGGGTACGGGAGATTTTTCTGAGGTGATGCGAGAGCTGCAAAATACCGGTCAAGTGACCAATACCCCTGGAATTGTAAATACCTCAGCGGCTAATAGCTATTTGAGTGAGGCAGCTGTATTGGGGCTTCCAGGCTTGGGTTTACTATTATGGATGATGATTGCAGCTACAATGGAAAGTTGGAGGAACAGAAATTATCCACAGGGTTGGTTTGTTTTTATGTATCTGGCCGTTTTTTGGCTTGGCGGAATCTACAATACCATGAACTGGGGTTATGATAATGCTATTGGCTGGGCTTTGGTCATTGCTATTTCTCCGATTATCTGCGGAAAGCGTGCGTGAACGTTTCTGTCGTCATCATAAATTACAATGGAACTGCATATATTGCTAAATGTGTTGATTCATGTATGGTTGAAGGTTTCAAGGAATCTGAGATTATTGTTGTGGATAATGGAAGTATCGATGATTCTGTTGCACGAGTACACGACTTATATCCAGATTTACAGGTCGTTGCGAACTCCTGCAATGCCGGTTTCGCCAGGGCGGTGAATCAGGGAATTCGTGCGTCTTCCCAGGATTATGTGCTGATTCTGAATAATGATGCCCGATTGCTTCCAGGAGCCATAGAGGCCTTGGAGAAATGTGCTTCTGCGAATCCTGATGCTGCCTTGATCGGTGCCCGTCTGGTTGACCAAAATCTCCGTCCCCAGAATGTGGTGGCGCCTTTTCCCAACGTTTGGCGTGATTTGCTTCCCAGATTCTTGCAGAAGTGCTTCTTGCCCAGAGGTCAGATTGGCCGCATGGCTGATGTGCAGGAGCCCATGTCAGTTCCCACGTTGATTGGGGCTGCACTGATGCTGCGCCGGTCCGCGTTGCCACAACTGGGACTGATGGATGAAGACTTTTTCTTTTATCTGGAAGAAACGGAGTGGTGTCATCGTGCGCATGCTTTGGGTTTGGATGTTGTATTCTGCCCGCAGGCGATGGTGATGCATGAACTGGGAGGAACAGCCAATCGCTATCGTGCGGCTGCGCGGGTTGAATTTCATCGGTCCCGCCTCCTTTATGCCCGCAAGGTCGAGGGAAAACTGCCTTGGGCCATACTTTCGCTGAGTCTGTATGTATCCAGTACCCTGAATATGCTGAGTAACGCCTGTGCTACTGTATGCACCTTGTTCCTCATTCCTGGCTTACGAAGAAAGACCCGAATGTATGCAACACTATGTCTTTGGCATTGCCTGGGACGACCACGGAGCTGGGGCTTGCCCAACAAATGTCCGCAGGCTGCAGATGGATAGCCCTTCCCTGTCGGTTGTGTACATCAGTAAAAACGCCGAAAAACATCTCCGCGCTTCACTGGAGAGTGTTCGGGCGATTGCCGACGAGATACTGCTGGTGGATTGTGGTTCCACGGATAACACGGTGGCCATCGCGGAGTCATTTGCGGCGCGGGTGTTGCATCAGGAATGGTTGGGATTCGGAGGACAGAGGCAGTTTGCAGTGGACTCTGCCCGCCATGACTGGATTTTGATGCTGGATACGGATGAAATATTGCGTCCAAGCGCTCAGCCATTGATCCGCTCGGCTATTGCTCAGGAGCAAGCGACTGCCTTTAAACTACTCAGACAAAACTATATCGGACATAAACCGGTGCGTTACAGTGAATGGCGCAACGACTGGGTGCTGCGCTTGTTTGACCGGCGGCGTGGACATTACGATCCCCAAGCCTTTGTGCATGAGTCCTGGTTATGTGCGGATTCTGTTCAGCGCTTGCCGGGTATTGCTCTTGATCATTATTCCTTTGCTTCTCTCAAGGAAATGTTGCCAAAATTGCAGCGTTATGCGGAGCTGAATGCTGAAAAAGTCTATGGCCGGGGGAAAACCATCTCGGCCTGGGCGCCCATGGGGCATGGTGTATCGGCATTCTTGCGCAGTTATTTTCTCCGTCTGGGAATGCTGGATGGTGTCGAAGGCGCAGCCATTGCCTGGACTACGGCTCTGGGTGCTTTCATGAAGTACGCCATCGCCCTGGAAATGCAGGCGCAGGATAGGGATTCTTCATGAATTTACTGGTGCTGCGCCTCAGTTCCCTGGGGGATGTACTGCATACCTTGCCAGCCATTTCCGATCTCGCTATTCAACGTCCGGATCTGCAGGTGGATTGGTTGGTGGAACCCGCCTTTGCGCCCATTGTTGCCTGGCATCCTGGCGTGCGTAAGGCTATTCCTTTTTCTCTGCGCGCCCTCAAAAAAAAACCACTGGTTGCTCTGCAGACCCTTTTCCCGTTGCGCAGGGTGCTGCGGGCCAGCCGCTATGACTTGGTCCTGGATGCCCAGGGTTTATATAAAAGTGCCCTATTGTCGCGTTTGGCGGGTGTTCCGGTCATGGGGCTGGATGCCGAAAGCGCCAGGGAACCGGTGGCTTCCCGCTTGTATCAACGGCAATTTACCGTCCCTTGGTCCAGTTCTGCCATTGAGCGCAATCGTCAGCTCTTGGCTTTGGCCCTGAATTATCCGCTCCCAAATACGCCCCCGGACTTCGCCCTGGCCTGCCGCCGCCTGCAATGGCTGGAACAGCCACTGGAGGAGGCATTACAGTCCTTCGTGGACAAGACCTTTGTGATGGGTTTTCACGCGACCTCTGCCGCCTGGAAAACCAAGGAATGGCCCGAGGCCCACTGGATAGCCCTGGCGTCACGATTAAAGGGCAAGGGAGTGAGTCTGCTCTTGCCTGCTGCCGATGAACGGGAGCGCCAGCGGGTGGCGCGCATCCAAATCGGCGCCGATAATGTCCTGGCTCTTCCTCCCCTCAGCCTGGAGGGCTTGGCCAAAGTGATGAGCCGGGCGCTGGCTTTTGTGGGGATGGATACCGGACTTTCCTATCTGGCGGCAGCACTGGGACTGAATGGGGTGACGCTTTATGGACCCACTAGGGTCGCGCAAGCTTTGCTACGCAATAGCCAGCAAATCAGTCTGCAAAGTCCGCAATCCTGCGCCCCTTGCGGCAAAACCCGCTGCCCGTTGCCCGAGGCGCAAAATGGCCGGATACTGTGCCAGGAGGCGCTGGATCCTGATCGTGTCTGGCTTGCTTTATCTTCCTTGCTGGAGTCATCCGTTTCATGAATTCGCCTCTCAGGCTCTTGCCGGAAGAACGGCGCCGCTATCGTCGTCATCAGTTCTGGACAGACCATGGCCTGTTTCGGGAGTGCTTTTATGCCAATTTTCATGAAATGGTCCCCGGTGTTTTTCGTTCGGCCCAGCCTTCCCCTCGTCAGTTAAGGCGTTGGCAGCGGCACTATGGACTGAAGGCGGTGTTGAATTTGCGGGCTCCTGCCCCCCATGAGCCCCATTACCGTCTGGAACAGGAAGTCTGTGACGCCACGGGGATGCAGCATATTGTCCTGCACGGTTTTGGCTCCCGGGACTTACCCGAAAAAGAGCGTTTACTGAAAGCCATGGACCTTTTAACCGAATTGCCAAGGCCCTTTCTGTTGCACTGCAAATCGGGGGCGGATCGGGCCGGTTTCATGAGCGTCCTGTATCTGCATCTGGTGATGGAGCAGCCCATGGAGACCGCCCAGCGCCAGTTGCGGCTCTGGCCTTTCGGTCACATTCGTCATGCCAATACCGGGATACTCGACTGGTTTTTCAGCAGTTATGGCCAGGCTCTGGCGGCTGAACCGGACCTGACCCTGCGCCAATGGATTGAGCGCGATTATGATCGCCATGCGCTGTTGAAAAGTTTCCATCCCTGGTACCGACTGGATTGGTTGACCGACCGCCTGCTGCATCGCGAATGATGACGCGCCGGATTTATGCGGGAATACTCTTCCTGTTTACGCCGTTGCTCTGGATTTTCACCGGGTGGCGCGGCTGGCGTCGCCCTCCCTATGGGGAAAGGTGGTGGGAGCGCTTCGGTTGGGGAGCCATCCACCATGACCGACCCCTATGGATACACGCGGTGAGTGTGGGGGAGACCATTGCGGCGGTTCCCTTGGTCCAGGCCCTGCACAAACGCAAACCGCAGCTTCCGATTCTGGTGACCAGTACAACCCCCACGGGCGCAGAAATTGTCGCCCAACGCCTGGGTACGAGCGTGCGTCAGCACTATATGCCTTATGATACCTCGGCGGCGATGCGACGTTTTTTGCAGCGCCAGCAGCCGCGTCTCTGTCTCCTCATGGAGACGGAAATCTGGCCGAATTTATGCTATTGGGCCGCACGTTTTAAGGTACCGGTATTGTTGATCAATGCGCGCATGTCCCAGCGTTCGCTCAAGGGGTATGGGCGCTTTGCGGCTCTGTTCCGTCCGGCTCTCGCCAGCATGAGCGCCGTGGCGGCACAAAGCCCCGAAGATGCCGAGGCCTTCCGGCAACTGGGGGCCGCAAGAGTGGTCGTCATCGATAATATCAAATATGACCTTCCTGAGCCTCTGGAGGCCCGGGAAAAAGGACGCGAGTGGCGACAAAAGCTGGCAACCCGTCAGGTCTGGGTATTTGCCTCCACCCACGCGGGTGAAGAGAAAATGGCGATAGCCGTACTCAAGCAGCTACGGATAGCTTGGCCCCACCTTTTGCTGGTGCTGATTCCCCGGCATCCCCATCGAAGCGATGCGGTAGAAATGGAGCTGCAAGCGGCCGGGGTCTTGTATGCGCTGCGTTCTCGGGACATTGACGTTGAAAGTAAAAACGTCTTGCTGGTGGATACCTTGGGAGAAGTGATGGATTTTTATGCCGCTGCCGATCTGGTGACGGTTGGCGGCAGTTTTGTCCCTGTTGGCGGTCATAATCCACTGGAGGCGGCCGTACTTTCCTGCCCCATTGTTTTTGGCCCGCACATGGAAAATTTTCGGCGTATTGCGCGGGATATGCTGGACGGGGGTGCGGCAGTTCAGGTGGATGATGCCGACGCCCTGGCGCAGCAGTTGGCGCATTGGTTGCGACACCCGGAAATCGCTCAGGAACAGGGGAGCAGGGCTTTGGCCTTTGTCCAGAAGCAGCGAGGCTCCCTGGAAAAGATTCTGCAGCTTCTGGATGATCTGGATTGGTCCTAGCTCCGGCACCTGTCCTGGCAACTTTTTGCTCCAACGTCCCTTGCCTGTTGTTCTAAGGCTCATCCTGCTGTCAGGAGAGAACTCGCCCTGCGGGCTCAAACAGCTCTCCTGACGGGCGCTGGATTTCGCCAAGAACAACAACGGCTCGGGCCAAAGTCGCTGCAAAGCTGCCAGGACAGGTGCCGGAGCTAGGACAACAAAGCCCTCCGCAGTCGCGACAGACCTTCCTCCAGAGTGGCTCTGGGCGTGGCAAAATTCAGGCGGACAAAACCTGCCCCACCCGGCCCGAAACTGGGACCAAGGTTGAGGCCGAGGCCAGCTTTAAGGAGATTCTCCTGAATGGCGGTGTCGTCGCCATAGCTGCTGACATCCAGCCAGGCCAGGTAGCCGAACTCGGGAATACGATAACCCACATCAGGTAATTCCCGACGCAGAAATTCCTGCATGAACCGGGCATTGGCCAGTAGATAATGGCGCAATGCCGTTTGCCATTCTGCCCCCTGCTTCCAGGCGCTGGTCATGGCCTTCAGGGCACAGGCGTTGGTCTGATGGATCTGGCTGCGATACAGCTCATCCCGGAACACCTGGCGCAGTTCTGGGTCGGGAATGATGGCTATACCGCCGCCGATGCCGGCAATGTTGAAACTTTTGCCGGCCGAACTCAGCAGTACGGAGTGGGAAGAAAAAACCGGAAAGGGAATATGTTGGGTGTAACTGAGATCGGCATGAATCTCATCGCTGACCACCACACAATGGGCCGCACTACACAGATCAGCCAGGCGCTGCAGTTCTGCGGCGGACCAGACCCGTCCTACGGGATTATGGGGCGAACACAGCAATAACAATCGGGATCGGCTAAGGGCCTTTTCCAGCGCCGGCCAGTCTATGGAGTAGTCGTGGTCCGCTCCGCGCTGGAGTGGCGCGAGGAGCAGTTCGCGGTCGTTTTTCTGCACGGCCGTCATGAAAGGCGGGTAGATGGGAGGCATGACGATGACGCTGTCCCCCGGCCGGGTAAAGGCCCGTACAGCGGCAAACAAGGCTGGAACCACGCCGCTGATGCTGCCGGCGGCACCAGGTTCGGGACGCCAGCCATGGCGGGCTTCCATCCAGTCCTCGGCGGCCTCAAGCATGACCGGTTCATCGCTGGGATAGCCAAAAATAGGGTGTTCCAGCCGTTGCTGCAATGCCGAGATGATGCATTCCGGAATGGCGAAATCCATGTCGGCGACCCACATGGGCAGTACATCCCCGCCAAAGCGATGGGCGGCACCATCCCATTTCAGGGAACCGGTGCCCATGCGTTGAATGGGCGTATTGAAGTGGAAAATGGCCTCTTCCGGTTTTTTCATAAGCGTTCCCAGAGCGTCACCTGCGCAATGCTGTGTTGATATTTCCGGGCAGTTTCCCGTATGACAAAGGGTAAATCCAGGGGGCTTTCATCGCGCAAGCGGAAATGGGGCAATAAAATCTCTTTGAGGGCGTCGAATGTCGTGAGATTTTCGCCATCCTTTTTGAAGCCCCCCAGCCACTCACTGCGCGGGGTGTATTCCTCCAGCCAGGTGTAGGGGGAAGTGATGAGCAACAAGCCGCCAGGCAGGATGCGTTCACGAATGTCATCCAGAAACTGGCGGGGATGATACAGACGATCGATGAGGTTGGCCGCAATCACCAGATCATAATCCCGATACAAGGGCTTGAGGTTGCAGGCATCAGCCTGGTAAAAATGGACATGGTCGGCTGTTTCCCATAGTCCCAGCGCAGCCAAGTCGATGCTCTGGTAGCTGCTGAGCTCGCCTTCTTCGGTCAAGGTGTAGGAAAAATGCCCCCTTTCCCGCAACTGTACCCCCACGCTGATGAAGCGTGCCGAAAAGTCCAGGCCCGTTACATCCGGGCAATGTCGCGCCAGCTCAAAACTGCTGCGCCCTACCGCACAGCCCATATCCAGCGCCTTGCGCAAGGGCTTTCCGGTCCGGGCCTGCACAGCCAGTTCGGTCACCGCCACGGCAAAATTGGGGACGTCATAATAGCGGCGACCGTAATGAAATTCGGCATATTGGGACACCAGTGCATCGCTTTCATAAATGGGGATGTCCGGCAGGGCATTGGCAGAGGAAACATAACGGAATCCGGCATGCTGGAAGAAATGGCGACGGAAGGCATAACGGGCTTCGCGCTGCATTTCATTACCCAGACTGATGAAGGATCCTCCCTTGAGCAGGTTATGTTGCTGGTCAAAGGTGGGGACGGTGAAGTCATCGTAAACCGGATGGACCTCAAAGCCAGGGAAAGGATAAATGGGGGTGCAGGTCCATTCCCAGACATTGCCCATCAGGTCGTAAAAATCCCCCTGGGGAAACTGATCCACCGGGCAGGGCGAGCATCCTGCCATCAGGCCAATGTTGGCCGGGACATGGTCTCCCCATGCATCACTGTCTGCCAGTGCGCTGAGATCGCGCAGGTGGCGCCATTCATCTTCGCTGGGAAGGCGCAGTTCTTCACCCGTCTTGGCGGATTTCCAGCGACAAAAAGCGGCAGCCTCCAGGGCATTGACCTCAACAGGCCAGTTCCAGGGCATGGGTCGTTCCTCGGCAAGCAAACGCAGATGCCAGTCTGCGGAATGAGGAACCCAAAAGGTGGGGTGTTCCGCCCGGCTGAAGCGCCGCCAGGCATCGCCTTCTGCGCTCCACCAGGAAGCATTCCGGTAACCACCCTCTTCCACAAATTCGCGATATTCCCCGTTACTCACCAGAAATTGACTGGCCTTGAACGGTTGAAGGGTGATTTCGTGAGTACCGTATTCGTTATCCCATCCATATTGGTGGTCATCCCGGGCCTTGCCAAGACGAATCGCTCCCCCCGCTACCGGCAGGAGCCGATTAGCGGGTGCCTTGCCAGTCTGATCCCAGGGGGTGAAGGCGGCGACGGGAGCCACTCGGGACAAGGGTAATTGCCGTATCAATACCGAGCTGGTCTCCAGATGAATGTTTTCGTGCTCGATACCCATCAGAATGACCCACCAGGGTGAATCCCAGGTAATGGGGAGGGTCAGGGGTAATTCGGAAATGAGCTGATCGACCATCTGCCGCACCCGCTGACGATACTGACGGACGCTTTCCACGGTCGGCCAGTCGTAATGGGTTTCGTCCAGATCATCCCAGGACATCTCATCCACCCCGACGGCAAATACGGACTCCAGACGCGGATCGAGGCGGGCGTTGATCAGGCCGGCAAATTGCAGCTTGTTGACGTAAAAAGTGGCCGTATGTCCGAAATAAAAAATCAGGGGATGACGCAAGGGAATGGCTTTTTCCATCCAGGCCGCAGGACCCTGCAGGTGTTCAAACAGGGATTCATACAGAGAGAAGGTCTCATGGAACACTCCGCGGATTTCTTCCCGTTTTTGTTCAGCATTCTCACCGTCCAGGCGAAGTGGAGTAATGCGTGTACGCGCCATGTTTGCCCCTTTTTGCCATGCCTTTTTCGAATATGAGTCTAACACAAGCTACCGTCCGATCGGCTGTTTGGGAAGATGTCCTGCTTTGCTCTCAAGCGCCGTCCTTGAATCCCAGCTGTCGCCATGCTTCAAAAACACCTACCGCACAGGCATTGGAAAGATTCAGACTGCGCTGTCCTGGCCGCATGGGTAAGCGCAATACCTGCTCTGCCGGGAGGCTATTCAGTATTTGCGATGGTAGACCGCGCGTTTCCGGTCCAAACAGCAGGGCATCACCTTCCTGGAAGGCGCTCTGGTGATACAGTTTTTTCCCTTTGGTGCTGAAAGCAAAAACCCGTGCCCCGTCTAGCACATCCAGGCAATGTGACCAGTCCGGGTGGCGCCAGACCTCGGCAAATTCATGATAATCCAGCCCGGCGCGACGCAGGCGGCGATCATCCCAGGCAAAACCCAAAGGTTCCACCAGATGCAGGCGGGCGCCGGTGTTGGCACAAAGACGGATGATGTTACCGGTATTGGGCGGGATTTCCGGCTCAAAAAGAATCACCTGTAAAAGGGAATCAGGCATGGGTCGGGATCACTTCGCGAAGGGCCCGGGCCAGTACCCAGACATCAATGCGCTGTACCCCGGCACTGCGGAGCAATTCGGAAATTTGCGCGGCGGTGGTTCCGGTGGTCATGACATCATCGACGATGGCGACGTGGGCGGGCAGCTTGCCGTGCAGACTAAAGGCGGCGTCCAGATTTTCCCGGCGGGCAGCAGCACTCAAGCCCGTTTGGTGACGGGTATTCCGACAGCGTCGCAAGGCGGCGGGGCGCACCGGAATGCGCCAGCGCTTTCCCCAATGTCGGGCCAGGAGCAGCGATTGGTTGTAGCCGCGCTCGCGGAGCCGGAGGGCGTGCAGAGGGACCGGCAACAAGCATTCAGGACGAGAAGGAGCCTGACCTCCCCAGGTTTCCGCCCAGGTCTGTGCCAGAGCCCGAGTCCAGTCCAGGCGCTGGTGAAATTTCCAGGCCAGGATGGCGGTACTCAGGGGCTCGGCATACACAAAAGGGGTATAGACATGGTCGTAGGGCGGCGCTTCCACGGAACAGACCGGGCAGTCGCCATTGGCTTGCAGGGGCAGGGCGCAATAACTGCAGACCGCATCGGGCAGGCGGGGCCAGTCGCTGGCACAGGCGGAGCAGAGGGCGGCGCCAATTACGCCGCAGCTGCGGCAATGTTCGGGAAACAGCCATTGACCGATGCGCTGGCTGTTCCTGTAGATCAGTTGCAGAACGGACAAGGGAATGGACGTACCTTTTGCAGGACTGGAAGATGACATTTTCTGGATTCTCGCCTTTCAGGCCTGCATTGACAAGGCAGAACCCCCTCCTTATAAGAAGCTATGCCGGATACAGCAGAAAGTGACTGGAGTAAGCAGCTGGCGGATATTCGTCGTCAGGGCCTGTGGCGGGAATTGCTCCCCCTGCAGCCTGATCCCGTTGCCGACCACCCCAAATTTATAGACAGCGAAGGTCGTGCGTTACTTTCTTTTGCCAGTAATGATTACCTGGGTCTCAGCAGGGACCCTGCCTTGCAGCGCGCGGCGATTGCCGAAATGGAGAAGAGCGGCTTGGGCGCGGCTGCGGCTCCCCTCCTGGGTGGAGAGCGTCCAGTGCATCAGGCTTTGGCTGCAGATCTGGCCGCCTGGCTGGGGGCGGAAGCAGTCCTGCTGTTCGGCAGCGGCTATCTGGCGAATCTGGGCGTTATTTCGGCCCTGGTCGGTCGCCACGACCGGGTTTATGCCGATCGTCTCAACCATGCTTCCCTGGTGGATGGGGTACGCTTGTCCGGGGCGCGTCTGCAGCGCTACCGGCACGGAGATATGGCCCATTTGCAGCAGCTGTTGGCGCGTGGTGGCTCGGGGCGGATCTGGATCATCAGCGACGGGGTTTTCAGCATGGACGGTGATTTGGCACCGCTGCCCGAGATGGTAGCTCTCGCTCGCCAGTACCAGGCCAGCATCATTCTCGATGAAGCCCATGCTTTGGGGGTGCTCGGCGACCAGGGCAGAGGTACCCTCGCCCACTATCGGCTGGGTAATGCGGACGTGGCGGTGATCATGGGTACCCTGGGCAAGGCTTTTGGGGTGTATGGCGCCTTTGTGGCGGGCAGTCAGGATCTGATTGATCTGCTGCGTAACCGGGCCCGCAGTTTTATTTATCATACGGCCTTTCCGGCGGCCTTGGCGGCAGCAGCACGGGTTTCCCTGCAGAAGCTGCAGGCGGGTGAAGCACGCCGCACCCGATTGCATGCCCATCGCCTTTGCTTGCGCACCCAGCTTCCGGATGCCCCCTGGCTTCCCAGTGAGACGCCCATTCAGGGGCTGGTTTTAGGAGATACCGCAAGGGCTGTGAAGGTGTCTGGGCAGCTGCGGGAAGCCGGTTTATACTGCCCCGCAGTACGTCCTCCGACGGTTCCCCAAGGCAGCGCACGCTTGCGGGTGACCCTCAGTGCCGCGCATCGTCACGAAGATCTGCAAGCGCTGCTGACAGCCCTCCGGGAGATTTTATGAGCTGGTTTCGGGAACAGGCCGGGCAAGGGCCGACTTTGCTGCTGCTACATGGCTGGGGCATGGAGAGCCGGGTGTTTGCGGGCTGGCTCGCCCTTTTGGAGCCTTGTTTGACTTGCGTCACCTATGATTTGCCGGGACATGGGCGCAGCCCCTGCACTGCTACCGGCATGCATTGGCCGGATATGCTGCAGCAGTTGCAGGATATGCTCTCTCGGGAAGCGACTCCCCCCATTTTATTGGGCTGGTCTTTGGGTGGTCTGCTGGCGCTGGGCCTAGCCCTGAGTCAGCCCGGGCTCCTGAAGGGGCTGGTGCTGATGGCCAGTTCCCCGAGTTTTCGCCAACGGGCTGACTGGTCGGCAGGCATTCCCGCGGCGACCCTGGAGGATTTTGGTCAGCGTCTGGAAACCGATCCCCAAGGCACTCGCAAACGCTTTCTGGCCTTGCAGGTTTTGGGTGATCCACAAGGACGGCGGGCGCTCGACGGCATGACCGCGTGGCCAAATCCGGATCCCGCCTGTCTGGCTGATGGGCTGAGGCTGCTCCAGGAAGTGGATTTGCGCGATGCCCTGGACAGCTTGACCCTGCCGGTGCAGATCATTCATGGTCTTCAGGATCGCATTGTGCCTCCCGAAGCGGGATTTTACCTCCACCAACATATTGCGGGCAGCCAACTGAACATGGTGGAACAGGCCGGGCACGCGCCCTTTTTATCCCGGCCAGAACTTTGCCGGGATGCGCTTCTGGAGTGCTGGACATGAATCCTTCGACCCCGACCGCGGATTATCTGGAAAAGCGGGCCATTCGCCGCGCCTTTGATCAGGCTGCCAGCAGCTATGAGGCCAGCGCGGTTCTCCAGGATCAGGTCGGTCAGCAATTGATCGAGCGCCTGGATCTGGTCAAACTGGAGCCCCAATGGATTCTGGATCTGGGCTGTGGTACGGGGCTGCAAAGCCGCCGCCTGAATAGCCGTTATCCCAAGGCCAGGGTGCTGGCCGTTGATCTCTCTGCCGGGATGCTCCGCGTGGCACGTCAGCGCAAAAACTGGCGGCAGCGTCAGCATTATTGTCAGGGCGATGCGGAGCAACTGCCGTTGGCCACGGCTTCCATGGATCTGCTCTACGCCAATATGTCCATTCAGTGGTGTAATGATCTGGATCAGGTGTTGCGCGAGCTTGCCCGGGTTCTGCGCCCCGGCGGACTGCTGATGTTCAGCACCCTGGGGCCGGACACCCTGACCGAACTCCGGCAGTCCTTTGCCAGCCTCGATGATCACCCCCATGTCAGTCAGTTCCTGGACATGCATGATATTGGTGACGCGCTGGTGCGCCAAGGCTATGAAATGCCGGTGCTGGATGTGGAACATTATCAACTGACCTATGTGACCCTGGACGACCTTTTGCGGGATTTGCGCAAGGTGGGGGCCACCAATGCCAGGGCGGGGCGCCCCCGTGGTTTATTGACGCCTGCCCGATTGCAGAAACTGCGCGATGCCTATGAAACCTTCCGCAGTCAGGGGCGTTTGCCCGCTACCTACGAAGTGGTTTACGGCCATGCCTGGAGCAGCGGACCGCGACCGGTGCCGCGAGAGGATGGTGCCGTGGTCCTGCCATTGACCCGGATATCGAGACGCGCATGAACCACAGCGAAAGTTTTTCTGGCCTGCAGGCGCGTGGGCTTTTTGTGACTGGCACCGATACCGGCGTCGGCAAGACCGCAGTCACGGCCGCTCTTGCGCAACGTTGCCAGAAAGAAATGCCCAGGGTTGCCGCATTGAAGCCCATCGTCTCCGGCGTGGAAGCCCATGGGCAGTGGACAGATGTGGAAATATTGCGCGCCGCATCGACGCCGCCGCGCAGTTTTGCAGAAACCTGCCTCTATGCCCTGGATCTGCCCATCACTCCGCACTGGGCTGCGGCTCAAGCCGGGCTGCTGATAGATCGTCAGCAGATTCAACAGTTTATTATGACTCAGTCCGTCGGCATGGACGCCGTTCTGGTAGAGGGAGCCGGGGGGTTTCTCGTCCCGCTGGGAGAGGATTGGGGTTTTGCGGAACTGGCCCTTGATCTCCGGTTTCCGGTGCTGCTGGTGGTGGGTTTGCGTCTGGGGGCCATCAACCATGCCCTGCTCAGCGTCGAGGCCATTCTTGCCCGAGGCTTGCCCATGGCGGGTTGGGTGGCCAATCATCTGCACCCCGATCTTGCCCCGGGGACGCTGGAAACATTGCATCGACGCATGCCCATCCCCTGTCTCGGAGAAATTCCTTTTCAGGCAGAGGCATCGAGTGCCTGGAGAAGTCAGTTTCTGTCTCTTCCGGCCTGTTGGTATTGATGTTACGATTCAAAACACTGCCATAAAAAACTGAGGGCAGGGTATCACAGCGCGGCGGGTACTATCGCATAAGCCGGGATAGTGATCAGTCGATATTCTGATGGAGCGTGAATGTCATGAAATCATTCAAGAGCATAGCCTTGTTGGCAGTTGCGAATCTGCTTGTTTTTGTCGCCCTTTCCATTACTTTTTCTATCTTGGTCTATCTGGTCTTACCCGCTTTCGGTGTGGACCTGCGCGGAGTGGTCGGTATGGCCGATTTGCTCTGGGCCCTGGTGATCGGTTTTGGCGGCGCCTTTATTTCCTTGTTGCTGTCCAAACACATCGCGCGGGCCGGTATGCAGATGCAACGGATAGAGCACCCCTCGTCCCCCAAGGAGCGTCTGGTGTACGAAACGGTGGCACAACTGTCCACCCGCCTGGGTATCCAGATGCCGGAAGTATGGGTTTACTGGAGTGATGATCCCAATGCCTTTGCAACAGGTCCTGGGCGTAACCACAGCATGGTGGCGGTGAGCAGCGGGCTGGTGAATCTGCTCAATGATCAGGAAGTCCAGGCGGTGCTGGCTCATGAAATGGGCCATGTCTATAACGGCGACATGGTCAGCACGACCTTGCTCCAGGGGCTGATGAACACTTTTGTATTCTGGTTGTCGATGCTGGCGGCACGCCAGTTTGAAGATCGCCCCATGATTGCCTTTGCCGTTTCCATGATCTTGGAGGTGACCCTCTCTTTTCTGGCGCTTATTCCCATTACCTGGTTTTCACGACGCCGGGAATTTGCGGCCGATCGTTTTGCGGCCGAACAAATCGGGGCGGCAGCGATGATTTCTGCTTTGCAGAAACTGCATCAACGGGCCACAGCCCTGCATGTCGAGCATGACGTCGTCCGCGATCCCATGGCGACCGCCTATATTTCTGGGAGCTGGCAGGGTCTTTTTGCCACCCATCCCAGCCTGGAAGCGCGGGTGGCTGCTTTGCAGACGCTGCAAAAGGGGTATAGTTACCCCTAATATCTGATCTGGCGGGGAGGGATGGCTTGTGAAACGGCATGCAGGATTAAACCGTATTGCGTATTGAGCAGGCACGGCCCGTCCTTCTCAGCAGTACGGATCCTTCCGAAGCCTTTCCTGATCCGCTGCACGTCGAAAGTCAGCTGGTTGCAGTGGGAGGGGATTTGTCCCCTGCACGCATTCTTCAGGCCTATGCACAGGGAATATTCCCCTGGTTTGGGGAAGAGGATCCCATCTTGTGGTGGTCTCCTGATCCGCGTGGGGTGTTGAAACCCGATGCCGTGCATGTCAGTCGCAGTCTGCGTAAACATGCCGGCGCTGGCCCTTGGCAAGTGCGCCTGGATGGGGATTTTGCGGGCGTACTGGATGACTGTGCGGCACCGCGTTCCGGTCAGGGAGGAACCTGGATTACCGCCGGGATGCGCAGTGCCTATCTGGACCTGTTCGCCGCAGGACATGGGCATTGCGTGGAAGTTCTTCAGCATGGGCAGCGCGTGGGTGGGCTGTATGGCGTTGCTCAGGGCGCATTGTTTTTTGGAGAATCCATGTTCAGCCGGGTCCCCGATGCCTCAAAAATCGCGCTGGTCTGGTTGGCAAGACATCTCAGCTACTGGAATTTTGGGTTGATTGATACCCAGTTTTTGACTCCCCACCTGCAGAGCATGGGAGCAGGCGAGATGCGTCGCGCTGAATTCTTGCAGCATCTGGCTTTACTGAAAAATCGGCCGACGCCCCATGCCTGGCAAGCGTTTTTGTCTTGGGAACAAGTGTTTCGGCCATGAACTTCTTCATGTCTCCTTTACAATCCTGCCCTTATCTTCCTGGCCAGGAAGAATTGCTGGTGCTCAGCGATCCGTATGCGAAGCTGGGGGGGCGGGAATATGATCAGCTGCTCCAGAACGGGTTTCGGCGTAATGGGCCAGTAGCCTATCGACCCATGTGCCCCCAGTGTGATGCCTGCATTTCGGTGCGCATCCCGGTGGATCGTTTTCAGCCGGACAGGGGGCAAAAACGAACCTGGGCGCGTAATCAGGATCTGCAATTGCGTGTGGCAAAACCTTATCAGGATGCGCAACATGCCCAACTGTTTGCCGACTACCAGCGGCAGCGACATCCCGATGGCGGCATGGACCTAGAGTCAGAACGCTTATACACGGAAATGATGACGGAAACCGGGAACGTCGAGGCACGTCTCCTGATTTTTGAAAAGGCCGGTGAAGCTCTCGCGGTTGCCCTGATCGATCAGGTGGATAACGCCTTGTCAGCCGTGTACACCTTTTTTCGGCCAGATCTGCCGCAACGGGGTTTGGGGATTTTTGCCATCTTGAGCCAGATTGACTGGGCACGTCGGCAAGGGCTTTCCTACCTCTATCTGGGTTATTGGGTCGCAAACAGTCCCAAGATGGATTATAAAAGACGTTTTTCGCCCCTGGAGGGATTTATTGCCGGACAATGGCGCCCTCTTGCCCGCTGATCCATAAAGAAAGACGCACCATGCATAATGCCGCACCGGATATATTCCGTACTTTTTCACCCTGGGCTTTGACTGGTGTTTTGGGGCTGCTGGGCAGCGCCTGGGCTTTATCCGCCTGGCAGAAGCTGGGGGTGAGCAAGGATCTGCTCTGGTCGGCAGTCCGTGCGACCGTGCAGTTGGGCATCATGGGTTTCGTGCTGGGCTGGTTGTTCCGGCAACATCAGCCGCTCTTGCTGCTGGTTTTTCTGGTGCTGATGATCCTGATGGCCGGGCGCTTCAATCGCAAGCGTGGCGCGGGTATTCCCCATGCCTACTGGATTGGGGTGATCAGCATCGGCATTGCTGCAACGGTTACCCTGGCCTGGATGCTGTTTTCCGGGTTGGTATTCTGGCGTGGTGAATCTCTGGTGCCCATTGGCGGGATGATTATCGGGAATGCCATGAATGCCGTTTCTTTGGCCCTGAACCGGTTGCGCAGTGAAGTGGATCAGCGCGAGGACATGCTATTGGCCATGCTGGCGCTGGGTGCCGGACATCGTCAGGCCATGCGCAGCCTCTATGCTATTGTGGTGCGCAGTTCGCTGATACCGACCATTGATAGCCTGAAAAGTGTGGGTATGATTCACATACCCGGGATTACGGCGGGCATGATTCTAGCCGGTATGGCTCCCCTTGCCGCTGTTTCCATGCAATTGGTGGTGATGCTGATGCTGACGGCTTCCGTTACCTTGAGTGTCTCTACCGCAGTATTGTTGGCGGCGCCTTATGCCCTGACATTTTCACAACGTACAGAGGGATAATGCACATGGCATCACTGGCGGGGCGTTTTCGGGGATTTTTGCCGGTCGTGGTCGATGTGGAAACCTCTGGCTTTGATCCGGAACGCAATGCATTGCTGGAGGTGGCGGCTGTCATCATCGGAGGTGAGGTCGGGCAACTCAAACCCGTAGCCAGTCATCATTTTCACGTCATGCCCTTTACCGGTGCGGTGCTTGACCCGGCGGCCCTGGCTTTTACCGGCATTGATCCCTTTCAGCCGTTGCGGGGGGCGGTTTCGGAAGAAGACGCACTGCGCGGCATTTTTCGTGCGGTCCGCACGGCGGTCAAGGCTGCCCAATGTCGCCGGGCCATTCTGGTTGGCCACAATGCCGCCTTTGATCTGTCCTTTATCAAAGCGGCTGAAAAGCGTTCCGGAGTAAAAAACAATCCATTTCATTTGTTCAGTACCTTTGACACGGTCAGTTTGGCCGGCCTCGCTTACGGGGAGACGGTACTCGCCAAAGCGGCGCTGGCGGCCGGTTTGTCCTGGGATCATGCGCAGGCCCATTCCGCATTATATGATGCGCAGCAGACGGCCGAATTATTTTGCAAAATAGTGAATAGCTTTGATCTTAACCGGATACACTCCTAAAACGGTTCCACCAGCAGTCAACCCCATCTGCTTCTGTTAGAATATCCGCAACTACCTTATATAAGAGGGCAAACGATGCCTTATCGTCTAACCATTGAACCCAGCGGTCACGAGATGGATTGTGACAGCGATGAAACCATTCTCGAGGCGGCACTGCGTCATGGCTTCAATATTCCCTACAGCTGTCGCAATGGTACCTGTGCCACCTGTAAAGGACGCATTTTAAGTGGCACGGTAGATTACGGGGAGGTTGAGGAAAAAGTGCTCAGCGATACCGAAAAAGCGGAGGGTCTGGCGCTTTTTTGTCAGGCCATGCCCCTTTCCGATCTGAAAATCGAAGTGCGGGAGATTGGTGCTGCCAAAGATATCCAGATTAAAACCCTGCCCGCCCGGGTGGCAAAAATTGAGGATGTCGCTCCCGACGTACGTGTGCTGTTTCTCAAGATACCCAGTACGGAGCGCCTGCAGTTTTTGCCCGGGCAGTATATCGATATCCTTTTGAAGGATGGTAGCCGGCGGGGATTTTCTCTGGCGAATACTCCCAATGACGACGCCTTACTGGAATTGCATATCAAGAAAGTGGCGGGTGGTAGCTTTACGGGACATGTTTTCTCCGGCATGAAAGAAAAAGACATTTTGCGCTTCGAAGGACCGCTGGGGACTTTCTTTATTCGTCAGGAATCTACCCGACCACTGCTGATGGTGGCGACGGGCACCGGCTTTGCGCCCATCAAGGGGATGCTGGAATCCCTGTTTGCCCAGGGGTCCATTCGCCCGATCCATTTTTATTGGGGAGTACGTCATCCTGAAGATTTCTATTATGAAGTACTACTGCAGCAATGGCAGTCACAGTACAGCCATTTTAACCTGACCAAAATCGTCTCGCAGCCAGATAGTCGCTGGTCTGGCCCTACCGGCTATGTCACGGAGCAGGTCATTAAGGATTTTCCTGATGCCAGTGCCTTGGATGCCTATATTTGTGGTCATCCGGATATGGTCTTTTCTTTGTCTGCCGTTTTAGAACAGGCCGGGCTGGATCCAGAACATATATTTGCGGATGCATTTGTATTTGCCAAAGCAAAAACAAGCTGACATAATCTTTTTTATCGGTGTCCGTGGCCAAATTGTCAATTTATTTTTTCAGGAGTGAGCGAGTATGGAATCTCAAACAAAAAAACGTCATCGTCGTAGTGCCGAAGAACGCCTTGCGGATTTGGAAGAAAAGCAACGTCAAACGGAAATGCGCCTGCGGGAGCAGTTGGCGAAGATTGAGCAGCAGAAAAAGTCCCTGCAGGAAAATCCCCGCGTCAAACGGGAGCGTGAAGCCCAGCGGCGTTCTCTGATGGATCGCATTTCCCGTTTGGTGCCTGATTGGGAACCCGCCCAGATTCTGGCAGCTATTGCCGAAGTTCGAGATCGCGTGGGAGACAGTCGTCCTGCCTTGCAGGAACTGGAATCCCATGGGAATGCATTGATGCAGGAATTGAAGCCGCGTCGGGGACGTCGTCCGCGCAGTGCTATTTAATCAGGCAGCATAATGAGAAAAGCCCCCTGATCTCTCTGGATCCGGGGCTTACTTTTCAGAATGGTTTTTAGCGTTTACAACCACGCCAACGTTTCAACGTAGGTATCCGATGGGCCATGTACGCACGAACATACCAAGGCATCTGCCGCTCGCGCAGCAATTGTCGCACTCGCTGTTGCATGGCCTCCAGGGTTAATTGGGGTTCCTTGAACGCCCCCTCGGCATAGCAGTAACTGCAGTAAAGCGAGCTGTGACTGCCATCACTTTCCGTTCCACCGCCTTGCGGGTCAAATTTTAAGGGCATACCACAACTCTGGCAGCGGTTTTTTTCAAGTTCCAGTTGGCGTAACCATTTTTTCATAGGCGAATTAGACATCCTCAGGAGCTACCAGTTCAAGCGCTTCAATATAAATATGCGCCATGCCCAGCAAGAAAACGATGTTCGGTATGATGAAAACCAGGGCGGTGGCGACGCCCATCCCCATGCTCAGTCCGACATTATATAGAGCGATGTTTCCAGTGACGGCGGCATGGGCAGCACTATCCATGATGAAGGGACGCCCCCAAATGGCGTCCAGCATCTGCCAGAACATGTCGGCACTCCGACTGAGTTCGCTGGCCAGCGCCGGAGCAGCGGCGGATAGGGCCATACTGTAACCGGTATACAGGATGATGGCGATAATGATGGCCAGGCCAGCCGATAAGGCGCCGAGTAATAACATCATCAGCAAAATGGCACCGGGTTTGTTTCGGGCAATGTTGAGGGTATGACGAAGGGAATTGCTCACCGATTCTCCATGCCAGAGGGCGGGCCCGGACAAGTTGAAAACAATGATGGCCAGTACGAAAACCACGGCATTGATCAGCATGGCCAGCGGAAACAGGGGTACAAACAGAATGGCACCTATTCCCGGTATCTTGCAGGCCAGAAAACCCAGCAGTTCCACCACAAAAATGCCAAAAAGCAGAAGACTCTCGATAATCAGCAAGCCAATCAGACGCGGGAGCGCTTTCAAACCAAAGCGGAGGCTCTGAATGATGCCCGGTAAGGCATCTCCCCGGGCTTCATGGAGTAATACTCCGCCAGCACCCAGATAGCCCACACCAAAACTGATGAACAGGATCAGCATGCCGATGCTGGCGCCTATTCCCCCTCCGGGCCAGTGTACGAAAATTTCCAGACCCGCCATACCGATCAAAACGGCAAGAATATAAACCAGAATCGGCTGCCAGAGCGTGATGCCGCGTAAGGCGCGCAGCAACAGCGAAAATGACAGATCTTCCTGGCTGGAGGAATGACTAAACATGCAAGTTTCCTTTTTCAGTGATCAGAGGCAAGGCTGAGTACAAGAATAACGGTTGGAGTTTTACTGTAAAGCGACATTCACCTTCGGTGATGTTACACTGAACAAATATTGACCGATTGGTCGGGTGCTTTTCAAGCGGCTGATAATAGATGGAAAGGAATCGCTGAGGAAATTCATGGATAATACCCAGGCAATGGCAGAGGGGGATGGGCGCCAGCGTATTCTGGCTGCCGCTGAAAAGCTCTTTTCCGATAAAGCCTTTGACGCGGTTTCCATGAGTGCCATTGCCTGCGAGGCGGGAATCAGCAAGGCCAATATTTATCACTATTTTCCCAATAAGGACACCCTGTATCTCGCCGTCTTGCGCATGGCCAGTCATAATCTCCGGGCCATATTGAATGAGGCCGTCAGCGCCCACGGTTCGGTGCTGGAAGTGTTGAGACATTTTGCCCACAATCACCTCCAGGCGCTTCTCAAAAGACCCGAGCTGGTACGTTTGGTCTGGCGGGAAATACTGGAAAAGGGGGCACCCAGGGCGCAGGAGTTTGCCGAACAGGGTTTCGCCGACACGTTTTCAGCCCTGGTCGATGTGCTGAAGCTGGGGCAAAGCCGGGGGGAGTTCCGTCAGGACTTTGATCCGGCACTGGTGGCCACCCTCCTCTTGGGTGCCAATGTGTTTTTTTTTCAGTCACGGGATATATTACGTCATTATCCTCCCATCACTTTTGCCGACGATCCTGCCGGATATGATGCAGGCATTGTCGAAATCCTTTTGCGCGGACTGGTCCCCTCCGTTCCTGAATTTTAGCGATTGAGCCCGAGACCCGTATGGATAAAAATCCCCAACTGCAAGCCCATGTCCTGGTAGAAGCCCTGCCCTATATGCAGCGTTTCCACGGCCGGACCATCGTCATCAAATATGGTGGAAATGCCATGACGGAGGCCCATCTGCAGGAACAATTCGCCTATGATGTCACCTTGATGAAGCAGGTGGGCATGAATCCGGTGGTCGTCCACGGTGGGGGGCCGCAGATCGGCGCCATGTTGGAGCGTTTGGGTGTGGAGACCCGCTTTGTGGACGGGATGCGGGTGACTGACGTTGCCACCATGGAAGTGGTGGAAATGGTACTCGGTGGCCGCGTCAACAAGGAAATCGTTCAGGGCATCAACCGCGCCGGTGGACGGGCCGTAGGGCTGACCGGTAAGGACGGGGCATTGATCCGCGCCCGGCCCTTGCGCAACGACGCGGTGGATCTGGGCTTGGTGGGGGAGGTCGCCGCCGTCAATCCCGAGGTGATTCACTGGCTGGATCAGGGTGATTTCATTCCGGTCGTGGCGCCCATCGGCGTGGGTTCCCGAGGTGAGTCCTACAATATCAATGCGGATCTGGTGGCGGGTGCTCTGGCGGCCACCCTGAAGGCTGAAAAGCTCATTTTGATGACCAATGTGGCGGGTGTGCTCGATCAGGATGGCATCTTGCGCACCCAGCTGAAAGCGGAGCAGGTTGCGCAGATGATTGCCGAAGGCCATATATACGGGGGTATGTTGCCCAAAATCCAGTGCTGCCTGGATGCGGTGGCGGCCGGCGTCCAGTCTGCCCATATCATTGATGGCAGAGTTCCCCATGCGTTATTGCTGGAGATATTTACCGATGCCGGGGTGGGGACGTTGATTGCCAATACGCTGTGAAAAAAGCTTCCCCTGCCTTCCTGGCATGACAGAAGGATTTCTTCTGCTGTAGCCCGCAAACGTCGCCTGAGCACGCCAGTCCCTGCCAGTTTTTCTCTTCGTCCCGACACACCCCGTATGATGCAGGTCGTGGTATTTACCAACCCCGTGGCCAGCCATGTCTGGCGGGTGCTGCAGCATTTGAAATCGGCCGGCAGAACCCATGAGTATTCCACCTGCTGCCTTGTTTGGGGTTCAAAGAATAGGTTTCAGGAAATTGACCCAAGCTGGAGCCCCGCCTGTATTGATGGTCACCGTGGCGCTGGTACCAATGTGCAGGGGCAGTTTGGGATCGGGATTGGTAATCATCACCCGCACCGGCACGCGTTGCGTGACTTTTACCCAGTTTCCCGTGGCGTTTTCCGGCGGTAACAGGGAAAATGCGTTTCCGGCCCCGCCACTGAGGCTGACCACCTTACCCTTGAACTGGTGATTGGGGTACATGTCCACCTGAACGTTGGCCGCCTGGCCGGGATGCACCCGGTTCAGATCGGTTTCCTTATAGTTCGCTTCCACCCAGTATTCGGCGTTGCCAATGAGCGGGAAGAGATCCTGGTTGACGTTCACCACATCACCCACATGAATTTTGTCAACCTTGCTGACCACGCCGGTGATGGGGGCGTACAAGATGGTTCTCGAAAGATTCATTTTGGCGGTGTTCAGGGCTGCCTTGGCCGCAGCAATCTGGGCGACATTGAGGCTTAGCTGGGCACGGGTAGCCGCCAGGTTGGCTTTTTCTGCCTGCCATTGCGCCAAGGCACTTTTTGCCGCCGTCATCCGGTTGTCCGCTTCCTGTGCGGACAAGTACTTTTGCGCGGCCAAGGCCGCCGCCCGTTGGGCATTACGCTGGGCATTCTGATAGTTGATCCGGTCCTCACTGACATGCGCCTCGGCAGCAGCAATGTTGGCCTGAATGGCAGCCGTCTGACGTTGTGCGTGGGCGAGATCTGCCTCGGCTTTTTGTACGTCATACTGGTAAGCCTCTGGATCTATTTTGACCAGAGGCTGTCCAGCCCTGACCACTTGATTATCGTGGACATAAACATCCACTATATGACCGGTCACTCGCGGCGCAATATTGACCACATGCGCATGAATGTAGGCGTCATCGGTACTCGGGTAATAGTCGGCAATCTGAAAATAGGCATAGGCACCGAAGGCGACAATAATGAGTATGATCAGGACTACAAAGCGTTTTAGCCAGCGCATAACTATCCTTTGTTGCAATGACAGCAGCCGATTCCAGGACCGGGCCATAAAACTATCGAAACATTCCGTAGATACGGTATCTTAGCAGCCTTCATCAGGGCGATACTCTGGGAGGAGCCTGTTGTACATTTTTGACAGGACCAGCCGCAAACCGCATACTGACCGTTCGGTTGACACCATAACCTAAACATTCCATGTCGGCAAGATGATGCAGCAAATAGATCCTAAGGAGTAATCATGAAAAACAAGCAGTGGGCCTGGGCAGGTATTTTCGGCGGCGCAGTTCTCGGACTGATGATCTCGGTCCCGGCAATGGCGGATGGCGAAGGTTTGCATATCATTCAGGGTGGACCCTCGTATTTCAATGTTGGACTGGGTGCTTTCAATGCGGCGGGCGTGTCCCCTGGACAGGGTTATACCAACGCCACCTTGCCGATGATTGACCTGGAATATCAAACCGGGGCCAAGTTGTTCGGCATTGGGGCTGTCTATGGATTGATGGCCAACACCAATGGCGGCTTCATGGGCTATACCGGTTTTTACACGGATGTGGCCTGGGATCACTGGGTGCTCACCCCGGTGCTTGCCATGGGTGGGTACCATCAAGGCCGTGGGAAGTATCTGGATGGCACTTTTCAGTTTCGTCTGGAACTCAGCCTCGATTACCAGTTTGCCAATCAGTCCCGTTTTGGTCTGAAAATCGCCCATATTTCCAACGCCTACACCAAAAAGAGTGATCCTGGCGAAGATGAAATCATGCTCAACTACTCCATGCCCCTGTCTTTTGGAGAACATTCCTGATAGAAACTATCCGGCGTGAAGTCCTAATTTTGCAAAGAGGATCTGGTCATGACCACTGCTGGCATTATTGGTCGTCAGCAGGCGGTCTCCCAGGAAAATGCTGTTGGCGCCTGCCAGAAAGGCCAGGGCCTGCAACTCGTCACTCATGCTTTCCCGTCCGGCGGATAGCCGGACATAGGCTTCGGGAAACATCGTCCGGGCCACGGCAATCGTGCGCACGAATTCCAGCCCGTCTATGGGCGTGACGGATTCCAGCGGTGTGCCTGGGATAGGTACCAGGGCATTGATGGGTATGCTTTCCGGTGCCTGGGGTAGTTGCGACAACACCTGAAGCAGGCGCGCCCTATCCCGGCGTGATTCGCCCATGCCCAGAATGCCCCCACTACAGATTTTGATGCCCGCATCGCGGACCGCTTCCAGGGTATCCAGACGATCCTGAAAACTCCGGGTATGAATCACCTCCCCATAAAATTCCGGCGAGGTGTCCAGGTTATGATTGTAGTAATCCAGTCCGGCCGCCTGCAGACGCTCGGCCTGCCCGCTTTTCAACATGCCCAGGGTGACACAGCTTTCCAGTCCATGTTCCTTGACGACCTGGATCATGGCGGCGACTTTTTCGATATCCTTGTCGTGGGGGGAGCGCCAGGCCGCGCCCATGCACAAGCGTTGCGCGCCATTGGCTTTGGCGGCGGCAGCGGCGCTGCGCACCATTTCGATATCCATGAGGGCCTCGGATTTCAGGTTGCTGGAATGATGCACACTTTGTGAGCAATAACCGCAGTCTTCCGGACAGCCCCCCGTTTTGATGGACAGCAAGGTGGAGCATTGAATGGTGTTGGGGTCAAAATGCTGGCGATGCACCTGCTGCGCCGCAAAAATCAGGTCGTTGAAAGGCCGAGCGTAGATTTCGAGAATGTGGTCCAGGCTATATGCATGGGAAGCTGTCGTCATGGTGTTTTCCGGTGGGTATGATGAAGTGTGGGGCGTTTATAGGCCGCCCAGATTCAGAATGGCATTGACCAGCAGCGCTTTCAATAACTCAATGAGCAAAAGGGCCACCAGGGGGCTGATATCTATCCCGCCCAAGGGAGGAATAATCCGTTGCAGGGGGTAGAGAATGGGGCCGGTCACCCGATCCAGAAAATGCACGATCGGATTGCGGGGATCGGGATGCACCCAGGATAAGATGGCACGGATCAGGATGGCCCAGAACAAGAGGGTGAGGACCAGATCGGTCAGTCGCGCGACTGCAATGCTGATGCTGTTTATTATCATGCGTCTGTCTTCAGCATCTGGCTCAGTGCCCGCCCGCGTTCAGCAGCGGCCGCCAGGGCGCGCTGCGCCAGGGGGCGCAACTGTTCTTCCCAGACGGCCAATCCCGCCGCCGTGGTTCCCCCCGGGCTGGTGACCTGATGGCGCAGCTCACTGGGGCTTGCCGGGCTGGCGGCCGCCATCTGGGCCGTCCCCAGAACGGTTTGCAAGGCCAGCGCCCGGGCCGTGATCCGATCCAGACCCTGGAGTACGACCGCATCTTCCAGCGCCTCCAGAAACAGCAGCACGTAGGCCGGACCGCTGCCGGCCAGGGCCGTTGCCGTATCCATCAAGGACTCATCGTGTAGCCAGAATACCTTGCCGACCCCGGAAAAAATCTGTTGTACGGTGTCACATTGACTGGCAGTGACCGTTGCCCGGGCAAACAAGGAAGTGGCTCCAGCCCCGACCTGGGAGGGGGTGTTGGGCATGGCGCGCACTACCGGCGTACCTTCGCCCAGTAACGCCGAGATTTGTGTGCTGGAAATGCCGGCCGCCACAGAAACAAAAAGTACGGACCCGCTGCGCAAGACGTCACCCCATTCCTGGAGGATGGCAGGCATCTGTTTGGGTTTGGCGGCATAAATCACCACACTGTGCTGGGGCAGCTTTGCGGCCTTGGCAGGATGACTGCGCACCCCGAATTCTTCCGCAAGGGCTTCACGATGCCGAGTGCTGGGGGCATGTACCTGGATTTGCCGGCCCGCAATACCCTGTTGACGCATCCCGGAAATAAGGGCGCGGGCCATGTTGCCTGCACCAATAAAAACAATGTGCTGTTCAGTCATGAGCTCTCCTGGTGGCGACTGCCAAACAAAATGGTACCCAGCCGGATTTCGGTGGCGCCATGGGCCAAGGCCTGGATGTAGTCCGAAGAGGTACCCATGGACAGGGTGTCCAGATCGGGATATTTCCCGGTGTTCAGCAGCGTGTGAAATAAAGTCTGCATCTGGGCAAAGTTGCTCTGGGCCTGGTCAGGGTCGGGATGGACCAGTGCCATCAGTCCACGCAAGCGCAGGAAAGGCAGCTTTCGGATGTCGTCTGCCAGGACTTCCAGCGCTGCCGGAGGGCATCCTCCTTTGCTGTCTTCCCCACTGACCGCCACTTCAATCAAGACATTGAGCGCGCTGGCGGCACCTTGTCTTGCCGCATTCAGACGCTGGGCAATGAGGACGCGGTCCACACTTTCCACCCAATCGAAGCTGCGGGCAATTTCACCCGTTTTATTGCGCTGAACCCGGCCGATGAAATGCCAGCAAATAGGCTCCAAATCCCGCAGTGCTGCTTGTTTTTCCAGGGCTTCCTGCAGATAGTTTTCGCCGAAGTGCCGCAGTCCCAAGGCATGGGCTTCTCGCAGAACATCTGCGGGAACCCTCTTGCTGACCGCCAATAGGGTGGTTCTGGTAGGCACAGGCATGGCGCGTTGGACCTGAGCAAGATTTTCGGCGAGTGACATGCGGCTCCCAAACGTGGGCGAAATGGTCAAGGTCGACTATAGTAACGCCCAAAGGACCTGATGCAAATCACGGGTTCCCGTACTCAGTTGGAGAGTGGATGAATGGATATCGCTGAATTGCTCACCTTCGCGGTGAAAAATAATGCTTCGGATACGCATATTTCAGCAGGGCTCGCCCCTATGTTGCGCATCAACGGAGATATGCGCCCTCTCAACGTGGAGGCGCTGGATAGCAAGGCCGTCCACGCGATGATTTATGACATCATGTCAGACTCCCAGCGCAAATGGTATGAAGAAAATCTGGAAATCGATTTTGCCTATGAGTTACCGGGCATTGCCCGCTTTCGGATAAATGCCTTTAACCAGGACCGGGGACCAGCGGCGGCATTTCGGACCATTCCCGCCAATGTGCTGAGTCTGGAAGCGTTGAATGCCCCGAAATCCTTTACAGAAATTATTAACATACCCCGTGGGCTCGTGCTGGTGACGGGGCCGACCGGATCGGGAAAGTCCACGACATTGGCTGCCATGGTCGATCACATCAACAGCAATCGGCCGGATCACATCATTACCATCGAAGACCCCATTGAATTTATCCACACGGCGAAGAAGTCGCTGGTGAACCAGCGTGAGGTCGGGCCCCATACCCATTCCTTCGAAAACGCCTTGCGTTCGGCCCTGCGGGAAGATCCGGATATCATTCTGGTGGGTGAATTAAGGGATCTGGAAACCATGCGTCTGGCCTTGACCGCAGCAGAAACCGGGCACATCGTGTTTGCCACCCTGCATACCAGTTCTGCGCCAAAAACCATTGATCGTATTGTGGATTCATTTCCAGGGGGAGAAAAGGACATGGTTCGGGCCATGCTCTCGGAATCCTTGCGGGCAGTCATCTCCCAGACCCTGCTCAAGACCGCCGATGGAAAAGGCCGGGTACCGGCGCACGAAATCATGATCGCCACTCCCGCCATTCGCAATCTGATTCGCGAAAACAAAGTAGCGCAGATGTATTCGGTCATTCAGA
The DNA here is from genome assembly GCF_047421495.1 of Acidithiobacillus sp. M4-SHS-6. Lineage (GTDB taxonomy): Bacteria > Pseudomonadota > Gammaproteobacteria > Acidithiobacillales > Acidithiobacillaceae > Acidithiobacillus. Next base: position 2,767,356 of record NZ_CP175559.1, on the reverse strand, counting down.
CCGGACAAAATCAGGGCATGCAAACCCTGGATCAGTGTCTGGCGGATTTGGTGCGGGCGCACAAAATCACCCGCGAGGAAGCCCTGCGCCGGGTGCAGAACAAAGACAGTTTCATGAACGTGGCCTGAGGAATTCGGCATGTCGGTACTGAATGATCTATTGGCGCTGATGGTCGAAAAAAATGGTTCGGATCTCTATCTGACAGTGGGTTCCCCACCCGTCATGAAAATGGATGGAAGGGTGGTGAACCTGGGTACGGAGATGCTGAAACCCGGACAGGTACTGAGTCTTGCCCAGGAAATGCTGGGGATGGAGCGCCTGCAGGAATTCCAGCAGGAAAAAGAAATCAACATGGCGATTTCGGCCACGGGGATCGGGCGTTTTCGGGTCAATGGCTTTTACCAGCGCGGTGAATTGAGTTTTGTATTGCGTGCCATCAAAACCCAGATCCCGACTTTGGAACAACTCCAGTTGCCACCCATCCTCAAGGATCTCGCCATGACTTCCCGAGGCTTGGTGCTGTTTGTCGGGGCGACGGGTTCGGGCAAAAGCACTTCTCTCGCCTCCATGATTGAGTTTCGCAACCAGAACGCCGCCGGGCATATCCTGACCATTGAGGACCCTATTGAATATCTTCACAAAAACAGCAAATCCATCGTCAATCAGCGCGAGGTGGGTATTGATACCCGCAATTATGAAAGAGCCCTGGAAAATGCCCTGCGCGAAGCCCCCGATGTGATCCTGATCGGCGAAATACGCAATCGGGATACCATGGATCATGCCATGGCCTATGCGGAAACCGGGCACTTGTGCATGTCTACCCTGCATGCCAATAACGCCAACCAGGCCATTGAGCGCATCATCAACTTTTTCCCCGAAGACCGGAAAAAACAATTGCTGATGGATTTGTCCCTGAACTTGAAGGCCGTCGTTTCCCAGCGCTTGCTGCCTGTCAAGGGGCAGGCGGGACGCATTGCGGCTGTGGAAGTGCTGATCAATACCCCGGCCATTGCCGATCTCATTTACAAAGGCGAGGTGGGACTGCTCAAGGAGGCCATGGGGCGCACCAACGATATGGGCATGCAAACCTTCGATCAAAGTTTGCTCAGGCTCTATGCCGATGGGCTGGTGGAATATGAAGACGCATTGCGCGCCGCCGATTCCCAGAATGATCTGCGTTTGGCCATCAAACAGGATTGCCTGCGCCGGGGGCTGGACGACCCGGGCGCTGCCCATTCTGCCGAAACCCAGTGGCAGGTCTGATGGCACTTCCTTTGGAGTGGCTGCTGGATGCTCTGGTGAGTGCGGTTTTGCTTGCCTGGCTGGTTCTGTTTTTTGGCCGAGGCTATTTCTGGCGCGCTGACCAGCGCCTGCCCGATCTCCCGGCAGCAAGCTTTCCGGATAAGAAAGCTTCGGCAGAGCGCCTGCCTGCCGTCATCGCCATTGTTCCCGCGCGCAATGAAGCCGAAGGGATTGGCCCCTGTGTCACCGCCTTGTTGCGTCAGCACTACCCAGCTGCATTGCGGGTAATGGTGGTGGATGATCAAAGTGAGGATGGCACGGCGGATATCGCCAGAGCGGCGGCGGAAAAAATCGGTGCTTCTGATCGTTTGCAGATTCTTGCGGGCAAGGCGCTTCCTGAAGCCTGGGCGGGTAAGGTTTGGGCCATGCATCAGGGTGTCGCGGCAGCCGAGGATGCGCCGCTCCTCTGGTTTACCGATGCCGACATCGTCCATGGCCCGGACGTGCTGCAAAAACTGGTACTTCATCTGCAGCGCGACAATCGCGCACTGGTTTCCCTGATGGTGATGCTGTCCTGCCGCAGCTTCTGGGAACGCCTGCTGATTCCTCCCTTTATTTTCTTTTTCCAGATGCTTTATCCCTTTCCCTGGGTCAATGACCCGCGCCGCAAGCTGGCCGGGGCCGCAGGCGGGTGTATGTTGCTGCGTCGGGACTTGTTGCTGCAGGCTGGTGGTTTTGCCGCCATGCGGGGGGCATTGATTGACGATTGCACCCTGGCCGCCCTGATGAAAAAACAAGGCCCTGTCTGGCTGGGGCTGGGGACCGAGAGCCATAGCTTGCGTGACTACCGTTCTCTCGACGAAATCTGGCGGATGGTGACGCGTTCGGCTTACGTGCAGTTGCAATTCAGTCCCTGGCGTCTACTGGAGGCCACTCTCGGGATGCTTTTTCTGTATGCGGTGCCGGTCATCATGCTGGCCGCCGGATTAGTCTTGCAGCAATGGGTCTGGACGACGCTGTCAGCACTCGCCCTGGGGTTGATGGCTTGGGCTTATTATCCCAGTGTCCGGTTGTATGCTTTGAATGGCCTCTGGATTTTGACCCTGCCAGTGGCAGCCCTGCTTTATACGCTGATGACCCTGGATTCCGCCCGCCGTCACTATCGGGGACGAGGTGGCGCCTGGAAAGGGCGCCACTATGATCAATCGGGAGAAAAACGTCCCTGATCGGGGGTTGCTGGTTTAGCGATAATGCAGCAGATAACGCCATTCAAAAGCCATTTTTGCCGCGTGCCAGAGGGAGTTGGGCAGAACACTGGCGTGGTCCTTGTTGCGGAAAACCAAGAAGCCACTGTCGAGGGTGTCGATAATACAGATCAGTTCCGCCCGGAATGACTTGTCGGCGGGTTTGTTCTGGAGCTGTAAAAGGGCATTGTGTACGGCAGCTCCCGCCTGCAGATCTGCGGTATGTCCCTGTTTGGGAAGCCAGTCGGGACTGTTCGCATAAGAACCCGCATCCCCCACCACAAAAACCCCCGGATGCCCGGGAACCTGACAGTATTCATCGGCCTGAATAAAGCCACCGGCGGATAGGGGCAATCCCGATGTTGCTGCCCAATCAGGACCGGTCATGCCGGGCATGAACAGAATCAGATCTGCGGCAATGTCGCCACCTTCGGTCATGACTTTGTCGGCGGCAAACCCCGTGATTTTATGACCCAAATGGGTCTGGATCTGGCGTTTCTCCATTTCGGCCAGCAAGCCGGCAACCGCCTTGGCACCCAGACGGTTGCCCGGTTCGGTCATGGGATTAAAAAATACCAGTTGGATCTGATCACGCTTGCCGATTTTGCGCAGATAACCATCAATGCCAAACAGCAGTTCAAAAACCGGCCCACCACGCACTGCCGACGGTTCCTGGGGGTTGCCCGCGAAGCCAAAAGCGATGGTGCCTTGGTCCAGAGCCGCCAGGCGATCACGAATTTGCTCCGCTACGGCAATCCCGTCACAAATGGCCAGACTATGTTCGATGCCCGGCAACTTGCGCAGACCCCGTCCACCGCTGGCGATGATTAATATATCGTTGTGGATTTCGCCCTGATCGGTGATGACGGTCCGACCAGCATCGCGCAGTCCGGTGACCCGTCCCCCATGAAAATGCACATTTTTACGCTGAAAGAACCGATCCAGGGGAATGCGTAGCTGTTCGCCCTGGCGCAGTCCAGTGGGGATCCAGATCAGGCTGGGGAAATAAATGAATTCTGCCTGGGGTGCGATGAGGGTGATTTCGGCATCAGGCAATTGTCGGCGGATTTGCCGTACCGCCGTCAGGCCCCCAAACCCTGCCCCTATGATACTGAATTTATGCATGGTTACTCCTCGCTCATGGGTTTGTATGAAGTTGTCCATCTCCGCGCCGATACACCATATCATAGACGCTATGGCCGAGTTTTTCACCGCGTCTTTCAAAACGTGTCGGGATGCGATTGCCGGGGCGATCCGAAAATCCGTTTTCGGGATGCGTGTTTTGCAGGCCCTGGGTCTGATTGAGGACCTTCAGCATGTGTTTGGCATAATCGGTCCAGTCGGTGGCCAGTTGTAATTCTCCCCCTGCCTTGAGCAGACGACACAGCATGCCCGCAAATTCCGGCTGGATCAGGCGGCGTTTTTGTTGCCGGGTTTTCGGCCAGGGATCGGGAAACTGAATGATGATGCGCTGAAACAGGGCATCGGGCAGGGTTTTCATCCAGGCGACCACATCATCATGGACAATGCGGATGTTGCGGATGCCGGCATTTTCCATCTGCAATAACAGGGATCCCACTCCGGGAGTATGGACTTCGGCACCAATGAAACCCTGCTCAGGATGGGCAGCCGCCAGAGCGGCAAGATGCTCCCCGTTACCAAAGCCGATTTCCAGGGTGATGGCGCGTTGCCCTTTCCAGGGGTCCTGCCAGGGCTGTTCTACCGGGATTCTCAGGGCCGGGAGGGTACTTTCGATAATACGACCTTGTGCCGCCGTGATACGGCCCTGACGCAGCACAAAGCTGCGAATCGGGCGATGTCTGGTATTGAGCGCTGCTTCCATGACAGGCATTATAACCTGTTTAATGTAAAGGCCCAGAGAGGAGAGCAGGCATGGAACATCCCCTGGTTGGGGTGCTAATGGGCAGCAACAGTGACTGGGAGGTCATGGCTGCGGCGACAGAACAGTTGCAGGCGTTGCATATTCCCCATGAAAAGCGGGTAGTATCGGCGCACCGTACCCCGGATCTGCTGTTTGAATATGCCGCCACGGCCGCATCCCGGGGATTGCGCTGCATCATCGCCGGTGCGGGCGGGGCGGCGCACCTGCCCGGTATGCTCGCGGCCAAAACGATCCTGCCGGTATTGGGTGTTCCGGTTCCGTCCCGGCATCTCAATGGCATGGATTCTCTCTTGTCCATTGTGCAGATGCCCAAGGGTGTTCCCGTGGCGACTTTTGCCATTGGCACGGCGGGGGCTGCCAATGCCGGCCTTTTTGCGGCGGCTTTGCTGGCTGCAACGGATGTTTCCCTGGCCCAACGTTTGCAGCAGTTCCGCCAGCAACAGGAGGCCATGGTCCTGGGTATGACCTTGCCGGAGTCCGCACCATGATTCTGCCCGGTGCCACCCTCGGCATTCTCGGGGGAGGGCAACTGGGGCAGATGTTCATCCTGGCGGCCCGACGCATGGGTTACCCGGTATGGGTGCTGGATCCGGACCCGGATTGTCCGGCGGCAGGGGTGGCTGACCAGCATCTTTGTGCGGCCTACGATGATCCCGCCGCCTTGCAGTCCCTGGCCGATCACTGTGCAGCAGTGACCACCGAATTTGAAAATGTCCCGGCTTCGGCCATCCACTATCTGGAGAGACGTTTGCCGGTGCGTCCTGGTGCTGCGGCTCTGGCCATTGCCCAGGATCGGGCGCGGGAAAAAAGCTTCTTTCAGGAACTGGGTCTGGAAACCGCCCCCTTTGCCTGGTTAAGGCAGGCGGAGGACCTGACCATGGCGGCACAGCATCTCCGCTTTCCCGCCATTTTGAAAACCACCCGTTTTGGCTACGATGGCAAGGGACAAAGGCATGTGACCACGGCCAGTGAACTGTCCACCGCCTGGCAAAGCCTGAATACGCCCGAAGCCATTCTGGAATCCCGCATTCCCCTGCAACAGGAATTTTCCATCATTCTGGCGCGCGCCGTGGATGGCATGATGGTGTTTTATCCAGCGGCCGAAAACATCCATCACCAGGGTGTGCTGGATCTCAGCATCATTCCAGCCCGGGTACCTGAAGCCTTGCAGACGCAGGCCCGGCACGGTGCAGCGCGCATTGCCACTGCGCTGGATTATGTGGGCGTGCTGGCCGTCGAGTTTTTCGTGTCCACAGAAGGACAGTTACTGATCAATGAAATGGCCCCCCGCCCCCATAACAGTGGTCACTACAGTATCGATGCCTGCGTCAGCAGCCAGTTCGATCAGCAGGTGCGTGCGCTCTGTGCCTTACCCTTGGGCGATACCCGCCTGATCAGTCCCGTGGTCATGATGAATCTGCTGGGGGATTTATGGGAAACCGGAGGACCGGACTGGCAGAAGCTGCTACAGCATCCCCAGATCAAGCTGCATCTGTATGGCAAGAAGGTGGCCCGTCCCGGGCGCAAAATGGGTCACGTCAATGCCCTGAGTATCGAAGCGGAGCGGGCTCTGTCCGTGCTGAGAATCTTGCGTCGCGATTGGAACTGGCCCCGATGACGGGCTCAGGACCGGGCACGGCCCAGCAAATGCTGGGCAATCAGTAAAATCACCGCACAGCCCAGAAAAAACGCCAGACTCCAGTGGGTGACCGGCCATCCGGCCAGGGTTCGGGTTCCGGCCGATGCGCAGGAGCCATGACCAGACAGGGTCGAAGCAAAAGCTTTGCCCCAGTTTCCCAGCGCCGGAGTCCCCTGAAACACTTGCACAGCAGCACAGGTGTCCACCTGAGTCATGGCCATTTGGGTCAGATGCCACTGCCAGCCGGCCAGGGCCGCACCGGCAAGGGCATAGAGGGCAGCTAATGCCCATAACCCCCGGCGTATGCCGTCCTGCCAGAAAAATCCCATGGCTACCATGAGGATGACGGCGAGATCCACCAGACGCTGATACACACACAGGCTGCAGGGTTGTTCAGCACGGGCGAATTGCAGCCAGAGCACCAGCGCAAAGGCCAGAATACCGGCGAGGATGACCAGCCCCGCCAGCCAGGAAGCGCTGCGCGCGCCAGTCATTGCGCGTGGATGATTTCTGCCCATTGCCTGTGGTCCGGAAGCCCGGCGACATAGTGGGTTTTGCCATCCTTGCGAAACACTAAGAACGGCACGCTGGCTCCCGGAATTCCCAGCACTTCGGCCTCCTTGTTGATCAGCAGGGAAGCATTGAAATCCAGCGCCGAGCGCATCTTTTTTTGCAGGGCAGCGGATGCGGGTTTGATCCCCCCTTCCGGACCATTTTGGGTGCTGAACTTGTTTTCATTGAGTTTCATGGCCGCCAGCGGACTAGGTGCGGCAAGAATGGCAGCGGCCTTGCCCGCACTGCTAGGGGTCAGAAAGCCGACCGTAATGAAACGCACCCGAATTTTTCGGCTGTCTATGGGATTTTGCAGCCAGATATAGATTTCATGACAATAGGGGCAATTGGGGTCGTAAAAGTCATAGATAATGGGACCTTTGCTGCCCTCCTGAATGTAACGGGTATGGGCCAGGGCTTGCCAGTAGTCGATATCCCCATCACTGGCCGCAGGTCCGGCCAGGGCGAAAGATGCGGCACTCTGTATGATCAGAATCCCGAGCAGGATGCCGATAATCCGGACAGGATGCCGCCATGGTTTCCGTGTGTGGAACATTTCCCGTTTTCTCCGTATGAATTTCATTGGAAATAGGTCATCAGCTAGTGGCCATCAGAAAGACGGCTTCAAAAGTTTCTGGATCCGCCTTTCATGATTCTCGCCTTGTCGCGTTGCCATTCCCGATCTTTGATCGTCGCGCGCTTGTCATGTTCCTGCTTGCCCTTCACCAACGCAATTTCCGTTTTGGCGCGGCCCTGTTTCCAGTACATGGCCAGGGGCACAATGGTGAAACCCTTGCGTTCGACGCTGCCAATCATGCGGTTGATCTGTTCCCGGTGCATCAGCAACTTGCGGGTCCGGGTGGGATCGGGATGAATATGGGTGCTGGCAGTCAGCAGGGGACTGATATGGGCACCCAGTAACCAGAGTTCACCCTCCTTGACGATGACATAACTATCCTTGAGGTTCAGGCGTCCGGCACGCAGGGACTTGACCTCCCAGCCTTCGAGGACAATGCCGGCCTCAAAGCGCTCTTCAATGAAATAATCGTGTTTCGCCTCGCGATTCAGGGCGATGGTGCCGCTCATTGCACAACTCCCGTGCCAGTTAGCCGCTCATTGTACGTGAAAGAAGGTGTTTACAGAAAGTGGCCCAGCCAGAGGCATTGACTTGACCCGTCTTCCTGTGAAATTTTTGCCAGGGGATGAGGGAGGAAAACCGTGGAATCTAACTTGTTGACGGGACAGTTACTGCACCGTCGTCCCCGGCAACAGGAGGCGATTCCTGACTGGGTGCTGCTCAATGAAATGCAGCCCATTGCCAACTGGCTGGAAACCCGGCTCAGTGCGGCGTCCCGGGAAATCCTGCTGGAGAATTATATTTTTTCGGCGGGTACCTGGCCCGAGCGAATTCTGCGCTTGCTTTGTGACAAGGCCCTCGCCGGGGTCGCCGTCTATGTGACTCTCGATGCCCTGGGCAGCAGGGCTTTCCCCGAAAGCTGGGTCAACGCGCTCCAAGAAGCTGGAGCGCATCTGCATTTCTATCACCGCCTGCAGTTGAAGGGGCTGGAAAGGCGTCTGCGCCGTACCCATCGGCGCATAGTGGCCATTGATGGCCAATGGCTGGCTGTCGGCGGTTTCGCTTTTGATGATGAATGGCTGGAGGACAAACCGGGCAATCCCCCTTATCGGGATATGCTCTTTGCCTGTCGGGGAGGGCTGGTAGCCAGGGGGCGGGAAATATTTTTTCGCCATCGTCCCGAATGGTTGCCGGCCATGCCAGCAGATCATGCTGCAGAGCCCGTGGTTTCTGAGCCCTCCTGGGGCGAAGGACGATTTCTGGAAGGCACTCCGCCCGGCAGTTATGCCGTGCGTCGACGCTTGTTGGCGGCCATTCACGGGGCGCGGCAAAGCATCTGGATAGCGACGCCCTATTTCAATCCGGACCCGATCATCCTGCACGGTATCTATGGGGCGGTACAGCGGGGGGTGGATGTGCGCCTGCTCCTCGCGGGGCGGATTACCGACCATCCACTTTTGCGATTCGGGATTCAGGCGTATTATCAAAAGCTGATGCGTAGAGGGGTGCATATCTACGAGTATCAGGATGCTTTCCTCCATGCCAAGTATGTTTTGGTGGATCGGAGCTGGGCGACACTGGGTTCGGCCAACTTTGATTTTCTGAGTTTGTGGTTTAATCACGAACTGAATCTGGAACTGCGGTTATCTCGGGTATCCCTGCTCTTGTACGGGCTGTTTGTGCGGGAGTTTGCCCGATCCCGAAAAATCGACCCGGAACCCTGGCATCGTCGCCCCTACTGGCGACGCCTGCTGGAATGGTGTCTGGCCCAGCTGGATCGCTGGGTACAGGCCCGCGCCCTGGGTCAACGCCGTTATTGAGAGGTTGCATGCATCATATTCGTAAAACGGCCGTGCTGCCATACAGCGCGAGTCAGGTCATGGCTCTGATTGAGGACATCCGTTCCTATCCGCAATTTCTGCCCTGGTGTGGCAGAACCCGCATCATTCAGGATCGGGATGAAGAAGTGGTCGCCGAAATCACGATTGCGCACGGAGCCTTTGGCAAGTCCTTCACCACCAAAAATCGCTATCAGCGCCCCAAGTTGGCGGAAGTCCGCCTGGTGAATGGTCCCTTTCGCTTTCTGGAAGGGTTGTGGCAATTGGAGCCGGATCCCAAGGGAACACGAGTGACTCTGGACATGCGCTTTGAATTCGTTTCCCGACTGGTGGGTGCCTTTCTGGAGCCGATTTTCAAGCAGGCGGCGGAAACCATGGTGCAGCGCTTCGCACAACGGGCCAGAACCGTGTACGGCCCGCCCGTGGCCCTTGCGCCATCCGCAGATGACCCAGCATCTACCGTTTAACTGCTGGTTTTTTCGGGGGTTTTCCCTGTCCCCTTGACGTCGCCCTGCACGCCGATGAGCTTGTCGTCCTTGTCAAAGAGGACAATCACATTGCGCACTTGGGTACCGCTGTAGGCGGGCTTGTAGCTATAGGCATAAACCCACTGATGGGGGTGCCAGGGATCCTTGAGCAGGGGTGAACCCAGAATGGTCCGGACTTGCAGCGCATCCATACCAGGATGCAGTTCCGCCAGTTTCTGGCTGGTGACAACATTACCCTGCTGGACGGCAACCCGATAAACACTGCAGGCTCCGAGGGAGAGGGCACAAAAGGTAATCAGGAAAATCAGGCGGAAGCTTCTCATAGTCCTTGTCTTAAGCGTCAGGTGCAACTATCCTAAACCATTACGCATGGGAATTGCTATGAGCATATGAACCACGAAAAACTGAACAGTGACGAATTGAAGCGGGCCGGCCTCAAAGCCACATTACCCCGGTTGAAGATTCTCCGCATCTTTGAAGACAGTGACACCCGGCACTTGACAGCAGAAGAAGTCTACCGCCAGTTGCTGGATGCCGGGGAAGAAGTGGGGCTGGCCACGGTTTATCGGGTACTGACCCAGTTTGAGATGGCCGGTCTGGTGCGCCGTCATCATTTTGAAGGCGACAAGGCCGTCTTTGAAATGAACGAAACCGGTCACCATGATCACATGGTCTGCACCGCCTGCGGCAAGGTTCTGGAGTTTTTTGATGAAGCGCTGGAGCGTCGGCAGAAGGAAATCGCCAGTGCCCAGGGCTTTTTCATCAGTGACCACAGCCTGTATTTGTATGGCACCTGTCTGGGCATGCAGGAATCCGGGGTCTGCTCCCTGCAAGGGGCGGCCAGCGAATAACCGGCTGTTTTGGACTGAGTGTCGCCTAGCTGCTCAGCACCAGATTATCCCGGTGAATAATCTCTGCTTCGTCAATATCCCCAAATAGTTCCAGCAGCGTTTTACTGCTTTTGCCCATTCTCAGCAGAACATCGGCTTGAGCGAAGTTGACCAGGCCACGGGCCACTTCCCGACCTTCCGGATCCAGACAGCGGAGCAGGTCGCCCCGCTGAAAATCTCCCTCGGCACCGGTAATCCCCACCGGCAGCAGGCTGCTGCCCTTTTCCCGCAGAACCCTGGCTGCCCCGGCATCCAGATGGAGAACCCCATTAGGCCGGAGCTGTCCGGCCAGCCAGCGCTTGCGCGCCGCCAGCTTGGCGACCGTGGGCCGAAAGTAGGTTCCCAGGGCTTCCCCAGCCCAGATGCGCAAGAGCACATCCTCCGCCCCTCCGGGGGCGATGATGGTCGCGGCACCGGACTGGGCTGCCCGGCTGGCCGCTCGTACCTTGGTGATCATGCCCCCGCTGCCAATGGCCGTGCCGGCACCACCGGCCATAGCCAGCAGGGCGGGATCTCCGGCTTCCACCTCTGGCAGCAGGCGGGCATCGGACACCTGCCGGGGATCCTGATCATAAAGCCCGGCCTGATCCGTCAAAATCACCAACAAGTCGGCTTCCAGCAGATTGGCGACCATGGCGGCCAGGGTGTCATTATCGCCAAAACGGATTTCCGTGCTGGCAATGGCGTCGTTTTCATTGATGATGGGAATGACCCCGAGTTCCAGGACCGTGCGCAGGGTCGCGCGGGCGTTCAGGTAGCGCTGGCGCTCCTGGAGGTCTTCGTGGGTCAGCAGGACCTGGCTGCCATGTACTCCGCCCCGGCGCAAAAAATCATTGTAGACCTGAATCAGGGCGGCCTGCCCGACACTGGCTGCGGCCTGCAGTTGATGCAGGGCGCTGGGCCGGCTTGTCCAGCCCAGACGCTCCATGCCAGCGGCCACCGCACCGGACGAAACCAGCACAATTTCCAGGCCATGACGGCGCAGCACCAGTAATTGTTTGACCCAGGCCTCGATGGCGGGTAGGTCCAGGCCCTGACCGTTGTTGGTCAGCAGGCTGCTGCCGATTTTGACCACCCAGCGCTGGGTATTTTTGAGGTCACGACTCATTCTTCGTCATCCCAGTCCGCATTCAGATCATCACCCTCTCCCTCTGCCAGATATTCTTCCTCTTCATCCCCCCAGTCTTCAGACTGGACGGGATCGGGGGCCGGTGGCAGATTGGGGAGAGCCTGCCAGATGGCGTGGGTGAGGGCGTTGCAGCCCGCGCCACTGGCCGCCGAAATCAGAAACGCCGGGCCCTCCCAGTCCAGGGCCGAACGGATTGCCGCAAAGCGCGCCTCGCCTTCTTCGGCGCTGAACAAATCGGCCTTGTTGACCACCAGCCAGCGCGGCCGTTGGGCTAGGGTAGGGCTGTAGGCCAGCAATTCTTCTTCCAGGGCGCGGATGTTTTCCGCAGGATCACTGTCATCCACCGGTGCCATATCCACCATGTGCAGCAGCAGACGGGTACGGCTGAGATGCTTGAGGAAGCGGGTACCCAGGCCGGCGCCTTCGGACGCCCCGGGAATGAGCCCGGGAATGTCGGCCAGCACAAACGATTCGTGGGTAGCCACCCGCACCACTCCCAGATTGGGGTAGAGGGTCGTGAACGGATAATCCGCCACTTTCGGGCGGGCGGCGCTGACTGCTCGTATCAGGGTACTCTTGCCGGCATTGGGCAGGCCCAGCAGGCCGACATCGGCCAGCACCCGCAGTTCCAGGCGAAGATTGCGTGCTTCGCCGGGAGTGCCTTTTTCATATTGGCGGGGAGCCCGGTTGACACTGGACTTGAAATACAGATTGCCATGCCCGCCGCGCCCGCCCTGGGCCACCAGCAGGCGTTCGCCTTCTTCGCGGAGATCACCCAGCAGTTCGTGGGTATCGTCGTCATAAACCAGAGTGCCCACCGGGACCTGGATTTCCTTGTCCAGACCGGCGCGGCCCGTCATTTGCCGGCCCGCCCCCCCATGGCCGGTTTCCGCCCGGTAGCGGCGCTGATAGCGGAAATCAATCAGGGTGTTGAGGCTGGCCTGGGCGACCAGATACACGCTGCCACCCCGTCCTCCGTCGCCGCCATCAGGACCGCCGAAGGGAATGAATTTTTCCCGCCGGAAACTCAGGGAACCATGGCCGCCAGTTCCCGAAGCAACATGAATGCGTACTTCGTCAATAAATTTCATGAAAAAACCCCGCTCCCGCAAAAACGGGGCGGGGTCCCTCTACGCAGAGCCCGGTTCAGGCCACGGCTACGACGCTGACGGTACGTACCTGGCGCGGTCCCTTGCGCTCGAATTTGACCACACCTTCTGCAGTGGCAAAAAGAGTATGATCCTTGCCGATGCCGACGTTGCTGCCCGGATAAAACTGGGTGCCACGCTGACGAATGATGATGTTGCCGGGAATGACCACCTGTCCGGCGTAACGCTTCACGCCCAGGCGTTTGGATTCGGAGTCGCGTCCGTTGCGCGAAGAACCACCCGCTTTCTTATGTGCCATGACTGTGCTCCTTAGGCTTCGATGCCGGTAATGCGGACTTCAGTAAAATACTGACGATGTCCTTGCTGCTTACGGTAATGCTTGCGCCGACGCATCTTGAAAATATGCACCTTGGCGGCCCGTCCTTGGCTGAGCACGGTGGCCTTGACGGCGGCGCCTGCCACCAGCGGTTGACCGACCACGACGTCACTGCCGACGCCGACCATGAGTACCCGGTCCAGCGCGAGTTCCGCACCCGGCTCTGCTTCCATCTTTTCGAGCCGGAGCTTGTCGCCCACTGCCACCCGATACTGCTTGCCACCATTTTCAATGACCGCGTACATCACCAACCTCCAACAAGGGTTTTACCCGGTACTGCCCGGAAAAGTTCGCAAGGATAGCGTTATCAGGCTATTAACGCAAGAGGATAAAGCGGCGGATATGCTGAGTCAAAAACTTTTCAGCCTTTACCTTTTCCCTAATCAATCTACCGGGGTAGAAACCCGCTTTGCCAACGGACTCGATCCTGTGCCACGTTCGCGCCTGGTATTTGCCTTCCACCGCCCGGAGCAACTGGCCGAATGGCTCGCCACGCCAGTCTGGACATTTCCTGGCTCAAGGATGAGTCCCTGTCCGACGCCGACAACCTGCCCGCGCCGGAGCTGATTGCCGCCGAGATCGTGGCAGACCTGGGTGCGCCAGGCGGTGCCCGAAGGCCTCGATCAGGCCGACGCCGGGCAAAAGGTTCTGGTGGGAGCCATCGTCCGTTCCAGTCCGGACTTCCAGAGCCGGGTGGAGGCGCTCAAGAAGCAGCATGCCGAAGTCGTCCGCCGCTTCGATGCGCTGGAACCCGACCTCGACGAGGTCCCGGCCAGGGAAGGTCGCGCTTACGCCGCTATCGCCGATCGGCACCTGAAGAAAGCGGAAGCGCATCTGCAGCAGATCCCCGACCCGAAAGGAGGCAGTATCTGGGAGCGCCTGAAAGGGAGTTTCCGGGCCATCGGCCAAAAGCTGGGGATCATCGGGCCGGATCTCGGCGTGCCAGCCCAAAGAGGGACACCCACTGCCGCCCCCGTCCCCATCCAGGCGCTGCGGACGGGGCGGCACTGATCATTACCATCCCTCTGGGCCCGCCGGTGGCTAGCTCGGCGGTGATGCCGTCGCAATCGCAGCACCTTACTATATCCACTCGGGGCGCCTGCTGCATCCCGGCGTCGAGCGGCGCTACCCTCAACTTATGCCTTCGCAGCCTCCGTCAGCACGTCATTCACTGACCGCGCAACGACATAGCGCGCCGGATTCTCGCCAACGGCCAGCGACCGGAAATGCGCCTTGCCGCAGGCGATCTTGGCGCTTTCCTTGTCGCGTAGGTCGTCCGTGAACAGACTGCTCTTGGTTTCCACCACGAAATACAGGCGCTGCGCGCCGTCCTGCTCGACCAGCACTGCCCAATCGGGGTTGTAGCTCCCCAGCGGGGTAGGCACCTTGAACCAGCCGGGGAGCTTGGCGTACAACTTGATGGCGTCATTCTTCTCCAGCGCATCGGCAAAGTCCCGTTCTGTGCTGGATTCGTACACCACGTGCTCGTAGATGGATTTCTCCGTATTCATCAGCATGTTTTTCAGGTAGCCCGTGAGTTCTTCCTGATCGAACAGCTCTTGCGCATAGAAGTGTTCGTCTCCCAGCTTTTGGTACTTGATCCCATCGACCAGCGCCAGCCGCTTGCAGCGGTTGATCGTCTCGGCGGCGAGATCAATGAACTGCTGCGGATTGCGCTTGAAGTCATCCAGCCGTCCGCTGGCCGTCAGGATGCTGGCGATGGTGCGCCTGGTGAGCTGGGTGCGATCCTGCAAGTCGGTGAGCAGGTCCGGCAGCTCCATATCGGCCTCATCCAGGTTGACGGTGTAAGCACCCTTTTTTTCCTTCACCTCGACGCCCGCCTTGCCGATGGCGATGTCGGCCTTGCGCCATTGCAGACGCGCCTTGGCGACGGCTGGTGCCTTCTGCAAGGCCACGATGCAGTCCGATACGAGTTTGGCGTTATCGAACTGAACTCGATAGGTGGTCTGGTACTTGATGCGGTCCCATAGCGCCTCGAATTCGGGGCTGAGATAAACGCTCTTGCGCAGGGGGACTTGCTCACGCTCGTCGGCATTCTTGATCTCCAGGCGGCCAGAAACCTTGCGCAGCACCTCGGCGATCTGGCTGCGTTGCGTCTCAAACTCAGCAGGTAGCGCCAGTGTTCCGTCTTTCAACGCCGTCTTCAGCGAATCCTGCACCTTGCCCTTGGCGTCAATGTAGCCGGCGGCTTTCAGGTGTTCCCACAGCGCCTTGGATTGATCGACCCCCAAGGGCACGCTCTGGCCATCGGCCGCCGTCACGGCAATGGCGGCGAACTGGTGCTGCTCGACGATGCCGAAGCGGATGCCGGTGTCGGCCTCGATTTCCTTCTGCAGGTTCTCGGCGAATTGCTCGTAGTTCTCGGTGGCGATCACGGTCAGGGTGTTGACCTCGAAGCCGCGCACCCGCTCCCCGTTCTGGTTGACGGCGAGGCGCAGCCCCCGGCCGATGGTCTGCCGGCGTTCCCGCTCGGTCTGAATGTCGCGCAGTGTGCAGATCTGGAATACGTTGGGGTTGTCCCAGCCCTCCTTGAGCGCCGAGTGGGAAAAGATGAACTTGAGCGGCGTGTCGAAGGACAGCAGCTTTTCCTTGTCCTTCATGATCAGGTTGTAGGCCCGCTCGGCATTCTCGCGATTGCTCGCGTTGTTCTCGCTGGTGTCCGTCCAGCCGCCCTTCTTGTCGATGGAGAAGTAGCCGTTGTGGACCTCTTCGGCGGCGCTCGCCAGGCCGATCTCCTCGAACAGGCCCTGGTAAGCGGGGAGCTTGGCCGCACGGCGATACTCCTCCTCGAAGATGCGCGCGTAAGGCCCTTTGACGGGGTTGCCGTCCGCATCGTAGGAGCGATACCTGGCCACCTCGTCGATGAAAAACAGCGACAGCACCTTGATCCCGAGCGGGAGCAGCCGTTTCTCCTTGTCCAGGTGCTCCTTGATGGTGCGGCGGATCATTTCCCGCTGCACAGCCAGGGCATCGACGTCGCCATGCGCCTGGCCCAAGGACAAGTAGGCTTCCCCGCCGGGATAGCGCAGCTCCAGAAACTCCTCGTCTTTGGCGGTGTTGATCTCGCCAATGCGAAAATCGGCATAGATGGCTCTCTTGGCGATCTGCTGCAGATCATCGCCGTCGCTCACGGTGACTTCCTGCCGCCTCACCCCGCTTCTCGTTTCCACATCGAGCTCGACGCGGGCAGAGACCGTCCCTCGCTTGCTGCTCACCGACACCAGCCGCACGAATGGCTTGTTGTGCGCATCCTCCACGGTGGCCGAAGCCACTTCGATTTGCTTCACCAGCTTGCGCTCGTAGGCATCCACGGCATCGAGGCGGAACACCATGTGGTGCTTGTCCACGTGGGTGGCGGAATAGCGCAGCGTGCACAGCGGCTTCATCGCGTCGAGCGCGGTCTTGCCGGCACCGCTCAGGCCGCCGTCCACGCTCTGCGGTTCGTCGACGATCACCACGGGCCGGGTCGCCTTGATCAGGTCGATGGGCTTCTCACCACCGGTCTTCTCGCTGTCCTTGTAGAGGTTGTTGACGTCCTTCTTGTTGATGGCCCCGACCGTGACCACCATGATCTGGATGTTCGCGCTGGTGGCGAAGTTGCGCACCTGCCCGAGCTTGCTGGAGTCGTAGAGGAAATAATCGAAGGGCACGGCGGCGTAGAGCCCCTTGAAGTGTTCCTCGGTGATCTGCAAAGTCTTGTAGACGCCTTCCTTGATCGCCACCGACGGCACCACGATGACGAACTTGATGAAGCCGTAGCGCTTGTTCAGCTCGAAGATGCTGCGCAGGTAGACGTAGGTCTTGCCGGTGCCGGTCTCCATCTCCACGGTGAAATCGCCGGAAGCCAGGGTGCTGGAGGGCGGCAGACCGCCGCGCAACTGGATGTCGGCCAGATTTTTGTGGAGTTCATCGTCCAGCAGCGTGAGGCGGTTGCCGACCCCCAGATCGGACTCCGCCACGCCCAGGGTTATTTGTGGAGAACCGGGTGCCCTCATCGTCACCGTGAATTCGGTACGGCACACCTCCTGGCCACGGAACAGGTCGCAAACAGCATCGATGGCCTGAAGCTGGTAGTCGAGGTTGGACTCGAAGTGCAGTTTCATTCCTTATCCTCCAGACGACGTGCTGCTTCGATAGCGGCCTGCTCACGCGCTATTTCGGCGCGCAGCTCTGCTTCCGTCGGCAGATAAAGCATGTACTTCGAGGCAAACAATTGCTGGCTCTCGTGCAGCACGGAATAGCGCGCAATGGACTGGTTTTTCTTTGCGCACAGGATCAGGCCGATCGTCGGATTATCTCCCTCATTGAGATATTTGTCATCGAACATGCGCACATAGCCATCCATCTGGCCAATATCCTGATGAGTCAATTCGCCGATTTTCAGATCGATCAGCAGGTAACATTTGAGGATGCAGTTATAAAAGACCAGATCGATGTAAAAGTAATCGGTGTCGAACTGCATGCGCTTCTGGCGTCCGACAAAGGCGAACCCCTTGCCAAGCTCAAGGAGAAAAGATTGCATGTTGGTAATGATGGCCGACTCGACGGTGCCCGGAGCCGCTCCGAGTCTGGCAGTCCGAGAAAGTCCAGAACATAGGGGTGCTTGATGGCGTCAGCGGGGGCCTGCAAGCGGTTGCCTTCACGGCTCAATTCCATCACCCCGGCCTTGTCACGGCTCTTCAGCAACCGGGCAAACAGGAACGTGTGTATCTGACGCTCCAGGTGTTTTACCGCCCATTCTTCACGCTCCGCCTCGATTTCATAAAAGAGCCGCTCATTGCGGTTGTCTACCCCCATCAACACCTGATAGTGCGACCACCCCAGATGGGGCGAAAAACCACGCGCCTGGTCAGCCGTGGCCGCTGCCGCAGACATGTCGTCGAGTACCTCGGCCTCCTGGATTGGCCGACTAACTGGCCCGTTCAATTCGCCAGATCCAATCTGGCGAATCTCTGGCAGCCGGTCGCAATACACCGTGTAAAAGGTTCTGAAATAGCGCAGATTGCTGGTGGAAAACCCCCGCCCATAACGCTGGGTCAGGCTCGCCGACAGCTCCGACAGCAACTGCCTGCCATATTCCGCCCGCTGCTCCCCCCGTTGCAGCTCCTGCACAATCTCACGCCCGATCAACCAATAGGCGATCACCATATTGCTGTTGACCGCCCGTACCACATTGGCCCGAGCCTGGTCGAGAATGGCCGCCACCCGCGCCATCAAATCGCCTTCCGTCAGCGGCGCGATGGGGCGTTCGGCAGGCATGGCGGTGCTTGTCGCAGGCTGCTTCTTTTTCGCCATACTCACAAACTCCTCACGTTGCGGATACCGTGCTGTTCCAGGATGGCGGCGAGGTTGGTTTTGGCCACGTCATCGGCAAAGGCGCTGTCGCGGAACACACAGGTGGTGTCGCCGGCCGGCGCAAGTTCTACATGCCAGGCAACTATGCCTTGCGCCAGCGGTTCGACCTGCTCGCGGGTGATTTCTTCCGCGAGGCAAGCCATCAGCACACCACCGCCGACGGAATGTACTTCAAGACCTTTGTTATCCGCAGATGTCGCAGATTTTCGCAGATTAACATCAGGATCTTCTTTGTCCTTATCTGCGTCCATCTGCGTAATCTGCGGATAAATAATCTTTGTCTCAATGGGCACGCACAGGTCCAGGCCGAGCTTGAGCAGCAGCTCGTAGAGGATGTCGGACTCGCTGCGCCCCTCCACCAGATGATCCTGGTGGGCGAACAGAGCTTGCTCCAGATCGGTGGGGTTGGGGTTCCACGCGCGGATGTTGGAGGTGTCGAGTTTGAAGACGCGGAAGCCTAAGTCCAAGGTGTCCGCAGATGGCTTATCCGCAGATGACGCAGATGAACGCAGATGATGATTGAACATATCTGGGTTTTTATCGGCGCGCATCTGCGCCATCTGCGGATCGGCCTTGATCTTGGCAGCAGCGCGACGCAGACGCTCTTTGGTCAATTCGGCGATGGTTCGCGGCTTGTCAAGCCGGTCGCAGAAGTCGGATGCGGCTTTCTGGTCTTTGTTTTCCGCATCGAGCGGCTCTGGAAGTTGAACAAGGATGTAGCGGCGGTTGCTGGAATCGGTAGCGTTCTGCGCCATCACAGCATGGCCGGTAGTTCCCGAACCGGCGAAAAAATCAACAATCACGTCCTCGCCAGACGCCATCATCCCGATGAGTTCTTGAAGTACGGTTTCGTCCTTAGGGAAATCGAAACAGTCGCCTCCCATCAGTTCGCGAAGCCGTTTTGTTGCGGCTCGGCCATCCTGATAGAAAACGCTATATGGTGCTTGGTACTCGCGATCCTTCAAGTAGGATTTGATACAAGGAACTGCTGTCTCGTCAGCACCAAAATGTATTCTGTCTTCTGCGATCCACTGCTTCATCTTTTCTGGATCGCTGGTCATCCAGCCACGTGAGGGCACGGTTACAGGTTTCCCAGTTCGTGGATGCAAGACTTCATATTTCGGACCGCCCCCACCAGGCCAAGATATATTGTCTGGAAAGTAGACCCCGCATGCATCAACGTGTGCATAGTGCTTGTGCGCTTTCGCCAGATGGCTGTCGGCAAGCTCGCGATACCAATCCTTCATCCCAGCAGTCATTGCTGCATAGTCAGTGCCATGCTCGCGCTTGAGTTTTTCATATTGTGCGTAGATATCTTCAAGGCCCTTCTTGCGCTGACGCCACTCAATCTTCTTTTCAGTTAGGAAGCCCTTATCACGGGCGTAACAGACAATGTATTCGTGAGAGACCGAAACAAGGCGCGAGTCATTCTTACGGCCTGCTGCCCAGACCATATCGGCAACGAAGTTTTCTTGCCCGAAAATTTCGTCCATCGCCACCCGCAATCTAGCCTGTTCGCCTTCATCGCAGGATACGAATATTGCTCCATCTCGCTTCAAGAGATTTTGCGCCAGCTTCAACCGTGGATACATCATATTCAACCAGTCGGTATGAAACCGCCCGCTGGCCTCGGTGTTGCTGCTGATTTTCTGGCCGCCTTCCACCTGCCCGGTCAGCTCCAGATAGTTCTTGATGTTGTCCTGGAAATTGTCCGGGTACACGAAGTCCTTGCCGGTGTTGTAGGGCGGGTCGATGTAGATGAGCTTGACCTTGCCGGCGTAGCTCTTCTGCAGCAGCTTGAGCACTTCGAGGTTGTCGCCCTCGATCATCAGGTTCTGGGTGGTGTCCCAGTCCACGCTTTCTTCTGGACAAGGACGCAAAGTGCCCGTGCTGGGCGTGAGCGCCAGTTGCCGCGCGCGGCGCTTGCCGTGCCAGTTGAGGCCGTATTTCTCGTCGGCGTCGGTGACGGTCTTATCGCCCACGAGCTGCTTGAGCACGTCCACATTCACCGCCGCGCCATTGGGGCCCTCGGTGATAAGCTCCGGGAACAGGGCTTTGAGCTGTTCGATATTCCCGGCCACCAAGTCGGGGGATTGGGCCTCCGGACTGCTCGCATCGATTTTCTGCATGTTCTTCTCCAAATGGTTTATCCGCCGATGACGCAGGTTTCGCAAATGAAATACAAATTACGGTTTCGCTCTTATCTGCGTCCATCTGCGTCATCTGCGGAAAGTTCATAGCTGTTGGCGCGCTGCGGCCAGTTGGGCCTGCACGCGCTTGAGCGCGAGGTTCAGTTCCACCTGCCGCGCCAGTTGTTTTTCCTTGGCGGCCTGCGTGCGCAAGCGGGTCGCCTCAAGTTCCAGCCGCTGGCATTCCTGCAGGGCTTGGCGACGGGCAACGGCTTGTTCCGGATTGTCCGCGGTCTTGAACGTGCCCGTCAACCTTGCCGCCAGCAAGGCCTGTATGCTGTCCATCCAGCCCTGATAGAGGGCGTGCAATGTGGCGCGAGGCTGCTTGCTCAATGCCAAGCTGTCCAAGAAGAACTGATCCACAGACGACGCGGATTCACGCAGAGGAATGCCATAATGTTCCTTACTTTTATCTGCACCCATCTGCGCTATCTGTGGATTACCATCCAGCACGATCTTGCCCGCCTCGTTCTGGGCCCAGCGCTTGTGCGCGAGCGACAATGTCATGTGTTGCCCTGACATCAGCAGCAGAAGCACCGGGTACGGTACCGCGCGATGCACGAGTTCGGCGAGGCGGGCGACTTTCGCCGGTTTGTCATCCGTGGCGCGCAGCGTCACGGTGAGTACGGCAATCTCCAGGTACTCACGCAAGTCGTCGCGGTAGTCGGATACGCCGATGGTGTTCGGCTTGAGCGCGGCCACCCACTGGATTTCTTCAACACCCTCGTTGATCAGGCGCTTGTCTGCCGCCGTGGGTGCGCCGTTTTCCAAAAGCAGCTTCTTCGGCACGCGCTGATCGACCCGGCAGCCATCGGGCAAACCAAGCGACAGGATGATGTCGTCCGGTCTCATGGTTTTTTATCCGCAGATCGCGCTGATGAGCGCAGATTAAAGACAAGTCGCCTATGCTCAAGGCGTAGTGAGCCGAAGTTGAAAAGTAATGCGCGGTACAGGCCAGATGCCTTCAAGTAATTTATGACTTGGGCTTCCTCAAGCCCTGACAATTTTTGTAATGCCTTGAGTTCAACGATGATCTCACCAAAACACAAAAAATCGGCGCGATAGGTGGTGGCAAGGGGTTTGCCCCGGTAATGAATCGGCAGGGGATACTCCCGGGCGCATGGAATTCCACGCTCGATGAGTTCTCTCTCCAGTGCTTCCTGATAGACCGCTTCAAGGAAGCCATGCCCCAATTCACCATGAACAGCCATCGCCGCACCAATGACTGCATAGGTCTGCTCATCCCGCTTTGGAACATCTGCGCCCATCTGCGTCATCTGCGGATCACTCATCAGCCAGCAACATCATGAACGCCAATACCTCAAAGTCGTTGCTCCCCGCGAACTCACCCTTGATGGCGTGGGTACCGCCCGGCGAGAACAGGCTGGCCACTGCCCGTTCCTCGTTCTTGCCGACAACCGACGCTACAGCTGCCGAGAGCAGCTTTTGCGCATGGCGCATGTCTTCGCCGTGCTTGGTGGCCTTGTCGAAGCGAGCGCAGGCGCCGGCGTCGGGTAGTTCACGCCCGAGGGCCAAGCGCTTGAGCTGGTCGAGAATACGTTTTGCCTGGGTGTAGGGCAGCAATACGGCTCCGTCGTCGCCGACATGGACGAGGTAATGGGGCGCCAGGGGGTAGTCCGATTCCTTGGCTTTGTGCGCTGCCGGGCCCTCGGCACGCAGGCAGAAGATGACGCCGGGCGGGATATCGGCGTCGATGCTGGTGGTGACCGCGTAGGCCCCCAATGGATGGTGGTCCAGCTTGCCGGGGTGCGCCTTGAGGTACTGGGCCAGATCGATACGGAAGTCGGTGAGCGTGAGGTCGGTAATGGATACGCCGGTGGAGAGGTCTTCCAGATCGATGACCGTGTCCTGCAACTTGAGCAGCTGCTTGCGCCGGTACTCCAGATCGTTCATCGGGTCGCCGGACTGTTGCTCGATGAGGTTTTCCTCACCGGTGGCGGAGACGTCGAGCAGCACCATGCGGCCGCTCACCCGCTGCTCCAGGTTGATGTACTCCTCCAGCTCCATGTTGGGCCAAAAGTTCACCAGTTGGATGCTCTGGTTGGGCGAGCCGATGCGGTCGATCCGACCAAAGCGCTGGATGATGCGCACCGGGTTCCAGTGGATGTCGTAGTTGATGAGCCAGTCGCAGTCCTGCAGGTTCTGGCCTTCGGAGATGCAGTCGGTGGCGAAGAGCAGGTCCAGTTCGCCTTCCGCTGCAAGCTCCGCCGGTCGCTCTTTGGCGCGTGGCGCAAACGCAGACAGAACGCTACCCATGTTCTTGCGCAGGCCGGGAAGCGTGGTCTGGATACCAGCGCTGCCTGTCACCAGCGCGGCATCAATGCTCAGCGTACTTTTGGCCCAGGGGGCCAGTTGCGCATAGAGATACTGGGCGGTGTCGGCAAAGGCGGTGAAAACGATAATCTTGCGGTTACCCGAGTTGATGGGGTTGCGGCATTTGTGCTCGATCATTTCGCGCAGTTTCGCGAGCTTCGCGTCGCGTGCGGCATCGACCTGTTTGGCCGCCGCCAGCAGCGTGGCCAGCCGGTTGCGATCTTCGATCAGATCCTGCTTCCAGCGAATCAGGTCCACGTCGCCGAGCAGCACCTTGACCTTGCGTCCGACCAGCAAGGTCTCGAACTCAGGATCATCGATGTCGACATCGGCAATGTCGATTTCTTCGACGTCGTGGGCGTGCGCTTCGATATGCGCCAGCGTGGCCTCCACATCCTTCAGTTGCCGCTGAACGGTCAGCGTGAACGAGGACACCGCACTTTCCATGCGCTTGAGCACGTTGACGCGCAGGAGATGGATCAGGCTCTCTTCGCGATCCACCTGGCGGAAGAAACTTTCGCCGCCGCGGATCTGCGTGCTGTACTTCGCGTCATAGGCGGCCTGCTTGTGGGGCAGGAGGTAGCGCAGCGGGGCATAGCTGGCCAGATTGAGTCGCCGGATCTCCAGGTTGATGTCCCGGATGCTGCGGAACTCGCCGGCGCGATCTACGTCCGCCTTGATATTGATCGGTGGCAGGCGATCCGGGAAGCGCCCCGTCTCACTGGTGCCGTAGTACTTCTCGATGTGCCTGCGCGAGCGGGCGATGGTGAGGTGGTCAAGCAAAGTGAAGTAATCAAAGCCCAGCATCTCGACCAGCTTCGCCGGTGTCTTCTCAGACTCGTCGAGGTTCAACCAGCGGTTGAACTGGGTCTGCGCCTTGCGGGTGGTCGCCTCGATGCTGGCGATGCCGTGTTCCAGCAAGGCGGTGTCGTCGCCCTCCGTGACGAAAGCGATCTGGTTGCGCAGGTCGGCCAAGCGGTTATTTACGGGCGTGGCCGACAGCATCAGGACGCGCGTCTTGACCCCTTCCTTGATGATTCGGCGCATCAGGCGGTCATACCGAGACTCTTTCCCCTTGTGCGTGGCCTTGTTGCGGAAGTTGTGCGACTCGTCGATCACCACCAGGTCGTAGTTGCCCCAGTTGACATGCGACAGATCAATGTCGCCGGATGTCCCACCGTCGCGCGAAAGGTCAGTGTGGTTCAGGACGTCGTAGTTGAAGCGGTCGGCCGCGAGAATGTTTCGTTTGTCGTTGGCCTTGTAGAGCGTCCAGTTGTCGCGCAGGCGCTTGGGCGCCAACACCAGCACACGGTCGTTGCGCAGCTCGTGGTACTTGATGATCGCCAGGGCCTCGAAGGTCTTGCCGAGGCCGACGCTGTCGGCAATGATGCAGCCGCCGAAGCGGTTCAGCTTGTCGATGGCGCCCACCACACCGTCGCGTTGGAACTTGAACAGTTTCTTCCACACCACGGTGTTACGGATGCCCGTGGCGGACTTGACGATGCGCTCCTCGTCCATTTCGTCGCCGCTGTCACCAAATAGGTAATGCAGGATGAGCGTGTAGAGGGTGTATGGGTCGCGGTGCTGGCCAATGGCCTGCAGGGCTTGAATCAACGCCGCGCGCGTATCGGGCTGGGGGCGCAAGGCCGTCCATTGCTGATCGAACCAACGGGCGAGTTGGCTTGCCTCATCGGCTGACTCGGACGCATGGATCAGGCTCAAGGGGTTTCCGGGAGTCAGTCCGAGGCCATCGGTGCTGAAAGCGAAGGAGCCCAGAACCACCTGCTCGGGAGTCGCTTGGGCGTTGCGCATGACCACCGCACCTTGGGGCACCGGCCCCAATGCCCGCCGCAGCTCCACCTTGTCGCCGATCCACTTCGCGCATTGGTTTGCCAACCAACGGGCCTGCAAGCGATTGCGCGCAGCCCGGTCGCCTTCCCCGCCGAGGAACCCCAGCCCCTCATCATCGGGCGGCAGGATCAACTGGACCTTCTCCAGCCCGGCCAGCACGTCGCGCAGTTCAGCGAACGCAAAAAGGGAGAACGAGGGTGAGACAAGGCCAAGCTGACTACCGCGCTGGAGATGCGGGCGCATCAGATCGATGACTCGGTCTGTGCCTGTGTTGTGGACCAGTTTCATGGTCGCTCCCGCTCCAGCTCACGGATGCGCTGCTTGTCCGCGCGGGCCTGCACCGCTTCTTCCTGCCGCCGCTGCGACGCCGTCTGCTGTCCTGCGGTTTGCCGCCAGGCCTTGACCTGCTCGGGATACAGGCCCCTTTCCCGGCAATACTGGCTCAACTCCACCGGGGGCAGCTGGGCAACTTCCACGACCACCGCCAACTTCGCCTCCCCGGATCGAGTCTCCGGCGCCTTCTTCTCCTCTACCCCCATCTCGCCCCTCGCCATGGCTTGTTGGCGCCAATGATACAGGGTGACGTCGGAAATACCTTCCTCCGGGGCCAATTCCCTCACCGACAAACTCCGGGGTGACAACAGCTTACCCAGCACAGCCGCCTTCCGCTCCGCCGAATACCCCCCTTATCTTTCCGTCTCTTTCCACCCCCCGGTCCTTGCCTTACCCCATTTTACAGAGGCGACAACTATCCTGACACCGGGGAGGGTGATACACGAAGGGACCGCGAGATTAGGCATCAGACCCGAACGGTTACGGTTGATGATCATATTTCCCCCTGGTGCCTAATCTCGCGGCTAGTGCTCTTCGCCGACTCCGTTCGGTGACGCGAAGCTGTAGGCGGCGCGTACCTCTCGACTGACGGGCTAAATGCTTACTCGTCATGTCCACGATATTCAAGGAGCGGAAAGCCTCTAATGTTTTGGATTGATGAATAGATATGAAATATTCGTTGTGCGATTTTCTGACCTGTCGAATTTCGAATGTGCCTCATCGTTGCTTCCAGATCACCTTGAAACTGTGGGTATTCGGACTTGTACTTCGTTGATTCACGAATGATCCAGTAAAAGTCTTCCTGCACACATTCAGGAAACTCGCAAACCTGAAGAGGCAGTAAAGTCAGAACTGCCGTCTCAAGACGTTTCCTCACATCCCCTTGACCAGTGCAAAGTTTCTCTACCGCAAGGTAAACGCGCTCAACCACCGAATTAGCAGCCGCTTTATCTTTAGGTAATACATATTTTCTAATACCAACATCGTCCATTTAGGCCTCGGTTCTTGGTATCTAACGCCGCCCATAACCGGCAGCCGAAAGCGGAGCGACGAAGGAGCGTAGCTTTTGGCTGCCCGAGTTGACGGCTTGTTAGCCATATTTGCAGTTGTTCCAGAGCGCGCCAACAAGGTCCTCGGCCCATTCGTACAGATATGAGTCACTAGCCAACGCATTGAGCGCTACACGCTCTGGATGCACCGGATTGATCATGCGTAGCGCCCTTGTCCGGAACTCCTCGAGCTCGGGGCAAAGCGATTTACTTACTGTCGGAAACGCTTCGTCTTCCGCGATTTCGGTGGAAATGATGGAGGGTGGGCAATACAAGATGCTTTCTTCAATGCCGCCAAGCTCATTGATTGAGTTCCGGGCTGCTACGAAATGCTTTTCCAGCTCAAAACGCGCCGAGATGTGTGCCAGCCAACATGCTGTGTGTAACGCATACCAGCTGCCGTGTAGCCTTGAAAGAATTTCGGATAGGACATCGCATAGCGATTCCAAGAACGCAGCTTTCTCGCTCGCTAATGCGCAACATAATGCAACTAGGGGTGCTGCCACGCCAATAAGAAACTGGTCATAGTCCCACGACAGACCAAAGCTCGCCGTAATCATGGGCAAATACGCGGACGAGTCCTGCCAGCGCATCAATTCTTCATTCCAACGTTTGGCCTCCGCCTCAGTATCCGCCCATGCAACCATCATCGCGCACAGTATCGGGACACCCCATGACTCTCCCAGGTAAGACGGCAGCGAGTCTATGGAAGGCCACCTTTCATCCGCCTCAATTGGAAGCGCCATCCTCAGTTCACGAACCATTCGACTATCTGAGAGGGCCAATTGCACATACGCTGGCAAGCGCAACGCTGGGGACAAGCCCACATCAAACGCATCCCTTAAAGCCTGATATATATCGACGTTCTCACGCCACTCCGTGGACAAGACACTATAGAGCCCAACGTAGTCAATGCCATTCCGAATTCGGCGATGCTGCCCAAGAACATCCTTTATAAGCTCGTTTCCTTTATTTTCGCCGATGACGTAGATGCGGTAGTTGTACGTGCCGTACTGTCTCTCAAGGTTGCCAACTCTAGACGACTCATCAGCGTGAGAGCCAATTACCTGAAAGAAGAAAAGTGGCTTTTCGAATCGCCTTGTTTCCTGCGCAAATACCTTTAGTGGGTTATTGGTCATTGCGTTGGTCGCTCTACTTTCCACCTCAAAAATAAAGAGCGGGACAACTTGCCCTTTCTCGGTAAACCACGCAACGTCGACAGCGGGTGGTGTCCGGTGGCGTGTTTGCTCAACTGGAAACTCCTTTTCCACGTGATAGCCAAGGGTTGCGCCCAATTCGATGAGCCCTCGAATTAGCCGTTTCCCTGCCTCAAGTTTGTGTTCAGACAAAGCGTGCTCCGATGTCTAGGAGGCTGCTGAAAAAAACCGCGCGAATGGAGCGCAGCGAAATGAGCGTCGGCTTGATGGGGTGGTTAGGCCTCTTTTGCCGATGCATCTGCAACAGCCTCTATTTCACACAAGATCTGATTGGCCATTTCAATAATGGCTCGTGCGTCCGCAAAATCCGCCTCACTGTCATTGTGTGCATACCGATTTCGATACACGCCGTAAAATCCGCTAATTAGATTGCGGAGTGCCTGTTTCTTTGAATCGCCCAACGCGACAGGTATCTTACCGCCCTTGCCAAAAACATAATTAACTAAGTCCTCTCCATCAACCTCATCATTTATTCCAAAGGCTCGACGAAGACGATTAGTCAGTACAACAAATGTTTTTCTAATCGCGGAATCATAGTGGCTGCCATCCAGTAACGGATAAACGGCATCCCTCAACTTTTCATCTAGGTATTGCTCTTCGGTAGCCCCTGCAATAAGGCTGCGCAGGGTCGCTGGAAGGTCATAAAAAAGAACATCCTTGATGTCCGCAGAGCAACCTTCCTTATCATTCCGCTTTAGATAATAGGAAAGAAAATTTAAATGTCTCCCGAGACTTCCACACTGCCCCCATTCAAGCCCTGCGCCCTCAACTAACTGTGTAGCAAGCTCACCAAGTTCTTGTTGCACTCTCAGCAGCTCGGGTGGTTCAGCGTCTTCAAAGAGACCGAATAGCTGAACAGCCTTGTCATGCGTCTTCTGATACTGCTGAAGAGAAGTCAACAATGATCGATTGATTGTCATATTCTCTCCGTCTTGTTGGCCCAACTACTAGCCTTGTACCGCGCCAGTCTAGTGCGCAATATGGACGGCCGTCAACGACGGCCTTCGCCATAACGGACCGATCACGGATCATGCACCCGATCAAGACCAGCGACTCCACCATACCGGGCAAACCCAAGTTGCTGGACTAGGTCGGCGACCGCACCCGTGCGAAGCATTACCGCCTGCGCACGGAGGAGGCGTATCTGGGCTGGGTCAAGCGATTCATCCTTTTCCACGGCAAGCGTCATCCGACCGAGTTGGGTGCTGGGGATGGGGAGGCGTTCCTTCCCTGCCTGGCGGTGGAGGGCCAGGTGGCGGCGTCCACGCGGAATCAGGCATTGGCGGCCCTCCTTTTCCTGTATCGGGAGGTGTTGGGAAGGCCGTTACCCTGGTTGAACGGCCTGAGGCGGGCGCGGCGGCCGGAGCGCTTGCCGGTGGTGTTGACGGTGGCGGAGGTGCAGTTGCTGCTCGCGCGGGTGCGGGGAACAGTGGGGCTGGCCATGGGCCTGCTGGATGGGACGGGGATGCGCTCGATGGAGTGCGTGCGGCTGCGGGTACGGGACGTGGATTTCGAATCCGGACGGTACAGGAGTTGCTGGGCCACAAGGACGTGAGCACGACGATGATCCATACCCATGTGCGCAAGCTGGAGGGCAAGGGGGTGCGGAGTCCCCTGGACGCTTGGCGGGAGGATTTCCCCTTACGGCAGGGGTGTCACCCCAGCAGCCTCAGCGCTGCAACTCCCGATAGAGCCGCTCATCCTCTGGATCCCAAACGCGATGGTGGGCGGAGGAGCCATCGCTGGCAGCGTCTGCCCGCTGACTTTCATCAGGCCTTGAATCACGGCCTGCAACTGACCATCGACCTGATCCAGTCGTCCCAGCGTGGCGACCGTCCGCTTTTTGACCTTGCCGGTATCATCCCGGTAGGACTCCACAAGCTGAACATAGCGGCGGCTGCCGGAGGTGGGATTTTCACATGCATGCCGCCACGTTATCAGCGTTCATAGGCATGTCAATAAAAAGATAATAAATGATAAAACGTGCCACCACAGCGTTTTTAGAAAATAGGCGCTGAAACCCCTATGAATGCTGGTGCGGCATTACGAAATTGATGTTTTTTTGCCGATGAACTGTCGAACTCGGAGCTCCCGCAGTTTCGGGAAATTCTGAACGATTCGGAAGAGCCGGAGATTTGCCCCGAGCCGCTGCCTCTGCTAGGCTGAAAAACAACGACTTGAAAGGGTATCCAGCGGAGTCTGAAACATGCGTTTTCTCTTTTTGCCCTTTATCTGGCTGGGAAGGTTGCTGCACTGGATTCGACTGGGTGTACTCAATCTGCTGACCTTGGTGGTGCTGGCGGCCATTATCGTCGGCCTCATTGGCTATTTCGCCAACCAAATGATTTCCGTACCCCAGAAAGCGGTGCTCTGGCTGGAACCTCAGGGAAGCCTGGTCTACAGCCGCAGCAATTCCTGGGAAAGCCACCTGCTGCAGAAAATCCATCCCGGTCAAAATACCATACTGCTCCGCCATCTGGTCGAAACCATCGACCATGCGGCCAAAGACCCGCATATTCGCGTCCTCGCCCTGGACTTGAGCAAATTCAACGGCGGCAGCCTGACCCAGTTGCTCGGCGTTGCTCAGGCTCTGCAGCATTTTCGTGCCCAGGGCAAACTCGTTTACGCCTATGCTCCCGAGTACTCCAATGGCAACTATGTACTGGCGGCTCAGGCCAATGAGGTCTTTTTGCCGCCACTGGGCATGGCTCTACTGACGTCCTTCTCCAATCATAATCTGTATTTTAAAGACTTGCTCGACAAAATCGGGGTGACGGTATCGGCTTTCCGCCAAGGCAAATACAAGTCTGCGGTCGAACCCCTGACCCGTACGGACATGTCGGCGGCGGCCCAGGAAGAAAATCGGGCCTGGCTGGCCACCTGGTGGCAGTCCTATGAACAGGCCATCAGCAAGGGTCGCGGCATCTCGGCCAGCGACTTGCAGAACTATGTCAGCCAGTTACCGCAGCTTCTGCAGCAATATCAGGGTAGTGCCGCCCAATTGGCGGTCAGCCAGAAATTGGTTACCCAACTGGGCGATGCCGAGGATTTCCGTAATGCCGTGGCCAAGGCCATGGGAGAAAAACCCAGCAAGCTGCATACCATCAGCTATCGCCGATATTACCGGAGTTTTGCAGAGCAAGAGCATGAGCATGGACCGGAGATCGCCGTGGTACCCATCGATGGCATGCTCGTCCCCGGCAACAACGAAGAGCCAGGGCTGGTAGCCTCGGGACCGACGGTCCGCCAACTGGACCGGCTACGCCATGACGACGAGGTCAAGGCCGTCATCCTGCAGGTCAACAGCCCCGGCGGCGACGTCAATGCCGCCAATGCCATCCGCCGGGCCATCGTCCGCCTGCGCGAAGCAGGCAAGCCCGTGGTGGTAAGCATGGGTACTCTGGGGGCTTCAGGCGCTTACTGGCTCTCTACTGCCGCTGACCGGATTTATACCGAGCCTACTACCATCACCGCCGACATCGGCGTTTTCGTGCTCTTCCCCGACTTCTCCGGTTTGCTGCAGAAGCTGGGCATTGGCTATTCCGGCGTCAGCAGCGTGCCCAACGCCCCCTCCATCTCACCCTACGCGCCTCTGGGTAAACCCGAGCAACAGGCCTTCCAGGCGGTGGTGAACCACATCTATGGCCATTTCGTGGAACTGGTGGCCAAGGCTCGGCACCTGCCTCTGGCGCAGGTGGAGAAAGACTCCCAGGGCCGCGCCTGGAGTGGTGTCGATGCCTATCACTTGGGTTTGGTGGATGGTCTGGGCGGCATGGCCGAGGCTGAAAAAGCCGTGGCCCAACTCGCCCATCTGCAAAGCGGCCATTACCAGTTGGATTACCTGCCCCGCCCCGAAGGAGTATCCCCCTTTGCCCAACTGCATTCCTGGGCCTTGGCGAGTCTGGCCCCCTCCCTCCCCCAAGGGAGCGAGAGGGCTCTCAGTCAGGTCCGGCTGCTGCTGGACTTCTCCCGCCCCTACGGGGTCTTTGCCTATTTGCCCATCGCCCCCAAGCTTTCCTGAAAAACAGGACTCGATCTCAGAGTTGCAAGACGGGTGCCTTGTTGGCCGGGTCCGTCTTGCTGATCCGGCCCGTTTCCACATGACCCGCTAGACGCCAAGTATGGGTCTGATCCTCGATCTCCAGGTCGTACCATTGGTCGCTGGCAGACAGCGGGAAATCCAGGGCCTTCGTCTCGCCGGGACCCAGGCGCAGGCTGCGGGGTTCCGTTCCATAAGCCATATCTCGAATTTGAACCCCTTGATATCCCTGGGCAAGGTTGCGCAAGACGAGGCGCAAATCGCCATTGGCCAGATACTGCTCGGTGACCAGCAAATGACTTTGCCCCTGCCCCCGCAACTTGCGGATGAAGCCGTTGGAACCATAGACCGTCATGGCCGCCGGGACATCGCTGGGCCAGGCCACATGGTCTTCAAGGGAATGCTCCTTACCGATGGTATAACGCTGCGGGAGCGTCGTGCTGCCATCCCAGAAGGCCCAACAGCATACCCCCAGGCTGGAAGGATTCTGGCAATGGATCCGGTAGCCCCGGGAGTCGGCATGGATTTGCAACGTCTGCCGATAGTCGATGGGCAGTGCCGGGCGTTGACCGGCTTCCTGGGGAGTGATCCCGTCCTGGGAGCCCTGCGCGGGCACTTGAGGCAGGGGCAACTGTGCCACTTCCTGTTTCACCATGGCAAAATTGTTGGCTGTACTGGGCAGAAAATAGCTGCGCAGATCGGCTCGGGAAAAGTCGAAGGCAGAAGTCAAATCACCGGCCACGGCGCGACGCCAGGGCGTGATGTTGGGTTCCGAGACACCGAAGCGTTTTTCCACGAAGCGGAGCACCGAGGTGTGATCAAACACCTCGGAACAGACCCTGCCGCCCCGGCTCCAGGGGGAAATGACGATCATCGGTACCCTGGGCCCCATGCCATAGGGGAGGTCGTCGGGGATGACGAGCGGGGCCTGGCGGGGATTGACCACGTCATGCACCTCTCCAGCCGTACTGACGGTACTCTTTCCCGGACGAAGGGGGGTGGGCGGTTGGGGTGGGATGAGATGATCGAAAAGGCCGTCATTCTCATCGTAATTCAGGAACAAGGCCGTGCGGGACCAGACCTTGGGATTGGCGGTCAGCGCCGCCAACACCCGGGCGATATAGACCGCGCCATAGGCGGGAGCGTAGGAGGGATGCTCCGTATAGGCCGCCGGGGCGACGATCCAGGATACCTGGGGTAGCCGGTCCTGGAGCACATCTTCCCGAAACCGCCGCAGGCCGCGCACCGAAATCCCCCGCTTCCGCAAGGGAGAGTCATTGGCGGCATCCACATATTGACGGAACATCTGCAGGGGATTGTCCCCATAATTGCCCTCGAAGGGTTTCTCCAGGCTCAGGCTGGTACCTTCCTGATAGACCTGCCAGGAGATCCCTGCCTTTTGCAGGCGCTCGGGATAGGTGGGCCAGGAGACCGGCGGGAAATTCTTGGGATCGGTAATATAGTCGTCGTTGTTGATCAGCGGCCCGCCCTCCTTGCCGGAAGGGTCCACCATGCCGGTCCATTGGTAGGCGCGATTGGGATGGGTGGGACCGGCCAGGGAGCAGAAATAATGATCGCAGACGGTGAAGGCGTCGGCCAGGGCATAATGGTAGGGAATGTCCTCCCGTAGATAATAGCCCATGGTCCGGTCGGTCTTGGCCAGGGGCCAGGCATTGAAGAGGCCGCCGGCATTGGCCGCGTGGGTACTGTACCAGCTATGATCGAGATCCCCGATCACCTGCGCCGAGCTGGTCAGGGTGTTGAGGTGATAGGGCAGGATGACGGCGCCGGCATCGGCCAGGCGCGGCTGTGCCCAGATATTCCGGTCACCGGGTATGGGTAGCGGAAAGCGGTCATTATAACCTCGCACGCCCGACAAATGGCCGAAATAATGATCGAAAGAACGGTTTTCCTGCATGAAGATGACGATGTGTTCCACATCCTCGATACTGCCGCTGGCCGAATACGCCGGGGTGGCCAGGGCCCGCTGAATGGACCAGGGCAGGGTCGAGGCCACGGCACCGGCCATGGCCAGGGATTTGAGAAAGTCGCGGCGACTATAACCGTTTTTACTGTACGTCATGGGATTTTCCTCCACTCGCCAAGGATTTCAGGGCGGCCACCGCTTCGGGATAGCCTTTGTGGGCCGCTTGCTGTAACCAGTGCAGGGCCTTTTCCGGATTCTTCTCAACCCCATAACCCTTGCTGTAGGCCAGATAAAACAGCATGTCGGCATAGGGATCACCCTGCGCCACCGCCTGCCGCAGGGTGGTGAAGGTCTCGGCGTAGAGCGCCTTGGCCTTCTCCTGGTTCTTGGGAACCCCCCAGCCCTTGGCATAACTCTCGGCCAAATAGAAAACGTCGGGAACGATTTCCTTCACGTCCTCGGCATAACGCGCCCAATAGGACGCCTTGGCGGGGTCGGCCGCCAAGCCAATGGAACCGTTCAGATAGAGGACTCCCAACTCCCGGGCCGCCCAGGCGTTGCCTTGAAGGGCCGCCCGGGTGAGATATTTGATCTGTTCCTGGGTGTTGGCAGCCGAAGGTTTCTCAGTCCGCAAATACTGGGCAAGAATCTGACTCGCCCAGCCGCTGCCCATCCCGCTGGCCTTTGCCAGCCAGGGCTTGGCCTGGGCCGGGTCCGATTTGCAGACCCAGTAGGCTGCCATGGCTTCTATGCCATCATAGCTGCCCCCTTGGGCGCTTTGCCGAATGGCCGACAAGGCCGCCGCATCCCCATGTAGGCAAGCCGCCGACGCTTGAGCGAGGGAGCCGGTCCAGCGCTGGGCGGCGGCATGGGCTGGGGCGAACCCCAAAACGACACAAAAGGTTACTAGAAAACCGACGGTACCAAGTTGTCGCATCTTTCATCCCCCATCAGAACTTGACACTGACGCCACCAAACACCTGCAGCGGTGCGCCGGCATAGGCGAAGAGCGAAGGCTGCTCC
This sequence comes from Acidithiobacillus sp. M4-SHS-6, assembly GCF_047421495.1. Taxonomy (GTDB): domain Bacteria; phylum Pseudomonadota; class Gammaproteobacteria; order Acidithiobacillales; family Acidithiobacillaceae; genus Acidithiobacillus. The sequence continues at coordinate 2,733,031 of NZ_CP175559.1, read as the reverse complement.
TTGGGATTGTAGCCGCCGGTGGCTAAATAAATATTGGATTCATACTTCCGATTCAACAGGTTATAGAAGCCAAGGGTAAACGAGGTTTCCTTTACCCCCGGGATCACATGGTTCAGCGCTACGGTCTTGTAACTCGCCGCCAGATTCACCAGATTGTAGGCGTTGATGGTCTGGTTAGTCGGGCCGCCGGAGACGCTGTCATAGAGGGTTTGCCCACCGGAATATTGGTCGGTAACGGTCGGCTCCAGGAGCCCTCCCGGCACCCGGATCTTGTAAGACAGGGAGACATTGAAGGAATAGTGCGGAATCCCCGCCAAACTTTTCCCATCAAAGGATAGGCCGCTGTTATTGCGGTCACTGGTGTAATAAGAATGCTGTACGTTGGCCGATCCATAGAGATAGAGTTGCCAGATGGGTTTCCATTTGACATAAACATTGACCCCCTGATACACCGCGTTTCCCAGGTTATACCCCGACGCATTGAATTGCGTTACCGATCCGGCGACACCGTTGAGCAAATTGGTCAGGTAGTCATGGTAGTAATTGATTCCGGCATTCAAGGCCCGGTCATGATACCGGACGCCCACCTCATAGTCCTCGGCCTTGGTAATGGGAATATCCGCCGGGTTGATCTTGATCTTCTGCAAATAAGCGCCATAGGCCAGATCGGTTTCATTCTGGTACGTTGTGCTGTAATTGGCATAGGCAGAAATATTTTTCGTCAGTAGATAGTTTACTCCAACAGAGGGCTCCAGGCGGGTAAAGTTGGTTTTCGCGCCCGGAGTTGCCGTGAGGTACAAGGCCTTGGTATCCGGATTGACCAGATCACTCATGGATGTGTAGAACCCCGCCAGGGCCAAGCCAGGGGTGATCCGCAGCCGCCCGGAGAACAATTTCACCGTATCCTGAGCAAACAGATTACTGAAGAGACTGTTTATTTCGACATTGTTGTAGATATAGGGGTTTTCTTGGGAAGTCCCCAGAAAGGGATTCCAAAGCTCCTCGTTGGTATTGTATTGCTGGTACGACAACCAGCCGCCCAGCGCGACGTCATTGTAATGGGAATGTAGGGTCACATCGAGCCGATCCCCGAAGGAGTTGTTGGTTGGCGCATAATGCTCAGCGGATTCGGGGTTATAATTTGTTGCCCCATAATTGAAGTAGGCTTGATGCAAGCGATAGGCATGGCGGTACCAGGGAGTATTTTTCAAGTGCCAGCCACCACCCAGATCGAAGAGCTGTTGCGAATACAGAATCCACGAATCCACGATATCGTCCTTGTACCAGAGATCGGCGGACGGAACATAGTAAAAACCGCTGGTCTGCTGGCTCAATAACTGGCCGGGCTTGCCATAACCATTGACCGTGTAACCGGGAATGGGAGTAACCGGAACCTCGAGACTGTGGGTGGCGTTGGATTTTTCATAGTAGAACCCCAAGGTGAACAGCCCATTGGTAAACGGATGCGCCGTCTTCAGATAAACCGCCCAGGAGTGCTGGGGCCAGGTGCTCGGCCCCTGGAAAAAGGAGTCGGCCGCCGTATAGCCGCCAGCCAGTACCGTCGACCAGCCATGAAACGCGCCCGTGTTCAGGGAAAAGCTCGCCGTCTTGCTACCGTAGCTCCCAAAGGAGAGGTTGGCTTTGGCATTGAACCGGGCCGTTGGTTGCAATGGCACGAAGTTGATGGTGCCCCCCATGCTATCGTACCAGCGGGTCTGCGGGTTGCCGGGGCCGTAAACCACATTTACTCCGTGAATCATGGTCAGCAGGGGAATCTGACTGGAATTCCACTGCCCGTCGTTGGTGATCTGGTTGTTCATGGGAATACCATCGAACAACACGCTGATCTGATTGCGATAGGTGTTGCCGCTCCACCAGCCGACGCCCATCCCATTGATGGTGACATTGTATCGCCCGGAGCCGTTCTGGGGATTTTCACTCATGATATGCACTCCGGGGGCAGTGGCCAGCAATTCCGCCGCCCCGGAGTTGGGACTGATCATTTTCTTGTTTTCCGGCGTCAGGGTAACGACCGATTGAGTCGACTTGAAGACCTGCTGATTGGTCAGGGTCTGATGGAGAGGCGCGGTCTTTTTATCGTATTTGTTTGTTGTTGCAGACGACGCCGAGCTGTTCACCTCGCCAACATTTACCGATGGCTGACTTGCATTATTTGTCTCGGCTTCGCAGGTTGAGGGCATGGCATATTGGGCCAGTGCGGAGGCGGCAATGGCTGAAATCAGGATTTTTTTATTCATGGAGCTTCTCGGCGATATCAAGGAATCATCCAAGAAAGGTATCACGGTAATGTGACAGTATTATGAATCTAATATTTCATTTTTATTCAATTTTTATTATAAATACCTTGCAATTAGGCGCAACCGTTTGTAATGTCCTGGTTTGCAGCCCAAACACCGCGTATCTCTCCTGATCAGCGCCATCCTCACGGGAGTGCCCCTGCTGGCCCACGCCGATGTGTCTCGTTCCATCGACCACGCTGTCACGGTCGCTAACAACGACTATGTCCATGTTCTGCCTTTCCCAGTGCGGGCTGGTAGGGAATCCCGGCTGGACCCAGTCATTGCAGCCGTAGCCCGGTCCCATCTCGTGGAACAAATTGGCCGGATAGAGCAGGGCGGTGGTAAATTGCTGGCCCGTTGTGCCTGGCCGACCGCTTTGCTGGAAAATGCCCAGGGCGCGGATACGTCCCTGGCCCTGACCATGCGGGACGATCAACAGCGGGATCTGCATTTTATCGCCCCCTGTGCCTATGTCATCACTCATGTCAGTCAGGTCCGGGAGGAAGTGTTTGGCCCGGTGTTGCAGGCGGTCACCTGGAAAGCCGGGCAAATAGACGCCTTGATAGATGCTCTCAACGCTCTGGGATTTGGGTTGACCCTGGGCGTGCAGACCCGGATTGATGGCCGGGCGGCGCACATTGCCGCGCGTTCCCGCTGCGGCAATGTCTATGTCAATCGCAATATGATTGGTGCGGTGGTGGGCGTACAGCCTTTTGGGGGGGAAGGATTAAGCGGCACCGGACCCAAGGCCGGCGGACCCCATTACTTGCTGCGCATGGTTGCGGAACAGGCGGTGAGCATCAATACCACGGCCGCAGGCGGAAACGCCCAGTTGCTGGCGCAAGGCCGCCTGTAAAGCTCAGACGGGGGCCTTGAGTACGGGAGTGTCGAAATTCTGCTCCCGTAACTGAATGTTTTTGAGAACGGCTGCCCGTTCGAAATCGCGGATGACTTCCAGCACGTCATGATCGATGAAGTGTACCTTCTTGCCATCCAGAATCACTTCCGCGTCCCTGGGTAGCCTTTCCAGGATATGGGAGAGGCGGGCCTTGTTGATGAAGGTGACTTCCCGGTTCAGGGAAATTTTGTAAGCGCTTCCCTCCCGGCCAATTTCTATGGCGCTGTGATAATTCGCCTTGAGCACGAAGAAGATCCCGGTGAGCAGACCAATCACCACACCAGTAATCAGACTGGTGAAAAGAATGGCGATGATGGTGATGAGAAAGGGTAAATACTGGGACTTATCCAGATGGAACATTTTCCTGAAAATGTTCGGATGGGTCAGTTTGAAGCCCACAAAAATCAGAATGGCGGCCAGGGCTGCCAGGGGGATGCGGTTCATCAAGCTGGCCAGAAACAGCACGGCCAGCAGCAGGAATATCCCATGCAAAAAGGCGCTGGCTTTGGTATGGGCGCCAGCGGCGACGTTGGCGGTGCTGCGCACAATGACCGCCGCAACCGGAAGTCCACCGATCAGTCCGCTGGCCATATTGGCAACCCCTTGTCCCAGCAGTTCGCGATCGAGGGGGGTCCGTCTTTTGAAAGGATCGAGCTTGTCAGAGGCTTCAATGGACAGCAGGCTTTCCAGACTGGCAATGAACGTGATGGCGATGGCGGTGATCCATACGGTTTTGGAGCCAATCATTCCCCAATCCGGCAATTGCAGCATGCCCTGTAAATCGGCCAGGGAACGTATTACCGGCAGATTGACCAGATTGCTTATGGCCAGTCCCGGCAGGAAATGGACGAAAAACATGTTCAAAAAAGTCCCCAATACCACCGCCATCAGTGGCCCGGAAAGCCAGGTTTGCTTGCGCAGAACCGCGACATTGTCCCAGAGGATCAGGATGGACAAGGCCAGGATACTGACCAGCAGCGCTCCCCACTCGACATGGGCCAATGCCGACAGTATGGCGCTGAAGGTGTTTTCCCCATGACCGTCCCAAAAATCCTGGTTGCCAAATTCGCCAATGTCAAAGCCCATGGCGTAAGGAAACTGCTTGAGAATGATGATGATGCCGATGGCCGATAAAATGCCCTGGATCACTGCGGAGGGGAAAAAATAGGCAATGACTCCCGCGCGGAACAGCGCCAGAATGATCTGGATACCTCCGGCGATGACGACGGCGAGCAATAATGCCGGAAAGCTGTGCAGGCTTTCCATGGCCACCAGCAGGGTGGCGACAATAGCCGGGGTAGGGCCACTGACGGCCAGAGACGAGCGACTGAAGAGGGGCACCAGTACCCCGCCCATGATGCCAGCGATCAAACCCGCTATCAGGGGTGTTCCCGAGGCCAATGCGACTCCGAGGCAGAGGGGCATGGCGACCAGAGCCACCACCACGGCAGCAGGCACATCCGCATGCAGGTTTTTGAGGGGCGAAAGATTCATAGGCTGTCTCTGGGAAAGGCGCTTGAAGGCTTGTCTGAAAATACTAGCTTACGGATCTGCTTATATTCAAGCAGCCGGTGTCGTGATGGCCGAAACTATGGCCACGGGGGTTGTAAAATTCCCCGCACCCGCCTGCATAGTCTGATGCCTGTGTTGCCGGGATCGTGCCGAACCTGTAATCTCGGCAGCGCAAATGGATGTTGCGTATGGCTGGGAGTAGAACGCTTGCGACGTGGGTATTTGGTGGCTTGGGCATTGTTGATGCTCACGGGCTGTGCTCCCCAGATGCCGCATTTGGCGGCACCCGGCAAGATCGAAGACCTGCGGCTCAGCCATGGGCTGGTGACGGGTCAATCCACCACGCCGGCAAAGTCCGATTGGTGGCGATCCTTGCTGAATCCCTCGGAACAAAAAATTCTGCGCCTCGCCCTGGCTAAAAATCCCGATCTGGCCGCAGCCGAGGCGCGTGTGCGTCTGGCGACGGCGGATTTGCGCCAGGCCGGCGCTCAGCTTTTACCCCAAATCCAGACAAGCGGTCAGGTGGGTATCAGTCAATGGACCAAAAACCAGTTTTATCTGCCACCTTACGCGGGTGAATCCTCCTGGAATAACGCCCTGAAGCTGGATTTTTCTTATAATCTGGATCTTGGGGGACAAGAACGGGCGCGTGCGGAGGAGGCCAAATATCGTCTGGGTTTGGCGGAGCAGCGCCGCCGAGCGGCTGTTTTACTGGTAGAGAATGCAGTCCTGCAGCAGATGCTGGCGGTTACCGCTGACGATACCCTCCTTGGGCAGTTGCGCGAGGAACGGACACTATTGTTGCAGATTCAGGAGATCGAGAAAGAGCGCTACCAACATGGTCTGGTCGACTCCCTGGTTGCCTTGATCGATGCGCAGCGTATCTCCAGCCTGCAGGAAGAAATCGCTGTGCAGCAGGCCAAAGCCCGTAAAAATCGCCAGGCTCTGGCTGTGCTGTGCGGCGTGGGCACACGTTTGCCCAAGGTCTTGACAGCTACACCCCTCCATATGCCCGTGTCAGGCTGGCAGATCCCCAGGCAGATTCCCGCGGAATGGATTGCTGGACGTCCGGATGTTCTGGCCCATCGCAGTGCCATCGAGGCCGCCGCGGAAGCCATCCATGTGGCGCGTGACGCCTATTATCCCAATGTGAATATTGTCGCTTTTGCGGGTGGTTTGGCGGCGGCCGGAGGATTGTTTACCTTTTTGCACCCGGGTTCCCTGCAGGCCGGAGTCGGGCCTGCCTTCAGTTTGCCGCTTTTTACCGGCGGCCGTCTCCGGGGAAAATTTGACGCCGCCCAGGCCGATTATCATCTGACCTTGGCGCAATATCAGCAGAGTCTCCTGCATGCCTTGCAACAGGTCACGGCGGCTTTGACCGATTTACAAGCTGCCGGTCAGGAGCGCGCCAGTCTGAATCGGCGCGACCAGCTCCTGCAGCGCCAGGAACGTCTGCAGCAGCAGCGCTATCAAGCTGGACTCAGTAATGCCCTGCCCGAGCTGGAGGTGAAACTCACGCTTATCGATAACCAGCTGCAACAAACGCGGCTAAATGCGCGTGCCCGACAATCCCTGATCAATTTGTACGCGGCCCTGGGAGGACGGGTGATCCCTGATACCTGGTCAATGCATCGGCAGACGCCATGAATCCGGTGGCGCTTGCAGCCCGCCAAAACTGGCAAGGCTTCTGGCAGCACAATGTGCCAGACTGGCTCTTCTGGGGGAAGACGGCCTTGGCCGCGCTTCTGGGGCTGTGGCTGGCCTATCGCTTTCAGCTGGACTCCCCCGGCACCGTGGTCATTACCGTATTCATTGTCATGCAGTCACGCAATGGCATGGTTTTGTCCAAGAGTTTTTATCGGGCCATTGGCACCATAGTCGGCAGTGTGGTGGCCCTGTTGCTGGTGGCGGCTTTCCCCGATGCGCGTTTTGGCTTTTTGGCGGGTCTCGCGCTCTGGGTGGGCTTCTGTACGGCTGGGGCCCGCTATTTTCGGAATTTTCAGGCCTATGCTTTTGTGCTGGCTGGTTATACGGCAGCCCTGGTGGGTGTGCCTGCCGCCCTGGATCCCAGTCACGCCTTTTATATCTGGGTGGCGCGTCTCAGTGACGTCATGCTCGGGATCGTGGTAGCCTCGGTCATCAGTGCGGTGGTTTTCCCGCAATCTCTGGAACACTTGTTGCGGCAGACCGCACAGAGACGACTCCAGCATTTTTTGCAGAATACCCTGCGGGTTCTCGATGGCGGCGTGCCTCGGGCGGACTGGATCGTCCTGCATCTGGAAGCCATCCAGGAGACGTTGCAGTTGGATAGTTATCGTTCCAGCAGCCTGTTTGAAAATGCGCAGAGTCGTCGCCAGGACGAACTAACCCGGCAAATGATCGCCGACATGATGGATGCCTCTGGGGCTTTGCATCTGCTGAATAGCCATATCAGGCGGATGCAGCGCCCTGGTCTTGCGCCGTTATATGACCGAATGAAGGAACTGACGGACCAGTTACGAGAGGATTTCGAACAGCTACAAAGCACACTGCAACAGACGAAGGCAATCCCCATCCATATGCCGGTACAGAAAGTACTGGAGCGCGTCGTTGGTCAACTGCAGGCGATGCGTCGCGAATTACGCGCTTCCCTGAGCCAGTCCCAGGCATTGGCTCTGGACAGCCTGATTCTCCTCCTTACCCGCTTTTTGGTCGAGATGCTGCGTTATCTCGCCAGTTACGATCGCTTTCAGAACCCGAATCTAGAGCCGGTGGGGTCGTCTTTACCGCTGACGACCGGGCGGATGCAGCCGGGTTCGAGTAAGGCGTACTTCGATCGCCAGCCGACGGAGATTGTGCAGCCTCTTAGCGCGGCCCTGCGCAGTATGCTGGTTTTGGCTGCCGTTGCGTTTTTTTGGCTGCAGGAGGACTGGCCATCCGGACCTTTGGCCTTGATCATGGCAACGATCTTCAGTGCCCTGTTTTCCACCTTTCCCAACCCGCTGTCTGCCGTTCGCCAGATGGGTTTCGGCGCTGTCGGCGCTTTTCTGGCGGCACTGGTTTTCAGCCTGGAATTGCTACCCAGAGTACAAGGTTTTACCTTGCTGGCACTGGTGTTGCTGCCGTTTTTTCTGATACCTCCATGGCTGTTGACGCGCACCCGCTGGACGCGCGTCGCTGCCGGTTTCGGGATATTTTTCCCGCAGCTGGCGATTCCTGCCAATGATCAGGCATTTTCCTATACGCAGATGCTCAATACCGGGGTTGCCGAACTTCTCGCCATCTTCCTGGTGGGGATCGCCTTTTTTTTGGTCTTTCCCGTCGGTAACGGCTGGGAGCGTCGCCGGCTACTGATGCGTTTACACAATTGGGTTGTCCGGGTTGCGAGCGATAAGGCGTTACCTGATCTGCGCAGCCAGTTCGAGTTTGAAAGCCGCGAATACCTGCGTCTTCTGGCTGCGGATCTGGCGCCGCAGCAAACCCGGGACGTTGAGGCGCTGCGCGAGGCCATGCGCCTCAACGAGTTGGCGGAGGCCATCCTGCAGCTACGCATCTTACTGAGTATGCAGACCGACTGGGAACACCCCTTGCAGCGCTATCAGGAACAGTATCTGGCACCCCTGCTGCGGATCATTCAGCAAAGTCCTGAGATCCCTGCGACGGCAGAATATTGGGCGCGGGTCCGGGCCATTCTGGATGCGGTGGCAAAATTGCCGGAAGAAAAGGTCGATCCGGCCCTGCACCCGATTTTACCTCCCAATGCCTTGTTTCAGGTCTATGTGCATGTCATTGCCAGTGTGTCGCGGAGACTTTCCGGGGCGGCGGTGGAGGAGGAGCCTCCTCATGCCCGTTGAAATCGCCATTTTTGGTGCCCTGGTGCCTACGCTTTTGCCCATACTGGCGCTCAGTGTAGTGCTCTATCTTCTTTTGGATAAATGGAGCAGTCGCTGGAATCTGGATCGTTGGGTATGGCATCCGGCGTTGTTTCGCCTGTCTCTTTTCGTGATCATTTTCACGGCTCTCGCCCTGGGAGTATATGGATGATCCGCCGCTTGCTGCGCGTGCTCTTGACCCTTCTGGTACTGGCCCTTGCGGTATATTTGGGCTGGCGTTTATGGCATGCCTATATGGATCGTCCGTGGACGCGGGATGCCGTGGTACAGGCGCAGATTGTCCAGATCAATGGCGATGTCAGTGGTCGGGTTACCCAGGTTTTCGTCAAGGATAACGAGTCCGTCCCGGCGGGAGCCTTGTTGTTTCGGATCAATCAGAAACGCTATCGGCTGGCACTTGCCAAGGCGCGGGCAGCCCTTGCCGAAGCCAGCACCCAGCTGGCCCTGCGTCGTGAGCAGGCAGCCCGGCGGGCGGACCTCCCCGCCGCCGCCGTTTCCGCCGAGGCCCGCACCGATGCCCTGCTGGCGGTAAAAGTGGCAGAAGCACAACTGCGGGCCGCCCAGGCCGCTGTGCGTCTGGCAGAATATAACTTGTCGAGGACGGAAGTTCGCGCACCGGTTGCCGGGACGATTACCCACCTGCGTTTGCGGGCGGGAGACTATGCCCAGCAAGGCAAGGCCTTGCTGGCCCTGGTGGAAGCCAACTCCTACTGGGTCGATGCGTATTTTGAGCAGACCCGTCTGCATGGTATTCACCTTGGCGAGCCTGCCCGTATCACCCTGTTGGGGACCCATCGGACGGTGCCCGGAATCGTGGAAAGCATCGCTCCGGCCATTGCCGACCGGGAAAGTCAGACGGGTGAGAGACTGCAGGCAAAGGTGCGGGCAAGCTTCAACTGGGTACGTTTACCCTCCCGAATCCCGGTGCGGATTCGTTTACTGGAAAAGCCGAAAAACTTTCCCCTGGTGGCGGGAATGATTTGCTCCGTGCGCATCGAACAAAACGCGCAACAATCTCGGCAGAAGCCACAAGCCGGGAAGCAGGTGCTTATGAGAAAGGCCCCGTAAAGGAGCCTTTGTGACGACGCAAGCCTGGAGGAATCAGGCGTATTTGGCACGCAGCCGTTTGGCCGCTTCCACCATGTTTTCCAGCGCCGGGGTGACTTCCGCCCACTTGCGGGTTTTGAGTCCGCAGTCGGGGTTGATCCACAGGCGTTCTGCGGGCACCACCTTGACGGCTTTTTCCATCAGCCCCACCATTTCTTCCACGCTGGGAACGCGTGGGGAGTGGATGTCGTAGACACCTGGTCCGATTTCGTTGGGGTAGTTGAAGGTTGCGAAGGCGTCCAGCAGCTCCATCTGCGAACGGGAAGTCTCGATGGTGATGACGTCCGCATCCATGGCCGCAATGGCGGGCAGAATGTCGTTGAATTCCGAGTAACACATGTGGGTGTGAATCTGGACGTCATCGGGGGCGATTTGTGCGGAAATCCGGAAAGCCCGTGAGGCCCAGTTCAGATAATGATCCCAGTCCTTGCGCTTGAGGGGCAGCCCTTCGCGGTAAGCGGGTTCGTCAATCTGGATGATGCCGATGCCTGCATCAATCAAGTCCTTGACCTCATCGCGGATGGCCAGAGCGATCTGCAGGGCCGTTCTCTCCCGAGGCTGGTCATCGCGCACAAAGGACCACTGAAGAATAGTCACCGGTCCGGTGAGCATGCCTTTCATGGGGCGTTGGGTCAGGGACTGGGCATATGTGCTCCAGGCCACGGTCATGGGGGTGGGACGGGAGACGTCGCCGAAAATCAGCGGCGGTTTGACATAGCGTGAACCATAGCTCTGCACCCAGCCATGACGGGTAAAGGCGAAGCCAGCGAGCTGCTCACCAAAATACTCGACCATGTCATTGCGTTCCGGTTCACCGTGGACGAGTACGTCGATGCCCAGACGTTCCTGTTCCTTCACCACCAGCGCGATTTCCGCTTCCATGGCTTTCCGATAATCGGCGTTGCTTAACTCACCCTTGCGATTCTGCAGACGGGCTTTACGGATCTCGGGGGTCTGCGGGAAACTGCCGATGCTGGTGGTGGGGAAAATGGGCAGTTTGAAACGGGCGCGCTGTGCGGCTTCGCGGGCAGGGAAAGGGCTCTTGCGTTGCCCGTTATCCTGACCCAAGCCTTCAAGGCGTTGCGCCACGGCCGGGTTGTGAATGCGCGGAGAGGTTTTGCGGGAATGCACGGCAGCGCGGGCGATAGCCAGTTCCTGGGCGACGGCATCCACGCCGGCATTGAGGGCGCGACCGAGAATGGCGACCTCGTCCAGCTTTTGCACCGAGAAGGCCAGCCAGGATTTCAACTCGGCATCCAGTTCGTTTTCCTGGTCCAGATCCACCGGGGTGTGCAAGAGGCTGCAGGAAGGGGCCACCCAGAGGCGCTCTCCCAACTGCTGGTGGGCGGGTTCCAGAACTTTCAGGGCGGCATCGAGGTCGGCACGCCAGACGTTGCGACCATCTACCACGCCGAGAGACAGCACTTTTTCGGCGGGATAGTTTTTCAGGAAGGTTTCCAGTTGCTGGGGAGCGCGGCGCAAGTCCAGATGCAGACCGGCAACGGGAAGGGCCTTGAGGGCGTCGGCCTGATCGGCCACAGAATCAAAATAGGTGGCCAGCAAAATCTTGGGGCTTTTGCCCTTGCCGAGGGTCTGATAAGCCGATGCCAGCGCCTTGCGCCACTCGGTGGGAAGATCCAGGGCCAGCATGGGTTCGTCCATCTGCACCCAGTCAACACCCATTCCGGCCAAACGTTCGAGGATTTCGGCATACACCGGCAGCACCTCGGGCAACAAGGTCAGACGATCAAAGCAGGCATTGCCCACCGGGGCACCGTGACCATGACAGGCGCTGTCATCATGATGATGTTGGGCTTCATGATGGGCTTCGGCGTTCAGGTCTTTTTCCTTGCCCAGCCACAAATAGGTGATGGGTCCGACGAGTACGGGCTTGGCCTTGATGTCCAGGGCCTGGGCTTCCTTGACCTGATCGAACAGGCGCTCGCTGCTCAGGCGAAAGGTCATGTTTTCGTGGAATTCCGGGACGATGAAATGATAGTTGGTATCAAACCATTTGGTCATTTCCATGGCGGGCTGGGTGCTGGAACCACGGGCCATGGCAAAAAAAGTATCCAGACCGACCTGGCTGCCGGAAAAACCATAACGCGGGGGGACGGCACCGAGGGTGCAACTCATGTCCAGCATGTGGTCGTAAAGGCTGAAATCACCGACCGGGATCAGATCCATCCCACAGGTCTGCTGGATTTTCCAGTGGCGGTCACGTAACTGGGCAGCGCGGGCTTGCAGTTCCTTTTCGTCAATTTCCTTGGACCAAAAGCTTTCCAGCGCCTTCTTGAGTTCGCGTTTATGACCAATACGCGGAAAACCGAGACTGTGAACGGACGTCATGGGCATTACTCCTCTGCGAAAATTGAGGCCATCATGCCCTGCCCGGAGCCTCGGCTCAAGAGGGAATTTTTAGCTGTTCAGATGAAAAGCATTCATCAATCCATACGAAAGCCGCGATGCAGCGCGACAATTCCCCCCGACAAATTGAACACTTCCACCCGTTCCAGTCCGGCATCTTCCATCATCATCTTGAAGGTATCCTGGTCGGGGAAGCGGCGGATGGATTCCACCAGATATTGATAACTTTCCCGATCCTTGGCCACGATTTCGCCAATGCGCGGCAGTAACCGAAAGGAGTAGAGGTCGTAGATGGACTGCAAACCCGGCCAGCGCGGATGAGAAAATTCCAGGATCAGGGCGCGGCCACCGGTCTTGAGAACGCGGTGAATTTCCTTCAGGGCACGATCGGGGTGGGTCATGTTGCGAATCCCGAAGGCGAGGGTCACCAGATCGAATTCACGATCGGGAAAGGGCAGCTCTTCGGCGTTGGCTTCCACGAACTCGACCCCGGCGACAATCCCCTTGTCGGCCAGACGCTTTTCGCCAACGGCCAGCATTTCCGGATTGATGTCCGATACGACGATGGATCCCTGGGGTTTGATGCGCGGATAAATGGCCGCCGCCAGATCACCGGTACCTCCAGCGAGATCCAGCACCCGTTGCCCAGGACGGGGGCGGGCGAGATCGACCGTGAAGCGCTTCCACAGGCGATGAACCCCGAGTGACATCAGATCATTCATCAGGTCATATTTCCCCGCGACGCTGCTGAATACCCCTTTGACCAGATGTTCTTTTTCGGTTTCCGGAACTTCCTGATAACCAAAGTGGGTGGTGGGCACGAGCGCCTGATGCTGTATGTCCTCTTCCTGTTGATCACTCATATTGCATGACTCCTGATATCGTAAATGGGTTATCCTGCCATTCAGACTGAGCGTAGCAGAAGACTGCCTTTTTCGCTGATATAATTGCGCAGCCGCTCCGGAAAATCGGCGGTGACGGAACCGGCCACTTCCGGTAATTCCATGAGCAAGGCCGTCCAGCGGCGCAGTTTGCCCAAGGCTTCCCAGCGCGGCAACGGACGTAATGCGTTGAGGATTTCCATGCGCATGAACAGCGGTGCGTAGGCCGCATCCACGAGGCTGAAGTTCTGGCCGGCAAAAAAATGGCCACCAAGCATGTTTTTTTCCAGCCGCTCCAGTTTGTCGAAAAGCTGGCGACTGGCGGCGGTGAAACGTTCTTCACCCTGGGCAACCATCATCTGAAACTGGTCACCGATCATTTCGCTGCCAAAGGCAATCCAGGCACGATGCTGGGCGCGCTCCAGAGGATCCGCGGGATGCAATGCCGGAGCGATGGTTTCATCCAGATATTCATTGATGACCTGGGACTCAAAAAGTACCGTGTTCGTACCGATTTTCAGACAGGGGACTTTACCCATGGGGGATAAAGCGAGAAACCATTCAGGTTTATGGGCGAGATCGATATGGGTGAGCTGGAAGCCCACCTGTTTATGGAGCAGAGTGATGATGGAGCGTTGCACATAGGGACAGAGGGGGAAGCTGATCAGTTCCAGAGTCATGGCATTCTCCTCGTTTAGACCTCAGCGTGTGCCCAGCGCACAACGATACAAGGCGACTTCTCCAAAAAAATTGGGTAACAGACGATTGCGCCAGGTACTGCGACGCTGGTCATTCAGTACCACCCGCTGATGAATGACAATACCATTTTCAGCGCAAAGCTGCTCGAAATCCCGGATCGTACACAGGTGGATGTTGGGAGTATCATACCATGAATGGGGCAAGGCGTCTGTGGTGGGCATTTTGCCAAGAACGCCCAGTTGCCAGCGCGCATGCCAGTGCCCCATATTGGGGAAGGTCACGATGACTTCCCGACCTACCCGCAACATTTCCAGCAATAGCTGGCGCGGATAGGTCGTCGCCTGGAGCGTGAGGGAAAGCACAACGGTATCCACGCTTAAGTCGGCAAAGTTTTTGAGTCCCTGATCCAGATCCTGCTGAATGACGGGAATTCCCCGGCGAATGGCCGCAACAATCCGGTCTTCCTCGATTTCCACCCCGTAACCTTGCACTTCCTTTTCGGCACGCAGGTAAGCCAGGAGTTCCCCCTCCCCGCAACCCAGATCGAGGATGCGACTTTGGGGAGCTATCCAGTCGGCAATGATGGCCAGATCACGACGCAACTTCATAGTCCGATCTCCTCGGCAACGCGTTGCAGATAGGTGCGGAGGACGGCCACATACTGGGGGATGGGCATCAAAAACGAGTCATGGCCGTGGGTGGTTTCGATTTCGGCATAGCTGACATCCCGATTGCAGGTATAGAGTGCCTGGACGATTTCCCGGGAGCGCTCCGGGGAAAAGCGCCAGTCGGAACTGAAAGAGATGACCAGAAAAGCGGCTTGTACCTGGGCAAAGGCCGCTGCCAGATTGCCCCCGTAGGCACTGGCCGGATCAAAGTAATCCAGGGCCTTGGTAATGTAGAGATAGCTATTGGCATCAAAACGTTCGACAAAGCTGGAACCCTGATAGCGCAGATAGCTTTCCACCTCAAAATCCACATCAAAACCAAAAGAGAAAGCCTTGCCTCCTCGGGTGTCGCGGCCAAACTTGCTGCGCATGGCGTCATCCGAAAGATAGGTGATATGGCCGATCATGCGGGCAAGGGAGAGTCCCCGGCGGGGTTTGGTATCGTGCGCATAATAGCGGCCATTATGAAAATCCGGATCGGTCATGATCGCCTGTCGGCAGACTTCGTTGAAAGCGATGTTCTGGGCAGTCAGCTTGGGCGCGGCAGCAATGACCACGGCATTGCGCAGGCGCTCCGGGTAATCCATGCTCCATTGCATAACCTGCATGCCGCCCAGGCTACCGCCAATGACGGCAGCCCATTGCGCAATACCCAGGTGGTCAGCCAGATCGGCCTGGGTTTTCACCCAGTCATGCACGGTCACCATGGGGAAATCCAGGCCCCAGGGACTACCCGTTTGCGGGTTGATGCTCGCTGGACCGGTCGAACCTTTGCACGATCCGATGAAGTTGGCGCAGACGAAAAAAAACTGCTCCGTATCCATGGCCTTGCCGGGGCCGAGCAGGTGCTCCCACCAGCCCGGTTTGCGATCCTCCATGTGATGATAACCGGCAGCATGATGGTCACCGGAAAGCGCGTGACAAAGCAGAATCGCATTGCTGCGCTCCGGGTTCAGCACGCCGTAACTTTCATAAACCAAGGTATAGCCAGGCAAGCTTCGCCCACACTCCAGTTGCAGGTCGGCCGGGAAAGTGACCGTCTGCGGTGTGACCAATCCAACGGAATCAGCAGGTATTTGAGCAGGCATGGTATGCTTTATCTAATCATCAAAACAGAGCCGAGTGAGTCTAAACTTCAAGCCGGGCGGCGACAAGCGGCAGGAAGGTGGTGATAGGGTGCTACAAACCCTGTGTAAGAATTTTGTATTCACGCGTCTGGATGGTCTAGAATTATCGCTAGAAAGGCTGAGCGACAAGTTGTGCTTGGTCATGCGCCATGTTGCTGGGAGATGATTTTGGCCTGGAAGTGGGTAAATCGCGTAGTCAGCTGGGTCGAAGGGGGCGCCGAGCTGGTCATGGCCCGGCCTCGTCCCTGGTTGTTGCTCTCCGGAGGTGCCTTGGTGCTTGCAGCCATTCCCTTCCCGGAATGGCTGATGTATGCCCTGGCCCCTTTGGGCTTGCTCTTCGGCCTGGAAATCGCCGCCAATACCGATGAAGAGGTGGAATCCTATACCCCCCGACAAATCCGGCATGCCCTGCACGTGGCCGTGGTCTGGGGGATGCTTTTTGCCGTTTTTGGCATGATTTTCGAGTTTGGCCAGGACATGGTCGTCATGGGCGGCCTGCTCGCCGGAATCCATATTCCCTGGCAGGACAATACCGGGATGGGGCAGGGATTCTGGGGCTGGTGGTTTGCTTTCGGACAGCGTTTCTCGGACTTGTCCCTGATGCCTTACTTCTGGTTTTCTCCGGCTTTTTTCGGTATCGCCCTGGCCTTGCACAAGGGCCATGGCTGGCTTGAATCCGAGGTGGAAACCACCTTGACCCTGTTGTTCCGGCCGGAATTGCGGGATCCCCTGATTGGACTCTGGGCCATTATTCTGTTGGCCAATCTGTTCATGCCGGCCTTTTCCCAATTGTGGCTGGGCTTGATTGTCTGGGTTCTGGGACCACCCGTCATTCATGTCGCCTATCAGGACATATTTGCCGACAAACGACGCCCACCCCGGAAAAAGAAAGAGGCCACACACTTTGTGCTGGCGCAGCATCCCCAGCCGGTGCGTGTCAAGCTCTGATGAGTTTCATTCATGGCGTGCACGCATTTTTTACGCTTGCCGTGAGTGCTTGTATCCATTAGTGTCTAGCCACAAATTTCCCGGAAGTTTTTGAAGGAGTGCAGCATGTTTTCCAAAACCCTCAGTATTGCTGATTTTGATCCCCCCTTGTGGGATGCCATACGCAAGGAAACCCAACGTCAGGAAGACCATGTGGAACTCATTGCTTCCGAAAACTATACCAGTCCCATGGTAATGGCGGCCCAGGGTTCGGTGCTGACCAACAAGTACGCCGAGGGTTATCCGGGCAAACGTTATTATGGTGGCTGCGAATATGTGGACGTCGCCGAGCAACTGGCCATTGATCGCGCTCTGGAGCTCTTTGGTGCCGAACACGCCAATGTGCAGCCCCATTCCGGCTCTCAGGCAAACCAGGCGGTGTATCTTTCGGTCTTGCAGCCGGGTGACAAGATCATGGGCATGAGTCTGGCCCATGGGGGACATCTGACCCACGGCGCCAAGGTCAATGTGTCGGGCAAGCTCTTTCGGGTGGCTGCCTATGGGGTGCGTGCTGAAGATGGCCGCATTGATTATGATGCACTGGCGGCCCAAGCCGAACAGGAACGCCCCAAAATGATCGTCGCTGGTGCCAGCGCCTATTCCCGCATCATTGATTTTGAAAAAATCGGCGAGATTGCCCGGAGTATCGGTGCGTATCTGCTGGTGGATATGGCCCATATTGCCGGACTGGTTGCCGCCGGTTTGCATCCCAGCCCGGTGCCCCATGCTGATTTTGTCACCACCACCACCCACAAAACCCTGCGTGGTCCGCGTGGTGGCCTGATTCTCTGTCGAGAAGAATATGCCAAAAAGGTGAACTCGTTGATTTTCCCTGGATTGCAGGGCGGCCCCCTGATGCATGTCATTGCGGGCAAGGCGGTGGCCTTCCGGGAAGCCTTGCAGCCCGAATTCAAGACCTATCAGCAGCAGGTCATTCGCAATGCCCAGACCCTGAGCGGGGTCTTGGCTGAGCGCGGTTATACGGCCGTTTCTGGCGGCACCGACAATCATCTGTTCCTCCTCAATCTGGGCGAAAAGGTGACAGGCAAGGAAGCCGAGGAGGCCCTTGGTCTGGCGCACATTACCGTCAACAAGAACGCGGTGCCTTTTGATACCCGTCCGCCCGCCGTCACCAGCGGTATTCGTATCGGTACTCCGGCAGCCACTACCCGTGGTTTTGGCGACGCGGAAATGCAGCGCTTGGGCAAGGGTATCGCCGATGTGCTGGATGCTCCTGGTGATGAGGCGGTGATCGCCCGGGTGCAAGCGGATATGATCGCCCTGTGCAAACAGTTTCCGGTTTACGGTTAGGATTCTGTGCATTGCCCGTTTTGCGCCTTCGCTGATACCCGGGTGGTGGATTCCCGCCTTGCCGATGAGGGTGGGACAGTGCGGCGCCGCCGGGAATGTCCGCAATGCGGACAACGCTTCACGACTTTTGAGCGGGCAGAACTGGCCTTGCCGATGGTGGTGAAAACCGATGGTCGCCGCGAGGCTTTCAATGAAGACAAGCTCCAGCGGGGCTTGACCCGGGCACTCAGCAAACGGCCCGTGCCCACGGAACAGGTGGATGCTGCCTTGCGCCAGATACAACGTCGCCTGCGCGAAAAAGGTGATCGTGAAGTACCGGCGCGCCTGATCGGGGAGCTGGTCATGGAAGCCTTGCGCGGCCTCGATCCTGTCGCCTATGTGCGCTTTGCCTCGGTCTATCGGCGCTTTGAAGATGTGGACGCCTTCAGTGCGGAAATTGCCCGTTTGAAAGCGGTGCAGCCCACGGATACGGAAGAAGGTGCAGGTGCGGACTGATCGCGATGCGACCTTCATGGCGCTGGCGCTGGATCTGGCGCGGCAGGGATTGTACTCCACCCATCCCAATCCTCGGGTGGGCGCCTTGGTGGTGCAGGGTGAAAACATCGTTGGTCGGGGCGCCCATCTTTTTGCCGGAGAGGCTCATGCCGAGGTTATTGCTCTGGCCGAAGCCGGAGCGGCCGCCCGGGGTGGAACCGTATATGTTACCCTGGAGCCCTGTTGCCATCAGGGACGCACCGGACCCTGTGCGGATGCCTTGATTGGCGCCGGGGTGGCGCGTGTGGTCGTGGCCATGCAGGATCCCAATCCACTGGTGGCAGGACAGGGCATTGCCCGCCTCCGGGCTGCCGGAATTCCGGTGGATATCGGCTGCGGTGAAGCGGAAAGCCGGGCGCTGAACCCCGGTTTTTTGCGGCGTATGGAAAGTGGTCGCCCCTGGATCCGTCTGAAGCAGGCCATCAGCCTGGATGGCGCTGTGGCGTTGGCCAATGGACAGAGCCAATGGTTGACCGGCGCGCTGGCGCGCGCCGATGTGCAAAAAGAGCGGGCGCGGGTCAGTGCCATTATGGTAGGGGTTGGCACGGTCCTGGCCGATAATCCGCGTCTGGCTCCGCGCCTGGAAATGTCTTTGCGCCGTTATCCGGTCAAGGTGATTCTGGATACCCATTTGCGTACCCCCGCTGATGCTGCGCTGTTTGCCTCACCGGGTGCGGTCTGGATTGCTCATGGACCGGAAGTGCCGGCGGCAAAGCACAGTCGGCTCCAAAAGGCGGGGGCGGAGTTGCTTGCCGTTCCCTTGGAGGGAGCGCGGCTGGATCCATTGGCGCTGCTGCACTTGCTGGCCGAGAAACAGATGAACGAAGTGCTGGTGGAAGCTGGACCGACCTTGGCACGCGCCTTGTTTGCCGCAAAGCTGGTGGATGAGTGGATAGTCTATGTGGCGCCCATGCTCCTGGGTCAGGGAGCCCAAGGGGCAGTGCAGGTGGGGCCTTTTGCCCGGCTTGCCGATGCCCCGCGCTGGCAGAGTCGCGGCATCGAATTGCTGGACAATGATCTGAAGTGGACCCTGAGTCCGCGGGAGGACTGAAACATGTTCACGGGTATTATTGAGGCGCTGGGTCAGGTGCGCCAATTACAGCCCCAGGGCGGTGACTACCGGATGACCCTGGCTTCTGGCGGCCTTGATCTGGGGGATGTCAAGCTGGGAGACAGTATTGCCGTATCGGGTGTTTGTCTGACGGTGGTGGATCTCCATAAGGACGGGTTCGCGGTGGATATTTCCCGCGAAACCCTGGATAGGACCCTGCTCGGTAGCCTGAAAACAGGGAGTGCCGTGAATCTCGAAAAAGCCCTGCGTCTGGCTGATCGTCTGGGGGGACATCTGGTGGCCGGGCATGTGGATGGGGTGGGGCAGATTCACAGCATACAGGATTCAGGTCGCTCCCGGGTATTTGCGGTGACCGCACCCCGGGAGTTGCTGCGTTACATTGCTGCCAAAGGCAGCATTTGTGTGGACGGTATCAGTCTGACCGTCAATGCCCTGGAGGGAGATCGTTTCTTGCTCAATCTGATTCCCCATACCCTGAGTCAGACGACGGCAGCGGCCTGGCGGGTGGGCCAGCGGGTGAATCTGGAGGTGGATCTGGTTGCCCGCTATCTGGAACGCTGGGTAGCGACCGTGTCAGACTCGGCGCTAAAATCACCCATCTCTCGCGAATCATTGGCTGCCAAAGGATATCCGGTATGAGTGCAGGTAAAATCAGTTCCGCCGAAGAAATCATTGCAGATATTGCGGCGGGTCGCATGGTGATTCTCATGGACGATGAAGGTCGGGAGAATGAGGGTGATCTGATCATGGCGGCAGAGTTTGTGACTCCCGCCGCCATCAATTTCATGGTGACTCAGGCGCGTGGTCTGGTGTGTTTGCCCTTGACCCGGGAGCGTTGCCAACAATTGCGCTTGCCACAAATGGTCGGGCACAATACCGCCAGCCTTGGCACCGCGTTTACGGTTTCCATTGAGGCGGCCCGGGGCGTGACCACAGGCATTTCTGCGGCAGATCGGGCCGCCACCGTTCAGGCGGCCATTGCTGCCGATGCGGTGCCCGAAGATCTGGTGATGCCCGGTCATGTTTTCCCGCTGGCTGCCGAACCGGGTGGAGTGCTGGTGCGCGCTGGTCACACCGAGGCGGCAGTAGATCTGGCGCGTCTGGCCGGCTGCCAGCCTGCCGGAGTGATTTGCGAGATTCTCAATGCCGATGGTGAAATGGCGCGTTTGCCGGATTTGCTTCCTTATGCGGCGGAGCATGGCCTCAAGATCGGAACCATTGCCGACCTGATTCGTTACCGCCTCGAAAGGGAAAGGATTGTCGAGCGCGAGGCCCAGGGTCCCTGGCAGACGGTTTATGGGGATTTCCAGTTATACGTCTATCGCGATTGGGTGGCCAGGGAAACTCATTTTGCCCTGGCCATGGGCGATGTGGCGGCTGCGGATAGTCCTGTGCTGGTCCGGGTGCAGGTCGGTAAAATCCTCAACGATCTGTTTGCCGGGGCCGCCAGTCCCAATACCCGGGCCTTGCAGCGCATTGCGGCAGAGGGTCGCGGCGTGCTGGTGTACCTGCATCACGAGGAAACGGTGGAAGAACTTCTGCAGGAAGTGGCCGCCTTGCCGGAATTGCCCAAAGGACCGGGTCAGGCCGGGGATGCCGGAAGGGTTTTGCGTACTTTTGGCATTGGCGCCCAGATTTTGACGGATCTGGGCGTGCATCGCGCCGAGGTATTGAGTGACAGTCAGTTCCAGTATCGGGGGATCGGTGGATTTGGCCTCGAAATTGTCGGGCAACGTCCATTTCAGGAAAATAACTAAGGAAAAATCATGATTCAACAAATAGAAGGCAGTCTGCAAGCCGGCAAGTTTCGTTTTGTGCTGCTGGTCAGCCGTTTCAACAGTTTTATCACCCAGCAACTGGAGCAGGGTGCCATAGATGCCCTGCGTCGTCACGGCGCCAGTGACGAGCAAATTCATGTGGTCTATGTGCCGGGTGCCTATGAAATCCCGCTGGTTGCGCAAAAACTGGCTCGCAGTGGCAATTATGATGCCGTTCTCTGTCTGGGGGCCGTCATTCGCGGAGGTACGCCCCATTTCGATTATGTGGCCGGAGAAGTATCCAAAGGCGTGGCACAGGTGGCCATGGATACGGGTATTCCGGTTATTTTTGGCATATTGACCACGGACAGCATCGAGCAGGCCATTGAACGGGCAGGCACCAAAGCCGGAAACAAGGGTTTCGATGCGGCAATGACCGCCCTCGAAATGGTGCAACTGCTGGATCAGATCTGAACTTCCATGAAAAACAGTCGTCGCCGCCTGGCGCGTCAGGCCATCATCCAGGCTTTATACCAGTGGCAGTTGAATCCCGGGCATTGTGCAGATATCGCCTTGCAGTTTACGGCCGACCCGGAACGCCTGCAGGGGGCCGATCGGGAATTTTTTGCCAGCGTCTGGGAGGGTGTTTGTCACGCCATCCCGCAGCTGGATCCCGCCATCGCCGAGGAAATCCCGGATCGACGTTGGGAAGATGAAATCAGTGAGGTGGAACGCGCCATTTTGCGTCTGGCGGCTTACGAGCTGCGGGATTTGCCGCAAACCCCCTACCGGGTGGTCATCAATGAGGCCATCGAGTTGGGCAAGGATTTTGGGGCCGAACAGGGCCATCGCTTTGTCAATGCCGTGCTCGACAAGCTTGCCCAGCGCTGGCGACAGATGGAAACTGCCCAAATCGAACCCTGAATACGGACGCCGTTCAGCGTCTTTTTAGGCTTGTGATAATGATGCCGAGTCCGGTTGGCCCTGAGGGGAGTGATGGCTGAAAAAAGTTCTGGCAGTTTCTTAGCTTTATGGTGTAACCTTCACATCTGAAAGCCATTACCCTGCATTTATGGAGTGAATCATGCCTGCTCATCGTTTTTTGCGTATTCCTGGGGTGTTCTCTTGCTCGGCGGCCGCCTTGTTATTGCTTGCCGCGCCTCTGGCCGATGCCCAGACCATGGCCGGTAAAGCGGAAATGGAAGATTCTGCCAGTTCACAACCGGCAGAGCTGACCACCGCCAAACTGGAAAACAGTATTGGTACGCGTTGCGCGCTGGGTGAGGGCGTGCCCCAGAACTATGGTCTCGCGGCACAATGGTTTGAAAAATCCGCCCTGCATGGTTATGGAAAGGCCGAATACAATCTGGGCATGCAATATTATTTTGGTCAGGGTGTTCCCAAGGATTTGGCCAAGGCGGCTTACTGGTGGAACAAGGCTGCAGCGCTGGGAGTTTCTGCCGCTCAGTATAACCTGGGTAATCTCTACTTCATGGGTCAGGGCGTGCCGCAGGATTATAGCAAAGCCGCCCTGTGGTGGCATAAGGCGGCAGCAGCGGGCAACGTGCAGGCGAGCAAAAACCTGCAGGTTCTGGCCCGCACGGTGCCCGAATTTAAAAAAGCCACTGTTGTCGCGGTCGCCGACAAAAAGGGCGATTAGGCCCGATAAAACCGGGTTCTCAGCCGTTGCTCTCGGTTTTGGACCCGCTGATGCCGTTGCTTTTTTGAATACGTAAGGCAGCGGCGTGCTCTTTTTCGATATATTCCCGCTTGCCTCTTTCTTCATTGAGTTGACCTTCCAGTTCCGAAAGCCGGCGTTCGTGACGGCGTATTTTCAGCTTATTACGAATATGGGTCGGCAAGTAAATCAACATGCTGGCAATGAAACCCGCCACAAATCCACAGAGCAATATCACGCCTTGTGACTGGGCGAAAGTCCATGAAAAAAAATGCACGGATGTCATGACATTGTTCTGGACGGCAAATATGACCGCCAATGCCGCAATAATCAGAGAAATAATGATCCACATGATGATACCCTCCCTGTGATGGAATATTAAAGCCGCTAGTCTCGCACTTTGAAGAAGCTGGACACCCAGTGTATGGCAATCCAGCTCAGGGCAGGCAGCAAAATCAGCCAGGCCCAGAGTGGCAGATCGAGAATGGCAAAATCCAGTTTATGGGTCAGGGCGGCCATGATGCCAATGCCAATGACGATAAATGTTCCGCTGACTCCAAAGGAGAGGCGCAACATGCCCCGCCGCAGCTCTTGCCGAATCCCATCCAGATCCTGATTGCGGATTACCAGAGGAAGTTCACCTTGTTGTGTCTGGCGAAGAATATTGTGCAAAAGAACAGGCATTTCAGGTAATACGAGTCCCCATTCAGGAAAATGCCGCTGCATTTCTGTCCACCAACCTCGAGGACCGCGCTGGCGACTCAGCCACTCCCTGAGCAGCGGCGTGGCTACTTCCCACATGTTGAGTGCCGGATTGAAGTCCCGGGCAATGCCTTCCACATTTACCAGGGTTTTCTGGAGCAATAGCAGCTGGGGCTGGGTTTGCATCTGAAATGCCCGGGTCGTCTGGAACAGGCGCAACAAAAGATTGGCCACTGAGATTTCATTCAGCGGTTTTTCAAATACCGGCTCGGCAATGGCCCGGATTGCTGCCTCGAAATCCTGGACATTGGTATCGGGAGGCACCCAGCCAGCTTCCACATGCGCCTCGGCGACTCTTCGGTAGTCCCTTTGGAAAAAGGCAACCATGTTTTCCGCCAGGTAGTGCTGACTGGCATCGTCCAGGCTGCCCATGATGCCAAAATCGACGGCAATGAAACGACCATTTTGGGGATCAATGAAAATATTGCCCGGGTGCATGTCTGCGTGGAAATAGGCGTCACGAAAAACCTGGCGGAAAAAGATTTCCGCCGCGCGGCGGGAGAGCTGGTCAAAATTGATGCCGGCCTTGCGCAAGGCGTCCATTTGCCCGATGGGGATACCATAAATACGTTCCATCACCAGGACGGCTGAACTGCAAAAATCCCAATAAATTTCCGGAACGTAAAGCAGATTAGGTTCGGCGGCAAAATTGCGGCGCAGCTGGCTGGCATTGGCCGCTTCGCGCAATAAATCCAGTTCACCGCGCAAGGTTTTGGCATATTCCGCCACGACTGCACGGACGCGCAGGCGTCTGCCTTCTTGCGAATAGCGTTCAGCCAGATCCGCCAGCAGGCCCAATATGGCCAGGTCCTGATCGATTACCCGGCGCAATCCCGGACGCCGGACCTTGATGGCGACTTCACGTCCGTCCTTCAGAACGCCAAAATGCACCTGGGCGATGGATGCTGCCGCAGCGGGCTGGGGGTCGAACTCCGCAAATATTGATGGGACCGGTTTGCCGAGTGCTGCTTCAATGATTTTGCGGGCCTCCTCAGAGGAGAAGGGGGGGACGGCATCCTGCAGCTTGGCTAGCTCCTGAGTAATATAATCGGGTAGCAAGTCGCGCCGGGTGGATAACATCTGCCCCAGTTTGATGAAGGTCGGACCCAATGTTTCGAGGGCCTGGCGGAGGCGTTCCGCAAAATCTCCTTGGGGTTTGGGACCCAGCCAAGACATGGGGCTGAGGCGTAGAACGGTCCGATAGGGCTTCAGTATGGGCAAAAAATAAAGCACTTCATCCAGGCGGTAGCGCACCAGGACGCGAGTGATGTGCAGGGTACGCACGAAACGAAGCAGGGATTGTCGCATGATCGCTAGTCTAGCATGGAATCAGGATGCTGCATGATGGAAAAAACCATAAAAAAGGCGGATCAGTACTGATCCGCCTTGCATCGCTATTTAGGCGCTGATTAATGGACGGTTTTTTGAACCTTAATGCTGGAGTTGATCTCCACGCGCTGGTTCAGGAAGCGTCCTCGTGCGGTGGCGTTGCTGGCAACGGGATCATTATAGGAATGACCTTTGAGGACCATACGATCGTTGGAAACGCCGTGTCTGCTCAAGTATTGCGCCACACTCTGGGCACGCAACTTTGACAGTTTCAGGTTGTACGCGTAGCTGCCAACCTTGCTGCAGTAACCATTCACGTCCAGAACCGCGCTGGGATGATTTTTGGCAAAATCGGCGACCTCATCCAGAACCTTGATGTCATGATCCAGTAGCTTGTAGGAATCAAATTTGAAGTTGATGCCGGTAATGGTGATGGGTTTGCTGACCAGCACCGTGCGCTCAACGGGAGCAATGGGTGCGGGTGCGGGTGCGGGAGCAGGCGTCACAGCCACCGGTGCTGGCTTGGCGGGTGCGCAGTATTCAGGGACGGCACCGTCAGTAACAGGACGGCCACCGCGAACGCAGGCCCCTGTGGAGGTGACCACGGGCTTGCCTCCTGCCTGAATGGCATAACCGGTATAGCCGTTGTCTGCAAAGGCTGTTCCGGCACAAAGACCGCCGCTGATGGCCAGCATCAGGGTAATACGTTTAATGTGTTGCATTTATAAACCCTCCTCTCAAGCTCAGGCAGAAATCTGCCGGACAAAATCTAAAACCGTCACGCAAAGAATGTTGTAATTCGGCAACGATGTCAAGAAATTAGGAACAAGCATTGCTTTTTGGTGAAGTAGTTTACTCTGCCCTGACTACTTGCTGCGAATTGGCACAAACGTTTTGAAGTATATTATAGTACGTTATAGATATTACCCGGTTTAAATCTGTTGACAGACCCCTGCCCTAGGCGGCACAATGCGCCGCTAATCGTGGAGGGGTTCCCGAGCGGTCAAAGGGATCAGACTGTAAATCTGACGGCTCTGCCTTCGGAGGTTCGAATCCTCCTCCCTCCACCATATTATATGATGAGTAGAAATTGTAGTGTAAGCGGCGCGGGCGTCACGGTTTATGCGGGTGTAGTTCAATGGTAGAACCTCAGCCTTCCAAGCTGATGGTGTGGGTTCGATTCCCATCACCCGCTCCAGAAGTAGGCCCACATAGCTCAGGCGGTAGAGCACTTCCTTGGTAAGGAAGAGGTCACCGGTTCGAATCCGGTTGTGGGCTCCATATTATTTTTTCTTGGTCTGTTTTCTTGGGGAGTTTCTGATGTCCAAAGGGAAATTTGAGCGGACGAAGCCGCATGTAAACGTGGGAACGATTGGTCACGTGGACCATGGGAAGACCACATTGACGGCGGCGCTGACGAAGGTGCTGTCGACGAAGTTTGGCGGTGAGGTACGGGCCTATGATCAGATTGACAATGCGCCGGAAGAGCGGGCGCGTGGCATCACGATTGCGACCTCGCACGTGGAGTACGAGACGGAGAACCGTCACTACGCGCACGTGGATTGTCCGGGGCACGCCGACTACGTCAAGAACATGATCACCGGAGCCGCGCAGATGGACGGTGCCATTCTCGTGGTATCGGCGGCGGATGGCCCGATGCCCCAGACCCGCGAACACATTCTGCTGGCCCGTCAGGTGGGTGTTCCCTATATTGTCGTGTTTCTGAACAAGGCGGACATGGTGGACGATGCCGAGCTGCTGGAGCTGGTGGAAATGGAAGTCCGAGAGTTGCTGACCAAGTACGACTTTCCGGGAGATGACATTCCGGTGGTGATTGGCTCCGCCCTCAAGGCGTTGGAAGGGGATCAGAGCGACATTGGTGAGCCGTCCATCTTCAAGCTGGCGGACGCTCTGGACAGTTACATTCCGTTGCCGGAACGTCCGGTGGACAAGCCCTTTCTGATGCCCATTGAAGACGTGTTTTCCATTTCCGGACGGGGCACTGTGGTGACGGGTCGTATCGAGCGCGGTGTGGTCAAGGTGGGGGATGAAATTGAAATCATTGGCATCCGCGACACGGCCAAGAGCATTGTGACCGGCGTGGAAATGTTCCGGAAGATTCTGGACCAGGGGCAGGCGGGGGACAATGTCGGAGTGCTGCTGCGGGGTACCAAGAAAGACGATGTGGAGCGGGGCCAGGTCCTGGCCAAGCCGGGCAGCATCAAGCCGCACACGCGTTTTGAAGCCGAAGTGTATGTATTGTCGAAGGAAGAAGGTGGACGTCACACGCCGTTTTTCAATGGTTATCGCCCGCAGTTTTACTTTCGGACGACGGACGTGACGGGCGCGGTGGAATTGCCGGAAGGGGTGGAGATGGTGATGCCGGGAGACAACATTCTGTTCAAGGTTTCTCTGATTGCCCCCATCGCGATGGAAGAAGGTCTGCGCTTTGCGGTTCGTGAAGGCGGCCGTACGGTGGGCGCTGGCGTGGTTTCCAAGGTGGTCGAATAATTCGGTAGCGTTGTATAGTTGAACGGCGGCTTGACCGCCGTTTGCCGTCTGCAGGGCAGTAGCTCAATTGGTAGAGCAGCGGTCTCCAAAACCGCAGGTTGGGGGTTCGATCCCCTCCTGCCCTGCCATTATTATAAGGTGCGGTGGTCATGTCGGAAAAAGTGAGGCTCTATTTTGCGGCAGGTTTCGCTGCCCTCGGGGTGTTCGCCTACTTTCTGATCCCCGCGCGTATCGGGACGTATTACCCGAGTGTTGGCCTTGCCGCCGGTTTGCTGATTGCCGTCGGCTTGTTTGCCTATAGTGAAAGCGGAAAGAAGCTTTTGGTGTTTTTTCGAGAGGCGTATCTCGAATTGCTGAAAGTCGTCTGGCCAACCCGCACTGAAGTGTTGCGGAGTACTGCCATCATCATAGGCTTGATTGCCGTCATTGCGGCCTTTCTGTGGTTGGTCGATCTAGCACTCCTTGGTGTGGTACGGCTACTACTCGGAGGAGTTGGCTAAATGGCTATGCGTTGGTATGTGGTACATGCATTCTCGGGTTTTGAGAAAAAAGTTCAGGCAGAAATACGCGAACGGGCACAGCGTGAAGGCCTCGCAGATCGTTTTGGCGAGATCCTGGTGCCTGTGGAAGAAGTCGTGGAAATGCGCAATGGCCAGAAAACCAATTCTCAGCGCATGTTTTATCCGGGCTATGTCCTGGTGCAAATGGAAATGGATGACACCACCTGGCATCTGGTGAAAAGCACTCCCCGGGTGACGGGTTTCGTGGGCGGATCCGTAGGGCGTCCTCATCCACTCAGCGATGCTGAAACAGATGCCATCATGGACCGTATCAAGGAAGGCGTCGAAAAACCCCGTCCCAAGTTCAGCTTCGATGCGGGTGAACAGGTGCGCGTCATTGACGGACCTTTCAAAGATTTCAATGGCGTGGTGGAAGAAGTCAATTTTGAAAAAAGCAAGCTGCGGGTATCGGTCACCATTTTTGGTCGGTCCACCCCCGTGGAGCTGGATTTTGGTCAGGTAGAAAAAGTCTGACCGTGACATGACGAGGGAGCCTGGCGGCGTTTGCACCTCACAGGAGTTTAGTAATGGCAAAGAAAATAACGGGTTATATCAAGTTGCAGGTGAAGGCTGCGCAAGCCAATCCGAGTCCACCCATTGGCCCGGCCCTGGGACAACGCGGCCTCAATATCATGGAATTCTGCAAGGCCTTCAATGCCCAGACCCAGGGTGTGGAGCCAGGTTTGCCTCTGCCGGTGGTGATTACGGTTTATGCCGATAAAAGTTTTACCTTTGAGGTCAAAACTCCACCCGCTGCAGTACTGTTGATGAAAGCTGCGGGTTTGCCCAAGGGTAGTGGCCGTCCCAATACCGTCAAGGTCGGTAAGGTCACGGAAGCACAGGTCGAGGAAATCGCCAAGACCAAAATGCCCGATCTGAACACCGAAAATCTGGAATCCGCCAAACGGAGTGTGCGCGGAACTGCCCGGAGTATGGGCCTGACGGTGGAGGATTAAGACATGGCGAATAAATCCAAACGGACTCAGCTAGTTCGGGATATGGTCAATCGTAACCAGCACTACGGTATTGAAGAAGCGCTGGAACTGGTCAAAAAAATGGCGACCGCCAAATTTGACGAGTCGGTGGATGTGGCGGTAGGACTGGGTATTGACCCCCGCAAGTCGGATCAGGTGGTTCGCGGTGCGGTAGTGCTGCCAAACGGTACGGGTAAGCAAACGCGGGTCGCCGTGTTTGCGACGGCGGACAAAGCCAACGAAGCACGGGAAGCGGGTGCGGATATTGTCGGCATGGAAGATCTGGCAGAGCAGGTAAAGGCTGGTCAGATGGACTTCGACGTGGTGATTGCCACTCCTGATGCCATGCGTATTGTCGGTACTTTGGGGCCGGTGCTGGGTCCGCGTGGTTTGATGCCTAACCCCAAGGTGGGCACGGTTACTGCCGATGTGCGCACGGCTGTTGTCAATGCCAAAGGCGGTCAGGTGCGTTACCGCGCCGACAAGGGCGGGGTTGTGCATAGCAGCATCGGTAAATCCTCTTTCGAGGCCAAAGCGTTGCAGGAAAATTTGCTGGCCCTGATTGACAGTTTGCGTAAAGCCAAGCCGGCCACTAGCAAGGGTATTTATATTCGTAAGGTCAGTTTGTCCCCGACCATGGGTCCTGGGGTCGTGGTAGATCTTTCTGGTCTGGCGTAACAGTTTTCTGTCTTCGGGCGGAAAAGTCGGCGTGAGCCGGCGTACAAAGACCGCAGGGGGCGCAAGCCTTAATGATTTTCCCTGCGTAGGCGACGGCGCGCCAGCTTTTTGGCCGCCTCGGTTAGATAGGAGGTGACATTCACGTGAGCCTTAAACTCGCAGAAAAAGAACAGGTTGTCATCGCCCTTCAGGCCAAAATCGCAGAGGCGCAAGCCACTGTGGTAGCAGAATATCGTGGTTTGACTGTGGCACAGATGACGGCATTTCGGGCTGAGGCACTGAAGCAGTCCGTACATGTTCAGGTAGTAAAAAATACGCTGTTGAAGCGGGCATTGCTGGGCACACCGTTTGCGGTCATGGAACCTTTGTTGAAGGGACCCTTGGTATTTGCAGCGGCGGAAGATCCGGTGGCATTAGCCAAAATCTTTACGGATTTCTCCAAGCGTTTTGACAAGCTGGTGGTTACCGGTGGGGTATTGAGTGGCAAGCAGATTGACGCAGCGGCGATTGTTCAGTTGAGCAAGATGCCGTCCCGTGAAGAATTGCTGGCGAAGTTGCTCGGCACCATGCAGGCACCAGTATCCGGTTTTGTACGCACCCTCAACGAGGTTCCGAGTCGTTTTGTTCGGGTCCTTGCAGCAGTTCGCGATCAACGCGCTGCCTAACTCAAAATTGATGATGAAGGAGTTGTGAAATGGCATTGTCCAAAGCAGAAATTTTAGACGCTATTGCAGGTATGACGGTTTTGGAACTTTCCGAACTGATCAAGGAAATGGAAGAAAAGTTCGGTGTGTCTGCAGCTGCAGTAGCTGTTGCTGCTCCTGCCGGCGGCGCTGCAGGTGGTGAAAATGCTGCCGCAGCAGAAGAACAGACGGAATTTGATGTCATTCTGACCGGTGCTGGCGCCAATAAGGTAAACACCATCAAGGTGGTGCGTGCCATTACCGGTCTGGGCCTGAAAGAAGCCAAGGATCTGGTGGATGGCGCTCCCAAGCCGGTCAAGGAAGGCGTTGCCAAGGCCGAGGCGGAAAGTGTCAAGGCACAACTCGTCGAGGCCGGGGCCGAGGCGGAGATCAAATAATCTGTTATACCCGTTTTGAGCGGTTTATCTGGCTGGCAACAGTAAAGGTTGCCAGCCCCTTATCGTTTGTGGAAAGCAGCTTTAAGTCTTGTCCCTAAACCTTGCAGTTGTTGCGCGGAGCATCCATGGCCTACTCTTTTACTGAAAAGAAACGGATTCGTAAAGACTTTGGCAAAAGCCAGAGCATTCTCGCAGTGCCATATCTGCTGGCTACGCAGATGGATTCTTATCGAGAGTTCCTCCAGGAGTCGGTGCCTCCGGCGGCGCGCAAGGAAACAGGGCTGGAGGCGGTTTTCCGCTCGATTTTTCCCATGGAAAGCTATTCCGGCAATGCCATGCTGGATTATGTTTCCTACCGTCTGGAAAAACCGGCCTTTGATGTGGTGGAATGCCGTCAGCGTGGTCTGACCTATAATGCCGGGCTGCGCGTGCGTCTGCGCCTGGCGGTCATGGAAAAGGACGACAGTACCGGCGCCAAGCGCGTCAAGGATGTCAAGGAGCAGGACGTGTACATGGGCGAAATACCGCTCATGACCGAACATGGTTCTTTTGTCATCAACGGTACCGAGCGCATTATTGTGTCCCAGTTGCACCGTTCCCCGGGTGTGTTTTTTGATCATGACCGGGGCAAAACCCATTCTTCCGGCAAGTTGTTGTTTAATGCCCGAATCATTCCCTATCGCGGTTCCTGGCTGGATTTTGAATTTGATCCGAAGGATCATGTTTATGCTCGTATTGACCGGCGTCGTAAATTGCCAGCGACGACGCTGTTGCGAGCGCTCGGCTACAGCACCGAAGATATTCTCGAAATGTTTTTCGAAACGGATACCTTCCATATTCTCGACGGCGTGCTGCTCTATGATTTCATCCCCCAGCGTTTGCAGGGTGAAATTGCCAGCTTTGATATCGTCAACCCGGCAACCGGCGAACTGCTGGTAGCGACGGGTAAACGCATCACCGCGCGTCATATCAAGGCCATGGCCGAAGTCCCGGGTTTGCAACAGTTGCCTGTACCCGATGTGTTCGTGCTGGGAAAAATCGTCGCCAAGGATGTGGTCAACCCGGAAACCGGTGAAGTGCTGCTGGCCGTCAATGAACCCATTACCGGCGAAGTGCTGGATGTGTTGCGCAAGGGACCGTCATTGTCCCTGCATACCTTGTACATCAATGAACTCGATCGCGGGCCGTATATTTCCGAGACTCTGCGCATTGACACTTCCCGGGATGCCCATGAAGCGCAGATGGAAATTTATCGCTTGATGCGCCCGGGTGAACCGCCCACCAAGGATGCCGCACAGAATCTGTTCCAGGGTCTGTTCTTCAGCCCGGATCGTTATGATTTGTCGGCTGTGGGGCGGATGAAATTCAACCGCCGGGTGGGTCGTGAAGAAATTACCGGCCCCGGTGTGTTGAGCAGTGAAGACATTCTCGCCGTGCTCAAGGTATTGGTGTCCCTGCGTAATGGTATCGGGGAGATTGATGACATTGATCACCTCGGCAATCGCCGGGTCCGCTCGGTCGGTGAGTTGATGGAGAACCAGTTCCGTCTGGGATTGGTGCGGGTGGAAAGAGCCGTGAAAGATCGTCTGGCCCTGGCCGAAAGCGAAGGCTTGACGCCCCAGGATCTCATCAATGCCAAACCCATCGCGGCAGTCGTCAATGAGTTTTTTGGTTCCAGCCAGCTCTCCCAGTTCATGGACCAGACCAATCCGTTGTCTGAAGTCACCCACAAGCGCCGGGTTTCCGCCCTGGGGCCTGGCGGCTTGACCCGTGAACGGGCCGGGTTTGAGGTCCGCGACGTGCATCCTACCCATTATGGCCGAATCTGCCCGATTGAAACACCGGAAGGTCCTAATATCGGTTTGATCAACAGCTTGTCCTGCTATGCCCGGACCAACGAATACGGCTTTTTGGAAACCCCGTATCGACGGGTTGTCGATAGCCGTGCGACCGATGAAATCGAGTATCTTTCCGCCATTGAAGAAGGCAATTACATGATTGCCCAGGCCAACTCGGCCCTGGACGACAATGGCATGCTGATGGATGATCTGATTTCCTGTCGTTACAAGAACGAGACGACACTGGCCAGTCGTGATCAGGTCCAATTCATGGATATTTCTCCCCGCCAGATTGTTTCAGTGGCGGCGAGTATGATTCCCTTCCTTGAACACGATGATGCCAACCGGGCCCTCATGGGTTCGAACATGCAGCGTCAGGCGGTGCCCACCATTCGTTCCGATGCACCCATGGTGGGCACGGGTATGGAGCGGGTGGTGGCCATCGATTCCGGTGCCGCCGTGGTGGCCCGCCGTGGTGGGGTGGTGGATATTGTCGATGGCGCCCGTATTGTCATCCGCGTCAATGACGAAGAGACCCTGGCGGAAGAGCCCGGCGTGGATATTTACAATCTGGTGAAATACGCCCGCTCCAACCAGAACACGACATTGAATCAGCGGCCGGTAGTACAGGTCGGCGATGTGGTCAGTCGCGGTGATGTGCTGGCCGACGGTCCCAGTACCGAAATGGGTGAACTGGCTCTGGGGCAAAACATGCTGGTGGCTTTCATGCCCTGGAATGGTTATAATTTTGAAGATTCTATCCTGATTTCGGAGCGGGTGGTGGCAGAAGATCGCTACACCACCATCCATATTGAAGAGTTTCCGGTTTTTGCCCGGGATACCAAACTGGGGCCGGAAGAAATTACCCGGGATATTCCCAATGTCGCCGAAGGTGCACTCCGCCATCTGGATGAATCGGGCATTGTCGTCATTGGTGCCGAACTGTCTCCCGGAGACATTCTGGTGGGCAAGGTAACGCCCAAGGGCGAAACCCAGTTGACCCCCGAAGAGAAGCTGTTGCGCGCCATCTTCGGTGAGAAGGCTTCGGATGTGAA
Organism: Acidithiobacillus sp. M4-SHS-6; assembly: GCF_047421495.1. Taxonomy (GTDB): domain Bacteria; phylum Pseudomonadota; class Gammaproteobacteria; order Acidithiobacillales; family Acidithiobacillaceae; genus Acidithiobacillus. Next base: position 2,699,473 of record NZ_CP175559.1, on the reverse strand, counting down.
GGATAATTCCTTGCGCATGCCGGCCGGCATGTATGGAACGGTGATCGACGTCCAGGTGTTCACCCGCGATGGTATCGACAAGGATGCGCGGGCCAAGTCCATCGAAGAGCAGGAATTGACCCGCATCCGCAAGGACTTGAACGATCAGTACCGGATTGTCGAGGAAGACAGTTATCAGCGTATTGAAAGGCAGTTGATCGGCAAGGTGGCCGAGGGTGGTCCCAATGGGCTTGCCGCTGGAAACAAGGTCACCAAGGCTTATCTGAAGGATCTGCCCCGCGCCCAATGGTTCGAAATCCGCCTGCGTTCTGAAGAAGGTAATGATGCGCTGGAGCAGATTCGCGCCCAGCTGGAGGAACAGCGCCAGCGTCTGGATGCCGTGCTGGAAGAAAAGCGCCGCAAGCTGACCCAGGGCGATGATCTCAGCCCCGGTGTGCTGAAAATGGTCAAGGTGCATGTGGCTATCAAGCGGCAGCTGCAGCCCGGCGACAAAATGGCGGGCCGCCACGGCAACAAGGGGGTGGTGTCCAAAATCGTACCGGTAGAGGACATGCCGTATCTGGCGGATGGCACCTCAGTAGATATCGTGCTCAATCCTCTGGGCGTGCCTTCCCGTATGAATGTGGGTCAGATTCTGGAAACCCATCTGGGCTGGGCAGCCAAAGGACTCGGTAAAAAAATTGCGGCCATGCTGGAAAGCGATCTGGCCATGCAGGAAATGCGGGCTTTTCTCGCGGAAATCTACAACCGGGCCGGCAAGAAGGAAGATCTCGACAGTCTCAGCGATGAGGAAATCCGGGAACTGGCGCAAAATCTGCGCGGTGGTGTGCCCATGGCGACGCCGGTCTTTGACGGTGCCTCCGAAGAGGAAATCCGCGATATGCTGGAACTGGCCGGACTGCCGCGAAGCGGTCAGGTGACGCTCTATGATGGTCGCACGGGGGATGCCTTTGATCGCCCGGTGACCGTGGGTTACCTCTATATGCTCAAGCTGCACCACTTGGTCGATGACAAGATGCATGCTCGCTCCACCGGACCTTACAGCCTGGTGACGCAGCAACCCTTGGGTGGTAAGGCACAATTCGGTGGTCAGCGCTTCGGAGAAATGGAAGTCTGGGCCCTGGAAGCCTATGGAGCGGCCTATACCTTGCAGGAAATGCTGACCGTGAAATCCGATGACGTCAGTGGACGGAGTAAAATGTATGAGTCCATCGTCAAAGGCGATTTCCGCATGGATGCCGGAATGCCGGAGTCTTTCAACGTGCTGTTGAAAGAGTTGCGTTCGCTGGGTATTGACATTGAATTGGAACAGTCCAAGTAATATTTCTGCCCCGGGCGGGCAAGGATGGAAGCGTTGAAAGACTTACTGAAGCTCTTCAAACAAAACGATCAGCAGGAAGAATTTGATGCCATACGGATTGGCATAGCCTCGCCGGACAAGGTGCGTTCCTGGTCATTTGGTGAAGTAAAAAAGCCCGAGACCATTAATTACCGGACGTTCAAACCTGAGCGTGAAGGCTTGTTCTGCGCCAAGATTTTCGGCCCAATCAAGGACTACGAATGCCTCTGTGGCAAGTACAAGCGTCTCAAGCACCGGGGTGTGGTCTGCGAAAAATGTGGCGTCGAAGTCACTCAGGCGCGGGTGCGCCGGGAGCGCATGGGCCATATTGAACTGGCGAGTCCGGTCGCGCATATCTGGTTCCTCAAGTCCTTGCCCAGCCGCATGGGCATGATTCTCGACATGCCTTTGCGGGATATTGAGCAGGTCCTGTATTTTGAAGCCTATGTAGTGGTGGATCCCGGTGTGACGGCTCTTGAACGGGGCCTCATCATGAGTGAAGACCAGTACCTGGACGCCCTGGAAGAACATGGAGATGAATTTGTCGCCAAAATGGGCGCGGAAGGTATTCGTGATCTGCTCCGGGGAATTCCCCTGGCCCAGGAAATCGAGCGGATTCGCAATGAGCTGCGGGAAAGCAATTCCGACACCAAGACCAAAAAATTGAGCAAGCGCCTGAAAATTCTGGAAGGCTTTGAATCTTCCGGTAATCGTCCCGAATGGATGATCATGGAAGTGCTGCCGGTGTTGCCCCCGGATTTGCGGCCTCTGGTACCGCTGGATGGTGGGCGCTTTGCGACTTCAGACCTGAATGATCTGTATCGCCGGGTCATTAACCGCAATAACCGGCTCAAGCGTCTGCTCGAGCTGAAAGCGCCGGATATTATCGTGCGCAATGAAAAACGCATGCTCCAGGAAGCGGTCGATGCCCTGCTGGATAATGGCCGTCGCGGCCGGGCCATTTCCGGACCCAACAAGCGTCCCCTCAAGTCCTTGGCCGATATGATCAAGGGCAAGCAGGGCCGTTTCCGTCAAAATCTCTTGGGCAAGCGGGTGGACTATTCCGGCCGTTCCGTGATCGTGGTTGGTCCGGAGTTGCGTCTCCATCAGTGCGGCCTGCCCAAGAAAATGGCCCTCGAGCTGTTCAAACCTTTTATTTTCAACAAGCTCGAAGAACGGGGTCTGGCCACCACCATCAAGGCAGCCAAGCGGCTGGTCGAGCAGGAAAAGCCCGAGGTCTGGGATATTCTCGAAGAGGTCATTCGTGAGCATCCGGTGATGCTCAACCGCGCGCCGACCCTGCATCGTTTGGGTATTCAGGCCTTTGAGCCGGTGTTGATCGAAGGCAAGGCCATTCAACTGCATCCCCTGGTTTGTGCGGCCTATAACGCCGATTTTGACGGTGACCAGATGGCGGTACACGTACCCCTTTCTCTGGAAGCACAGCTTGAAGCCCGCATCCTGATGATGTCCACCAACAATATTCTCAGTCCTGCCAATGGTGATCCGGTCATCGTGCCTTCACAGGATATTGTGTTGGGTCTCTACTATGCCAGTCAGGAACGCGCCGATGCCAAGGGTACCGGCAGCATGTTTGCGGATATTCGGGAAGTACGCCGGGCTTACGAGACGGGTGAAGTGGGCCTGCACGCCCGCATCATGGTTCGTTTCCGGGGTGAACGTATCGAAACCACGGCTGGTCGCGCCCTGCTCGGTGATATTCTGCCCGAAGGTCTGCCCTTCAGCATCATCAATCGGGTACTGAAGAAGAAAGTGATCGGTGAACTGATCAATACCTGTTATCGCCGTTTGGGTATCAAGGACACCGTCATTTTTGCCGATCAACTCATGTACACCGGGTTCCGGATGGCCACCCGGGCGGGTATTTCCTTCGGCGCTGGGGATATGGTCACCCCGCAGGAGAAAGAAGGCATTCTCAGCCGCTCCGAAGACGAGGTGAAAGCCATTCAGGCCCAATATACATCGGGTCTGGTCACCGAAGGTGAGCGCTATAACAAGGTCGTGGATATCTGGTCCAGAGCTACCGATGAAGTGGCGAAAGCCATGATGGATCGGGTCAGCAAGGAAACCGTCACACTGCCTGATGGGAGCCGCGTGCAGCAGGACTCTTTCAACTCCATCTTTATGATGGCCGATTCCGGAGCCCGTGGTTCGGCCGCTCAGATTCGTCAGTTGGCGGGTATGCGCGGCCTGATGGCCAAGCCGGATGGTTCGATTATTGAGACGCCCATTACCGCGAATTTCCGCGAAGGCCTCAATGTGCTGCAGTACTTCATCTCCACCCACGGCGCCCGGAAAGGCTTGGCGGATACCGCGCTGAAGACTGCCAACTCCGGTTATCTGACCCGTCGATTGGTGGATGTGACCCAGGATCTGGTGGTGGTCGAGCACGATTGCGGGTCGGAAGAGGGCTTGCCCATGACCTCGTTGGTGGAAGGGGGTGAAGTGATCGAACCCCTGCGCGATCGAGTGCTCGGACGTGTCCTGGCAGAAGATCTGGTGCATCCCAATACCGGGGATATTGTCATAGCCCGCAACACCCTGTTGACGGAACAACATCTGGGTCAACTCGATGAACTGGGGGTGGATGCCCTCAAAGTGCGCTCCCCGCTGACCTGTCGTTCACGGCATGGGGTTTGCGCCCTCTGCTATGGCCGCGACCTGGCGCGGGGACATCTGGTCAATGAGGGTGAGGCGGTCGGGGTGATTGCCGCACAATCCATCGGTGAACCGGGAACCCAGTTGACCATGCGGACCTTCCATATCGGTGGCGCGGCCAGTCGGTCAGCCGCCCAGAGCAGTCTGGATGTGAAGCAGGGCGGCGTATTCCATTATCAGGCGAGCCTGCGGGTGGTGACCCACTCCAGTGGTCGCCATGTGGTGGTTGGCCGGAATGGCGAAGTTACCGTGACGGACGAGCAGGGCCGTGAAAAGGAACGTTACAAGATGCCCTATGGCGCCATCCTCCTGGTCAATGACAACACACCCGTCACCGCCGGCATGCGGGTAGCGGAATGGGATCCCCACACCCGCCCCATTGTCAGTGAAGTGGGCGGTAAAATCTCCCTCAAGGATGCCGTGGAAGGCGCCAGCGTCGCCATTCAGACGGATGAAATCACCGGTTTGTCGACCTTGATGGTCATCGACGCCAAACAGCGGCCCGCCCATGGTCGGGATCTGCGCCCGGTAATCAGTATCCTGGATGAAAAAGGACAGGACCTGAAGCTGCCCGGTACCGACCTGCCAGCACGGTATTTCCTGCCGGCCAGAGCCATTATCGCCGTACAGGAAGGCATGGAAATTTTCCCTGGCGACATTCTGGCACGTCTGCCCGCCGGTACCTCGAAAACCCGTGACATCACCGGTGGTTTGCCGCGTGTGGCCGAGTTGTTCGAAGCCCGTCGTCCCAAGGATTTCGCGATCATCGCGGAACACGAAGGGATTGTCGGCTTTGGCAAGGATACCAAGGGCAAGCAGCGACTCATCATTACCGATGAGAATGGCGAACAACACGAGTACCTGATTCCCAAGGGACGGCACGTTACTGTGTACGAGGGTGAGCGTGTAGTACCCGGTGAACAGCTGGTAGAAGGCCAGCCGGTACCCCATGACATATTGCGAGTACTGGGTGTGCAGGCCTTGGCCAACTACATCGTCGACGAAGTCCAGGATGTCTATCGTCTGCAGGGTGTGCGTATCAACGACAAGCACATCGAAGTGATACTGCGGCAGATGTTGCGTCGGGTGGAAATAACCTCCAGTGGGGATGGCACCTTTATCCCGGGGGATCAGGTAGACCGCGCCCGGGTGGAAGATGAAAACGCCCAGCTGGAACGGGAAGGCAAGGAAGTGGCCCGCTTCACCCCGATGTTGCTGGGTATCACCAAAGCCAGTTTGTCCACTGAGTCCTTCATTTCGGCGGCGAGCTTCCAGGAAACCACCCGTGTACTGACCGAGGCTGCCGTTTCCGGAAAACTGGATGATCTGCGTGGTCTCAAGGAGAATGTCATTGTGGGTCGTCTGATCCCGGCGGGTACAGGGCTGGCCTATCATGAACATCGCCGTCGCTTGAATCGCGGAGAAACCTTAGGCGCAGGTGTAGAAACCGGCGCTGCGTTGACGGAACCTGTGCTCGACCGCGAAAACTCGTAATTTTGTAAGGTATGTCCGGGGCTTGCCTTGACAGTCAGGGCAAGCCTCACTAGAATGCGCCCTCTCATCGGTGAGGCTGGGTGCCATCATCGTACTCTGGAGATTGTAAATGCCCACATTAAATCAACTCGTGCGCAAGCCACGCAAGCGGCCTGTTGCCAAAAATAAGGTGCCAGCCCTGGATGCGAATCCACAAAAACGTGGGGTTTGTACCCGTGTTTACACCACAACCCCTAAAAAGCCCAACTCGGCATTGCGTAAGGTCGCCCGGGTGCGTCTCACGAATGGTTTTGAGGTCAGTAGCTACATTCCTGGTGAAGGTCATAACCTGCAGGAGCACTCGGTGGTGCTGATCCGTGGTGGTCGTGTCAAGGATTTGCCCGGCGTTCGTTATCATATTGTGCGTGGTACCCTGGATACTGCTGGCGTGAAAAACCGCAAACAGTCCCGCTCCAAGTACGGCGCCAAGCGTCCCAAATAATCAAAATTGAAGGAGTTGTTGCGCCATGCCCAGACGTCGTGAAGTCCCCAAGCGGATTATTCTCCCGGATCCCAAATATAAAGAAGAACTCATCGCCAAATTTGCCAATGTCATGATGCGCGACGGCAAAAAAAGTACGGCGGAGAAAATTGTATATGGTGCCCTTGATATGGTTGCAGAGCGCAGCAAGAATGATGCCCTGGAAGTATTCCGCAAGGCTATCGACAATGTCCGCCCGGTGGTAGAGGTGAAGAGCCGCCGCGTGGGTGGTGCCACCTATCAGGTACCGGTGGAAATCCGCTCGGATCGCAGAATGGCCTTGGCCATGCGCTGGTTGCGAGACTCTGCACGCAAGCGTAACGAAAAATCCATGGGCAACCGTCTGGCTGCCGAAATTCTGGAAGCCGCCGAAAATCGTGGTAATGCAGTGCGCAAGCGCGAGGAAACCCACCGCATGGCGGAAGCCAACAAGGCTTTTGCCCATTTCCGCTGGTAATTGACGGGACTCTGACCCAAAAGGACTACACTGTGGCTCGCACGACCCCTATTGAACGTTATCGCAATATCGGCATCATGGCGCACATTGATGCCGGCAAAACGACTACCACCGAGCGGATCTTGTTTTATACGGGTGTATCCCACAAGATCGGTGAAGTGCATGAGGGTACTGCCGTCATGGACTGGATGGCCCAGGAGCAGGAGCGCGGTATCACCATCACCTCGGCAGCCACCACCTGTTTCTGGAAAGGCATGGATGGGCAACGTGCGGAACACCGCATAAACATCATTGATACTCCCGGACACGTGGACTTTACCATCGAGGTGGAGCGCTCCCTGCGGGTGCTGGACGGAGCCATGGCCGTCTTCTGTGCAGTGGGCGGGGTGCAACCCCAGTCCGAGACGGTATGGCGTCAGGCCAACAAGTATAAGGTTCCGCGCATCGCTTTCGTGAACAAGATGGATCGTCAGGGGGCCAACTTCAAGCGCGTGGTGGAGCAGATTGCGAGCAAGCTGAAAGGCAACCCGGTTCCGGTGCAGTTGCCCATTGGCGAAGAAGACCGTTTCAGTGGCGTCATCGACCTGATGAAAATGAAATCCATCAACTGGGACGATGCGTTGCAGGGCACACGCTTTACGGAAGAGGAAATCCCCGCAGACATGCGTGAGGAGGCCGAAGCAGCCCGTCATTTCATGATCGAAGCCATCGCCGATGCCGATGAAGAAATCATGATGAAATATCTGGAAGGCGAAGAACTTTCCATTCCTGATCTGAAGGCGGCCTTGCGCAAGGCCACTATTGCCGGAACAACGGTCCCTGTTCTTTGCGGAAGTGCCTTTAAAAATAAAGGGGTACAGGCGGCATTGGATGCCGTGCTGGATTACCTGCCTTCGCCAGTGGATATCGAAGCGGTATCGGGTACCGATCCTGACTCCGGTGCCGAAATTTTTCGCTCTGCCGATGACAAAGAACCTTTTTCCGCTTTGGCCTTCAAAATTGCCACCGATCCCTTTGTCGGACAGTTGACCTTTTTCCGAGTGTATTCCGGGGTGTTGACGGCGGGTTCGACCGTGTTGAATCCTGGTCGCAACCAGAAGGAGCGTATCGGCCGGGTATTGCAGATGCACGCCAACGAGCGCCATGAAATCAAGGAAGTGCTGGCTGGTGATATTGCCGCTGCCGTGGGTTTGAAGACCGCCTATACCGGTGACACCCTCTGTGATCTCAACAAGCCTATTTCCCTGGAGCAGATGGAATTCCCGGAACCGGTGATTCATGTTGCCGTGGAACCGAAAACCAAGGCAGACCAGGAAAAAATGGGCATTGCTCTGGGCAAGTTGGCCCAGGAAGACCCTTCGTTTCGGGTGCGTACGGACCAGGAATCGGGGCAGACCATCATTTCCGGTATGGGTGAGTTGCATCTGGAAATCATTGTCGATCGCATGAAGCGGGAATTTAACGTCGAAGCCACCGTGGGCGCACCCCAGGTCGCTTATCGTGAGACCATCCGCAAGTCGGTTGAAGCGGAAGGCAAGTTTGTGCGCCAGTCCGGCGGCCGCGGGCAGTATGGTCACGTCTGGCTGCGTCTGGAGCCTCTGGACCCGGGCACCGGCTTTATTTTCGAAAATGCCGTTGTGGGTGGCACAGTTCCGAAAGAATTTATCGGACCTACGGAAAAAGGTGTTGAAGAAGCCCTGGAAAATGGTATTATCGCCGGCTTTCCGGTAGTGGACGTCAAGGTCACTATTTTTGATGGTTCCTATCATGATGTCGACTCATCGGAAGCGGCATTCAAGATAGCCGGATCCATGGCTTTCAAGGCGGGAGCAGCAAAAGCCAACCCCGTCCTGCTGGAGCCGATTTTCGCGGTGGAAGTGGTGACACCGGAAGAATACATGGGTGACATCATCGGCGACATCAACAGCCGACGTGGCATGATGCAGGGCATGGAAGATGAAGCGGGTGCCAAGGTGATTCGCTGTGAAGTACCCCTGTCGGAAATGTTCGGTTATGCCACCACCGTGCGCTCGCTTTCACAGGGTCGAGCCACCTACACCATGCAGTTTGAGAAGTATATGGAAGTCCCCGGTCATGTGGCCGAGGCCATTGTCAAGAAAAGTCAGCGCTAGTCGTAACGGGAGAGTTCAAGATGTCCAAAGGGAAATTTGAGCGGACGAAGCCGCATGTAAACGTGGGAACGATTGGTCACGTGGACCATGGGAAGACCACATTGACGGCGGCGCTGACGAAGGTGCTGTCGACGAAGTTTGGCGGTGAGGTACGGGCCTATGATCAGATTGACAACGCACCGGAAGAACGGGCGCGTGGCATCACGATTGCGACCTCGCACGTGGAGTACGAGACGGAGAACCGTCACTACGCGCACGTGGATTGTCCGGGGCACGCCGACTACGTCAAGAACATGATCACCGGAGCCGCGCAGATGGACGGTGCCATTCTCGTGGTATCGGCGGCGGATGGCCCGATGCCCCAGACCCGCGAACACATTCTGCTGGCTCGTCAGGTGGGCGTTCCCTATATTGTCGTGTTTCTGAACAAGGCGGACATGGTGGACGATGCCGAGCTGCTGGAGTTGGTGGAAATGGAAGTCCGAGAGTTGCTGACCAAGTACGACTTTCCGGGAGATGACATTCCGGTGGTGATTGGCTCCGCCCTCAAGGCGTTGGAAGGGGATCAGAGCGACATTGGTGAGCCGTCCATCTTCAAGCTGGCGGACGCTCTGGACAGTTACATTCCGTTGCCGGAACGTCCGGTGGACAAGCCCTTTCTGATGCCCATTGAAGACGTGTTTTCCATTTCCGGACGGGGCACTGTGGTGACGGGTCGTATCGAGCGCGGTGTGGTCAAGGTGGGGGATGAAATTGAAATCATTGGCATCCGCGACACGGCCAAGAGCATTGTGACCGGCGTGGAAATGTTCCGGAAGATTCTGGACCAGGGGCAGGCGGGGGACAATGTCGGAGTGCTGCTGCGGGGTACCAAGAAAGACGATGTGGAGCGGGGCCAGGTCCTGGCCAAGCCGGGCAGCATCAAGCCGCACACGCGTTTTGAAGCCGAAGTGTATGTATTGTCGAAGGAAGAAGGTGGACGTCACACGCCGTTTTTCAATGGTTATCGCCCGCAGTTTTACTTTCGGACGACGGACGTGACGGGCGCGGTGGAATTGCCGGAAGGGGTGGAGATGGTGATGCCGGGAGACAACATTCTGTTCAAGGTTTCTCTGATTGCCCCCATCGCGATGGAAGAAGGTCTGCGCTTTGCGGTTCGTGAAGGCGGCCGTACGGTGGGCGCTGGCGTGGTTTCCAAGGTGGTCGAATAAAATGGACAGCTCAAAAATTCGTATTCGTCTGAAATCGTATGATTACCGCATGTTGGATATTTCAGCGGCGGAAATCGTGGAAACAGCACGACGCACCGGCGCGCGGGTATGTGGTCCTATCCCGCTGCCCACCAAGATAGAGCGCTTTACCGTGCTGCGTTCTCCCCATGTGGACAAAAATTCCCGTGATCAGTTTGAACAGCGGACGCATAAGCGTTTGCTGGACATTCTTGATCCCAATGACAAAACCGTGGATGCGCTGATCAAGCTGGATCTTGCAGCGGGTGTCGACGTCGAGATCAAGCTGTAATTTGAGAAAGGACAAGAAAATGGTAATGGGTCTGATCGGACGGAAAGTAGGCATGACGCGCATCCTCGCGGAGGATGGTCGGGTATTGCCAGTTACCGTCATTCATGTGGCACCTAACCGGGTGACCCAGATTAAAGATATCGCCACGGATGGTTACTCTGCAGTGCAGGTGGCCTGCGGTGCGCGTCGCCCACAGCGGGTGACCTCGGCCTTGGCTGGACATTTCCGTAAAAGTGGGGTCGTTCCTGGACGTGTGCTCAAGGAGTTTCGCGTGGAAGATACCGGCGTCTACGCTCAGGGTGCCGAAATCGGTCTCGACCTCTTCACTGCCGGTCAAAAAGTGGACGTGACCGGAACCAGCAAAGGTAAAGGTTTTGCCGGGGCCATCAAGCGTCATAATTTCCGCAGTAACCGTGCCAGTCATGGTAACTCCCGGTCCCATAATGCACCTGGCTCCATCGGTTGTCGTCAGACTCCCGGGCGCGTATTCAAAGGCAAGAAAATGGCGGGACATCTGGGTGATGAACAAGTGACCACCCTCAATCTGGAATTGGTGCGCATTGATGAAGCCAGACAATTGCTGATGATCAAGGGCGCCGTACCCGGTGCACGTGACGCTGATGTAATCGTGCGTCCTGCAGTGCGCGGTTAGGAGAGATAAACATGCAAGTCCAAAGTCTGGAAATCATCAGTGGCAAGAACACCGCCATTGAAGTCGCTGATGAGGTCTTTGCGGTGCCCTACAATGAGGCGCTGCTGCACCAGGTTGTCGTCGCACAGATGGCTGGTATGCGTGCAGCTACAGCTCACCAGAAAAACCGTTCAGCGGTGCGTGGGGGCGGCCGTAAACCCTGGAAACAGAAAGGTACAGGTCGTGCCCGTGCCGGTACAACCCGCAGTCCTGTTTGGCGTGGGGGTGGCCGGGTTTTTCCGGCAGGTGGGGAAAACTATCAGCAAAAGGTCAACAAGAAAATGTGGGCAGGGGCCATGCGCACCGTTCTGGCAGAGTTGCTGCGTCAAGGCAGGCTGCAGATTATTCAGCAGGACGATTTTGCCGAAGCACGGAGCAAAAATGCCCGGGAATGGATTGAGCATGCCGGTGGTACGGATTTCCTTCTGGTGATGGGAGAAGTTCCGGTCAATTTGTTCTTGAGCCTGCGCAATTTTCCGAAAGTGGGTATCGCTGGTTGGCAGGACATTGGTCCCGCAGATCTTCTCCAGTATGGCCGGGTGCTGATGGACCAGGACGCTGTCATGAAATTAGCTGAGGTGTACGGATGAATGCAGAACGTAAATATCTGGTCCTGTTGGCTCCGGTCATCAGTGAAAAAAGCACCATGGTACAACAGCGGGCCAACCAGTTTGTGTTCAAGGTGGCCCGGGATTCCACCAAGCTGGAAATCAAGGCTGCGGTAGAAAAACTTTTTGAAGTGCAGGTGCTGTCTGTTCAAACCTGCAACTACATGGGCAAGGAAAAGCGCATGGGTCGTCATGTCGGTCGTCGCTCTTCCTGGAAGAAAGCTTATGTACGTCTGGCTGAAGGCAACAGCATCGACTACGGCATGGCCTGAGGAAAGGATCTGAAAAATGGCACTGATTAAAACCAAACCCACCTCGGCCGGCCGGCGTTTTGTCGTCAAGAGCGTGGAAACCCGGCTCCATAAAGGTGATCCCTATCCGACACTGGTGGAACCTCAAGCCCATAGTGGTGGACGTAACAACCTTGGACGCATTACCCGCCGGCATCAGGGGGGTGGACACAAGTCTCACTATCGCTTGATTGATTTCAAGCGTAATAAGTTTGATGTCCTCGGAAAAGTGGAGCGTCTGGAATATGATCCGAACCGCTCTGCCCATATCGCTCTGGTGTGTTATGTGGACGGCGAACGTCGCTACATTCTGGCCGCCAAGGGTATGAACCTCGGGGACCCCATTCTTTCTGCCGAACAGACGCCGATTAAACCCGGAAACTGCATGCCATTGCGTGGCATTCCCGTAGGTTCGGTGGTGCACAATATTGAAATGCGTCCCGGCAAAGGTGGCCAGATTGCCCGTTCTGCCGGAGCCTCTGCGCAGTTGATGGCCCGTGACGGAGAATATGCGCAATTGCGTTTGCGCTCTGGTGAAGTGCGGAGAATTCATGTATCCTGCCGCGCTACCATTGGTGAGGTCGGCAATGAAGAACACGGGTCTCAACAGTTGGGCAAGGCTGGAGCTACCCGGTGGCGTGGCGTTCGTCCAACCGTGCGTGGTGTGGTCATGAACCCGGTAGACCATCCTCACGGTGGTGGTGAAGGGCGCACCTCTGGAGGTCGTCATCCGGTTTCGCCGTGGGGCCAACCGACCAAGGGTTATCGTACCCGTAAAAACAAGCGTACAAGCAATATGATTGTACGGCGTCGTTCGCGTTAGTGGTGAAGGGGATTTGACGTGCCACGTTCCATTAAAAAAGGTCCGTTCATTGATGAGCATCTGGACCGTAAAGTACAAAGTGCTCAGGCAAGTAACAGCCGGCGTCCGATCAAGACCTGGTCGCGTCGTTCCACCATTACGCCTGACTTCATCGGTCTGACTATCAGTGTCCATAATGGTCGTCAGCATATTCCCGTGGTGGTCAACGAGAATATGGTTGGCCATAAGCTCGGTGAATTTGCGCTGACACGGACCTTCAAGGGTCATGTGGCTGACAAAAAAGCCAAGCGCTAAAAAAGGGGATTCAGATGAAATCATCAGCGGTACTCAAAGGGCTTCAGATGTCTCCCCAGAAAGCGCGACTGGTTGCCGATCTGGTACGCGGCAAGCCGGTAGACAAGGCCTTGGAGATTTTGCAGTTCACCAACAAGAAAGCAGCCTTGCCGATTCGCAAGTGTCTGGAATCAGCCATTGCCAATGCTGAAAACAATGAAGGTGCCGATGTGGACGCCCTTTTCGTCGAACAGATTCTGATTGACGGTGGTGCGGTGCTGAAGCGCTTTGCGGCCCGGGCAAAAGGTCGGGGTTCCCGGATCCTGAAACGGACCAGCCATATCACGATTGTGGTCGCAGAGAGTTAACTGAGGAAGCTATGGGACAAAAAACCAATCCAGTCGGACTGCGTCTGGGAATCATTAAGAATTGGAACTCGCGCTGGTACGGGAAGGGCGATTTCCAGGAAAAGCTGCTGGAAGACATCAAAATCCGCCAGTTTATTCGCAATCGTCTTTCCGGTGGCGCGGTTTCTGACATCATTATCGAGCGCCCCGCGCGCAGTGCCCGCATAACCGTGCATACGGCCCGCCCTGGCATTGTGATCGGCAAAAAAGGCGAGGATATCGAAAAATTGCGCCATGATGTCCAGAAGCGCATGGGGGTACCGGTCCACATCAACGTGGAAGAAATCCGCAAGCCGGAACTCGACGCGCAACTGGTTGCCGAAAGTGTGGCTCAGCAGCTGGAACGCCGGATCATGTTCCGGCGAGCGATGAAGCGTGCAGTGACCAATGCCATGCGCTTCGGTGCGCTGGGCATGCGGATCAATTGCGCTGGTCGTCTGGGTGGAGCGGAAATTGCTCGCACCGAATGGTATCGCGAAGGTCGAGTGCCTTTGCATACCTTGCGTGCCGACATCGACTATGGATTTGCTGAGGCCAAGACAACCTACGGGATCATCGGCGTCAAGGTATGGATTTTTAAGGGCGAGATTCTGGAATGGAGCACGGTGCAAAACGCCGCTGCTCACCAGAAGTAACAGGAGCTTCCGATGCTGCAGCCTAAACGTACGAAGTTTCGTAAACAACATAAAGGTCGCAATCGCGGAATCGCGACGCGCGGCAACAAGGTCAGCTTTGGTGAGTTTGGTCTCAAAGCCATTGGGCGGGGTAGAATTACTGCCCGCCAACTGGAAGCCGCGCGTCGTGCCATCAGTCGTCACGTGAAGCGTGGTGGCCGGATCTGGATCCGCATTTTTCCTGACAAGCCCATCAGTAAGAAGCCGGCTGAAGTCCGCATGGGTAAAGGTAAAGGTAACCCGGAATATTGGGTGGCACTGATCCAGCCGGGAAAAGTGCTGTATGAAATGGAAGGCGTCAGTGAGGAAATTGCACGTGAAGCCTTTGCCTTGGGTGCAGCCAAGCTGCCGGTACAGACCGTATTTGTGAGTCGGCGGGTAATGGGATGAAAGCACAAGAATTACAGAAGCTGGATCTGGCTGGTTGCCAGGCCGAACTGATGATCCTGCTGGAAGAGCAGTTCAAGTTGCGGATGCAGCATGCAACCGGTCAGCTGGCCAAGACCACGCGTTTGCGTACCGTACGCAGGGATATCGCCCGGGTGCGTACAGCGATCAGTGCCAAGAAGGGAGTGCAGTGATGAGTGAAACCAAAAATCCCCGTAGTCTCGTCGGTACTGTGGTCAGCGATCGTATGGACAAGACCATCGTGGTCCTGGTGGAAAGACGTATCCAGCACCCGTTGTATAAAAAATATATCCGCCGTTCCAAGAAGTTTCATGCCCATGATGCGGATAATGCGTGTCAGATAGGGGATACGGTGAAAATTGAAGAATGCCGGCCATTGTCCAAAACCAAAAGCTGGCGCCTGGTCAACGTGATCAGCCAAGGCATTAGCGAAGGAGATAACGCATGATTCAGATGCAGACCAGATTGAGCGTTGCGGACAATAGTGGTGCGCGGGAAGTCATGTGTATCAAAGTGCTGGGCGGTTCGCACCGGCGTTACGCCGACATTGGTGATGTCATCAAGGTCAGCATCAAGGACGCAGTACCGCGTGGCAAGGTCAAGAAGGGCGATGTTTACAATGCGCTCGTGGTTCGTACCCGTAAAGGGGTGCGCCGTGAGGATGGTTCCCTGATCCGTTTTGACAGCAATGCTGCAGTGCTGCTGAATAATCAGCTGCAGCCTATCGGTACCCGCATATTTGGGCCGGTAACCCGCGAACTGCGCGGGGCAAATTTCATGAAAATTATTTCGTTAGCGCCAGAAGTGCTGTAGGGGATGACCATGGTGAAGTTACGTAAGGACGACGAAGTCGTGATTCTGGTCGGAAAGGACAAGGGCAAGCGTGGTAAGGTGCTGAAAGTTCTTCGCAAGGAGTCGCGTGTTTTGGTTGAGAAGGTGAACATGATCAAACGTCACGTTCGTCCTGATCGTATGGGCAAGCCTGGTGGTATTGTCGAAAAAGAGGCGCCTCTGCACATTTCCAATGTCGCAGTATTCAATGCCAGTACCGGCGCTGCTGACAGAGTGGGTTACAAAACTCTGGACGGCGAGCGCAAGGTTCGGGTGTTCAAAAGCAGCGGCGAAGTTATCAGCGGCCGTTAAGGGTAAAAAATAAAATGGAAGCACGTTTGCATACTTTGTACAAAAACGCCATCGCCCCCAAGCTGATGCAGGATTTCGGTTATAAAAGCGTGATGGAAGTCCCCAAGATCCAGAAAATCACCTTGAACATGGGTGTGGGTGAAGCGGTAGGTGACAAGAAGGTTCTTGAGGCCGCTGTGGGCGATATGACCAAGATTGCCGGCCAAAAGCCGGTGGTTACCCGTGCCCGGAAGTCTGTGGCCGCTTTCAAGATACGTGACGGTTACCCCATTGGTTGCATGGTGACCCTGCGTGGCATGGTCATGTATGAGTTTCTGGATCGCCTGGTGACGGTTGCTATTCCCCGCATTCGTGATTTTCGTGGTCTGTCACCCAAATCCTTTGACGGACGGGGAAATTATACCCTGGGTGTAAAGGAACAGATCATATTCCCGGAAATTGAATATGATAAAATCGATCGTTTGCGCGGGTTGGACGTGGTATTCACTACCACCGCCAAGAATGATGAAGAGGGCCTTGGGCTGTTAAAAGCTTTCAAGATGCCCTTCCGGGCTTGAAGGGAGTTTGACGCGTGGCAAAAAAATCATTGATTGCAAAGTCCGAAAGGACCCCAAAGTTTAAGGTGCGTGCGTACCACCGTTGCAAATTGTGCGGACGTTCACGTGGTTACTATCGGAAATTTGGTCTTTGTCGTTTGTGCCTGCGTAAGCATGCTTCGGCGGGTTCGATTCCCGGTATTGTTAAAGCGAGTTGGTGAGGAAACACGATGAGCGTAACGGACCCTATTGCTGATATGCTTACGCGCATTCGTAATGCGCAACAAGTCAACAAGGCAAAAGTATTGATTCCTGCTTCCAAATTGAAACGGGCCATTGCTCGGGTTCTGGTGGAAGAAGGCTATATAACCGAATTCCGCGAAGAAACCCTGGATGGACATCCAGTATTGAATCTGACGCTGAAATATTATGCCGGTGCTGGTGTCATTGCCGAGATCCGGCGGGTAAGCCGTCCGGGAGTACGTATTTATCGGGGTGCTGAGGATCTTCCCAGAGTGCGGGATGGCTTTGGCATCGCTATCATTTCCACATCGCAGGGCATCATGACTGATCGAGCGGCGCGCAGTGCCGGGATTGGTGGTGAAGTGCTCTGCGTGGTCTCTTAAGGGGGAATGCGCATGTCTCGAGTAGGGAAACAGCCCGTAACGCTTCCCAAGGGTGTGGAAGTGCGTGTTGTCGATCAGCATTTGCATGTGAAGGGACCCAAAGGACAGATGTCGACCGCATTTCATTCCAGTGTCAGTCTTCAGGTGGAAGATGGCGTGGCAACTTTAGGGTGGGCTGAAGGTCAAAATGCTTTTGCGGGTACCATGCGAGCCTTGCTCAATAATATGGTGCACGGCGTATCGGTGGGTTTTGAACAGAAACTCGAAATCATCGGCGTGGGTTATCGTGCCCAGGCCAAAGGCAGAACTTTGAGTTTGAGTCTGGGTTTTTCACATCCGGTGGATTATCCCGTGCCTGAAGGTATCACGATTGAAACGCCTACCCAGACGGAAATCGTGATCAAGGGCATCGATAAACAGAAAGTTGGGCAAATTGCTGCAGACATTCGCGCTTATCGTCCTCCAGAACCCTACAAGGGCAAGGGTGTGCGTTATGCTGGTGAAAATGTCCGTCGTAAAGAAGCCAAAAAGAAATAATGGTTGAGGCAGATTAATCATGAATAAAAATGTATCCAGACTCCGTCGTGCCCGGAAAACCCGTGCCCGGATCGCATCCCAGGCCAAGCCGAGACTCTGTGTTTTCCGTTCCGGGAAACACATTTACGCGCAAATCATTGATGATTCCAAAGGGATTGTCCTTGCCCAGGCCTCCAGCGTCGAAGGTGAAGTCCGGGCGACCATGCCGCGCGGGGCAGATGTGGCCGCTGCCGTGACCATCGGTCAACGGGTAGCTGCCAAAGCATTGGCTGCCGGTGTCAAGGAAGTTGCCTTTGACCGAAGCGGTTATCGTTATCATGGTCGGGTGCAAGCCCTGGCCGACGCCGCCCGCGAGGGCGGGTTGTCGTTCTGACGGAGATCTGAAAAATGGCAAGGGAAAACCGGGATACTCAACCCAGCGATGGTATGCAGGAGAAGTTGATTCATATCAATCGCGTGTCCAAAGTGGTCAAAGGCGGTCGGCAATTCGGTTTTGCGGCGTTGATGGTGGTGGGTGATGGAGATGGCAAGGTGGGCTTTGGGCGTGGTAAGGCCAAGGAAGTCCCGGCCGGCATCCAGAAGGCCACGGAACAGGCGCGTCGCTGGATGACCCAGATTCCCTTGATGCGGGGCGGCACCATTCCGTTTCCCGTCGAAGGTCGTCATGGTGCAGCCCGCGTGATGCTCCGGCCCGCCCCCGAAGGAAGTGGGGTGATTGCCGGTGGCGCCATGCGCGCCGTGTGTGAAGCTGTGGGTTTGCATAATGTGGTGGCAAAGTCGCTGGGTTCCAACAATCCCATCAATGTGGTGCGGGCGACTTTTGATGCGTTCAACAAGCTTTCCAGCCCACAGGCCATTGCCATGAAACGCGGCAAGAGCCTCAAGGAAATTCGTGGTGAGGGAGGTCATGATGAGTAAACAGTTACGCATCACGCTGGTGAAAAGTTTAATTGGCGTGACCGAAAAACATCGTCGGGTCATTGCTGGTCTTGGTCTGCGGCGTACCAACCATACGGTTGAACATTCCGATACTCCGGAAATCCGCGGCATGCTCAATAAAGTGCCTTACCTTTTGCGCTGGGAAGAGTTGTCATGAAATTAAATACGATGGCGCCTGCGGAAGGTGCCAAAAAAGATCGCCGTCGTGTCGGCCGCGGTATTGGCAGTGGCCTGGGTAAAACCGCAGGACGCGGTCACAAGGGTCAGCACGCCCGCTCCGGTGGTTACCACAAGGTGGGTTTCGAAGGTGGTCAGATGCCCTTGCAGCGCCGCATTCCTAAAAGAGGTTTTCGGAACACCTTGGGTGTGCGTAGTTGCGAAGTGACCCTGACCCAACTGGAAAATGCCGCCATTGATGGGGTGGTCGACATGGAAGGACTAGTGCTGCGGCGCATTGTGCGCGGTAGCCCTGATGTGGTGAAAGTCATCATGACCGGAGCATTGTCCCAGGCCATCACGGTACGGGGTCTGCGGGTCAGTGCGGGCGCCAAGGCAGCCATTGAAAGTGCTGGTGGAAAGGTAGAAGAGTAATGGCCGGGTTACGTAATATTGCAGGTGCCGCACAAGGTGCCGGTAAGATCAATGAATTACGTAACCGCATTCTTTTTCTGCTGGGCGCTTTGCTGGTTTTTCGGATTGGAGCCCATATTCCGGTCCCAGGCATTGATCCTGCGGCCATGGCTTCGTTCTTCCATGCGCAAAGAGGCACGATTCTGGGCATGTTCAACATGTTTTCCGGTGGCGCCCTGTCGCGTCTGACGGTTTTTGCCCTGGGTATCATGCCCTATATCAGTGCATCCATTATTTTCCAGTTGGCCGGTTCGGTTTTTCCCAAGCTGGAAGAACTCAAAAAAGAGGGTGAGTCCGGCCGCCGTAAAATTACCGAATACACGCGTTATGCCACGGTGGGGCTTGCCTTGATGCAAGGTCTGGGAATTGCCGTCGCCATTGAAAAAATGCACGCCGGTCAAGTACCGGTAGTGATTGATCCAGGTCCCCTGTTCCTGTTTACCACAACCATTTCCTTGGCTTGTGGAACGGTATTCCTGATGTGGATCGGTGAGCAAATCACCGAGCGCGGCATCGGTAACGGCATATCCCTGATCATTTTTGCCGGCATTGTGGCTGGCTTGCCCGATGCCATTGGTACCACTTTCGAGTTGATGGAGACCGGTCAGTTTCAACCGCTGTTCGTGCTTGCCCTCTTTGTTCTTGCGCTTCTGGTGACGGCCTTTGTGGTGTTCATGGAGAGCGCACAAAGGCGTGTACCCATCCAGTATGCCAAACGCCAGGTTGGGCGAAAAATTTATGGGGGCCAAAGTACGCACATGCCCCTCAAGGTGAACATGAGTGGCGTCATTCCGCCAATTTTTGCCACCAGTATTCTTCTGCTGCCCGCAACCCTTTCCGGCTGGTTTGCCAATGTCCCCGGGATGGAGTGGCTGGCCCGTTTCGGCCAGGCCTTGAGTCCTGGATCCGCGCTATACGTGGTCGTGTTTACCACAGCCATAATATTTTTCGCCTTCTTTTATACCGCGATGGTTTTTAATCCTCGGGATACTGCAGATAACCTCAAGAAATCGGGAGCTTTTGTGCCAGGCATTCGTCCGGGTGAACATACGGCGCGTTATATGGATAAGATCCTGACCCGCTTGACGCTCTGGGGGGGCATTTATTTGACCTTGGTATGTTTGCTGCCCGAATTTCTGATTGTTCAGTACAATGTGCCTTTCTATCTGGGTGGTACCAGTCTCCTGATCGTGGTGGTGGTGATGATGGACCTGATGGGCCAGATCCAGAGTCATCTCCTGACCCATCAATATGAAGGGTTGATTCGCAAGAATCCCCTGGGCGGACGTTGAGCTTGGCCAGACACATCATCTTCTTGGGAGCTCCCGGCGTGGGTAAGGGGACTCAGGCACAGCGGCTTTCCCAGTATTTGCGCTTGCCACATGTCTCTACCGGTGATATGCTCCGCGCCTCTGTTCAGTCTGGCAGTGAACTTGGTCGGCGTGCAGCAGCAGTGATGGATTCCGGAGCTTTGGTCAGTGACGATATTGTTATGGATATTGTTGCCGAGCGTCTGACCTTGCAAGATGCACTTGCTGGCGTGATATTTGATGGTTTTCCGCGCACGGTGCATCAGGCGAATGCCTTGGACCAGCTGTTGCAGCACGGCGGTAGTCAAATTGCTGCGGTCCTGCATATTGTGCTGGATGATGAAGAAATAGTAGAGCGACTGTCAGGAAGGCGTGTCTGTCCCGTTTGTGGTGCCATTTATCATGTGCGTTATCACCCTCCACGGGTAAGCGGTGTGTGTGATCAATGTGGTGCTGCGTTGCTGCAGCGCGAAGATGATCAGCCGGAAGTCATCAGAAAACGGTTGGCCGTTTATCAGGCGGAAACAGCCCCCTTGGTCGCTTATTATCACGATCGGCCTGCCTACCATCGCATCGATGGTGATGGTGCGGCGGATGAGGTTTTTGCCAGAATCGTGGAAGCGGTGAGGGAAAAAGGATAGATGTCGAAAGAAGATACTCTGGAAATGCAGGGTGAGGTCATTGAAAACTTGCCAAGCGCCACTTTTAAAGTGCGGCTCGAAAATGGGTATGTCGTCAATGCACATATATCAGGCAAAATGCGGATGCATTATATCCGCATTCTGCCTGGAGATAAGGTGACAGTAGAAATGACGCCCTATGATTTAACCAAGGGTCGCATTATATATCGTGCCAAATAGGGGAATGTGATGAAAGTGAGGGCGTCAGTAAAGAAGCTTTGCCGTAATTGCAAGATTGTCCGTCGAAACGGTGTGGTGAGGGTTATTTGTGTGGAGCCCCGTCACAAGCAACGTCAAGGTTAAGGCGGCTAAATTTATCAGTCTGTGGGCTTGGCCCACTTGGTCTTTTGGAGGAATTGCGGATGGCCCGCATTGCTGGTGTAAATATTCCAAACAACAAGCAAATTGAAATCGCCTTGACGTATATCTATGGGATTGGCAGGAACCGTTCACAGCGTATTTTGACGGCGGCCGAAATTGCTTTTGATATGCGCGTCAAGGACATCAGCGAACCCGAGCTGGAGCGCATTCGCAGCGAGGTTGCCAAGTTTCTGGTCGAGGGCGATCTTCGCCGTGAAGTCACCATGAACATCAAACGGTTGATGGACCTCGGCTGCTATCGTGGCATTCGGCATCGTCGTGGCCTTCCGGTTCACGGACAACGCACCAAGACGAATGCACGGACCCGTAAAGGTCCTGCCAAATCGATCACTCGTTAACTAGGAAGATTCCGGTAATGGCGAAAACACAGACAAACTCCCGCGTGCGGAAGAAAGTAAAAAAGAACGTACTCGACGGGGTAGCGCATATTTATGCGTCCTTCAACAATACCATCATCACCATCAGCGACCGTCAGGGTAACGTCCTGACTTGGGCGAGTTCAGGGGGTTCGGGTTTCCGTGGGTCGCGCAAAAGCACCCCTTTCGCCGCCCAGGTGGCAGCGGAAAATGCCGGGAAAAAGGCGCAGGAATATGGTGTCAAAAATCTGGATGTAGAAGTGCGTGGCCCTGGACCGGGTCGGGAAAGTACGGTTCGGGCTTTGCATTCCATCGGCTTTCGTATTGCGAGTATTCGCGACGTCACGCCGATACCCCATAACGGCTGCCGTCCGCCTAAAAAGCGGCGTGTTTAAATTTTAGGTGGAGGTTGTTCGTGGCTAAATATACGGGTCCCAGTTGTCGGTTATGTCGCCGTGAAGGTGGCAAGCTCTTTCTGAAGGGCGAGAAGTGCTTTTCGGACAAGTGTCCTGTGAGTATTCGTGCCTATGCCCCGGGTCAGCATGGTCAACGGCGGGGAAGAGTGAGCGAGTATGGCGGTCAGCTGCGTGAAAAGCAGAAGATTCGGCGTATTTATGGTGTTCTCGAAGGACAGTTCCGGCGTTATTTCGAGCGGGCCAGTCAAAAGCGTGGGGTGACCGGCGAGACCCTGCTGCGTTTGTTGGAACTGCGTCTGGACAATGTCGCCTATCGTTTGGGCTTTGGATCATCGCGGGCCGAAGCGCGTCAGGTAGTGCGCCATGGTCATGTGCTCGTCAATGGCCGCCGTGTGGATATTCCTTCTTATCAGGTGCGGGCCGGCGATGTGGTGAGTGTGGCGGAGTCTGCCCGTCAGCATGTGCGTATTGTGGCGGCGGTTGAGGCGGCGGGCGGCCGTGGTTTCCCGGAATGGGTGAGCATGGATGCAGCGTCACTCAGTGCCACCATCAAAGCCGTGCCGGCGCGTGAAGATATCGCACCGGATTTGAACGAACAGGTCGTCGTGGAGTTGTACTCTAAGTAAGACCGGGGGTGAGGAAAGCTTATGACTGATGTTGGTGATCTGTTACGCCCGCAGGGCGTAGAAGTTGAAGAAATTTCCGCACGTCGTGCGCGCCTGTCTTTGGGTCCTCTGGAGCGTGGTTTCGGTCACACCCTGGGCAGTGCTTTGCGACGTATTCTGCTTTCCTCTCTCAAGGGAGCCGCCGTCACCGAAGTGGAGATTGAAGGCGTTCTGCACGAATATTCCAGCATCGAAGGGGTGCAGGAAGACGTGGTCGATATTCTGCTCAATCTGAAAATGCTGGCGGTGCGTTCCCAGGGCCGGAGTGATGTGATGGTGACCCTGCGTAAGCGGGGCCCAGGTTTGATGACAGGCGCCGATATTGTCTCCGAACATGGCATCGAAGTCGCCAATCCTGATCAGGTCATTGCGACCCTGACCCGGGATGTGGAGCTGGTCCTGCATCTGCGCATTGATGAAGGTCGTGGTTATGATGCCGCCGCCAATCGTCGCCAAAGCCACGAAAAGCGGATTGGAGTGATGGCTTTGGATGCCAGTTTCAGTCCGGTTTTGAAGGTCAGCTATCAGGTGGAAAGCGCCCGGGTGGAACAGCGCACGGATCTGGATCGTCTGGTCCTGGATGTGGAAACCAATGGTGTCGTAGATCCGGTTTGGGCGGTTCAGGAAGGTTCACGCATCCTCCGCAGTCAATTGGAGGTGCTGGCTGGCGCTGAAAAGCGGCAAGTTCCTGAAGCCTCGCAGGTACAAGGTGGTCAGGATTTGATGCCGTTGCTGGTGCGTCCGGTGGATGATCTGGAACTGACCGTGCGCTCTGCCAATTGCCTGAAAGCGGAGGACATTTTTTATATTGGTGATCTGGTGCAAAAATCCGAGCAGGAATTGTTGAAGGCTCCCAATCTCGGCAAAAAGTCGCTCACCGAAATCAAGGAAGTGCTGGTGGCCCATGGCCTCAGTCTGGGTATGCGTATCGAGAACTGGCCGCCGGAAAACCTACCTCCGATTGCCGGACGCAGCGCAGACGTTGAAGTTAACGGCTAATGTTCAGAATTTGGTAGAAGGAATGGGTTATGCGTCATCGCAAAAGTGGTAAGCAATTAAATAGAAATAGCAGCCATCGGCAGGCCATGTTTGCCAACATGATGGTATCCTTGTTTCACCATGAGCGTATTGTTACAACGCTCCCCAAGGCCAAGGAACTGCGACGTTTTGCGGAGCCCATGATTACTTTGGCGAAGGAAGCTACAGTGGCCAAGCGCCGTCTGGCTTTCTCCCGCTTGCGGGATCGGCAGGCGGTGGTCAAGCTCTTTGATGATCTCGGGCCCCATTATGCAGCGCGTCCCGGTGGTTATCTACGTATTGTCAAATATGGGTTTCGGGCGGGTGACAATGCCCCCTTGGCTATTGTGGAACTGGTTGATCGAGAGGCAGTTGCTGACGCTTCCTGACCCTTTATCTCCGGGGTGACTTTTCCCACATCGGCCAGCGACTGCATTCCTGGCCGATTTTTTTGTGCCTGAAAGCCCTTTTCTGCTACACATTCAACATCTCTTTGTACTATATTGGTCAGGCATCGCCCCTTTCCGGCGATAGGCAACCCAAAAAAGGAGGGATTTATGCAGAAATTGACCCGCCGTGAATGGTTCAAATCCAGTGGGAAGGTCGTCATTGCGGCTGCCGTGGCTCCTGCCGTACTGGCCAATGTAGCGGAGGCTGCGACCAGCAAAGCGACGCAGGCATCTGTACAATATGTGACTCACCCCAACGGCAAGGAGATGTGCAGCAACTGCAAGTTCTTCATTCCCGGGGCTGAGCCCAAAGCAGACGGAGCCTGCAAGGTCGTCGCCGGTAAAATCAGCCCGCACGGGTACTGCACTATTTATATGCCCAAAAAATAATGAGAGAGACTTATTGATGCCCGGTACTGCCAAAACCGGCACTACCCCTTTCTGTGGCCGCAAATGTCTCCACCACCTGCATTTCCGGTCGGATAACGGGAACCAGCAGCATCTGCGCGACCCGCTCTCCGGGCTCGATGATGATTTCCTCCTGCCCGCGATTCCACAGGGACATTTTGATAGGCCCCTGATAGTCGGCATCAATGATGCCCGTGAGGTTCCCCAATACCAATCCCCGATGTCCCAGTCCGGAGCGAGGGAGTAATAGCGCGGTGATTCCGGGATCGGCGATATGCATGGCAAAACCCGCCGATATCAGCTCCACCGTGTTTGGCAACAGATATAAGGGGGCATCCAGACAGGCCCGTAAATCCATCCCGGCAGCGTCCGTGCTGGCGTAGTGGGGGAGTGGCCATTCCCGGCCGATGCGTGGGTCAAGGATGCGGATTTGCAAGTGTTTCATGGGGATCGGTAACCTCGGCAGCGAAATGATTTTGTGCAATATAGTGAATCAGATGTCTGGCCAGGTCGATTTTGCTGCAGATCGGGATTTCGGTCTGGCGTGCTCCCTCAAGGATGCTGCAGGCGTTGCTCTCGGCTCCCATTCCAGAGTCACTCCGGCTGATGTCGTTGATGACCATGATGTCCGCGCCCTTGCGCGCGGCTTTGCTGCGCGCCGATTCCAGATGGTCCCGGGTTTCTGCAGCAAAAGCGACGATGACACGCGGCCGTTGGGAATGCTGATGCACAAGGGACACAATATCCGGATTCAAGGTCAATGTCAGATGTTCAGCAATGGCCGATTTGGGCAATTTCTGCGTGCTTTGCAGCGCTGGGCGATGGTCGGCTACGGCCGCATTGGCGATAAATAAATCCGTGGGAGTTTCCAGGGCGCGCAGGCAGGCCTCCAGCATCTCCTGGGCAGAAGTGACATTTTCCCGCAACACACCCGGAGATGTTGTTTCATGACTGGGTCCGCTGATGAGATGCACTTGGGCACCTGCTTCGGCGCAGGCCTGAGCCAGGGCAAAGCCTTGCTTGCCGCTGGCGCGATTGGTGAGTCCCCTGGCGGGATCCAGGCTTTCCCAGGTCGGCCCTGCGGTGATGAGTACCTGTTTCCCGGTGAGGGTCTTGGGAGCCAGGGCAAGACGTAGTTGCGCCACAATCTGCTCCGGTTCCAGCATGCGTCCCGTACCTTCCTCGCCACAGGCCAGTGCTCCCGCTTCTGGCCCCAGAAATTGCGCTCCATATTCGCGGAGCCGCCGGGCATGATCCTGCGTAGCAGGATGTGCCCACATGCTGGCGTTCATGGCTGGAGCCAGAAATATGGGTGCATGGGTGACCAGCAACAAGGTGCTGAGCAGATCATCACCCAGTCCCAGGGCAAAGCGGGCCAGACTATTTGCCGATACGGGGGCGACGACAACGGCATCTGGCCAGCGCGCCAGGCGGATATGATCCATCGCGGCTTCTTCTTCGGCGGCAAACAAATCCTGACGTACGGGTTGGCCGCTCAGGGCTTGCAGGGTGATGGGGGTGACAAACTGGCCCGCAGCGCGGGTCATGACCACCCGTACTTCGGCGCCCAGTCGCGTCAACTCGCGCACTATTTCCGGACTTTTATATGCGGCGATGCTGCCACAAACGCCGAGCAGAATTCGTTTGCCAGCCAAGGGTTCAGTCGTGTTGAATAGAGTTCTCATGATAATCCCAGTTTAAGGGAAGGAGGGAGCAAATGGCTATTACTGATTGGCCGGTGGACGAGCGTCCCCGGGAGAGATTGTTGCAGAAGGGCGCCCAGAGTTTGTCGGATGCCGAGCTTTTGGCGATTTTTTTGCGGGTTGGCGTGGCGGGCAAGAGCGCGGTGGATGTATCCCGGGAATTGCTGCAAGGTTTTGGCGGTCTGCGCGCCTTGCTGACGGCAACACGTGACCAGTTCTGCGCTTATCATGGCATGGGTAATGCAAAATATGCTTTACTGCAGGCGGTATTGGAGATGGGACGGCGACATCTGGCGGAAGAGTGGCAACGGGGAAGCTGTCTGGATTCGCCCCAACGGGTGCGCCAGTATTTGTCGGCCAGTTTGCGCGATCGGTGTCGGGAAGTTTTCGCCGTCATTTTTCTGGATAACCGGCATCGGGTTTTAAAGCTGGAAGAAATGTTTTCGGGGACTATTGATGGAGCGACCGTGCATATCCGGGAAATCTTGAAGCGGGCTTTGGAATTGAACGCGGCGGCTTTGATCGTGGCCCATAACCACCCATCCGGTGTGGCGGAGCCCAGTTCCGCCGATTTGGCGCTGACTCGGCGGCTGGAAACCGCCATGCAATTGCTGGAACTGCGTTTGCTGGACCATTTTATTGTGGGTGATGGAGAGCCCCTGTCCTTGCGTGAGCAGGGTGGCTGGTGAATAAAAATCGGCCCATCTGGAGACGCGCTCGCTACGCCCTGCGCGGGCTGGGCATAGCCGCTCGGGAAGAAGCCAGTTTTCGTGCGGAATTATGGGCGCTGATGGGCGCCGTGCTGTTTTTGATATGGGTACATGCTTCCCTGTGGTGGTGGGGCTTGGCGCTGCTGCTCATGGCCATGCTGCTGGCGGCAGAATTGCTGAACAGTGCCGTGGAGTCCCTGGCTGATCTGGTCAGTCCAGAGTTTCACCCCCTGGTGGCTCGCGCCAAGGATTGCGGGGCGGCAGCGGTTTTTGTATTGAGTAGTGTCGGCATTCTGCTGCTGTTGCTGTTATTGTGGCAGCGCTTCCATGGGGGGAGTGGATGAGATGGGTTTTACCCGATGGCTCGTTACCGCCTATAATGATTAATGGTTATATATATATGGGCCGGGGTGGTATTTATGGTGCCCGGCTGCTTGCCAGTAGTTTTCAATACGCAGGGAGGGAGAATGGGCGTTAACGCAGGTATTACCGTTATTGCCGTCGTCTTGATCTTTATTTTACTGATCATTGCGGTGACTGCCGGCGTATTTATCCGGACCTTTCTGCGTTTGGAAAGATTGCTGGCCCGTGCAGAACAGGATGTCGGTCCCCTTATTTTTGAACTCAAGTCGGCTTTGGTGGACATCAAGAAAATGACTCAGGTCGGTCGCATACAAATGAATCGGATGGATTCCACCATGAAATATCTCAGTCGGGAAATCATGGAAACCACCGAAACCCTGGTTCAACCGGTGCAGGAACTCGGTATGTGGTACCGGGCCCTGCGCGCCGGTTGGCGCTATTTTTCACGAAAACGGTAAAGTCGGAAACGGCGAGGAGAAAGGCCATGAGAAACGCGGAAGGTTTTGTAGTGGGGATCCTGGTAGGTGCAGTGGGGGCTTTGTTGCTGGCACCGGCCAGTGGCGCGGAAACCCGACAGGAATTACGCAAGGCCATGGACAAGGGTAAAGAGCGCTTTTACAACATCGAATCACTGGCCGAAGAACGTATTGGCGTGCTGATTGATGAAATTCAGGAAAAAACCGCAAGACTGATGGATTCTGGCAGCGATCTGATGGAGTCCAAGCGGGAGGATCTGCTGGAGGCTATTCAGGTAGCCAAACGGGCATTGGCGGAGGAAAGGGATATCCTTACCCGCAGCGCCCGTGCCCGACGCGAAATTCTGCTTGAAGAGGAAGAGGACGTCTAACGAGCGGGTTGAATGCGGGACTTTTTATGGTGTAATCAATCATTTCATGGTGCGGTAGCGGATCGGTACGGCTATGATGTGCAGGCTGAATTTTTAAGGAGATACAGATGGCTGATAAATTGTTGATGGTTATGGTAAATACCGATCCTTCCAATCCCCAGGAGCTGGGTGCGCCTTTCTTCCAGGCGACCGTGGCTGCTGCCATGGATTTTGATGTGGAGGTGGTGCTGACCGCTCGGGCCGGTGAACTGGCCAAAAAGGGTGTGGCGGAAAAATTGTTCGTGATGCCCGGCAGCCCCAAGAGTGTCTATGATTTCATCAAGGATGCCCATGAAGCTGGCGTGAAGTTCTTTGCTTGCACCCCGACCCTCGAACTGTGGAATTGCACCAAGGAAGACTTGATTCCCGAAGTGTCTGACGTAGTCGGTGGTGCTTATGTGATTGAACAAGCCATGGACGACGATGTGGTCACCTTTACCTATTGATGCCAAAATGACACCGACCCATTTGGGGCCCGCTGAACATCTGTTCAGTGCGGAAGAGGTGGAAGCGGCCATCCAGAGGATGGCCGCTTCCATTAATAAGGACCTCGAACACCTGACGCCACATCGTCCGGTGGTACTGCTCTGTGTGCTGACGGGTGCCATCGTGGTGGTAGGGCAAGTCATGCCGCATCTGCATTTCCCCATGATCTTGGATTGTGTCCAGGTCAGCCGTTATGGTTCGGAAACCAGTGGTGGCGACTTGCAGTGGTGCACCCGTCCCAGGGAATCCCTCGCAGGTGCCATCGTGCTGCTGGTGGATGATATTCTCGATGAGGGAATTACCCTCAAGTCCATCCAGGATTTTTGCATGGCAGAAGGCGCCGTCGCCGTTCATACGGCGGTGATGGTACGCAAGCTGCGTCCGCGTTCTGTGGATCTGCAGGTGGATTATGTGGGCCTGGATGTTCCGGATCGCTTTGTATTTGGTTATGGTCTGGATGCTCGAGGCCTGGGGCGGAATGCCCCAGGCATTTTTGCGCTCCCGGAGGATCACTGATGGGTGTGGTTGGCATTATTGGTGGTAGTGGGTTAACCCGACTCAATAATCTCCAGATTCGCAATCGTCGGGTCGTGCGGACGCCCTTTGGAGAAGCCTCTGGTCCGCTGACTTTTGGGGAATTGGGTGGACAGGAAGTGGTATTTCTGGCCCGGCATGGATATGGGCACACCATCCCTCCCCATCGGGTGAACTATCGTGCCAATATCTGGGCCTTGCACCATGTGGGGGTCACCCATGTCATCGCCGTGGCGGCGGTGGGTGGCATCAGTGAGGCCATGCAATCCGGCGTAATTTGTGTTCCGGATCAGTTGATTGACTATACCAGTGGGCGGCCCGGTACCTTTTTTGAAGGTGGCGAAAGCATGGTGGTCCACATTGATTTCTCTGAGCCCTATTGCAGACTTATTCGTGAACGACTGCTGGAGGGGGCAAAAGTGTCGGGAGTGGCGGCGCTGGATGGGGCAACCTATGCGGCAACTCAGGGTCCCCGGCTGGAAACCATCGCGGAAATACGACGTATCGAAAAGGATGGCGGGAACATTGTCGGCATGACCGGCGCCCCGGAAGCCGTTTTGGCGCGGGAAATCGGCTTATGTTATGCACCCCTGTCCCTGGTGGTGAACCCGGCGGCGGGCAAGTCCAGTGAACCCATCACCATGGAAGCCATTGATGCGGTGATGCATGAGGGCATGGAAAGAGTCCGGACGATACTGGCCAGTACGGTTCCGCTACTGGCAGACTGTCCCCAATGTGATTGTGGCGTTTCCGTGGGGCCAGAGGCCCTCAAGCACCTGCACAGTCGGCATAATAAGTAAACAGGCCGCTTACAGGTCCTTTCCGTAGCCCCGTCGTTCTGGAAATCAGCGTAAGGTGACCAGTTCCTCGGAACTGGTGGGGTGGATGGCAATGGTATCGTCAAAATCCCGCTTGCAGGCACCCATGCGCAGGGCTACGGCAAATCCCTGCAACATTTCATCGACGCCATCCCCAATGGCATGCAGGCCGACAATTTTTTCCTCCCGCCCGACCGTCACCAGTTTCATGGCGGTTTTCACCGGGTCTTCGGAGAATGCCCGCAGCATGGGCGTGAAGCGGGTCTGATACACCTTCACGGCTTCATCCCCGTAGTGTTCCCGGGCGGCGGTTTCGCCCATGCCCACGGTGGCAATGGGCGGGTGACTGAAAATCACCGTCGGCACCAGTGAACTGTCCAGATGGCGATCGGCTTGCTGGTTGAATAAACGATCCGCCAGTCGGCGCCCGGCAGCAATGGCAACGGGGGTCAGGGCGGGGGCTCTGGTCACATCGCCCAGGGCGTAAATGCCGGAGCTGGCAGTGTTTTGAAAGGCGTCAACGGTAATGAAGCCCTGGGCATCTTTTTGCACCTCCGTATGCTCCAGGCCCAGATCGGCGCTGTTGGGGCGTCTGCCAATGGCCCAAATGACCGTATCCAGACCACCCAGGCAGTCTCCATCCTGAAAATGCAGGCATAAACCATCCTCCCGTGGCTCCAGTGCGCGGACCTGGCGCTGGGCGAGCAGGTTGATTCCCTGATGCAGCATGGCATCCATGAGATGTTCGCGGAGCATGGGCTCGAAGTCGTTCAGAAAATGATGGCGGCGCATGACCAGGGAGACATCACTGCCCAGGGCATGCAGAACGCCAGCGAGTTCTACGGCAATGTACCCTGCGCCGACAATGGCTACACAGCGCGGGGTCTGTTCCAGCTCAAAAAAACCATCCGAAGTGATGCCCAACTCAGCACCAGGAATATCCGGCCAGAGGGGCTGACCACCCGTGGCAATGACAATGTGGGGAGCCTGCAGGATTCGGTTACCGACCTGCACCTGATGGTCTCCCAGCAGACGGGCATGACCCCGCAGCAAGGTGACGCCATTGCCATCCAGACCTTGGGCATAACGGCCATTCAGGCGATGAATGTAGGCATCCCTTCGGGCCTTGAGCTGTTCCCAATGAAAAGACGGAGTGATGGCCGTAAAACCGTGTTCTTCAGCCATACGCATCTGCTCTGCCAGATGCGCCGCATTCCAGAATATTTTTTTGGGAACGCAACCGACATTGACGCAGGTTCCTCCCAGTGGACCTTCGGCAATCAGGGCGGTTCTGGCACCGTACTGGGCAGCGCGGTTCGCCGTGGCGATACCGCCACTGCCGCCGCCAATCACCATCAAATCATATTGCTGGTCCATTTACTCTCATCCTTTTCTGCGTGCAAGCACCCTTGCTCGGCGGATTATAGCCGGTTCTGAAGCACCGCATTCAGGAAATGCGGCATTTTTTACCAGCCCAGAAAATCGACGGCGGTGTCCAGCCCTCCGTAACGAATCTGAAAGTCCGCCTGTGCCCGGACCACGGCCTTGGCGTGATAGGCTATGCCGACTCCTGCCTTGCGCAGCATAGGCAGATCATTGGCTCCGTCACCTATGGCAATGCAGTGGCTGGCATCGGTGTCGGCGCTGATGGCCAATAAATCGAGAAGGTCGGCCTTGGCGTCCGCATCCACAATGTCGCCCAGCACCTGGCCGGTGATTTTCCCATCGACGATTTCCAGGGTATTGGCAAAGGCATAGTCCAGATCCAGCATCTCTTGCAGGTGCCGGGTAAACTGGGTGAAACCACCGGAAACCACTCCGGTTTCGAGCCCTTGCGCCTTGGCGGCCCGGATCAGCTCCCGGGCGCCCGGGCTGAGCTGCAGGCGTTCGCGAATGATGGCATCGATGGTACTGGCCGGCGTACCCTGCAACAGGCGCACCCGTTCCCGCAGGGAAGTCTGAAAGTCCAGCTCACCCGCCATGGAGCGTTCGGTAATGGCCGCGACCTGCCGTTTGAGACCCAGGTGGTCGGCCATTTCATCAATACATTCAATGCTGATCAGCGTGGAATCCATATCGGTCAGCAACAGCCGGAAATGGCCGGGTTCCCAGACCGGAGTCATGGCCAGATCGACCTGAATACCCTCCAACGCGTCGGTCAGTGCCCGATTGAAGGCGGGGGCAGGCCCCTGGGGACCATGCATGGCGATGGCCAGGCTGTCGCCCTGGGCATGGAGGATCCGTCCGGGCATGCAGTCTTGCAGGTGCAGGGTGGTCAATGCGCGGCGCAGGGCCTCGGCTTGCAGCGGACCCCGCAGAACCAGGCGATAGCTGTGGCAGTCGCTGGGCATGGAGGACCAAAAAACCTCCCGATCCTGATGCAGGGCCTGGCGGGACAATTCATCCAGAAAGGGCACAATTTCGCTGACGGCCACCGGCAGATGCCAGCTTTGCAGCCAGGAGCCCCAGATTTGCTGATGGCTTTCGGTACTATGGACGAATTGTCCCATGCTGGCGGGTAAGGTCATGGGGCCGCGTTCGGCAGGACTCAACAGGGCAAGGCGGGTGCTACTCATGCGGGTATCCTCAAGGCTTCGACAAGGGGGATGATGGCCTGACAACGCGCTTCGCCGTCGGGAAAGTCCTGGCGAATGCGCAGGCGCTGGGCGCCGTCCAGTTGGTAGATGCTGTGCGGGCGCTGCACCAGTTGAATGATTTTTTCCGGAGACACTTGGTTTTCCTGGGCAAATTGCAGACGGGCGCCAGAGGGGCCGGCATCGATCTGTTCAATCCCCATCTGGGTGGCGAGGAGGCGGAGCTGGGTCTGACAAAGCAGCGTTCTGGCCGGAGGGGGCAGCGGACCAAAGCGGTCCACCATTTCCACCATGATTTCACCAATGCCCGCATGGCTGCGCACATCGCTGAGACGTTTGTAAAATTGCAGGCGTAAATGCACGTCAGGCAGGTAATCCTCGGGGATCAGGGCCGCCGTGTTCAGATGAATTTCCGGCCCGCTGGCGCGTTGCTCGGCCAGACTGCGCGGATCCTTGCCAGCGCGAATGGCGGCCACCGCATCATTGAGCCATTCCATGAACAGGGTAAAACCAACTTCGTCCATGTGCCCGCTCTGTTCTTCACCCAGGAGTTCACCGGCACCACGGATTTCCAGGTCATGACTGGCCAGGGCAAAACCTACACCCAGATCTTCCAAAGACTGAATGGCGTCCAGTCGCCGGCGGGCATCATCACTCATGGCCCGTGGATCGGGGGTGAACAGGTAGGCATAAGCCCGCTGATGCGAGCGTCCCACCCGACCGCGAAGCTGGTGCAACTGCGCCAGGCCAAATTTATCCGCCCGATTGATGAGGATGGTATTGGCGTGGGGATTGTCGATGCCCGATTCGATAATGGTGGTGCTGAGCAGAATATCGAAGCGCTGATGATAAAAATCGAGCATGACCGCTTCCAGTTCGCCTTCAGGCATTTGTCCGTGGGCCACGCGGAGCCGGGCTTCGGGAAGCAGTCGCCGGAGATGGCTGGCCATCCGTTCAATATCCCGCACTTCATTGTGCAGGAAATAAATCTGGCCGCCCCGGTGCAATTCGCGCTGACAGGCTTCGACCACGACGGCGTCTTCCCAGGTTTGCACAAAAGTGCGCACTGGTTGCCGACGTTGAGGAGGCGTGGCAATGATGGATAAATCCCGCAATCCCGCCAGAGACAGGTTCAGGGTGCGGGGAATGGGGGTGGCGGTGAGCGTCAGAATATCCACTTCCGCGCGCAGCGCCTTGATCTGTTCTTTCTGGCGAACCCCGAAGCGGTGTTCTTCGTCCAGAATCAACAGGCCGAGATCCTTGAAATGCACATCCTTCTGGAGCAGGCGATGGGTGCCGATCAGAATCTGGACTTCCCCCGCCTGGGTAGCTGCCAGAATCTCCTTGTGGGTCTTGCTCTTCTGAAAGCGGGAAAGCACCTCCACCCGCAGCGGCATGCCGGCAAAGCGGTTCTGAAAATTTTCATAATGCTGCTGGGCCAGCAGAGTGGTGGGCACCAGTACGGCCACTTGCGCCCCGCCATGGGCCGCCAGAAAAGCCGCACGCAGCGCCACCTCGGTCTTGCCAAAGCCCACATCTCCACAGACCAGACGATCCATGGGATGGGGACTGGTCATGTCGGCAATCACGGCATCAATGGCTTGTTGCTGATCGGGAGTTTCTTCAAAGGGAAAACGGGAAACAAAGTCCCAATAGGCTTCATCCGGGGGTGCAAAGGCGCGTCCCTGGCGTGCCGCCCGCCGGGCATAAATGTCCAGCAGTTCGCTGGCGGCATCAATGGCCTTTTCCCGAGCCCGGGATTTGGCTTTTTCCCACTGATGACTTCCCAGCCGGGAAAGTACCGGTTCTGCGGCACCATTACCCACATACCGGGCAATGCGATCGAGATGATCGGCGGGCACATACACCAGATCTCCCTGGGCATATTCCAGAACCACATATTCATTGACGTCGCCCTGGGCCGCAAAGGGCGTGCGCATCCCCTGAAAACGACCAATACCATATTCCTCGTGGGTCACCGCATCGCCGAGCTGCAGTTCGCCCAGATCCCGGATCAACCCTTCCACATTGCGTTGCCGGATCTGGGCGCCACGTCTTTGCGCAAATACCCGATCCCCGAAAATCTGCGCTTCCGAAACGAGCGCATGCTGGACCAGACCCTTGTCCTTGATCAGCAGGCCGCGCTCCAGGGGCGCCACGGTGATGGCGATTTTTTCTGAGGAAGCCAGAAAATCCGGCCAGTTCTTCAGGCGGGCGGCAGTCAGCCCTGTCGTGGTGAGGCGTTCAGAAAGGGCTTCCTGACGGCCTGGTGATTCGGCGGCAATCAGGGCGCGTCCCTGGGGAGGGAGTTGGCGTAAAAAGTTTTCCAGCGCCGCCAATGGCTTTTCCGGGGTTCCCTGCAGGGCGGGTAAAGGTGCCGTCGGCAAGGCTTCGCCCATCCCATTTTGTTCTCCAAGGACCAGGGCGCGACTCTGCAGTGCGCTTTCCCATTCGACTGGCGTCAAAATCAGTGCTTCAGGGGGAAGAATGGGGTAATGGAAGTCGTGAGCGCGTTCTTCATGGCGTTCTTGCCAGTCATGGCGGATTTGCTGGCTGGCGTTTTCCAGGCCGGGAGGCATGAAAATAATCCCGTCCGGGGGAAAATGGGTGAGTAAGTGACTGGTTTCCGTGAAAAACAGAGGCAGATAATGCTCCGCACCCTGAGGAACCTGCCCACGACTGGCGGCCCGATACACTTCCGAGCGCTGCGGATCGCCACTGAATTTGGCCCGGAACTGACTGCGGAATTCCTGGAGGGCGGCTGCATCCACGGGGATTTCCCGCGCCGGGAGCAGGGACACCTTGCTCACTTTTTCCAGGGTTCGCTGGGTTTCGGGATCAAAAGCCCGGATGCTTTCTACCTGGGTATCGAACAGTTCGATCCGGTAGGGTAAGGGGCTGCCACTGGGAAACAGATCAATGATGCCACCGCGCCAGGCCAGTTCGCCAGGCTCGGACACTTCGCTGACATTGCGGTAGCCGGCGTCGATCAGGCGTTGGCGGAAGCTTTCGGGGGGGAGCGTGTCGCCGACGGCCAGTACAAAGGCGTGCTGGTCCAGAAAGCTTCTGGGCGGGAGACGTTGCAGGGCGGCTGCCATGGGCGCCAGACAGATGCCGCGCCAGTTGGGTAATGCTGCCAATGTTGCGAGACGGGTTGCCGTCGCATCCGCGGGGGGTGCCAGGCGATCATAGGGCAGAATCTCCCGATCCGGGAAAATCAGGGGGGCATCCAGATCGGGCGCAAAAAAGGCCCATTCGCGCTGCCATTCTTCCAGATCACGGGGATTGGGCAGCAGCACCAGCAGGGGTTTCTGCCATTGGCGGAGCATTTCGGCGGCCAGCCAGCAGTCGGCTGCCCCGAAAAGATGCTGGAAGATGCGTGTGCTACCGGCGCGAGGGGCGAGGCCCAAAGAGAGAGAATGGTCCAAAATATCCGGGGTCATATCAGCAAATACAGGGAGACTAGTGTAAGGTGCCCGTGCGCAAACTGCAAAAGCACAAACCCTTGCACCTGCTGGACAGACTGCGGATACTGCCATTGAATACCATGTATTTGAAGGCAACCTGATGAACCCAAAATCGGCAGTTGGTATGCATGCTTTGCAGCGACTTTGGCACGAGCCGTTGTTGTTCTTGCCGAAATCCCGCGCCCGGCAGGCGAATTGTTTAAACCCGAAGGGTAAGTTTTCTCCTGCCAACGGGATGAGGCCCAAAACAACCAGGGGAACAACAGGCAAGGGACGTTGGAGCAAAAAGCCTTCCTACCAACTGCCGGGTTTCCGATGAACCGGATCTGGGTGATCATTCCCGCCGGAGGGAGGGGACAGCGTTTTGGTGGAACGCAGGCCAAACAATATGTGCCGCTCCGAGGCCAGCCGGTGCTGGTGCATACCCTGAACATTTTTCTGCGGGAACTCCGGATAGCTGGCGTCCAACTGGTCCTGCCCGAGGAAGACCTGCACAGCGGATTGTGGCGGGAATGGTTGGGCGAGCAACTGGCATTGCCGTTGGCACCCGTCAGCGGCGGGAAGCAGCGTGCCGATTCCGTGCGTTTGGGTCTGGAGGCATTGCGCGAAGCCGGTGCTGCGGATACGGACTGGGTACTGGTTCATGATGCGGCCAGACCCTGCCTGCGCCGTGAGGATCTGCACATCTTGCTGGACAGCCTGCCAGCCTCACCCCAGGGCGCCTTGCTGGGCATACCGGTTGCCGATACCCTCAAACGCGAGAAAGACGCTTTGTCTTTTGGCACCGTCGACCGGGAGGGACTATGGCGGGCCTTGACTCCCCAGGCATTCCCCCTGGGAGCTTTGCTCGCCGCCCTGCGTGTGGCGCAAGAAGCAGACTCACCCATTACCGACGAAGCCTCGGCCATGGAACTGCAAGGTTGGCGTCCACGCCTGATTCAAGGACATGGGGATAATATCAAGATCACCCTGGGGGATGATCTGGCTTTGGCTGCCGCTATCCTGGCGGCCCGTGATGAGGAGAAATAATCGTGCGTGTTGGCCATGGTTTCGATGTGCATGCCCTGGTTCCAGAGCGCTTGCTGATTCTGGGCGGGGTCCAGATACCTTATGAGCGAGGGCTGGCGGGGCATTCCGATGCAGATGTGTTATTGCACGCCATTTGTGACGCCTTGCTGGGCGCTGCCGCACTGGGCGATATTGGCCGCCATTTTCCCGATACGGATCTCCGCTTCGCCGGGGCTGATTCCCGACTGCTGCTCCGCCATTGTCATGGACTGATCCAGGGAAAAGGCTTTGCGGTCGGCAATGTGGATGCCACCATCGTTTGCCAGCGCCCCAAACTGGCGCCCTACATCCCGCAAATGCGCGCACACATCGCCCAGGATCTGCAGGTTTTCGAGGACAGCATCAATGTCAAGGCGACCACTACCGAACAATTGGGTTATACCGGCCGGGGTGAGGGGATTGCCGCCCATGCGGTGGCGTTGATTCAGCATGTCTGAATGGTTTTCCCCATTTATCCGGAAGAGGATTTTCAGGTCACGGAAATCCTGCCTTTTGCCCTCTCCGGGGCGGGAGCCCATCACTGGCTCTGGATCGAAGAACGGGGACTGAATACCCAGGAAGTGGACGCCGCCCGTCGTGCCCTGCGCGCCCGCCCCGATGCCCTGGAATACCACTGGAAGGATGCGCACAGTCTGGTATGGGCATTTTCCCTCCCTGCCGGTATATATTGCCGCCGGTTGCGCGGAAGCTTTACTGGGCCGGGACCAGGAGCGTATGCACAGACTTGACCTTTGTGTTGACTAGATGCTTTAGAATGCGGACACTATCACCTCGGAGCGTAAAACGTGAGTCAATATAAGGAGGGAGACAAGTTGGATACACCTGTGACCATTGGACGCCTGGCCCGTGAGGCCGGACTGGCAGCAGAAACCCTGCGCTACTATGAGCGTATCGGACTGATTCAACCGGTGCAACGCACCCAATCCAACTACCGTCTCTATGACGGTCATGCCGGATCGCGTTTGCGCTTTATCCGCCGCGCCCAGAATCTGGGCTTTTCCCTCTCGGAAGTGAAGGAATTGCTGGATATCAGCAGCAGCGCTGAAAATGATATGGGCGAAGTCAAGGCCTTGACCGAGCAGAAAATCGCCGAAATTGATTTCAAGATTGCCGACCTGCAGAGAATGCGCAATGCCCTGGCGGTACAGACAGAGCGTTGCCCCGGTCATGGTTCGGTGAAAGACTGCCCCATTCTGGCTTCCCTGGCTGATGCCGAAGGCGACATGGTCGTGCGGCGGCACTGGGATGTGAGCCGGGATCAACCGGCCCAGCGTAGTGCCGGGCAACGCTGAGGAGTATTCATGACGAAAGTGGAGATATCCATTCAGGGGATGACCTGTCAACACTGTGTGGCGGCTGTGGAGAAGGCTCTCCGGAAAATCCCCGAAGTGCAGTCGGTTGTCGTGCAACTGGATACGCAAAGCGCCACGGTAGAGGGCACTTCCCTGGACCCTGAGGCCCTGATCCAGGCGGTTGAAGAAGAAGGCTATACGGCCCAGGTCCGCTAATTCTGTTGCCGCTGGTGTTGCCGCCAGCCCAACAGTACCCGCAAGGCGCCGCTACCCCCTTCTCCGGGACGGGCCTGGGCAAAAGCCAGCACTTCCTGATGTTGCATCAACCAGGCACCCACCAGTCTTTTCAAAACCGGTATTCGGCCAGGGGAGCCCAGTCCCTTGCCGTGCACGATACATACACAATGCCAGCGCCACTGCTGGGCTTCGTGCAAAAAGGCCGCCAACTCCAGACGGGCCTCCTCGACATTGCAGCCATGTAAATCCAGCCTCGACTGAATCCGGATCCTTCCTCTGCGCAGATCCCGGAGCAGGGCAGGGGACTGTCCCGGCTGCAAATACAGCCATTCGTCCCCGGTTTCCAGTATTTCGTCACTACTCAATGGTCGACCGAGGGCGGCGCGTACTTCCAGATCCTCTTTTTGCTTTTGTGCGGCCACGGGTGCCGGAGGTTTGGGGCGAGCCGGTGCGGGCGGTGCAGAAAAACGTTTCACATCCGCCATGGCGGCTTCAAAAAAGGCCTTTTCTTCAGGAAGGACGGAGGGCGATACCCAGGGTTGCGGTGATGGCCGCCGCCGTCTCATGATTCAACCCTCCTCCTGCTGCTCCAGCCAGCGCTCGGCGTCCAGAGCCGCCATGCAGCCGCTTCCCGCACTGGTGACCGCCTGGCGATACACATAATCCTGGACATCGCCGGCAGCAAAAATTCCTGCGATGCTGGTGGCTGTGGCCATGCCGTCCCGTCCTCCACGGGTGATCAAATAGCCACCCGCATCCATTTCCAGTTGTCCCTTGAAAATGTCGGTGTTGGGTTTGTGGCCGATGGCAATAAATACCCCCATCAGGGTTAAATCCTGGGTGTCGCCATTTTTCACATGCTTGATGCGCAGTCCGGTAACCCCGGATGCATCGCCCAGCACTTCATCCACGGCATGGTCCCAGATAATGGTCACGTTCTCCTTGGCCATGAGTTTGTCCTGCAGGATTTTCTCGGCACGGAACTTGTCGCGGCGGTGAACCACGGTGACATGCCTGGCGATGTTGCTCAGGTAGAGTGCTTCTTCCACCGCCGTGTTCCCACCACCAATCACGGCGACGTCCTGGTTGCGATAGAAAAATCCGTCACAGGTGGCGCAGGCGGAGACCCCTTTGCCACGAAATTTTTCCTCACTGGGTAAACCCAGGTATCTGGCAGAGGCCCCCGTCGCCAGAATCAGGGCATCGCAGGTGTAAACGTGTTGGTCGCCACAAAGCCGAAACGGACGTCGGCTCAGGTCGGCCTGATGGATATGGTCAAAGACGATTTCCGTATCAAAGCGTCTGGCCTGCCTTTCCAGTTGCTGCATGAGTTCCGGACCCATGATGCCCTCTGCGGCACCCGGCCAGTTATCCACATCGGTGGTGGTCATCAATTGTCCGCCAGGCTCCATGCCCTGGACCAACAGTGGCTGCAGATTGGCTCTTGCCGCGTAAATGGCGGCCGTATAACCTCCGGGCCCAGAGCCCAGAATCATTAAACGGGCGTGCTTTTCATCAATGACACTTCGGGAGTCGCTCATGGGGTTCCTCTCTAGTCAGACTAGATATTCAGTCTAACATTAACCGAGAAGGTCTGTAATGACTCCGGAGAACCCTCTGCTCATATCAATCTTACAGTTGACAGTAATACTTGCGCTTGTTAATAATGCAACCATGTTGCATTAATGGATTTTGCGTGATGTCAAAGGTGGGTACTGCTCCCGAAACCCTGAAAGGCGATGTGGTCAGTCTCTGGGGTTTGATCAGTCAGAGTATTTCCGGCATGGCGCCCACTTGCGATGTGGTGGCTTTCATGACTGCCGGTGCAGCTTTTGCGCTGGTGGCATTGCCCCTTTCCTATCTTTGGGCTTTTGCGCTCATGTTCATCGAAATGAACACTATCTATCATCTCAGCAAACACCGGGCTTCAGCGGGTGGATATTATGCCTATGTGGCGGCGGGTCTGGGGGCCCGTCCGGCATTACTCACGGGTTTTATGGTGGTGTTCTATCAGTTGCTCAGTGTGGCGGGCATTCCGGTATATGTGGGCGGCGTTTTTTTGCCGGGGCTGGCAAAAAGTATGGGTTACCCCTTACCCGCCTGGTTCTGGTTGATCACCATTTTGTTTTTTATTGGGGTTCCCTGGATACTCAGTATTTCCGGGATTCGTCCCAGCATTCGCGTGGTGGCGGTGACCAGTTTTGTGGAGGTGGCCTTTCTGGTCATCGCCTCCATGGTCATCATTGCCAAGGCGGCACCGCTGCATCCCTGGGCGCCTTTTTCCATCCCGCCAGATGGCTGCAAAGGGGTGGCCATGGGCATGATATTCGCCATTACCAGCTTTATTGGTATTGGCAGCCATACGCCCCTCGGTGAAGAGGTGCGGGGCCCCAGAACCCAGCGTGGCAGACTGATTGGCAAGGCCGCATTGCTTTCCCTGACCCTGGTAGGTGCCGCGCTGGTGCTTTCCGCCTATGCCCTGACCGTCGGGTGGGGGCCGACGGAGATGGCCAGTTTCGCCAATGCCGATGCGCCCGGAGTGACGGTCTTCTTGCGTTATCTCGGCCCAGTGGGTGGCATAGCGCTGGTCATCCTCGCCATCAATAGCGCCATGGCCGATAGCCTTGCCTTGTTGAACAGCTCCTCCCGGGTTCTCTATGCCATTGGAAGGGACGCCCTGATTTCCGAACGCTTTGCGCAAGTCAGCAATACCCAGGCTCCGCAACGCAGCATTACGGTGATCACCGGTTTGACCATCCTGGTCGCGGTGCTGGCGGTGGCGGTATTTGGGTCCAGTAACGGTTTTAATGTATTGACCACGAGTGTTCTGTTCGGGCTGGTCACTGCCCATACCCTGATGAACGTATCCCTGATGCGTCTGGCCCATGCGGATCATGAAGGGACCAACACCCGCCTGCTCTATCATTATCTCCTGCCTGTCATTGCCACAGGCTTGTTCTGGTGGGTTTTATATGAGTCCATTGTGCCGCTGGCCTATCCTCTGGATTGGTCGCTGGCCGCCTGGTTGGGATTCGGTCTGCTGGTACTGCTGTATGTGATGCGGGTGCATGGTCGGATTCATCCCGATCACCGCCATCATCTGGGCACTGTCCGCCCACCCCAATAAGTTGTCCAGATGCTTTATCATGAAGCGCTAACAGCGCCATTTGTAAGTGTTTCTTCGGGTTTCAAGGCTTGACACCCATGCACGCCTCGTTTAGCTTGCCAGCATGAGTTCCGCTACCCGTAATACCCCCAGAACGGTCCGCCCCACTCCGGCCGGGCCAGCAAAAGCCACGCCTCG
Source organism: Acidithiobacillus sp. M4-SHS-6 (assembly GCF_047421495.1). Classification (GTDB taxonomy): domain Bacteria; phylum Pseudomonadota; class Gammaproteobacteria; order Acidithiobacillales; family Acidithiobacillaceae; genus Acidithiobacillus. The sequence goes on along the minus strand of NZ_CP175559.1, from coordinate 2,657,602 downwards.
AAAATCCTGGCGTCGAGAGGCCTTGTTGTTGATCATGCTGGCCATGGCAACATTCATGGCCATGTCCTTGCTGAGTTTCCATCCCGCTGATCCCAGCTGGTTTAACAGTGGCAAAGGGCTGGCTGTACAAAATTGGGGAGGAGAAGCCGGGTCTTATCTGGCGGATTTCCTGGTGCAGTTCATGGGAATGGCCGCCTGGTTGCTGCCGCTGACCCTCTATGCCTGGGTGGTGCAGCTCTGGAATCATTGGTTTCGGCAGCGGCCGGGGCGCCGCTTGGCCCCCGTCGGCGGGTTGGCCATTTTGCTGGGCATGATGACTTTTCTGGCCCTGGTCTGGCCAGCAGCTTGGTGGCCGGTGCGTGGTACCCTTGCCGGAGGCATCCTCGGTCAGGAAATCTCCAGCCTCTTTCAGCCGCTGATAGGTTCCGGCGGGAGTGCCCTGCTGTTTCTGGCCGTTTTCGTGCTTGGTATATTTCTGCTGACAGGGCTTGGTCCCCGGGAAATGCTGACCAGACTTGGGAACGTTTCCCGCCGTTGGCGCGGCCTGAATGTGCCTTTCCGCCCGCGACTCAACATGCCCCGATTCAGGCGAAGGGGGAAGCCTCCATCGGAGAGCGCGGTCGTTCTATCGAACCCAAGTCCGACGGTTTTAGAAAGCAAGGCCGCCGAGGCATCTCCGAGTTTTTTCGCGGCCAAAAAGTCACGATCCGTCGCCACAACCCCGTCGCCAAAAAATGCCCGGCAGATGCCATTGCCAGCACCTGTGGGTCCTCCCCGGGCGGATGGTCTCCCTGATCTGGCCTTGCTGGACCCCGCCGGCCCCATGGACCCCACTGGTCAGCTGGACCCCGAAACCCTGGCCCAGCAGTCACGCATGCTCGAAGAAAAAATGGCCGATTTTGGGGTGCAGGCCACCGTAGTAGCCGCCAACCCCGGACCGGTGATCACCCGCTTTGAAATTGAACCGGCTCCCGGCGTCAAGGTGAGCCAGGTGGCGGGACTCAGCAAGGATTTATCCCGCGTGCTGGCGGCCCGGGTGCGGGTGGTGGAGGCGATTCCCGGCAAGGCCACCATGGGTATCGAGGTGCCCAATCCCCGGCGACGAACCGTGCGGTTGTCGGAAGTACTTTCCAGTTCTGGCTTCAGCCATAGCAAGAGTCTGTTGACTCTGGCCTTGGGGCAGGACATCGCCGGCCAGCCGGTTTCGGCGGATCTGGCCAAAATGCCCCATCTCCTCGTCGCGGGGACCACGGGCGCCGGCAAATCCGTGGGCGTCAATGCCATGATATTGAGCATCCTCTTCAAGGCTACGGCCGCCGAGGTGCGCCTGATCATGGTGGATCCCAAGATGCTGGAATTATCCATTTATGAGGGAATTCCGCATCTCCTGGCACCGGTGGTCACGGACATGAAAGAAGCGGCCAATGCCTTGCGCTGGTGCGTGGCGGAGATGGAAAGACGCTACAAACTGATGGCTTTTGTCGGCGTCCGCAATCTTGCCGGCTATAATCAGAAGGTCAAGGAAGCCATTGCGGCGGGGCATCCTTTACCGGGTCCTGACAAGGATCTGGACGGGAAGCCCATCACCCTCAATACCTTACCCGCCATTGTCGTGATCATTGACGAGTTTGCGGATCTGATGATGGTGGTCGGCAAGCAAGTGGAAACCCTGATTACCCGTCTGGCCCAGAAAGCCCGGGCCGCCGGATTGCACCTGATCATGGCGACCCAGCGTCCCTCCGTGGACGTCATCACCGGTCTGATCAAGGCCAATGTACCGACCCGGATCGCTTTTCAGGTTTCCTCGCGGATTGATTCGCGCACCATTCTCGACCAGATGGGTGCTGAAACCCTGCTGGGTCAGGGAGACATGCTCTATCTGCCGCCGGGCTCCGGTTACCCGCAACGGGTGCATGGCGCCTTTGTCAGTGACGACGAGGTGCATCGTGTCGTAGAGTCCTTACGCCAGTTGGGCGCACCCCAGTATGATGAGCGTATTTTACAGGGTGGTGAAAGTGCTGACGGTGAGGATCTGGATGGTGCTGGCGGCGAAGATGCCGATCCCCTTTATGATCAGGCGGTGGCCATTGTCACCAGCAGTCGCAAGGCCAGCATTTCCTACGTGCAGCGACAATTGAAGGTGGGCTATAATCGCGCCGCACGCATGATTGAAGAAATGGAAAGAGTGGGTGTTGTTGGCCCTTTGCAAAGTAACGGGAGCAGGGAAATTTATGGAGCAGCACCACCGGGGCGTGATTAAATCGATGCAATCCAGGAGCCGTGGTTTTTGGCGACTGTGGTCAATCGGGGGCTTTGTTTGTTTACTGGGCTGGAGCTCATGGGCAACGGCGGCTTCCGGCCTGGATATTTTGCATCATTTTTTTCAGGGCACCCATACCATTACTGCCCAATTCAGTCAGGAAGTGGCGAACCATGACGGCCAGATTGTCAAAAAGGCCAGTGGTCGTCTGTGGATTTCCCGCCCCGGCCAATTTCGCTGGGACTACAGTGGTGCCAATGGACAGACCATTGTTTCCAACGGGACCAAAGTCTGGCTCTATGAGCCCGCTCTGCAACAGGTTACCGTTCAACCCCTGGGGAAGGCCCTGGGTTCCACCCCAGCGGCCTTGATTGCCGGCAATGATGACCTGAGCCAGCGTTTTGATATCAGCGATCTGGGCACAAAAAATCAGTTGCACTGGTTATTGCTGCGTCCCAAAAACGGTCAGGATCAGGGTTTCACCTCCTTGCGTCTGGGCTTTAACCAGGCAGGCATCCTGCAAGAAATGCGTATGGAAGATGCTTTCCAGCAGGAGACCGTCCTGCATTTTACCCATATACAAATCAACTCTGCCATTCCGGCCAAGGAGTTCCAGTTTACCGCTCCTGCCGGAGTCGATGTTCTTTCGCAATAAATTTTTCTGGAGTGGCTCATGCGTAATGTCAAAACCGGTTTGACCCTTCTGGCCCTGGGCCTTTTTGTCAGCGTGCAGGCCCAGGCATCCGGGTTTGCGGTGCCCACATCAGTCGTGGGTCTTTCCGAAGCGGGGGCTACCGTAGCCGATGCCAGTCCCGTCAGCAGTTTTGCCACTAATCCTGCGGGCATGGTGTTTTTCCCCGGAACTCGCGCCAGTCTGGATGTGCTGGCTTCAGAGTCCCGCTATAAAAAAGATGGGGTGGGTGCCAGCAATAATCTGCTGATCATGCCCAATTTGTTCGTGACCCACCGCTTTGATGATCTGCCTCTGGCTGCCGGACTGGGCATTACCTCTCCCTATGGGATCAAAGCCACCTGGCCAGTGGGGAGCTTAAGTGCGGAGCAGACGCAGCCCTACAAAAATGATCTGCGCATCATCGACATCAATCCCGGTGTGGCTTACCTGATTCTGCCCAATCTGAGTATTGGTGCAGGGCTGGATTATTACCAAAGTCTCAGCACTACTTTTGGACCGCATTCCGGCAATGGCGGCGGTGTCGGCGGCAATGTCGGCCTGTTCTACACCACCGAAACCTTCAATGCGGGTCTGAGTTACCGCTCGACAGCCAACGTGGGGAGCGATATTCGCCTGCCCAGTCAGGTCCAGGCCGGTATCCGCTACCGCTTCACACCCGCATTTGCCACCGAGCTGGATGTGGACTGGAACGACTGGAGTAATACCCGCCTACCCGGTTATGGTAACCTCGGCTGGAAATCAGCCCTCGCCTATCGTCTGGGTTTGAGCTATCACTTCAGTCAGTTCCTGGCGTTGCGTGGCGGGCTCGCCCACGAAGACAGTCCGACGGATGGCTCCAGTATCCAGGCTGCCGCACCGGCGCCGAGCAGCAACCTGGTGTCCTTTGGCCTGGGTATCGGCCTTGGACATTGGCAGTACGACCTCGGGGCTTCCTATGCCCTTTCCGGTAGTGCCACTTCCTATGCCCAGCCTTTTCCCGGAAGCTATAAAGCCAGCACCTTCAACTTCGGTGCGGCTATTTCCCGGCATTTTTGACTCCGGTCATCCTCGGGAATCTCTTGCTGAATCAAGAACGTGATCTCCGCCCCCTGGCGGCGCGTCTGCGTCCCCGGAAACTGGAAGATGTGGTCGGCCAAGCGCATCTTCTCGGGGAAAAGGGACCTTTGCGCGCCATGCTGTGTTCCGGTCGCCTCCATTCCATGATTTTATGGGGTCCACCAGGAACCGGAAAAACCACTCTTGCCCAGTTGCTGGCCCAATCTACGGGTAGTCAATTTCAGGTGCTTTCGGCGGTCAACAGTGGCGTCAAGGAAATCCGCGCGGCCATCGGCAGTGCCGAAGCGCACCGCGTTCAGGGGCAGGAAACCGTCTTGTTTATTGACGAAATCCATCGTTTCAACAAAACCCAGCAGGATGCCTTGCTGCCCTACGTGGAAGAAGGGATCATTACCCTGATTGGTGCCACCACCGAAAATCCCAGTTTTGCGCTGGTCAACGCCCTGCTTTCCCGGGCGCGGGTTTATGTGCTCAAGACTCTGGAGGAGGCCGATCTGGCCATCATTCTTGAGCGAGCCTTGCAGGATCCCACCCAGGGCCTGGGCGCACGCTCCATTGATTTTCCGGCTGAATTGCGCCAAGGCCTGCTGCGCGCGGCGGATGGAGATGCCCGCCGCCTCCTGAATTTGCTGGATCTGGCTGTGCAACTTGCGGACTTGCAGGAAGATACCGTACGGATTACGCCCCAGGCCCTGATGGCCGCTACCGGGCAAAGCTGGCGGCGTTTCGACAAGGGAGGTGAGGCCTTTTATGACGAAATTTCTGCATTCCATAAATCCTTGCGCGGCTCTGATCCCGATGCCGCCCTGTATTGGCTGGCAAGAATGCTGGATGGTGGTGCCGATCCCCTGTATCTGGCCCGACGTCTGGTGCGGATGGCCTCTGAAGATGTGGGCCTTGCGGATCCGCGCGCTGTGGAAATGGCCCTGGCGGCCAAAGATGTCTATCAGTTTCTGGGCAGTCCCGAGGGCGAGCTGGCACTGGCTCAAGTGACGGTGTACCTGGCCAGCTGCCCCAAAAGCAACCGTGTTTATGCGGCCTGGAATCGGGCACAATCCCTGGTCAAAGCCGGAACCAGCCAGGAAGTCCCCTTGCATTTGCGCAATGCCCCGACCAAATTGCTCAAAACGCTGGATTATGGCAGAGAATATCAATACGATCACGACTATCCCGATGCCATTGCCCCCGGCCAGGAATACCTGCCACCAGCATTGGCCGGAACCCGTTTTTATGAACCCAGCGAACGCGGGCTGGAACTGCGCATTCAGGAACGTCTGCGCTGGATTCGCGCCCATCGCCCCACTGCTCAAGAGAAAAAACCCCATGCTTGACCCCAACTTGTTGCGCAACGAACCCGAAAAGGTCGCTGCCGGACTCGCCCGTCGGCATTTTACCCTGGACGTCAATACCTTGAAGACGCTGGATCAGCAGCGCAAGACCCTGCAAATTCAGATGGAAGAGCAGCGCAATGCCCGCAACGAAGCTTCCCGGGAAATTGCCCAGGCGCGTCGGCAGGGGCTGGATACCCGCGCCATGCAAGCGGCTGCCGGACAGTATGGGGAAAACATCAAGGCTCTGGAGCAATCTCTCGAAAGCGTCTTGCAGCAATGGGAGGCACTGGTCAGCAGCCTGCCCAATCTGCCTCAGGACGCCGTCCCGGAGGGGCGGGATGAAACGGACAATGTCGTGTTGCGGTATTGGGGAACTCCCCGCGAATTTCCCTTTCCCGCCAAGGACCATGTGGATCTGGGGGAGTCTTTGGGGATCCTGGATTTTGCTGCAGGTGCTCGGCTCGCCGGAGCGCGATTCGTGGTGTTGCGGGGCCTGGGTGCTCGTCTGGAACGTGCCTTGACCCAGTTCATGCTGGATTTGCATGTGAATACCCATGGTTACACCGAAATCGCCCCACCTTTTCTGGCCAATGCCGACTCCCTGTTTGGCACCGGACAATTACCCAAATTTGAAGACGACCTGTTTGCCCTGCGCGATGATCCTTATTACCTGATTCCCACCGCAGAAGTGCCTCTCACCAATCTGTTGCGCGGCGAAATCGTGCCCACCCTTCCCCAGAAATTTTGTGCCTATACACCCTGTTTCCGCCGCGAAGCGGGAGCTTATGGTCGTGATACTCGCGGCATGATTCGCCAGCATCAGTTCGACAAGGTCGAGCTGGTGCAGGTGGTGCGTCCAGAAGATTCCGCTGCCGCCCTTGAAACGCTCACTGGACATGCTGAAAAGGTCCTGCAATTATTGGAACTCCCCTATCGGGTCATGGCTCTGTGTGCAGGAGATATGGGTTTCAGTGCCGCGCGGACCTATGATCTGGAAGTCTGGTTGCCGGGCCAACATCAATATCGTGAAATCAGCTCCTGCAGCAATTTTGAAAGTTTTCAGGCGCGCCGATTGCAGCTGCGCTATCGCGGCGAAGATGGTAAGCCCCAACTGGTGCATACCCTGAATGGCTCAGGGCTGGCCATTGGCCGCACCCTGGTGGCCTTGCTTGAAAATCACCAGCAAGCCGACGGCAGTGTGTATATTCCCGAAGCGCTACGGCCCTACATGGGTGGTATGGACATCATCCGGGCGTAAGACGATGTCTGATCATTATGTGCCCGTCAGTTGTGCCTTGCACAGTGCCCTGGAGCTGGCAGCCCTGCAACATCGTCCAGTATTGCTCCATCTGCGCGATGGCCGCCGCTTGCAGGGACAGATTCTGGATGTCTGGACGGCTGCGGGACGGGAATGGCTCAAGCTGCAGGACCAGCAACAGGAACATGTTCTCGATCTCACTTTCATTGATCATCTCCAGGAATCATCCCTTCATGAAACTTAAGTATATTCACTGCTTACTGCTGGGTGGTCTATTGCTCAATGCGCAGGCTGCAATGGCGGCAGAATTTCCCCTGCCAGCGGCAGGCAGCAACATGGTGGGACAACTCAGGGCCGTGTTGGCCCGCCATCAGGATACCCTGCTGGACATTGCCCGCCATTATGACGTCGGATACAACGAAATCCGCGCGGCCAATCCGGGCGTGGATCCCTGGTTACCCGGAGCGGGCACCCGGGTGCTCGTCCCCACGGAATATATTCTCCCCCCAAAACCCTGGCAGGGCATCATTATCAACATTCCGGCCCGCCGTCTGTATTATTTTCCGGAAGGGCAAAAGGTGGTGTATACCTTCCCGGTAGGCATTTTTCGCCCGAACTGGCCAGATCCGGTGGGCAGCACCAAAATTATTGCCAAGGTCAAAAATCCCACCTGGACAGTCCCCAAAAACATTCAGGAAGAACATGCCAAGGCCGGAGAACCCATCCCGGCATTTTTCCCGGCGGGCCCCGACAATCCCATGGGTGAACTGGCCCTGGAAACCGGTTGGTCGCAAATATTCATTCATGGGACCAACAAGCCCTGGGGGGTAGGGATGCGGGTCAGCCATGGCTGCTTCCATGTGTATCCGGAAAATGAGGTGCAGCTCTTCAAAATGGTCAAGGTGGGTACGCCCGTGCGCAGCATCGATCAACCCTATGTCGTGGGTAGCAACGGCAATGGCAACTTATATCTGCAAAGTTTTGAGCCCGTAGAGGCCTACCACAAGGGCGCCAATAATCAGCAGCGTGCAGTGGATGCCATCACCGCATTCAGCACGGCGATGCATCAGAGCTGGACCATCAACTGGCAGCGCGTCATCAATCTGGTAGAAAAACCCAATACCGTACCGGTGGCCATCAATATCAACACCCCGGATCTGGCGACGCTGGTCAGTCAGTTGAATGCCCAACCCTATGATTTTGCCCCCTATGGGGACACTGCCAATACCGCTACACCGCCGCCGGCAGCGGTGGCCATGGAAAATTCCGCCCAGTAAACCGGGGGGAGAGGGCGCTGAAAAAAGTGCTTGCACAGCCCCAGACCCCCATGTATAGTGCGCTCTCTCGACGGGGCAGAGAGCCTGAAAGAGAGCGACAAAACAGAAAGGTATTGACAGTAAATTGGCTTGCCTTGTATGATTGTCGACCCTGTTGCGGGGTGGAGCAGCTTGGCAGCTCGTCGGGCTCATAACCCGAAGGTCGTAGGTTCAAATCCTACCCCCGCTACCAAGATTTCGTAACATGTAGTTTCGTTCTTTCACAGCCGAGTGGAGATGTGTGGGGTTTAGGCCCTGGGCAGGGTTAGCGGGTTTAAAGGCCTGCTGATTTTGCTGGAAGTTGAACAAATTGTATGGATTGAACGTAAGAGTTTGATCCTGGCTCAGATTGAACGCTGGCGGCATGCCTAACACATGCAAGTCGAACGGTAACAGGTCTTCGGATGCTGACGAGTGGCGGACGGGTGAGTAACGCGTAGGAATCTGTCTTTGAGTGGGGGACAACCCAGGGAAACTTGGGCTAATACCGCATGAGCCCTGAGGGGGAAAGCGGGGGATCTTCGGACCTCGCGCTGGAAGAGGGGCCTACGTCCGATTAGCTAGTTGGTAGGGTAAAGGCCTACCAAGGCGACGATCGGTAGCTGGTCTGAGAGGACGACCAGCCACACTGGGACTGAGACACGGCCCAGACTCCTACGGGAGGCAGCAGTGGGGAATTTTTCGCAATGGGGGCAACCCTGACGAAGCAATGCCGCGTGGATGAAGAAGGCCTTCGGGTTGTAAAGTCCTTTCGTGGAGGACGAAAAGGCAGGTTCCAATACAATCTGCTATTGACGTGAATCCAAGAAGAAGCACCGGCTAACTCCGTGCCAGCAGCCGCGGTAATACGGGGGGTGCAAGCGTTAATCGGAATCACTGGGCGTAAAGGGTGCGTAGGCGGTGCATTAGGTCTGTCGTGAAATCCCCGGGCTCAACCTGGGAATGGCGGTGGAAACCGGTGTACTAGAGTATGGGAGAGGGTGGTGGAATTCCAGGTGTAGCGGTGAAATGCGTAGAGATCTGGAGGAACATCAGTGGCGAAGGCGGCCACCTGGTCCAATACTGACGCTGAGGCACGAAAGCGTGGGGAGCAAACAGGATTAGATACCCTGGTAGTCCACGCCCTAAACGATGAATACTAGATGTTTGGTGCCACGCGTACTGAGTGTCGTAGCTAACGCGATAAGTATTCCGCCTGGGAAGTACGGCCGCAAGGTTAAAACTCAAAGGAATTGACGGGGGCCCGCACAAGCGGTGGAGCATGTGGTTTAATTCGATGCAACGCGAAGAACCTTACCTGGGCTTGACATGTCCGGAATCCTGCAGAGATGCGGGAGTGCCCTTCGGGGAATCGGAACACAGGTGCTGCATGGCTGTCGTCAGCTCGTGTCGTGAGATGTTGGGTTAAGTCCCGCAACGAGCGCAACCCTTGTCCTTAGTTGCCAGCGGTTCGGCCGGGCACTCTAGGGAGACTGCCGGTGACAAACCGGAGGAAGGTGGGGATGACGTCAAGTCCTCATGGCCTTTATGTCCAGGGCTACACACGTGCTACAATGGCGCGTACAGAGGGAAGCCAAGCCGCGAGGTGGAGCAGACCCCAGAAAGCGCGTCGTAGTTCGGATTGCAGTCTGCAACTCGACTGCATGAAGTCGGAATCGCTAGTAATCGCGGATCAGCATGCCGCGGTGAATACGTTCCCGGGCCTTGTACACACCGCCCGTCACACCATGGGAGTGGATGGTACCAGAAGCCGTTAGCCCAACCCTCGGGAGGGCGATGACCACGGTATGGTTCATGACTGGGGTGAAGTCGTAACAAGGTAGCCGTAGGGGAACCTGCGGCTGGATCACCTCCTTTAAAGAAACGGGTCTAGACCCCACACACGCCACTCGGTAAGGAATTGGGCCTATAGCTCAGCTGGCTAGAGCACACGACTGATAATCGTGAGGTCAGTGGTTCGAGTCCACTTGGGCCCACCAAATGGGGCTGTAGCTCAGTTGGGAGAGCACCTGCTTTGCAAGCAGGGGGTCACCGGTTCGAGACCGGTCAGCTCCACCACAGGGGAGAGGCCCGCGCCGCGCGGGTCGGACGCCGGGGTGGAGGGAGTCAGCGGTAGGCAGTAGGAGTAAAGGGAATTTAAAGAGTCCGTAGTAGTGAGTTTCTGGTGAGAAGCTGAGTACTACCGATTCAGGGTAACGAAGCGGTATTGTTCTTTGACAGTTGAGGAAGGGAAGGCCATGTATGTCATCTTGCCGATGGCATGCCTCCAGGTGGATGCTTGGGGATATATGGTCAAGTGAATAAGGGCATACGGTGGATGCCTTGGCAGAGACAGGCGATGAAGGACGTGGCTACCTGCGAAAAGCCTCGGGGAGCTGGTAAACGAGCTTTGATCCGGGGGTATCCGAATGGGGCAACCCAGCCAGAGTGATCTGGTTATTGCACACTGAATACATAGGTGTGTAAAGCGAACGCGGTGAACTGAAACATCTCAGTAGCTGCAGGAAAAGAAATCAACCGAGATTCCCGTAGTAGCGGCGAGCGAACCGGGAGCAGCCTTCATGATGTAGCGAAAGACTTAGGAGAACGACCTGGGAAGGTTGGCCGTAGTGGGTGATAGCCCCGTATCCGAAAAGTCCTTCGTGGAACTAGGCATGAGCAAAGTAGGGCGGGACACGTGGAATCCTGTCTGAAGATGGGGGGACCATCCTCCAAGGCTAAATACTCGTCTCTGACCGATAGTGAACCAGTACCGTGAGGGAAAGGCGAAAAGAACCGCGGAGAGCGGAGTGAAATAGATCCTGAAACCGTATGCCTACAAGCAGTGGGAGCCCGTTATACGGGTGACTGCGTACCTTTTGTATCATGGGTCAGCGACTTACTTTCTGTGGCGAGCTTAACCGAAGAGGGGAGGCGTAGGGAAACCGAGTCTGAATAGGGCGACAGTCGCAGGGAGTAGACCCGAAACCGGACGATCTATCCATGGTCAGGATGAAGGTGGGGTAAAACCTACTGGAGGTCCGAACCCACGCCCGTTGAAAAGGTCGGGGATGAACTGTGGATAGGAGTGAAAGGCTAAACAAGTCCGGAGATAGCTGGTTCTCCCCGAAAGCTATTGAGGTAGCGCGTCGCGTATTACTGCCGGGGGTAGAGCACTGTTACGGCTAGGGGGCTGTCACGGCTTACCAACCCGTTGCAAACTCCGAATACCGGCAAGTAGAGCGCGGCAGACAGACGGCGGGTGCTAACGTCCGTCGTCAAGAGGGATGAAAACCCAGACCGCCAGCTAAGGTCCCCAAATATGGCTCAGTGGGAAACGATGTGGGAAGGCCCAGACAGCTAGGAGGTTGGCTTAGAAGCAGCCATCCTTTAAAGAAAGCGTAATAGCTCACTAGTCGAGTCGGCCCGCGCGGAAGATTGAACGGGGCTCAAGCCATATACCGAAGCTGCGGGTGTGTTCGAAGAACACGCGGTAGGGGAGCGTTCGGTAAGCCGATGAAGGTGTGTTGGAAAGCATGCTGGAGGTATCCGAAGTGCGAATGCTGACATGAGTAGCGATAAAGGGTGTGAAAACCACCCTCGCCGTAAGCCCAAGGGTTCCTGCGTCAAGTCAATCTGCGCAGGGTGAGTCGGCCCCTAAGGCGAGGCCGAGAGGCGTAGCTGATGGGAAATCGGTTAATATTCCGATACTGTTGCAAGATGCGATGGAGTGACGGAGAAAGGTAGCTCAGCCGGGTGTTGGACGTCCTGGTTTAAGCGTGTAGGGAGTCTTCTCAGGCAAATCCGGGAAGGCCATTCCGAGGCGTGATGACGATCCTCTACGGAGGAGAAGTGAGTGAACCTACGCTTCCAGGAAAAGCTTCTAAGCGCTAGTCTTGCGATGACCGTACCCCAAACCGACACAGGTGGGCAGGAAGAATATTCCCAGGCGCTTGAGAGACCTCGGGTGAAGGAACTCGGCAAATTGACACCGTAACTTCGGAAGAAGGTGTGCCCTTTTAGGTTGTACTCCCTGGCGGAGGAAGGCCGAAGGGGTCGCAGAGAATCGGTGGCTGCAACTGTTTAACAAAAACACAGGGCTCTGCAAAGACGAAAGTCGACGTATAGGGTCTGACGCCTGCCCGGTGCCGGAAGGTTAAGTGAGGGGGTGCAAGCTCTTGATCGAAGCCCCGGTAAACGGCGGCCGTAACTATAACGGTCCTAAGGTAGCGAAATTCCTTGTCGGGTAAGTTCCGACCTGCACGAATGGCGTAATGATGGCCACACTGTCTCCACCCGAGACTCAGCGAAGTTGAAGTCGCTGTGAAGATACAGCGTTCCCGTGGCAAGACGGAAAGACCCCGTGCACCTTTACTACAGCTTAGCATGGGACCTTGAGATGATTTGTGTAGGATAGGTGGGAGGCTGTGAAACCGGGACGCCAGTTCCGGTGGAGCCGTCCTTGAAATACCACCCTGGTGATCTTGGGGTTCTAACCTCGATCCGTGATCCGGATCAGGGACAGTGTTTGGTGGGTAGTTTGACTGGGGCGGTCTCCTCCCAAAGAGTAACGGAGGAGCACGAAGGTACCCTCAGCGCGGTCGGAAATCGCGCAGTGAGTGCAAAGGCACAAGGGTGCTTGACTGCGAGACAGACAAGTCGAGCAGGTGCGAAAGCAGGTCTTAGTGATCCGGTGGTTCTGTATGGAAGGGCCATCGCTCAACGGATAAAAGGTACGCCGGGGATAACAGGCTGATTCCCCCCAAGAGTTCACATCGACGGGGGAGTTTGGCACCTCGATGTCGGCTCATCGCATCCTGGGGCTGTAGCCGGTCCCAAGGGTATGGCTGTTCGCCATTTAAAGCGGTACGCGAGCTGGGTTCAGAACGTCGTGAGACAGTTCGGTCCCTATCTGCCATGGGCGTTGGAGATTTGCGGGAAGCTGCTCCTAGTACGAGAGGACCGGAGTGGACGTACCTCTGGTGTTCCGGTTGTTCTGCCAAGGGCATTGCCGGGTAGCTAAGTACGGTCGGGATAACCGCTGAAAGCATCTAAGCGGGAAGCCCATCCCAAGATGAGATCTCCCGGGGCATAAGCCCCCTGAAGGGCCGTGGAAGACCACCACGTTGATAGGCTCCCTGTGGAAGCGCAGTAATGCGTGCAGCTAAGGAGTACTAATCGCCCGTGTGGCTTGACCATATATCACCCAAGCATCCAGTTTTAAAGAAGCCTTCCCTTCCGATACACCCTGAGTGCACACTCAGGCAGACCCGTTTTAACCCGTTTAAAACTTGTCTGGCGGCCATAGCGCAGTGGAACCACCCCTTCCCATCCCGAACAGGACCGTGAAACACTGCAGCGCCTATGATAGTTGAGGGCCTCCCTCCGCGAAAGTCGGTCACCGCCAGACACCTATACCTGTCAACCCCATCTGTTTACGTTTTGGATGGGGTTGATTTTTTTTGAGTAACTGCGTACGATGCGCAAAAAAGTGGGCCAAGTGCCCACTTTTTGTTTCTGTATCAGGGAATGATGAACGTGGAAGATCGATTGGATCAGGAAATCGCCCGGCAGGTCGGCACCGTGGGCTGCGCCCTGGTCGACGCGCGGATGCTGCGTAATGGCCGAACGGTGACTTTACAGATATTGATTGAAAAAGCAGACGAAACTGCGGTGACCATAGAAGATTGTGCCGCTGTCAGTCGGCAACTGAGCGTCTGGCTGGATGTAGCCAATCCGATTAATGGTGCATATCGACTGGAAGTTTCCAGCCCCGGGCTGGATCGACCGCTGAAAACCCTGCGGGATTTTGAGCGATTTCAGGGGGAACATGCGGAAGTGCATTTGCACGGATTGCATCAGGGTCGCCGTCGCCTCTTGGGGGTTTTGCAGGGGCTGGAGGATCAGAAAGTGGTCATGGAAAATAGCGAGGGGCGCTGGTTATTAGCGCTGGATGACATACACAAGGCAAAGCTGGTTCCCCAATGGTGAAGGGGCGGATATGCAGAGAGGAGCAAGTCAATGAGTCGTGAACTTCTTTATCTGGCGGATGCCGTCGCCCATGAGAAGGATGTGGATCGGGAAGTCATTTTTCAGGCTCTGGAAGCTTCTCTGGTGTCGGCATCCAAGAAAAAATATGGGGCGGACTGGCATATCGTGGTGGATGTGGATCGCAAGACAGGGGATTATGTCACCCGGCGTCTGTGGGAAGTCGTGGCTGATGATGCGGTCGCATTTGATGCTGATCGGCACATCCGTCTGCAAGCCGCCAAGGCGCTGCGTCCCGATGTGGAACTGGGTGGGTTTGTCGAGGAAGTGCTGCCGCCGGTCGAATTCGGCCGTATTGCTGCCCAGACGGCCAAGCAGGTCATTGTCCAGAAGGTGCGGGATGCCGAACGGGATCGGATAGTGTCGGACTTTGCGATACGCAAGGGGGATATTGTCAGCGGTCTGGTCAAACGCATGGAAAAAGGCAACGCCATTGTCGACATGGGCCGCGCCGAGGCCATTCTGCCAAAAGAGGAGATGATGCCGCGCGAGGCCATCCGCCCCGGTGATCGGGTCAAGGCGTATCTGCAGGATGTGCGCCGGGTGCAGCGGGGGCCACAGTTGTTTTTGTCACGGATCAGTCCGGAGTTGCTGATCAAGCTCTTTGCTCAGGAAGTGCCGGAAATCGGTAACGGGATGATCGAGATCATGGGTGCGGCGCGCGATCCCGGCCTGCGGGCCAAGCTTGCGGTGCGCTCCAATGATCCCCGGGTGGATCCGGTGGGAGCCTGCGTGGGGATGCGCGGGAATCGGGTCCAGACCGTCATCAATGAGCTCAAGGGCGAGCGGATTGATATTGTCATCTGGTCTGCTGATCCCGCCAGTTATGTGATCAATGCCTTGTCACCGGCGGAAGTGTCCAGCATCGTGGTGGATGAAAATACCCATAGTATGGACGTGGTGGTGGATGCCGAAAATCTCTCCCAGGCCATTGGCCGTGCTGGCCAGAATGTACGCTTGGCTACCCAGTTGACGGGATGGACCATCAACATCCTGACGGAAGAAGAGGCCCAGGCCAAAAGGGAAGAAGAGGATGCCAAATTCCTCAATCATTTCATTCAGGAGTTGGGGGTGGACGAGGACCTGGCGCGGTTGCTGGTCAGCGAGGGTTTCACCTCCATAGAAGAAGTGGCATATGTGCCCGTCGCCGAGATGATGGAAATCGAAGGGCTCGACGAGGAACTGGTCGGGGAATTACGCCGCCGGGCACGGGATGTACTATTGAACAAGGCCATTGCCCAGGAAGAACAGGTCGCCCTCAGCCAACCCTCCAAGGATCTGCTGCAACTGAAAGGCATGGACAAGGGCCTCGCGCATTTACTGGCCAGCAAAGGGGTGGTGACTGCTGAAGATTTGGCAGAACTGTCCACCAGCGAACTGTGTGAGATGGTCGGTATTGATGAGGAGCGGGCAAAGGCCCTCATTCTGGAGGCGCGTGCGCCCTGGTTTGCTTGATACAAACCCTGTAAACGCGTTGTGCGAACAAGTGGTTTTGGAGAAAGAGGATTATGACGGTAACTGTCGCCAATTTTGCAGCTGAATTAGGTGTAACCCATGCGCGCTTGTTGGAGCAGTTGAATGCTGCGGGCATCAAGAAGAAAACGGCCGAGGATCCGGTCACGGAAGAGGACAAGCATCGGCTGCTGGCTTCGTTGCGCAGTGCCCACGGGGAAGGCGGTGGTGAGCTGCGCCGCATCACGCTGAATCGCACCAGCACGTCGGAAATCAAGCAGTCCGTGGGCGCGGGAAAATCCCGCACCGTACAGGTGGAAGTCCGCCGCAAGCGCACATATGTCAAACGCGAAGTCGCTGTGGATGAGCCCGTCGGACAGCCATCCGTAGTGGAAAGTCCGCTTGCTGAAGCGGTGAAGGTTACTGAACCGTTGGCTCCTGAGCCTGAAACTGTAGCGGCTCCTGTAGAAATGTCGGTTGCAGAACCCGTCCAGGAAACTGCCGCAGCCGTAGCACCGGAACCTGAAAAAACAGCACCGGTTGCCGAGCTTGAGGCTCCGCAGGTCGAACCCGCACGGGGACCGGATAAGCGTTCGCGTGCCGGAGTACGTTCGGGTGCTGAACGCAGCGCTACCGAACGTGCTGCGCCGGAGCGGAGCCGTGCGCCAGTCAGCGAACGCCCGCGTCCAGCCGTAACTGCTCCACCCAAGGCCCCATCGAGTCCGCCCCGTGGCAAAAAATCGGGTCCGGCTGGCCGCGGCGATGAGGACCGCGCCGGACGGCGTGGCGTACGGCGCAATGAAGACGGAGGGAATGCCGAAGCTCTGGCCCGTCGGCGCAAGCCGGGGGACAAGAAAAACCGCAATCGCGGCGGACAGATGGGCAATGAAGCCATCATGGCACCGGTTATTCGCGAAGTGGCCGTTCCCGAAACCATTACCGTGGGTGAGTTGGCCAGCCGGATGGCGATCAAGGCGACGGATGTCATCAAGGCCATGATGAAAATGGGCGTGATGGCTACCATCAATCAGGTGATTGACCAGGAAACAGCGGCCATTGTCGTCGAAGAGCTGGGGCATAAGGTCAAAATGGTCGCCATGACCAGTCCCGAAGCCTTCCTGATGGATGAAGGCCATTCGGAAACGCCGCTCATGCTTCGACGGCCCCCCGTGGTCACGGTGATGGGGCATGTGGATCATGGTAAGACCTCGCTGCTGGATCGCATTCGTTCCGCCCAGGTCGCCAGTGGCGAAGCGGGCGGGATCACCCAGCACATTGGCGCCTATCATGTGGAAACCCCCAAGGGGATGGTGACCTTTCTGGATACCCCGGGTCACGAGGCCTTTACGGCCATGCGTGCCCGCGGCGCCCAGGCTACGGATATCGTCGTGCTGGTGGTGGCCGCCGATGATGGCGTCATGCCACAAACCATTGAAGCCATTCACCATGCCAAGGCGGCACAGGTGCCCATCGTGGTGGCGGTCAACAAGATCGACAAGCCGGGTGTGGATCCCGAACGCATTCGTCAGGAACTGGCTGGTCATGAGGTGGTGCCCGAAGAATGGGGTGGTGATACCCAGTTTGTGAATGTGTCGGCCAAGACGGGACTGCATATTGATGATCTGTTGGACGCCATTCTGCTGCAGGCGGAAATGCTGGATCTGGATGTTCAGAGTAATGGGCCGGCCAAGGGCGTAGTTATTGAATCGCGTCTGGATCGTGGTCGCGGCGTGGTGGCCACTGTGCTGGTGCGGCAAGGTACCCTGCACGCCGGAGATATGTTGCTGGCCGGCGCCCAGTTCGGGCGCGTCAAGGCACTGGTCAATGATGCGGGGCAAAATACCCAGGAAGTAGGCCCTGGTCTGCCTGCCGAAGTTCTGGGTCTCAGCGATGTTCCCCAGGCGGGAGACGAGGTCGTGGTCGTGGCCGACGAACGCAAGGCCCGGGAAGTGGCGCTGTTCAGACAGGGCAAATTCCGCGATGTGCGTCTGGCCAAAAACCAGAAGGCATCTCTGGAAAGTCTCTTCGAAGCTGCCGCAGATGGTCAGTTGCAGCAGTTGAACCTGCTCATCAAGGCTGACGTGCAAGGTTCGGTGGAAGCTCTGACCACGACACTGGAACACCTTTCCACTTCCGAAGTGAAAGTCACGGTCATCCATTCGGGGGTCGGGGGTATTACGGAATCGGACGTGAATCTGGCGGCGGCATCTCAGGCGGTCATTATCGGTTTCAATGTGCGCGCGGAAGCCCAGGCGCGTCGCCTGATTGAAAGTACTGGCGTGGATGTCCGCTATCACAGCGTGATCTATGACGCGGTGGATGAAGTCAAGGCGGCCATGAGCGGTATGCTGGCACCGGAAATTCGCGAGAAGATCATTGGTCATGCCGAAGTGCGGGAAATTTTCCGGGTTCCCAAGGTGGGGACGATTGCCGGTTGTATGGTGATCGATGGCGTGGTGCGGCGGAATGCCAAGGTCCGCGTATTGCGTCAGGACGTGGTGGTTCACAGTGGCGAAATGGATTCGCTGCGTCGCTTCAAGGATGACGTCAAGGAAGTCCGGGAGGGTTTCGAGTGTGGCATCGGCCTGCGCAATTACAATGATCTCAAGACCGGAGATGTCATTGAGGCCTATGAAACCACTGAAGTCGCGCGTACGATCTAGGAGTTGATTTTGCAGCATTCACATCGTGCCTATCCGCGTGGTGCCCGGGTTTCTCACCTGCTTCGCGAAGAAATCGCCGCCCTGCTGCGGGAGTTGCACGGCTTGCCGGCAGATCTGGCATTATTGCCGCCCACCATTACCATGGTTGACCTGCCTGCGGATATGCGCTCGGCGACGGTTTTCTTTTCCTTGATGGACGGTCCCGAGCGCGCCGAACGCGTGCGACAAGTGCTGGGTGCCCGTGCCGGCGAGATGCGTCAGATACTGGGGAAGCGCCTGACCTTGCGGCGCATTCCACCGCTGCGTTTTGTATATGACGCCCGCTTTGATCGGGGTGCGGAAATGGCTGAAATTCTCGCCCATTTGCCGCCCGCTCCAGACGAGGAGGCGTGAGCATGTCCTGTCAGCACGGTTTGTTGCTCCTCGATAAGCCCGAGGGCTTGACTTCCAATGCGGCCTTGCAACGAGCCAAACGGATTCTGGGGATCAAAAAGGCGGGGCACACCGGTAGTTTGGATCCCGTCGCTACGGGTCTGCTGGTATTGCTCTTCGGTGAGGCCACCAAGATATCTGATTACATCCTCAATGCCGACAAATCGTACCGGGCAACCCTGCGACTGGGGCAGACGACCCGTACTGGCGATCGTGATGGTGAGATTCTGGAAGAAAAGCCGGTGACGGTCAGCCGTGCTGAAGTGGAAGCCATCCTTCCCCGTTTTCTCGGGGAAATTGCCCAGATTCCCCCCATGTACTCCGCCATCAAGCAGGGTGGCAAGCCACTTTACGAGCTGGCGCGTAAAGGCATCGAGGTAGAAAGAGCGCCGCGTCTGGTGCGTATTGACGGTCTACGTCTGGTGAGATTGACAGATAAGCGTCTGGTTGTGGACGTCGATTGTTCCAAGGGCACCTATATTCGCAGTCTGGCCATGGATCTGGGGGCAGCCCTGGGTTGCGGCGCCCATGTGGAAGATCTGCGGCGGACCGTCACCGGCCCCTTCCGTATTGAGGATGCGTTGACTCTGGATGCCCTCGCGGAGAATCAGAAACAGGGTGAATGTCCCTTGAAGGCGATGGATCTGGCACTGGAATATCTGCCGGCCGTTACCCTTACGGAGAACACCGCTTATTATTTGCGTCAGGGACAGGGTGTAGTGGTCGCCCATGCCCCCTCCCTGGGACGCATTCGCCTCTACGGGCCGGGTGCGCAGTTCCTGGGTCTGGGAGAGGTCATGGACGACGGAAAGGTGGCGCCGCGCCGCCTCATGAGCGTAAACTAAGAAGTATTGTTTTTTCAGAAGTTCCGAGGAGAAGGAATTATGTCGTTGTCACGTGAAGTCAAAGCAGAAGTGGTTCAGGGTTATGCGACCCATGCCGGGGATACGGGTTCCCCCGAAGTGCAGGTAGCCCTGCTCACCACCCGTATTGAAGGATTGGCCGATCATTTCAAAAGCAACAAGCATGATCATCATTCCCGGCAAGGCTTGTTGAAGATGGTGGGGCAGCGTCGCAAGCTGCTCGATTATCTCAAGAAACGGGATGTGAACCGTTATCGTACGCTGATTGAGCGTCTGGGTCTGCGGAAGTAAGGAGAAGATTTTGGCCATCATTCGGAAAGAGTTGGATTTCGGCGGGCGGCGCCTGCAGTTGGAAACGGGCCGCATGGCGCGTCAGGCCAATGGAGCAGTGCTGGTATCCAGTGGCGATACTGTGGTACTGGTGACGGCCGTGGGCCGCCGGGAAGTCAAACCGGGCCAGGATTTCTTTCCCTTGACGGTCAATTATCAGGAAAAAGCCTATTCCGCAGGTAAAATTCCCGGTGGTTTCTTCAAGCGGGAAGGGCGTCCGACGGAAAAGGAAACGCTGACCTCCCGTTTGATCGATCGTCCCATTCGTCCCCTGTTTCCGAAAGACTTCATGAATGAAGTGCAGGTGATCGCTACGGTCCTTTCCGTGGATCGGGATCAGGATCCGGATATCCTGGCCATGGTCGGTGCTTCCGCAGCCCTGGCGATTTCCGGTATTCCTTTTCAGGGACCGGTGGGCGCCGCGCGGGTGGGATACACCAATGGGCAATTTATGCTGAATCCTGGTTATTCGCAATTGGCCGAATCGCAGCTGGATCTGGTGGTGGCCGGTACCCGTCATGCCGTGTTGATGGTGGAATCCGAAGCCCAACAACTGTCTGAAGACGTCATGCTGGAGGCGGTGATGTATGGTCACGCTGGATTCCAGCCGGTGATTGAAACCATTGAAGCCCTGGCCCGCGAAGTGGGAAACCCCGCCTGGGACTGGGTGGCTCCCGTTGCCGATGAAGATTTGGGAAAAGCCGTACAGGCCAAGGCCTCGGGTTTGTTGCAGGAAGCCTATTCCCTGGTGGAAAAACAGGCACGTAGTCAGAAACTCGAAGCCATCCGGCAGGCCATGCTGGCCGAATTTGCCGGAGAAGATGCCCAGCGCGCCGACATGGTGCGGACCTTTCTCAAGAAAATGGAAACCGGCATTGTCCGGGGCCGGATTCTCGATGGTGCGCCACGCATCGATGGGCGGGACAGCAAGACGGTGCGCCCCATCACCATTGAGGCCGGGGTGTTGCCCCGCACCCATGGTTCGGCGCTGTTTACCCGGGGGGAAACCCAGGCTTTGGTGGTGGCGACTTTGGGCACCAAGGGCGACGAGCAGATCATTGATGCCCTGCAGGGCGAAAGCCGTGACCGCTTCATGCTCCATTATAATTTCCCGCCATTTTCCACGGGCGAAACCGGGATGGTCGGATCTCCCAAGCGCCGGGAAATAGGTCATGGGCGTCTGGCAAAACGGGCCATAGCGGCTGTACTGCCGGAACCCGCTGAATTTCCGTACAGCATACGGGTTGTTTCTGAAGTGCTGGAGTCCAACGGCTCTTCCAGCATGGCGACGGTTTGCGGTGCCTCCCTGGCGCTGATGGATGCCGGTGTGCCCCTGAAGGCGCCGGTGGCCGGGGTGGCCATGGGACTGATCAAGGATGGTGAGCGCTTTGCGGTGCTGACCGATATTCTCGGCGATGAAGATCATCTGGGGGATATGGATTTCAAGGTGGCCGGAACGGAACACGGCGTCACCGCCCTGCAGATGGACATCAAGATCGATGGTATTACCCGCGAAATCATGGCACAGGCGCTCAAGCAGGCGCTGGCCGGGCGACTGCATATCCTCGGACTCATGAACGGTGTGCTGTCCACAGGCCGTGGCGAGTTGTCCGACTATGCACCCCGCATTATCACCATGCACATCAATCCAGACAAAATCCGCGATGTGATCGGGCCGGGTGGCAAGGTCATCCGCGCCTTGACCGAAGAAACCGGTGCGACCATTGATATTCAGGATAATGGTACGGTAACCATTGCCACGGTGGACAGTGAGGCGGGAGCTACCGCCAGGCGACGGGTTGAACTGCTGACCGCAGAGGTGCAGGTGGATACCATTTATGATGGTAAGGTCGCCAAGATCATGGATTTTGGGGCCTTTGTGACCATTCTGCCCGGTCGCGATGGTCTCCTGCATATTTCTCAGATCAGTTGCGAGCGGGTCAGCGATGTGCATGACTATCTCAAGGAAGGGCAAGCCGTACGGGTCAAGGTGCTGGAAATGGATCGCCAGGGCAAAATCAAGCTGAGCATGAAGGATATCGCCCAATAATTTCCGCCGGCTGGTATTCCTTTCGTTGTCAGAGCAGGGGTGGACTCTATGCGTCCGCCCCTGCTTCGTTTGCATTTTCTGCATGCATGGGAAAGGGGGCCCTTTTCCATGCCGAATTGACGGGTGCTCATGGTTGTGAATAGGACTATGGAAGCCTCGGTGACCACGCTGGATAACGGGGTGGTCGTGTTGAGTGAGCGCTTGCCGGGCCGGCAGAGTGTGGCTTTGTCCCTGACCCTGGGTAATGGCAGTCGGGATCAGCAAGCCGATGAAAATGGTTTTGCCCATTTGCTGGAGCACATGTTGTTCAAGGGCAGTACCGAAAGAGATGGTGATGCCCTGAATGCCGCGATGGAATCCCTGGGCGGGACCATCAATGCTTTTACGGATCGTGAGAGCACGGTGTTTCACGGGACGGTTTTGGCAGAAGATGCCCAGGAAGCTTTTGTGTTGCTGAGCGAAATGCTGCTCCGGCCACGCCTTGCCCATGGGGATTTGCGTCTGGAAAAACAGGTGGTGGCCCAGGAAGCGGCCATGGCTGCCGAAGATCTGGAGGACTGGGTACAGGAACGCGCCCTGCTGGAAATTTGGGGTGAACATCCCCTGGCCTGGCCTGTCTTGGGCAAGGCCCAGTGTATCCGTACTGCCAGCCGCAAGCGATTGCAGGCCTACCATGAAAGAGTGTTGGCGGAAGCGCCCCTCATTGTCACTGCCGTAGGGGATGTGGTCCATGAACAATACTGTGAATGGGCGCAGCATGTCTTTCCGGGAGGGCGACGTCCGCCCTCGGCTGTGACTCCCCCCGCCCAGCCCCGATTTCGTTCCGGCAAAAAAAGCATTCGCCGGGCTGAAGCCCGTCAGGCCCACCTGGTCTGGATGGCCCCAGCCTGTGCTGTGGAGTCGCCGGACTATCTGGCCCATGTGCTGGCCAATGCCATTCTGGGTGGGGGAACGGCCTCCTATTTGTTTCGCGAGTTGCGGGAAAGACGCGGCTTGGCGTATCAGGTATTTTCCCATCTGGATGCCTTGCGGGACTGCGGCGAATGGTCCTTGTATATTGCCACCCCCGAAGAAAAGGCCCGCGAAGCAGGCAAGGCCATGGCTGAAGTGTTGACGCAACTGACGCAGGAAGGACCCAGCCCGGCAGAAATGCACTGGGCAAAGCGCAGCTTGCGGATCCAGTTATTACTGGGCCAGGAAGATGCCGAACTGCGCATGAGCCGACTGGCGCGGCAATGGTTGTATCTGGGGCGTTTGCTTTCCGCAGAAACATCCTTGCAGCAACTGGAGGCCGTGGATGCCGCCGCGGTGCGCCGGGTATTAGGCGCGGCCTGGGAACACCGCTTTGAACTCAGCTGCTTGCCATCCCGCCGCCCCGGCTAGGAAAACTGGTCTTTCCAGCGGCGCAGGGTGGTGAATACGGACAAGGGGCTGCCATCGCAGCTTGGGTCGAACTGTTGGGCACTGGCGATGAGTGCAGGCTCATGACAGCGTAAAAAGGGATTGCTGGCGCATTCCAGCCCTATGCTCGACGGCAAGCTGGGTTCGCCCGCATCGCGCTGTTGGCGGACTTGTGTTTGTCGCTGCTGAATGACCGGGTTCGCGGGATCAACCAATGCCGCAAAGCGCAAATTATTCAGCGTATATTCATGGGCACAGTAGACGCGGGTTGCGGCGGGAAGAGCGGCCAGTTGTTGCAGGCTTTGAAAAAGCATTTCGGGAGACCCTTCAAATATTCTGCCACAACCAGCCGCAAAGAGGGTGTCCCCACAAAACAGGGACTGATTCCAGACATAGGCGAGATGGTCCCGGGTGTGCCCGGGAACTTCGAGAACGGTGAGTTCGGCAGAACCAATACTGAGTTTACCGGCATGGACCGGGTGTGTGAGGGCCGGGATCCGGTCATTGGCGCCATAAACGGGAATCGCAAAATGTCTGGCCAGCGCCGCCACCCCTCCCGTATGATCAGGATGGTGATGGGTGCATAAAATGGCTGCTGGCGTCATCTGGCGTTGCCCCAGCCACAGCAAAACCGGTTCTGCCGCGCCGGGATCGACCACCCAGATCCCGGCGCGGCTTTCCAGCACATAGATGTAATTATCGGCAAAAGCAGGAATGAAATGCACAGACATGTTTGGTTCTCGGAACAAGCGCGTTACCATAAGCCTACTCTGGTAATGATTTGGGGTCACGTACACTGGTGTGCCTGGATATTGTGAAGCGGTTGTACTGAAATGGCGGGTCGAGGGCGTCGGAGTCGACCACAGGAATTGCGTGCGGCTGTCTGGTGGGACAGCAGCGCGGGGCGGTTACTGCTGGATCGGGCTCGGGATATTCTGCCCCGTTGGATTGACCGTCTGCAGCCGGAAACCATTTTGCAACTCGGGCAACCGGTTTTCTGGGGAATGCCTCCCGGCACCGAGCGCACCTGGGTGTTGCTGAATGATGGTTTTGCTTTCCCCACGGAAGCTTATTTGCAGGTTTATGGCGCTTGTCAGGACATGCCCTTTGCGGCCATGCGCTTTGATCTGGTCATCGTGCCTTTTTGCCTGACCCGCATGGGGGAACCCGAAGCCGTTCTGGAAGAATGCTGGCGGGTATTGCGACCCGAGGGGCATGTACTGATCATGGATTTCAATCCCGGAGGCAGTCTGAGTTTCATGCGGCGCTGGCGCTTGTGGCGGCGCGACCGAGCCTGGCCCTGGCGCCGCCCCTTTCTGCCCCTCGGCAAGTTGCGCAACCTTCTGGAAGGCCAGGGCTTCATTTTGCGGGAGGGGCGTTATTTCCAATACACCTTGCCAGGCCTGGAGAAAAACGCCCAGTGGATGGAGTTGATGGGCGACCGCTGGTGGCCTGCAGGAGCCAATGCCTATTTGTTGCTGGCGCAACGCCGCGATCCGGAGCGGCCTCTGGTGGGAGTGGTGACTCCCGTCAAAGTGCGTCGGGAGCGGCGTAAGGTGCGCTCTGAAGCGCCGGCAGCTTATGATTTTCTGGATCAGATGCCAGGCATCCATGACAGGGATTGATAATGGCTGAAAAAATCGTGGAATTGTTTACGGATGGGGGCTGTCGGGGTAATCCGGGCATCGGTGCCTGGGGTGCCTGGCTGCGCCAGGAAAATCAGGAAAAGATCCTCTGGGGGTTCGAGCCGGAAAGTACCAATAACCGTATGGAGTTGACTGCTGCCCTGCGGGGCCTCGAAGCCCTGAAGCGACCGACCCGGGTGCGGGTGGTCAGCGATTCACGCTATTTGCGCGACGGCATGACCCAATGGTTAGCAGGTTGGCAAAAGCGGGGCTGGCGCACGGCGGGCGGTGATCCGGTAAAAAATCGGGATATCTGGGAGCGTCTGGTCCGGGTGGCCGCGCCCCATCAGGTAGAATGGATCTGGGTACGCGGCCATTCTGGCCATGCAGAAAATGAACAAGTCGATGCCTTGCTCAACCGGGTCATGGATCAGTTCGGGTCAGGCAAGCAACGTCAGGAGGGGGAAGGATGGCTTTACGACAAATAGTGCTGGACACCGAAACCACTGGAATTGATTGGAAACAAGGCCATCGGGTGATTGAAATAGGCGCGGTGGAATTGCTGGACCGGCGCCTGACCGGAAACAATTACCAGCAGTATCTCAACCCGCAGCGCAGCAGTGATCCCGAGGCGCTGCGCGTGCATGGCCTCACGGATGATTTTCTGCAGGATAAGCCTCCATTTGCCGAGGTGGCCGATGCTTTTCTGGAGTATCTGGGGGATGCCGAGCTGATCATCCACAATGCCCCCTTTGATCTGGGCTTCCTCAATCATGAGTTGGCGCTGCTGGGGAAGGCGCCTTTGGATCATCAGGTTCTGGATACCTTGCTGGATGCCCGACGCCGTCATCCGGGGCAGAAAAATGATCTGAACAGTCTCTGTCGACGCTATAACGTCGATAATAGCCACCGCGAACGGCATGGCGCCTTGCTGGATTGCGAAATTCTTGCCCTGGTGTATCTCGGGATGACGGGAGGGCAGGTAGATATGATGGGTCTATTGAACAGTAGCGATGCACAGTCTGGAGCAGTAGCCATTCCGAGGGCGCCGGCATCCCTTCCAGATACGGCAGGGAATAACGTTGCTGGCGCCCCGACGCGGCGCAGACTGCGCATCATTCGCGCCACTGCGGAAGAATCCGCACTGCACACCCAATATTTGCAGGGCCTGGGAGGAAAAGCCCTGTGGCATCAGGAGTGAACCATCCGCAGCGAGCGAACCTTTTGCCAGGGTCCGTTGCTTGTTTCGCTCAGGCAGGATGCTCGGCAAACTCGCTTTTATGTTCAATGAGCTCGATGCGATAGCCATCGGGATCCTCGACAAAGGCGATGATGGTACTGCCATGTTTCATGGGACCCGCCTCACGCACCACCTTGCCGCCTTTGGCACGGATGGCGTCACAGGCTGAAGCCGCATTATCCACTTCCAGGGCAATATGGCCGAAGGCATTGCCCAGATCATAGTGATCCACTCCCCAGTTATAGGTGAGTTCAATGACGGCGCCGGCGCTTTCCTCCTGGTAGCCCACAAAGGCGAGAGTAAACTTACCCTCTGGGTAATCCTTGCGGCGCAACAGGCGCATGCCCAATACTTCAGTGTAGAACTGGATGGCGCGATCCATATCGCCCACCCGCAGCATGGTGTGTAAAAGACGCATACCTTATCTCCTTGCACAGGGTGCTGTGCCCGTTGAAGACTATCCCTGCAGGCGTTTTTCAATACGCAGGCGCAGGGCGTTCAGCTTGATGAATCCTTCCGCATCCTTCTGGTTATAGGCTCCGGCATCATCTTCAAAGGTGGCAATGCGCGGATCAAAGAGGCTTTCCTGGGACTGGCGACCCACTACCGTGCAGCTGCCCTTGTAGAGCTTGACGCGCACCACACCATTGACGAGACGCTGGGTCTGATCAATTAACGTCTGCAAGGCGCGGCGTTCCGGACTCCACCAGAAGCCATTATAGACGATGCTGGCATAGCGCGGCATGAGTTCGTCCTTGAGGTGGGCGACTTCCCGATCCAGGGTAATGGATTCAATGGCACGATGGGCCTTGAGCAGGATGGTACCGCCCGGCGTTTCATAGCAACCCCGTGATTTCATGCCGACATACCGGTTTTCGACAATATCCAGGCGGCCGATGCCGTGCTCACCGCCCACCGTATTGAGATGCGCCAGCAATTGCGCCGGATCGAGGGCCTCACCGTCCACCGCGATGGGATCTCCGTGGGCATAGGTGATTTCCAGATAACGCGCTTGATCAGGCGCTTTTTCTGGAGATGATGTCCAGCGCCACATGCTCTCTTCGGCCTCAGCCCAGGGATCTTCGAGAATGCCGCCCTCATAGGAAATATGCAGCAAGTTGGCATCCATGGAATAGGGCGATTTCTGGCCATGTCTTTCCACGGGAATACCATGTTTTTCCGCATAATTCAGGAGCTTTTCACGGGAGTTGAGATCCCACTCACGCCAGGGAGCAATGACCTGGATGGCCGGATTCAGGGCATAGGCGCCCAGCTCAAAGCGGACCTGATCATTTCCCTTGCCGGTGGCACCATGCGCCACGGTGTCGGCGCCCACTTCGGCGGCGATTTCTACCAGGCGCTTGGCAATGAGCGGCCGGGCGATGGAGGTCCCCAGGAGATATTCCCCTTCATACAGGGTGTTGGCGCGGAACATGGGGAATACATAATCGCTGACAAACTCCTCACGCAGGTCGTCAATGAAGATTTCCTTGGCACCCAGCTTCTCCGCCTTGAGGCGAGCCGGTTCCAGTTCTTCACCCTGGCCGATGTCGGCGGTGAAGGTCACGACATCACAATGATACTGATCCTGCAGCCACTTGAGGATGACGGAAGTATCCAGACCACCCGAATAGGCGAGAACGATTTTTTTGACCATTTAAAAGGCTCCTTGCAAAGCGGCCACAGGACCGATGCCAAATAAAAATTCCATGAGGGCTTTCTGGGCATGCAGGCGATTTTCCGCCTCTTCCCAGACGACAGAAAGGGGGCCATCAATCACATCGGCACTGACCTCTTCGCCGCGATGGGCGGGCAGGCAGTGCATGAACAAGGCTCCAGGTGCCGCAACCGCCATGAGCGTGTGGTTCACCTGGAAATCCTGGAGAATGGCGCGTCGCTGTTCGGCTTCCTGTTCTTGCCCCATGCTGGTCCAGACGTCGGTCACAATCAGGTCGGCATCTTCCACGGCCGCAAAGGGATCGTGGAGGACAGTGACGTATTCTCCTCCCGTAGCCAACATTTCGGCACTGGGTGAATAAGGGACGGGGCTGCCGATGCGCAGGCTGAAATTGAAAATGCGGGCTGCTTCCATCCAGGAATGGGCCATGTTGTTGGCACCATCCCCGACATAGGCGATCTTATGCCCTTCCAGCCCGCCCCAGTGTTCCATGGCGGTCATCAGATCGGCCAAGAGCTGACAGGGGTGGTGGTCATCTGAAAGACCATTGATGACGGGTACTTGGGAGGCTGCGGCAAAATGCCTCAGATTGTCATGACTGAAGGTGCGAATCATGACCATGTCGACCATGCGCGAAATGACCCGTGCGGTATCTTCAATGCTTTCCCCGCGCCCCAGTTGGGTATCGCGGGGCGACAGGAAGAGCGCATGTCCACCCAGTTGCGCCATACCCGTTTCAAAGGAAACCCGGGTCCGAGTGGAGGATTTTTCAAAAATCATGGCCATGGTCTTGCCCGTACAGGGCATATATTTTTCTCCCTGACGTTGCAACTGCTTCAGGACGATGGCGCGTTGCAGCAAGGCTTTCAATTCGCTGGGGCTGAGATCAGCCAGGCTGAGAAAATGGCGAAGTTTCATGATCTGGGTTCCAGCAACTGGACGATTCTGGAAACCAGCAGGTCAATTTCTGGTTCAGCAATAATGAGTGGGGGTAGGAGGCGAATGACTTTGTCAGCAGTCACATTAATCAGTAAACCTGCCGCCAGCGCGCGCTCTACCAGACGTTCGGGTTTTTGCTGCAGTTCAATACCGACCATCAGACCCATGCCCCGTATATCCTGAACCTCTGGGTGCTGTCCCAGCGCATCCCGCAGTTTTTGCTGCAAAAGGGCTCCCATTTTTTTTGCCTGGGCAGGAATATTGGTGCTTTCCATGGTGTCCAGAACGGCCTGGGCCGCCGCACAGACCAGGGGGCCGCCGCCAAAAGTCGTTCCGTGCTTGCCGGGTCCAAACAAGTCTGCGGCACTTTTACGAGCCAGAAGGGCACCAATGGGCACGCCGTTTCCCAGGCCTTTGGCAAGGCTGAGTACATCCGGAACAACCCCGGCAAGCTGTTGATACGCAAAAAAGCTCCCCGTGCGACCAATGCCCGTCTGCACTTCATCCAGCATGAGCAACAGCCCATGGGTATCACAAAGGGCGCGCAGTTCCGCTAAAAACCCCTCGGGCGCCGGGCGGACACCGCCCTCGCCTTGTATCGGTTCCACCAGGATGGCGACGATGCCGGGGTTGGCAGACAGCAGTCCACGCACGGTGCCAATGTCGCCATAGGGAGCCCGGACGAAACCGGGTACCAGCGGCCCAAAACCTTCCTGAATGCGGAAATTACCCGTGGCCGTCAATGTTGCCAGGGTCCGGCCATGAAAGGCCTGGGTAAATACCAGAATCTGTGGTTCGGCAATGCCTTTCTGGTGGCCGTGGAGGCGGGCCATTTTGATGGCGGCTTCGTTGGCCTCGGCACCGCTGTTGCAGAAGAATGCCGCATCCAGCCCGCTGATCCGACAGAGGCTGTCGGCCAGTTTTTCCTGTAAGGGGATCTGGTAGAGATTGGAAGTATGCAGCAGGGTGCCGGCCTGGGACTGTAACGCCGCCGTGACGGCAGGGTGGCAGTGCCCGAGGCCCACCACGGCAATGCCGGCCAGGGCATCCAGATAACGGCGCCCTTTACTGTCGTACAGCCACACCCCCTCGCCCCGGCTAAAGGCCACGGGCAGGCGGGCATAGTTTGTCATGAGTGCCATCAGATCGGGGCCTCCCCATCCAGAGCAAAAGCCGCATGGAGGGCGCGCACGGCCAGCTCCAGATATTTTTCTTCAATGACCACGGAAATCTTGATCTCCGAAGTGGAAATCATCTGAATATTGATATTCTCCTTGCCCAGGGTTGCAAACATGGTGGCGGCAATGCCCGCATGGGAGCGCATACCAACGCCCACTACCGAAACCTTGACGATATGATTGTCGCCCCGAATATCTTCCGCTCCCAGCTTCTTGGCCACTTCTGCCAGAATATCCCTGGCCTTGGCGTATTCATTCCGATCAACGGTAAAGGTGAAGTCGGTTTTCCCGGCTTCGGAAATGTTCTGCAGAATGACGTCCACGTTGATGTTGGCGTCTGAGACGGGACCCAGAATGGAATAAGCGATGTCGGGATGGTCAGGAACGCCAACCATGGTGAGTTTGGCTTCGTTGCGGGAGAAGGCGATGCCAGAAACGCGGGGAGCTTCCACAGAATTTTCCTCATTGGTAACCAGGGTGCCGGGGCCATCCTGAAAAGACGATAACACCCGAACAGGAACATTGTACTTCATGGCGAATTCGACAGAACGGGTCTGTAATACCTTGGCGCCGAGGCTGGCCATTTCGAGCATTTCTTCAAAAGTAATGCGGTCGAGGCGTCGTGCCCGGGATTCCACGCGTGGGTCTGTCGTATAAATGCCGTCTACATCCGTAAAAATATCACATTCATCGGCATGCAGAGCAGCCGCCAAGGCGACGGCGGTGGTGTCAGAGCCGCCCCGGCCCAGAGTGGTGATGTTACCGTGAGGGTCCACACCCTGGAAACCGGCGACCACCACGATCTTTCCGGCTTCCAGTGCCGAACGGATTTTGTGATCTTCAATATGTTCTATACGAGCCTTGGTATGGGCAGAATCAGTGGTAATCGCCACCTGGGTGCCCGTAAACGATATTGCGGCTTGTCCCATCCCCTCCAAGGCCATGCATAACAAAGCGATGGTCACCTGTTCTCCGGTGCTGAGCAGGGTGTCGAGTTCGCGCTCGGCAGGGTCGGCTGCCATGGCGCGAGCCAGTTGCAAGAGACGGTCGGTTTCTCCGGACATGGCCGAGACCACGACAACTATCTGATGCCCGGCGCGATGGCTGGCCATGACTTTTTCGGCAACCGCGCGAATGCGCTCCGGACTGCCCACGGAAGTTCCGCCAAATTTTTGTATGATGAGTGCCATTTTCAGTGATTTCAGAAAAAATTAAGGGCAAATGATAAAGCCTTGGCGCGCTTTCGTACAGGTTGAGCAGAAACCCCAAAATCGTGATTGAAGATGGAGTTAAGGGGCGCGCCGCTTTTGGCGCGTCCCGCTTGAACGAGAGGTTGGACCGGGTGACGGCTCGACAAGGCGACCGGTGACAAATTTGTGAAGAACGCTAGCCATGAGTGTTTGATAAGGAATGGCTTCTTCTGCGGCCTTGGCTTGAATGTCTTCAAGATCACGAGAGGAAATGCGAATATTGACGCGCTTGTCCTTGACGAGCGATGCCGATCAATGTGGCAAAGCGGGCGATTTCAGCCTTGAGATTTGGTACGGACTGCCATTCGCCTCGTTCAAAGGAGGCCAGAATTTCCTCTGATCTCAGCCGCCGCCACCGTAGAGCCTCCAGGGGTGATGCCGGTGGTATTCACGCATCTTGCGGCGCAAGCGTTCAAGGCGATGGGTTCTTCATCAATAACCCGCCTCTTTCTGGTGCCGGAAGGCCAGAACATACACCGCATCGTCGGCCGGTTCGTGGCGGTACAGGGCCACATAGCCAGCATCCCCGAAGGCAATCACCAGCTCGCGCAGCTCGGGCATTTCAGAGAACGGCCGGCCAATGTCGGGGGCTGTTTCCAGCAGCAGGAATTGCCGCTCGATGGCCTGACCGGCCCGCCTGGCAGCTTCCGGAGTCTTGGCGGCAAGGAACCGCCGGCACCGCCCCAAGCCTTCCGCTGCGCCTTCGGTGACGATTACTTGTGACACTCAGGCACCACCCTTTCGTCATCGGTGCCCCAGGTGTTCAACCAGGTGCGAACTTCCTGGCCGGTCAGGTGGCGGCCGGTTTCCTTGTACGCCGCCCAGGAGGCCAAGGCTTCCTGCTTGAAGCTCTCGCGGGCTTCCTCGCGCTCGACGTACTGTTGGATGGCTTCGAGCATGATCCAGTGCGGCGAGCGGCGGCGCTGGCTGGCGAGGTGCTGGACGCGACTTTTCAGCGTTTCGTCGATCTTGAGAGATGTTGCCATAGTGGGCCTCTTATCACGTGGTGATACCAAGTGATAATGTAGCCCTTTCTTGCCCCCAAATCCATGCAGGAGCTTTTGGGGTGCGTATTCTATTGATCATGGGCACCAATTCTGGCGATCGTGGGCACCCCTGGAGAGTGAACATTTTGGTCGTTGTGATTTTAAGCACAGGCGGTCACGATGGGTCAACTTTGGGGGTGGTGTCGGGGTCCCGATGACGGCGTAAGGATTCGCCTTTCAGCTCCAGGCGGTGGGCGCTGTGCAGCAGGCGATCCAGGACGGCATCGGCCACGGTGGGCTCGCCCAGATAGTCATGCCAATGATTGACCGGTAACTGGCTGGTAATCAGGGTCGCTTTCTGGTTCACCCGGTCATCGATGATTTCCAGCAGATCACGCACGTCCTCTCCGCGCATGGGGGCCAGACCCCAGTCATCCAGGATCAGCAGGTCCATCTTGGCCAGGGTGTTCAGGTAACGGCCAAAGCTGCCGTCCCCGTGCCGGATCTGGAGCTCTTCAAACAGCCGGGGGAGACGGAGATAGCGGACACTCAACCCCTGCCGGCAGGCTTGCTGTCCCAGGGCGCAGGCCAGCCAGGTCTTGCCGGTACCGGTGGCGCCGGTGATCAGGAGGTTCTGGCCCTGACGGATCCAGGTGTTCTGGACCAAAGAGCGCATCCGGGCGCGTTCCAGACCTCGGGAGGCCCGGTAGTCGATGTCCTCCACACAGGCGTTGTGCTTGAGATGGGCGAGTTTCAGCAGGCGCGTCAGGCGGCGCTGATCCCGGGCACACAGTTCTCGATCCAGGAGCAGACCCAGGCGCTCCTCGAAGGGGAGATCCTGGGCCTGGGGCAGCCGGGATTGTTCTTCCAGGGCTTCGGCCATGGCGCTGAGGTTCAGTTGCCGCAAGGCCTGCAGGGTGGGTTGGTATAACATGGGAGACTCCTTGTCTATCACTGGTAGTAATGGGGACCACGGATATTGTCGTGGGTCGGTAAGGGGGTGCTTGGGGACGCGGGTTCCTGGACCTGATCCATCCCCTGCTTCAGGATGGACTGGATGCTCTGGGTCGTCGGTGAACCGATCTTCAGCGCCCGGGCACAGGCGGCATCGAGACGCTCCTTGCCATAGCGCCGGGAGTAGCTGAGCAGGCCCAGACAGGATCGGTAGCCTTGTTCGGGATGGGCGCGCCGCGCCAGTTGCCAGCGCACCACGTCCCGGGTGGCAGGGCCAATGGACAGTGCCCAATTCAGGAGCCGTCCCGGGGACCACTCCCGGTGTTGCTGGTAGGCCTTGAGCAGGTGTTCCGGGACGGTGCTGTAACGCCCCTGCAGGGTCTGGCGGGGATGGCTGGCCACCCGCTGTTGCTGGTGGAAGATTTCCACCGTCCGGGCACTGACCCGCAGATCGACCCGGGCACTGACCAGGCGATAGGGCACCGAGTAAAAATGCCCCTGATAGGCCACATGGGAGTCAATGCTGACCTTGGCGCTTTTCCAGACCGCAAACACATAGTCCTGTGCGGGCAAGGGCTGCAGGGCCGGTTGTTCCAGGGATATGAAGGCGCTGTGGCGGCTGCCGGGTAGCTGCTTGAAGGGGCGCTGATTGAGGTCCTCCAGCAGGCGGCGGATCTCCCTGTTGAGATCCATCAGCGAGAAGAACTGGTGGTGGCGCAACCGCGCCAGAATCCAGCGCTCCACCACTTGCACGCCGACCTCGACCTTCGCCTTGTCTTTGGGTTTATAGGGGCGTGTCGGCAGCACTACGGTCCCGTAATGCCCGGCCAGATCCCGATAGCTGCGGTTGATCTCGGGTTCATAGCGGGAGGCCTTGGTGACCGCCGCCTTGAGATTGTCGGGGACCAGGAGAGTCGGCACTCCGCCGAAGTACCGGAACGCCCGGACATGGGACCCCAGGAAGTCCGGCAGACTCTGGCTCCAGGTGGCCTCGCAATAGGTATAGCTGGAAGCCCCCAGCACCGCCACAAAGATCTGGGCCTGCCGGATCTCGCCGGTGCCCGGGTCCACGACCGCTACCATAGGCCCCGCATAATCAATGAAGAGTTTTTCGCCCGCCACATGCTGCTGACGCATGCTGGTTTTGAGGCGGGCTTTCCAGCTGCGGTAATGGACACAGAACTGGGAGTACTGGTAGGTGCGCTCGCCCGGGTGGGCGGCCACATACTCCTCCCAGAGCAGTTGCAGGGTCACGCCCTTGCGCCGTAATTCCGTATGGATCTGCGCGAGGTCGGGCAGGACCGGCCGGGACGCCGGGAGCGGCTGGCGGCGCGGGTTCAGCCGCTGTTCTACCTCCACGACCGTCAGCCCCTCCGACAGAGGCCACCCTATCTGGGCTTCCGTCGCCCGTTGCAGATACTTGCCCACGGCCCCCTTGGACAATCCGCAGGCGCGGGCTATTTGCCGCTGGCTACAACCGGCGGCGTGTAATCGCAGGATCTCGATAATCGCTTTCATGGTCATCCTCGGTGTGGGCATGCTGGATCTCCTCTAAAAAGGACCCAGAATGCCGCTCAAGCCAATGAATGACCAAAATGTTTTTTACTCCACAGAGGAATTTCCGCAGGCCATTCTGGCATCGTGGGCATCGATTCTGGAAAATCGCGCAAACTGCCCACGATCCGCCAGAATCACTGCCCACCATCGCCCAGAATCACCGCCCACGATCATTCAGAATGACTGCCCACGATGGGCCAGAATACGCATTTGGGGCACAAGGGCAGTCGCGGTGTTACCAATCCGTTGGATATGTAACCCATCCATAAGCCTCAAAAAGCCGTGAAAGCCCGAGAGGTGTCGGTCAAACTCCCGATGATGACCCATAGTGATTGGGTGGTCGGAGCGATGATAGGGCGACGCGAGGCTCCCAAGAACTTGTTTCCGAGGTGATCTGTCCGACCGGCTTGATTTTTCGCGGTCCCCATCTACAATGGACATGTGCTGGACATGCACATAAAGGAGGTGACAATGGCAGCCTATAGTGAACGTATTCCCGTCCTGGTGACTTCCCAGGAGAAGGCGCTGATCGCCAAGATGGCCCAGGACGCTCACATGTCCATGGGAGAGTTTCTGCGCCGCGCCGCCTCGTCCTTCCGCCCGAGTGAGGATGAGCAGATGCTGGAGGGGATGATTGACCAGATGTTGAAGACCACTGCCCAGGCAAATGCGGCCATTGATGATGCTTTGTCCTTTGTGGAGGCATCCAACAAACGTATTACGGGGCTGGAATCCGGACGGATGTACTGATGGCCATCACGGACAAGATGTGGGAGGCGTTAAGCACGGTCATCAAGATGAATGACAAGGTGGAGCGCCTGGCCGAAGCCGTAAAGTCACAGCAGGGAAAGATCGAGACTTTGACGGAACGGGTAATCCGGCTGGAAACGGCGCTGGAAATTGCATTATCGCGTCAGGTGACCATAAGGACTGCTGCAGATCAACTGAAACTCAAAGACTGAGGCTGCCAGCAGCTCGTGCTGGCAGCTTTTTTCAGCGCCCCAGCGCCTTCTGGATTTTCTGGTCGGTTTTATACTGACTCAAGGCATACACTGCCCAGATGGCTGCCGGAATCCAGCCCAGTACGGTAATTTGCAGGATCAGGCAAATAATCCCGGCCAGTGGTCGGCCGATGGTAAAAAACACCAGAAATGGTAAAAAAATAGCCAGTAGCAGACGCATGATTGTTCTCCCGATGTATAATTATGCTTGCATAGTAAATGCCTGTTTCTCCAGAAGGCAAGCCCCTGTGCTAAACTCCCGAACATGACCACAGATCAAGAACAATTTCCCGAACTTCCCAT
Organism: Acidithiobacillus sp. M4-SHS-6; assembly: GCF_047421495.1. Classification (GTDB taxonomy): domain Bacteria; phylum Pseudomonadota; class Gammaproteobacteria; order Acidithiobacillales; family Acidithiobacillaceae; genus Acidithiobacillus. The sequence continues at coordinate 2,621,758 of NZ_CP175559.1, read as the reverse complement.
GAATGCTCGCCCCACACGTCTGCGGTCATTACGGAACATGCGGCGCGGAGCGCTGTCTCTGCTGGTGCTGGCCCTGCTGCTTTTTGTGCTTTCTGCCCATCAGGATTTTCAGGGCATCTGGGCCTGGACCGGGGCTTTTGCGGAGGCGGCCATGGTGGGCGGTCTGGCCGACTGGTTTGCGGTCGTCGCGTTGTTTCGTCATCCCCTGGGATTACCCATCCCCCATACGGCGATTCTGCCGCGCAACAAGGTGCGACTGGCAAAACGTCTGTCCAGCTTCATTCGCGATCATTTTCTGGAGAGCGAAGCCATTGTGCGCCTTTTGCGCCGCGCTGATCCCGCCGCCTGGCTGGCACAGTGGCTGGCCCAGCCTGAAAGCAGCGCCCTCTTGGCCAGACAGTTGCTGACCCTGCTGCAAAAAGCCCTGGCTTTGAGTGATGATCAGGAATTGCGCAGGGCCTTGCGTGGGGCGCTGGGCCGTCAGTTGCAGCGGGTGGATGGCGCCCGCTGGATGGGCAGCATTCTGGCCTTGCTGACGGAAGACCACCGCCATCAGGCGCTGCTGGAAGATGGTATCCAGCGGCTGCGTCAGTGGCTGGACGCGGAGGATACCCAGGCGCTGCTGGCAGAGCATATTGCCGCCATTCTCAAACGAGCTTATCCCACCCTGTTTGCGTGGATGAGTACGCTCATGGACCCCGCCACCCTGAGCGATAATCTCGCCCGCAATCTGGTCAAGGCGGCGCATCAGCTTCTGCAGGAGATCGAGGATGATCCGGAGCATCCCCGCCGGCTGGCTTTTGATCGCTGGATGGCCGATGCCATTCAGCGCTTGCAGACGGATGCTCCCTTCCAGGAGCGCATCCGGCGCTGGCAGCAGGGTTTGATTGCCCATCCTGCGGTGCAGGAATATGTCGACGGTTTGCTCCGTGACTTGCGCGCCTGGCTCGATCGGGATTTGCGGCGTCCCGACTCCCGTTTGCAACATCGGGTCCAGGAGCTGGCCGCGCAACTGGGCGTTTTTTTGGGGGAGCAGGCCGTTCTGCGCGACGCCATCAACGATTATCTGGAAAGCAGTGTGCGCCGTCTGGCCCCGGCGGTGCGGGATGGTCTGGCCCAGCATATCGAAAAAACCATTCTCGACTGGCCGGAAAAAGATCTGATCCGCTTGCTCGAAGAAGGCGTGGGGACCGATTTGCAATATATCCGGGTCAATGGAACGCTGGTGGGCGGATTGGTGGGGGTGCTCATTCATGCCCTGGCCCTGGTCGTACCCTTCGTCGCCTAGGGGGAGACATGGTGCTGGGAAATGGGCCGAAATGGCCCCCAAGCGTGCCGGGTTGCCTGGCCCATATCGGCCATTTTCTGCTGCTTCCTCCCGTTCATTTCGGGTTGTTGAAGCTACTCATGGGGATGTCGGAAGAGGAACGAATCCTGCTAGTCAATAATCTGGAGTAATGGCCGTATTGGCGAACAGAGACTGGAGGAGGTGCATTTATGAAGCGTAAGATAATGGGAGTGGTGGCGGCAGGAACGTTGATGACGGCGGGTTTTGCAGTGGCGTCCGATATGACGGCTGCAGATGCCCAGCAGGCTTTGTCGGCGGCCAAGACGGCCATGGCCAAGACGTCTGCCGTGCATTATTTATGGCTCTCCACCCCCAAAATCTACAAAGAGGCCGTCGCCGCTGACAAGGCGGGCAAATATGACGAAGCCGTCGTCAAAGCCAAGCATGCCGAAGAACTGGCTCATCTGGCTTATGCCCAGGGCGAGGCCCAGGCCAAGAAATATGGGGTGAAACTGACGGATCAGGGCGTTCAGTTCAACTGAATCCGGATGCCGTAGGCGGCCAGCAACTGCTGGGCGATATGGATTTTTGCCGCGGAATCTGCCGTAAAATGAAAATCGACGGATGCTGTGCCGGGTAGTGCGGGACAGGTCTCCGCTGCGAGAGGAATGTCCAGTCTGCGGCAGAGTTGCCGCGCCACGCCGTCATTCCCATCCAGGGTAGGAATGGCCCGCCCCGCCAGTCCCGATGTCCAGTCGCTGATCCAGCAGTAATGGGTGCAGCCCAGTACCAGGGCCTGGACATCTGCCGTACAGGCTGGTAACACCCGACGCTGCAGGTATTGCTGGACCTGCTCCTGCCAGTCTGCGCTCTGGGATTCAATGCGTTCCGCCAGACCGGGACAGGCAAGGGCTTGGACCCGTTGCCGGGCTTCGGGTAACTGGGCCAGCAACTGTTCCAGCTTGGCACCCGCCACGGTCATGGCGGTGGCGAGCAAAAGTATTTTCCCTTCGGGATACAGGGTCAATGCTCTTTTGATGGCGGGCTCGATGCCAATGACGGGAACATCGGCATATTCCCGAATGGGGGTCACCGCCGCGCTGGTGGCAGTATTGCAAGCCAGCACGACCGCATCCACGCCTGCCCGGATGAACCAGTCATAGGCCACCTCGGTCCATTGCCGCACTTGCCCGGGACTTTTGTCACCATAGGGACTATGGGCAGTATCGCCATAAAACAGAAAATGGGCCTTGGGAAGATAACGCAGGCAAGCAAGTAGCGTGCTGAGACCGCCTATGCCGGAATCGAAAACGCCGATACGCATCATTCAGTGATCAATCAAGGTGTAATTCCTGTTCGGTCAGCAACGCGACCCCCCGCATGCCGGCGAGATCATCATCATTACCGCGTTTGACTTCTACCTGTCCGCGCAGGGCAGGAATCAGGTCGGCGTCCAGACGTTGCAACATTGCCGGTGCAAAGTAATCCCAGGCGGCACTGACTCCGCCACCGACGCGAACGACCCGAACATCGGCCACTTTCAGAATATGCGCCAGGGCCTGTCCCAGATAATCTCCCGCCATCTGAAAAACCTGAGTGGCCTCGGGGCGACCCTCATCGGCCAGTTGGGCAATGACGGCCGTATCGGGACCCGTCCCCGTCAGTTCCACATAGCTGGAACGTATGCCCCGCGCCGAGGCATATTGTTCCAGACAGCCCTGGTTGCCACAGCCACAACGGCGGCCTCCGGGAACCACGATGAGGTGACCGATTTCCATGGCGGTGCCATGTTCCCCTCGCCAGGGGCGGTTCTCATGGACCCAGCCGCCACCCACTCCGGTACCGAGGCCGACATAAAGGAGGTCGCGCAACTCCGGGGTGTCCTGCTTTTCCTCCCAGAATTCGCCATAACCGGCGGCATTGGCGTCATTTTCGACGAACACCGGGAGTTGGCAAGCCTGCTGAACGGAGGATTGCAGGTCAAAATTGATGAGTTGCGGAATATTGGGAGATTGCAGCAGTATCCCACGGGCATTGACAAATCCGGGGACGGCCACTCCCACCCGGGCCGCTTCGGGATACTGATGGCGGAGTTGGGCGATGCCGGTCTCCAGCAGCCCGGTAAACAGTTGGGCCGCAGTTTCCGGATCTGCGGCTGCGGCACATTTATCGCGCAGGTCTACTGCATGACGAATGCTGTCCAGACATTCATGACCCCGAAACACGCCGAAGCGTAAATTGGTGCCGCCAATGTCAATACCAATGGTTAAACGCTCAGTCATGGGCGATGATCTCCGTCAGAATTTCGATTTTCTGGGTCTTGCCCGTCGTCACATCCCAATAAAAATCCAGTTGCAGCGCCTGCATGATTTTTTCAAAGCCCGCCTCGGATTGGGAGACGGTCAGGTGGGGAGCAGCTTCCCAGCGCACTGGCGGATTGCAGTTCATCTGGATTTTGCCGCCCATGACCGCATCTTCCAGCATGATTTGCCGGGTTTTTTCACCCTGAAGGGGGAGTCCAAAGCCCCCCTGGGATTGTCCATCGGCGAAAAATTGGCCGGCTGGTCCATCACAACTGGGCATGGCGAGATACAGGCGGCAATGAAACAGATGGGACGCCGTGCTGTTCTGCGGAGAAGGGGATTCTATCCGATACTGCACCATCAGTCCTTTTTCCGAGAGATGGTAGCCTTTGCTGACGGCCCAGTTGTCTGCGATACCCCCCGTAAAACGGGGAGCGTTCTGCAGAAGGTGGCATTCCGTATACGTGACTGCTGTATAGTCCAGCCATTCCTGGAAACTGTGACAGGGTGCGGTATCCATGACCAGGTCTTCGGCGGTGATTTCCGTTTTGAAGCTGATGCGGTCATGGGCGGAAGCAATGCCTTCCCTGGGCGCGGCATGTTCCACCGCACCTTGACGGATTTTGTCGTAATAGGCCTCGTCGCGGCGTGCCAGGGTGTCGCCGAGGTTGTGATGGAGTTGATAAGCATCCCATTCCACGACAGCGGCCGAGGGGGCCGGGCGAATGATGATCTGTTGCTGATCATGGTGATAATACAGCTCCTCATGACCATCCATATCCACGTCCATGGACTGCAAGCTGGGGCGCGTCTGGATCAGATCCAGGCGCGCTTCCAGGCGGATAATGGCATGATAAATCGCCCGCCGCAGATGCGGCAGATAAATACCGCCAAACAGTCCGTGCCAGTAGGCATCATTGGCCTGGGCCTCGTGCAGATCAGCACGCATCTGCTTGCTTTGCTGGTTTTTGGGCAGGGCATGAAAGCGCTGGGATAATTGCAGCATGCGTTTCTGCATCCAGTTGGATTCGGAATAACGGGTCAGGAAATTTTTCCATATACCGCCTCGAATCAATGGCTTGCGCTCTTCCAGACGGCCGGCGGTTTTTTCCTGTTCCAGCAAGGCCGCGTAGCGGCGAGCCGCATCGGGAGCCAGTGTCCATTCGTTCATTTCACTATAGGACACCGTAGGTAGATAGATGATGCCCTGGGGACGATGTTGCTGCAGATAATCCATGAAACGCATCGGTTGAATATGCGGTGAATCGAGGACGCCCTGAAGGAATTGTTCCAGCCAGCCCTTTTCATAAACCCAGCTATAGGTTTCCGGCCAGATACCGAATTTTTCGATATCATCAAAATAAATCCCGGCGCTTCCGGGATTGTGCAGGGAAATTTCCTCCATAAAGGTGACGGCGGCGGCAGCCTCGGAAAAGGGCAGGCGATAGCGCAAGGCTTCGGAAATGGGGAATACATCCACCGCCTGACCATTTTCTTCGGTGCGATGAAAACTGCCGAGTTGGTCGGGTGCGGCACCGGCACAAAGAAAGTGATAATCATCCACCATGACGTAGCGAATGCCCGCTTCATGCAGGGCCGGGACGACGCTGGGATCCCAGACACGTTCGGTTAGCCAGGCCCCCACCGGACGTTGTCCAAAATGCCTGTCCAGCCTTTCTGCCATGGCTTCCAGCTGGGTGACGCGGTCGGCATGGGGAATGGCCGCCAGTACCGGCTCGGTGTCGCCGGCCCCTACCAGCTCTGCCTGATGGCGGCCGACCATTTCCTGTAAAAGCGCCATGGTCTTGGGATGGACGCGAATCATGTAATCCAGTAACCAGCCACTGATATGAATGGCAAAGGGAAATTCAGGAAAACGATGCATGGCTGCGAGAAAAGGATGATAGCAACGCACAACGGCGTCATCGATGACATGGGGAAAATTACCAACCGGCTGATGGGCGTGGACGCCCAAGAGGAGGGGGGTGCTGTGGGTCATACATTCATCCTTCAGTATGGGTGCGGCGCATGGTGCCCCCCGATTCTGCCGGCTCCCCACCTTGGCTGATGGGTTCGTTCAATGCTTCTGGGGGAGGGACTTGCATTAAGGTATAGAGTTTGCGCAGGTTCATCCGAAAAAGGTCATCAAAATCCCGCACGGAGTCGGCCGGATTGTAATCACCAAACCACCAGAACCAGTCAGAGCCCTCGCAGCGTCCCAACTGTTCCGTGATTTCCTCCTGTTTTTCGGCGCTGAGTCCGGCGAGATGTTGGTCAACATCCCGTTTGGCCGCGCAAAGCAAATCCCAGGCGCGGTTTTTGGCGCCATCCCCAATCCAGGTGCTGAAATTGCCGTACACCCAACTGCCGGCCACCAGATCAGGAATGCTTTTGATGGCTTCTGCATGGTCCCGGACATAGTCACTGAAAGTACACATTTTGATATGCGGATGGTTGGAGAGGGAGCGATAAAGCTCCGAGAGGAAATAATAGCCATTATAGGGGTAGTATTCCCAGGCATTTTCCCCATCCAGAATGATGCTGACGACGGGATGATCCTGCTCTTCCGTCTGTCGCCAGATGGCTTCCAGTTTGTGCATGAAATCAGTGACGGCATCGTGCCCAAGCCAGGTTTTATAATCAAAACCAATGGTGTCAGAGAGGGCGTCATCCCGAAAAAACAGGGCGGGTCCCTGATTGTTCAGACGATAAGCCTGATATAAATACTCGGCACGTCCGCGCGGAGCAGCGTCGTCATCATTTCGTAGCAGGCTGTGGGTCAGCACCCCTTCACCGGACGCCGTCCACGCAACCTGGGCATCACCCAGCATTTTGACATAGGCCGCGGAAACTCCGCCCTCGGCTGGCCACATGCCCTGGGCGGCAATGCCGAATTGCTGCGGATGATAGGCTTGGGCTCGATCAATCTGCCAGCGGGCACGCTCCGCGCCGCCGGGATATGCCGGGGTGTCGGGCAAGGGAGCCTCCGGGATGGTCTCCCGGGCAGCGGCAAAATCCAGCAGCAACGGGCCAATGGGGTGATAGTATGGGGTGGTGGATATTTCGATGCGTCCAGCTTTTGCCAGGGCGCGGTAGCGGGGGATCAGCCCAGATATCAGTTCGCCCAGGAAATGCAATAAATCCTGCCGGTCCTCGGGGCTGAAACCCCGTCCCTGGGCCATCAGTTTCTGAAGGAGTGGACTCGCGCGCCGCACGGTTTCACCGGTCCAGGCCAAGTGATACCAGACCAACAGATCAGCCACAAACTGAACGGACAAATAGTCGGACAGTTCCACCGGATCGTCGCGCATGCGCAGATAGATTTCATGCAGTCGGCGGTATCCGGGAAAGGGATTCAGCATGTGTTCCGGATCCAGACGGAAACACTGCTCCATGAGGTGATGGCGCTCTTCATTGCTGAGGGTCTTCAGATCGGGTCTGGCCAGGGCAATCAGCAAGGGATCACGAAATTCACCGCTTTGAAACTGGCTGCTATAGTCTTGTATCTGCTCTACCAGAATGGGTACAAAGTTGATCACGCCCCGCGCCAGGGGATTTTCTTCATAATGGGCGATCATGTCCGCATAATCCTTGCAGGCATGGAGATAGGTCCACGGCAGGGTATAGAACCCCTCGGCATTGCGATAGTCGGGCTGATGCATATGCCAGCAGAAAATGACATGGAGGGCGCGTGCAGGGGGCATGGTCTCACCTCACAAAATGCAGTTGCTGGCCAAGTAACTCTGGAGTAATGAGAGTAACCCCTTTGGGAGTACGGTAAAAGCGGCGGGCGTCTTCGGCAGGATCTTCGCCGACGACCAGGCCATCGGGGATAATGGCGCCCTTATCGACCACGACCTTGCGCAGTCGGGAGCCTTCACCCAGCCGCACATTGGGCAGGATGACCGAATCTTCGATGAGGGTATGGCCATCATTGACGCGTACATTGGAAAAAAGCAGGGAGCGCCGGACGGTTGCACCACTGATGATGCAGCCTCCCGAAACAATACTGTCGATGGCCATACCACGGCGCCCCTCATCATCAAAAACGAATTTTGCGGGAGGGAGTTGTTCCTGGTAGGTCCATATGGGCCAGCGGCTGTCATACAAATCAAGGTCAGGAGTGACATGCACCAGATCGATGTTGGCGGCCCAATACGCGTCAACGGTGCCAACATCCCGCCAATAGCAGCGGCTGATCTTGCCTTCATTGCTGGGAATACAGCTATGGCGGAAGCGGTGGGCCATGACCCGGTAGCGGGGGACCATGTAGGGAATCAAATCGTTGCCGAAATCGTGACCGGACTCGCGGCTGTCGGCATCACGGATGAGCTGCTCATAGAGGAAATCGGTGTTGAATATGTAAATTCCCATGCTGGCGAGAACCCGGTCGGGATTGTTGGGCGTGGGGGTCGGGTCACTGGGTTTTTCGGAAAAGCCGGTGATACGATCTTCATGGTTGACGGTCATGACGCCGAAACCCTTGGCTTCTTCCAGAGGAACTTCAATGCAAGCCACACTCATGTCCGCCTGGTTTTGCACATGTTCGGCTAGCATCTGGCCGTAATCCATTTTGTAAATATGGTCGCCGGCAAGCACAATCACATAGCGGGGGCGGTGGGCGCGCAGAATGTCGATATTCTGGAAGATGGCATCGGCGGTTCCCTTGTACCAGCCCGTATTCATCCGCTGCTGGGCAGGCAGGATTTCGATGAACTCGTTGAATTCACCTCTCGGGAAGCCCCAGCCCAGTTGCAAGTGGCGGATCAGACTGTGGGCCTTGTATTGGGTCAGGACGCCAATGCGGCGGATTCCGGAATTCATGCAATTGGAAAGGCAAAAATCGATGATGCGGAATTTGCCGCCAAAGGGTACGGCAGGTTTGGCGCGCCAGTCGGTCAATGGGCCGAGGCGGCTGCCGCGTCCTCCGGCCAGGACCAGCGCCAGGGTATTTTTGGTGAGATTACTGACGAAGCGCGGGGAATTAGTGAGACCACTCTGGGTTTCTTCGGACATGCTACTCTCCTTATCGGGCACTGGTGCTGAACCTGACTTGGAGTATAGACAGGATTCCCTGTGCTTTCGCTTTTAAGGTACTGAACTTGGCCTGTTGCGGCAAGCGCGCCAATGACATCCGTGGACTTTGCCCATGATGTGTTATGATCAAGTAGAGTGACTCGCCAATCAAAAAGATGAAAAGGAGATTGTGTGGTGAACCCATTGCCCCAAAAACAGCATGGCGAAAGCATGGATAATGAGGAGATGGCGATTCGTGAAGCCCGTCATCACGATCCCTTTGCCTGGCTGGGGCAGCACAGAATATCTGCGAGTCGGGAGGGGCAAGCGATACAGCGGATCTTTTTGCCGGGCGCTTCCCAGGTAGAACTGCAGACCCCCCAGGGTTGGGTTCCCATGACCCTGCAACATCCTGATGGGATATTTACCCATATCGGGGAGATGCTGCCCGTGCCCTATCGTTGCCGCTGGCAGGATGCCCTGGGTACTCATGAAGCCTATGATCCTTACGTCTTCGGCCCCGTGCTGGGCGATCTGGAAGTCTATCTGTTCAGCGAAGGGCGCTTGTATGAGGCCTATCGGCATCTGGGTGCCCATCGCCGCAGTCATGAAGGGGTTGAGGGGGTATTGTTTGTCGTGTGGGCGCCCAATGCGGAACGGGTCAGTGTCGTCGGCGACTTCAATCGCTGGGATGGTCGTTTTCACCCCATGCGGGTCCGGGGAATGAGTGGCCTCTGGGAGCTGTTCATTCCCGAATTGGAGTTGGGTGAAATCTACAAGTTCGAAATTCGCCACCGGGATTCCGGAGCGGTTTTTGTCAAGACCGATCCTTATGCCAATGCCTTTGAAAAGCGCCCCAGCACGGCCGCCCGGGTGGTCGAGAGCCAGCATGTCTGGAAGGACCAGGACTGGATGACGGCGCGTATGCAGGCCGACTGGCAGCACGCGCCGATGAATATTTATGAAGTCCATCTGGGATCCTGGCAGCGTGATGCGGATGGTCACTTCCTGACTTATGGAGAACTGGCCGAGCGCTTGCTGGGCTACGTACAGGACATGGGTTATACCCATATCGAACTGATGCCGGTGATGGAGCACCCTCTGGATGAATCCTGGGGATATCAGGTCAGCGGTTATTTTGCCCCGACCAGTCGTTTTGGGAGTCCGGATGATTTCCGGGCTTTTGTCGACCGGTTTCACCAGGCTGGCATCGGCGTGCTGCTGGATTGGGTGCCTGGACATTTTCCCAAGGATGACTGGGGGCTGGCGCGTTTTGATGGGACTCCCTTGTATGAATATGCGGATCCCCGTGAAGGGGAACACCGGGAGTGGGGGACCTACATTTTCAATTTCGGTCGTAATGAGGTGCGCAATTTTCTGCTGGCCAACGCCTGTTATTGGGCGGACTGCTTTCATGTTGATGGCCTGCGGGTGGATGCCGTGGCCTCCCTGCTGTATCGGGATTATTCCCGGAATGCCGGCGAGTGGGTTCCCAACCGTTATGGCGGCCGGGAAAACCTGGAGGCCATTGAATTTATCCGGGAGATGAATGTGGTGCTCAATGAGCGCTATCCGGGTATCCTGACCATTGCCGAGGAATCCACTGCCTGGCCCATGGTCTCACGCCCGACCTATGTGGGGGGGTTGGGCTTTTCCATGAAATGGAACATGGGCTGGATGAATGACACCCTGTCTTATATGGAACAGGATCCCATATATCGGCGTTATCATCAGAACGATCTGACCTTCAGCCAGCTTTATGCCTATGCAGAGAATTTTATCCTGCCCCTGTCCCATGATGAGGTGGTACACGGCAAGCGCTCGTTGCTGGATAAAATGCCCGGAGATACCTGGCAACGCTTTGCCAATTTACGCCTGCTGCTGAGTTATCAGCATGCCCATCCGGGCAAGAAACTCAATTTCATGGGCAATGAATTCGCCCAGGGAAAGGAATGGAACTGTGGGGAATCCCTGAATTGGGACTTGCTGGAGATTCCCTGGCATCAGGGAATACAGCGACTGAGTCGGGATCTTGCCCGTCTGCATCGGGAACGATCGGCCCTGCATGACCTGGATTTTGCGGCTGAGGGGTTTTCCTGGGTGGATTGTCATGATGCCGATCAGTCCATACTCAGTTTTTTGCGGCGGGATCGGAAGGGGACCTTCATCCTGGCGATATTCAATTTCACGCCCGTATTACGCCAAAACTATCGTATTGGCGTGCCTGGGCCAGGGGTCTATCGGGAAATTTTCAATAGTGATGCCGCCGCATACCAGGGCAGCAATGTGGGCAATCCCCCCTTACAGGCAGAGACTCTCAGTTGGATGGGCCTGCCCTGTTCCCTGAAAATGACCCTCCCGCCTCTGGGTGCGCTGTTTATGCAAATGGACTGAAGCGATCTACGCTTTGCGCGGGTGATTATTATGTTATTTGTTTATGTCATTCTCGCTTTCGTGGCTGGAATATCCGAATTGTTCACCGGCACTTTCTATTTGGCTGCAGTGGCCTTGGCCGCCCTGTTTACAGCGATTACGGGATTGATACTACCGGGCACCGTTTTGCACTGGGTGTTTCTGGGATACTGTCTGGTGTTGTTACCTGCCGGGATGTGGCTGCGTCATCGTCTTGCCAGAAAAGCCCAGGGATTGACGGATTTTGATTTGGGGCAGGGTGTCGAGGTCATTGGCGGGCCAGATCAGAACGAACACTATACGGTGCATTATCGGGGAAGTGAGTGGATGGCGGTAGTAGACGATGGTCCCGCCCCCTGCCCGGGTGACCGCGCCGTGATCATCGGCAAGACGGACAACCTGCTACATTTAGGAGTGTTACCCCAGCAGCCTTCTGCCGATAAGGAGTCCCTATGTCCTCCCTCATCATCATCCTGATTGTCATCGTGGCGGCTTTTCTGATCCTGCGCACCACTATTCGGGTGGTTCCGCAACAACGCGCCTGGGTCGTCGAGCGCCTGGGCAAATACCACGCCGTCCTGGAACCCGGCCTGAATTTCATCATTCCTTTTCTGGATCGCGTGGCCTTTCGCTTCGATATGCGCGAAGTGCCCATGGAGGTGCCGGCCCAGGCCTGTATTTCCCTGGATAACACCACCATGACGGTGGATGGCGTGCTCTATCTGCAGATTACCGATTCGGTGAAGGCCGCCTATGGTTCCAGCAATCCCTTTACCGCCGTCATCCAGCTGGCCCAGACCACCATGCGTTCGGAAATCGGCAAGTTGCATCTGGACGTGGCTCTGTCTTCACGGCAGTTGCTGAATACGGCCGTGGCTACCGCAGTGGATGAAGCGGCGCTGAACTGGGGAGTGAAGGTGCTGCGCTATGAGATTCGGGATATCACCCCGCCCGCCGAAATCATCCGGGCGATGGAGCTTCAGATTACCGCCGAGCGCGAAAAGCGCGCCATGATTGCCAAATCCGAAGGTCAACGACAGCAGCAGATCAACACCTCGGAAGGCCAACGCCAGCAGGAAATCAATGTGGCCGATGGCCGCAAGCAGGCCGAAGTGTTGCGGGCCGAAGGCGAAGCCAAGGCGATTCAGTTAGTGGCAGAGGCTACCGCCGGGGCCATTCGCATGATTGGCGAAGCGGCCCATGAACCGGGTGGTTTTGAAGCCCTGCAAATGCAGTTGGCCAAAGACTATATCGAAAAGTGGGGGAATCTGGCCAAGAGCAGTACCAGCTTGGTCATCCCGGCAGATCTGGGCAATGTGGGGGCCCTGGTGGGTACGGCCTTGTCCATGGTCAAGCAGTCCCAGCAGCCCACAGCCAGCCAATAGCCCGTGGGCGGCGGCGCAAGTATGGCCGCCTAATGTTGTTCCGGCAGGGTTTCCGGCCAGGCGGCCATGTCCAGCCACACATCGGCGTCTCTGCCCACGGCCGCCGCCGGAATAGGCTCGTTCCGCAACCAGGCCCGCAACGCATTTTTTTTGCCGGCGCCGCAGACCAGGAAAAACATGGCCCGTGTCTGGCGCAGCCGCCAGGCACTGAGGCTGACCCTCTCCGCCGGAGCCTTGGCGGCATCATAAATGGCCAGGGTGGCGGGCGTGTTTTTTTCCTGGCCCCAATCATGGCCGGGAAACAGGCTGGCCGTATGACCATCCTCGCCCAGACCCAGAAGGACCAGATCGAAACTTTGCCGGGGCAGCGCCTCGGCATATTGCTGGGCCGCTGCGCTGGCCCCCATTTCGGCGGGGATGGTATGAATCTGTGTACCGGGGATGGGCACCTGGGATAACCAGGTTTCCCCAAGCATGACGCTGTTGCGATCGGGGTGATCCACCGGCAGGCAACGCTCGTCACCATGATAAATATGCCAGTGCTGCCAGTCACTTCCCAGTGCGGGTAAGCGGGCGTAGGCCGCACGTGGCGTATCACCTCCGGCTGCTACCAGATGAAAGGCCCCACGCCGGGCGATGGCCTCAGCGGCCATCCGGGTGATGGCCGCGGCAAGCCGGGCGCTGATCTCTGTGTTATTCGGATAGATATGCCATCGCGGCGAGGCGTTTTCTCGAAGCATCCTGGACTCCTCCTGACCCCAAAACTTAACTGATGGCTTGACTCAGCAGATGACCGACCAGTGCGGTAAATCCCAGTGCCACGCTCCCCCAGAATAGCACGCGCAGCGCCCCAGCGCAGACCCGCGCGCCGCCGATGCGCGCCGAAACCCCGCCCAATATGGCCAGCAAGATCAAGGTGATGATAAACAAGGCAGGTAATGCATAGGCATGGGGCAGGAAAGTGCTGATCAGAACGGGCGGCAGAGCGCCACTGATAAAGGCAATGGCCGAGGCGCTTGCCGCCTGTAGCGGGCGCGCCTTGGCCACTTCCGTCAGACCCAGTTCTTCCCGGGCATGGGCTTCGAGGGGGTTGTGCTGCATCAGTTGAAAAGAGACCTGCCGGGCCAATGCCTCATCCAGTCCACGATCCATGTATATTTTGCAGAGCTCCAGTTGTTCCAGTTCAGGGTTGTTCCGAATTTCCTGGGCTTCCTGATGAAGTTGCGCCTTTTGACTGTCACTCTGGGAGCTGACGGAAACATATTCACCCGCTGCCATGGACAATGCCCCGGATAGCAAGGCCGCCACTCCTGCCAACAGGATCTGGTCATGATCGGCCTGGCCGGCGATGACGCCACTGAGCAGTCCTGCGGTGGAGAGCAAGCCATCATTGGCGCCCAGTACGCCGGCACGCAGCCAGCCGGTGTTTTTTTTGTGAATTTCTGAGCAGTGCTTAGCCATTGCCTGTTTTCATATGGGCTTTAATGATAGGGGCAAGATAGCTCATCTTTGGCGCTTGGGTCTATGATGCAGGCCTATCCCGAAAATGTGAGGAGAACAGGATGGCTGGTCTGGAAGATTGGGTGGGCAATACGCCCCTTTGCGAATTGAGAAGTCTGGCACCCCATGCCGGTGTCCGGATTTTTGGCAAGCTGGAAGGGAATAATCCGGCGGGTTCCGTCAAGGATCGCCCGGCCATGAACATGATCCGTCGCGCCCTGGAGCGGGGGACCATCACCACTGCGACGCGCCTGATTGAGCCTACCAGTGGGAATACCGGGATTGCCCTGGCCATGGCCGCGTCGGTACGGGGTATTCCGATGACCCTGATCATGCCGGAAAACATGAGCATTGAGCGTCGGCAGGTGATGCGCGCCTATGGGGCGGAGGTCATATTGACCCCGGCAGAGGGCAGTATTGAGGGTTCCATCGATCGGGCCCGACAGATGGTGGCTGCCGGCGCGGGGGTCATGCTCGATCAGTTTTCCAATCCGGATAATCCGGAAGCCCACTACCTCAGTACCGGTCCGGAAATCTGGCGGGATACGCGCGGCAGTGTCACCCATTTTGTCTCGGCCATGGGCACCACCGGCACGATCATGGGGACTTCCCGGTATTTGCGCGCAGTGAACCCGAGTATCCAGATTGTCGGCGTGCAACCGGCTGAAGGGGCGAAGATTCCGGGAATCCGCCGCTGGCCGGAAGCCTATTTACCCAAAATCTATCATCGGGAAATGGTCAGCCAGATTGAAGACGTGACCCAGGAGGAAGCCGAGGATATGACCCGGCGTCTGGCTCGGGATGAAGGCGTGCTGGCGGGCATATCTTCGGGAGGCGCGGTAGCTGCCGCCCTACGTGTTGCCCGGAACCTGGAGCAGGGCGTGCTGGTGGCCATTATTTGCGATCGTGGTGATCGTTACCTGAGTACAGGGGTTTTCCCCGTCTGAACGGCCATGCGGGATTTTGCCTCGTTGCGGTTGCCGACTAACCCTTGGTCCTGGGTAAAACCGTTTTTGCCCTGCTGTCTTGGGCTGTTCCTGGCGGGCTCCGCCTGGGCGCAGACGCTGGAAATCAGCGCAGCCCGGGTGCAGGGGCCGAGCTGGCAAGCGCGGCACTTGCAGGTGCAACTCCATACCCGCTCCAGCAGCGCTGCCATTCTGCAAATACAGGCCGGGACCTTGCAGTGGGGCAAGCAACGGCTTTGGCAAAAAACCCAGGGTCGCTGCAATCTACAAACGCGGCATGGCTGGTCCTGTTCTGACCTGCATCTGGCGGTTTCGGGAAGTCCCTGGGGAGCGCTGCAGAGCGATGGTCGATTTCAGGCGCTGCGTGCCGATGGCTCGGGAAGCTTGCAGCTTCATCTGGAAGGAGCAAAATTCGGGCACCTGGCCTTGCTGGCCCAGAGTGGGGTAACGGGGCGCTGGCAAATGCAGGCCCAGGGAGATCTGGCCTTGAAGGGGTGGGTGCCTGCTCTGCATCTCCTTCCCGCCACCTGGCAGTCGGGTGGAGAACTGCATTGGCAGGCGGCGTCTGGCGGAAAAAGCTGGTCACAGGTAAACAGGATGCATTTTGTGGCCCAACTGCAGAAGGGCGAGTTCAGTAGTCCCGATGGCTTGCAAGCCGCCCAGAATGTGGCTGCAGCGCTTACGGGTAATGGTTACTGGCAGCAACATTGGCAAGGACAACTGCAATTGCGCTGGACGAAGGGCGGGGTATTGTGGAGCCCTTGGTATTGGGCAGCCCCCATGCGTCCGGTGGTATTGCACAGTGACTGGCAACAGACGGCAAAACAGTGGCGTCTGGCACAAGGCCGAATCGATTGGCCGGAACTCGGAACGGCCCGATTTGCCGTGAGTCAGCCGGTCCAGGGAGGTTCCCTGAGCTGGCGATTGCGCGAAGTGGATGTCGGTCTGGAGCCCTTTTTTGCGACCTGGATCGACCCCTTGTTGCCAGCAACCAGTTTTGCAGCACAGGCGCAGCTCGCCGGGCGCTTGCGCTTTTCCGTGGCGGGGGATCCGGTTTTGCACATGTTGCGTTGGGATTTGCAGAACGGCAGTTTTTCCACCGCCCCCCTGAGCTTGCAGGGGGTCACCAGCCATGGAGCCTGGGATGAGGAGTCACCAGTGGAAAGTGCTGCGTTCCACTGGCAGCGGGCTACCCTGTACCATATCCCCCTGGGACCCGTTGCCGTGCGGGTCGCCTTGCACCCCGGCGGATTTGCCTTGCAGCAGCCTCTCGATATTCATCTTCTGGGCGGGGTTCTGCATTTTCAGCAACTCTCCGGGCATTGGAGAGGAGCGCATTCCGGCTTCGCCATGCGCGGTGACCTGCACGGCCTGAGAATGCGCGCGCTGACCCGGATCATGCACTGGCCACCCTTCACCGGAACCATCCAGGCTTCCATACCCGAACTGACTTACCATGCCGGTACCATCCGTACCAGCGGCGAGTTGAGCGCGGGCATTTTCGGAGGTAAGGTCCGGGTGCGTGATCTGCAGGTGCAACATTTTCTGGGCGTGATGCCGCTGCTGCAGGCCAATGTCTCCGTTCAGGGATTGCGGTTGAAACCACTCACCGAAGCCTTTCACTTTGGTTATATCAGTGGGGTACTGGATGGGAATCTGCGCCATCTTTACCTGCTGAACTGGTCTCCCGAAGCTTTTCAGGCCCATTTCGCCACCGTGAAAACCCCGGGTGTCCCCCAAAAAATCAGCTATCAGGCCGTTCAGAGTATTACCAAATTAGGCGGAGGAAATGGTATCAGCGGGTTTTTTCAGGGGATGTTTTTGCGCCTGTTCAAAACCTTCAGATACCGTCAGTTGGGAATGGGTATAAACTTGGCGAACGGTATAGCGGAGCTTTCGGGGGTGGGGGCAGAAAATGGCGGGTTTGTGATTTTGAAGGGGCAAGGACTGCCCAGGGTGGATATAGTGGGGTACAATCGCCGAGTCAGTTGGGATGAATTGCTGGCAAGACTGAAAACGGCCATGGCAACGGGTCCGCAGATGCACACAGGAGAATAGACAGATGATCAAGCAAAATTGGCTGAAAACCCGCAGTGCTCAGGCATTGCTGCTGCTGGGCATGCTCCTGGGGCTTTCGGCTTGTGTCACTGTGAATATTTATTTTCCGGCTGCGGCGGCCAAGCGTCTTGCGGATCAGGTAGTCGGTGAGGTGTACAAGGCGTCAGCTCATGGCGCAGCGGCGACACCCACAGCACCTACCCATGCAGTCCCTGAGCACGCATCTCCGCCACCGACTGCGCCCGCCGTATCGCCAGCCCCCAGCGCTTTTGAGCGCCTGACACCCGCACATGTGGCCGGGTATCTGCTGGCCACGGGATTTTCGGTCGTGAGCACCCCGGCCGAGGCGGCTGCAGATCTGAATGCCTCCAGCCCTGGAGTACAGGCTGCCCGGGCCCAACTGGAGGCCATCGCCGTCAAGATGCGCCCCTATTTCGAGAGTGGTGCGGTGGGCTGGACCGCCAATGGCCTGGTCGCCATTCATGACGCATCGGCAGTATCCTTGCAGGCGCGGGCAGGACTCAGTGGGCTGGTCAGTAGCAACAACAGCGCCCTGCAGAACCTTTACCAGCAAATTGCCAATGCCAATGGTCATCCCGACTGGGAAGGACAAATTCAGCAGACCTTTGCCCAGACCTGGATCAGCAAGGCTCCGGCCGGATACTGGTATCAGAACGCCAGTGGGCAGTGGCAGAAGAAATAAACCGTACTTTGCAGAACATTCTGGTTTTTGATATCGAGACCATTCCGGATATTGACGGAGGTCGACGCCTGCACGGCATTGATCTGGCTGATGATGCCGGGGTGGCGGAGTTGCTGCAGCATCAACGCCGCATCGAGACCCAGGGTGCCACCGAGTTTCTGCGCCCCTACATGCATCAGGTGGTGGCCATTTCCGCCTTGTGGTGGCAGGGTGATCAGGTCAAGCTCAGCAGTTTTGGTGCGGTGACGGATAGTGAAGCCACCTTGGTACATGCTTTTTTCCAGATGATTCAGCGCCACGCCCCGCAACTGGTGTCCTGGAATGGTGCAGCCTTTGATTTGCCCGTGCTGCATTACCGGGCTTTTCTGCATGGCATTCCGGCGTCACGCTACTGGGAGCAGGGGCAGGGTGACAGCCATTATCGCTGGAATAATTACACCAGCCGTTATCATGAACGCCATCTGGACCTCATGGACGTGCTATCCGGATATCAGGCCCGTAACGTCGCTCGTTTGCAGGATATGGCCCTGTTGCTGGGCTTGCCAGGCAAGCTCGGCATGAACGGTGCGGAAGTGTTGGCGCATTACCAGCAAGGGGAAATCCCGTCCATTCGCCAGTACTGCGAAGTCGATGTGCTCAATACCGCCCTGATGCATCTGCGCTTTGAATTCACCCGGGGGCATCTGGATAAGACCGCTTACGAAGCCCGGCAAAACCAGTTGCGCAGCTATTTGCAGGGCCGTGATGAGGCCCATATCCGGGAATTTCTCGACTTGTGGCCGGAAAACCTGCATGTCGCGCCCTAAGCCTATTCGTGATGCCGTACCCGAAAGAGTGCATATTGAGAGCCTGGATGGCGAAGGGCGCGGTATTGCCCGGGTCGATGGCAAGGTGTTTTTTGTGGATGGAGCCTTGCCCGGCGAGGAGGTGCTGGCCCGGCGCACCGAAAAACACAAAACCTTTGAGCGAGGCGAAACCGTCGCTCTCCTGAAAAGCGCCTCCTTGCGGGTCACTCCGTCCTGTCCGCATTTTGGGCTCTGCGGCGGCTGCAGTTTGCAGCACCTGGAATTGACGGCGCAGGTGGCCATCAAGCAGCGGCAGTTGGAGGATAATCTCTGGCGCATTGGCAAAGTGCGTCCCCAGCGGATTTTGCCGCCCATTTTTGGACCGAGTCTGGGTTATCGCAGCAAGGCCCGGCTGTCGGTGCGGACGCCCAAAACCCGGGGAGCCCTGGTCGGTTTCCGGGAGCGCGGCAGCAACCATGTGGTGGACATGCAGCAATGCCTGGTGCTGGATCCCAGAGTGGGGCAGCGCATCCCGGAGCTGCGCAGCTTGATCAGCCAGATGCAGTCTCCCCAGGATTTCCCCCAGATAGAAGTGGCCTGTACTCCCGATGCCGTGGCCCTGGTATTTCGGCACATGCGCCCGCTGGCGGACAGTGATCTCCAGCATCTGCGCCAGTTTGGGCAGGATCACGACCTGCAGATCTGGTTGCAGCCGCGTGGCCCCGATACTCTGCATCCGCTCATCCCCGAACAACCTCCTTCCCTGTATTATGATCTGCCCGACTATCAACTGCGCATGCGTTTTGATCCCCTGGTTTTTACCCAGGTGAATCAGCCGGTCAATCAGGTCATGGTGCGCCGTGCCATGGCGCTGCTGCGACCGCAGGCGGGTGACCACATCCTGGATCTGTTTTGTGGTCTGGGAAATTTCACCCTGCCCATGGCCCGCCTGGGTGCAGCGGTGCTGGGCATCGAAGGCGATACACGACTGGTGGCATTGGCCACGGAAAATGCGGCAGCCAACGGTCTTTCTGTCCTGGCCCGATATCAGGTGGCGGATTTGACCCAAGTGCAGGTGAGTGATTTTCAGATGACGGACAAAATCGACAAGATGCTCATGGATCCCCCCCGCAGTGGTGCCATGGAAGTGTTGCAAAGCCTGACACCCAGTGTCGCCCGTCTGGTCTATGTGTCCTGTAATCCGGCGACGCTGGCGCGGGATGCCGAGTATCTGGTCCACCAGCGCGGCTATACGCTGCGTGCTGCCGGCGTAGTCAACATGTTCCCCCATACTGCCCATGTCGAATCTATCGCCCTTTTTGAAAAATGATCCTCCTGCACACTGGCTGTGGGTGGATGTGGCCAATCAGCATCTGCGGGTGATGGCGGCCATGGACGAGCAGACGCAATATCCCGTGTCCACTGCCCTGAAAGGCCTGGGGGAGTTGCGTGACAGCGCCTGTACGCCCCGCGGCTGGCATCAGGTCCGCGCAAAAATCGGCGCGGGCTTGCCGGCCAACGCCATTTTGCGGGGGCGGCGCTGGACCGGAGCGTGTTTTTCTCCCCAGGATGAAACCGCCACCCCCCAGAAGGACTGGATACTGGGGCGGATTCTCTGGCTTTCGGGATTGGAGCCCGGTCTGAATCGGGGCGCTGCGCAGGATACCTTTCGACGTTATATTTATATTCACGGCACGGCCGATACGGCCCGCCTAGGCCAAGCAGTTTCCGCAGGCTGTATCCGCATGCATCCCGAGACCCTGTGTACACTTTTCCCGGCGATTTCACCAGGATTTCCGGTTTTCATTGGGCTGCAGCCCCCTGTTGATTTCCCCCGTTGAGGAGGTTCTGAATGGCCTGGATCCGCTTACCCCGATTTCGTCGCGCCGTAAACGTATTCAATCCGAAACTGTTCGAGAGCTTGTCCCTGGCGGCCTTTCTGGCCTGGGTGGGACTGGGTTCAGACGCCTTGTCCTCGTCGGCCTATGGTCCGCCGGAAATTTATTATGCCTTGAAAGGACATGAATATCTGGCGGTTTTTCTGGCTATTGGCATCCCGGTTTCGGTGTTCATCATTTCGGCGGGTTACAAACAGGTCATTGCCCTCTTTCCGGATGGGGGCGGTGGTTATCATACGGCTTCTACCTTGCTCGGTCCCAAGGCAGGACTGGTCAGCGGCGCTGCCCTGATTGTGGATTATGTGCTGACGGCGGCCATTTCCGTGGCTTCGGGCACCGAAACGCTGCTCAGTAGCTTGCCCGCTTACTGGTATAGTGAGCGTATCCTGATCGATGTGGCCATTCTGCTGTTTCTGATTCTCATCAATCTGCGGGGCATGAAGGAGTCCATCAAGATTCTCTTGCCCATTTTCATGGCTTTTGTCATCACCCATATCATCCTGCTGGGTTTTGGTCTGATCAGTCATGTCGGCGATTTTCCGAGCATTGCCCGGGATACGGTGGCTGGTGCCCAGCGTGACAACCAGCTCTATGGCTGGGTATTCATCGCCGCATTGATCATGCGGGCTTTCAGTCTGGGTGGTGGAACCTACACGGGTCTGGAGGCGGTGGCCAACGGCGTGCACATCATGCGCGAACCGCGTGTCCAGACGGGTCAGCGCGCCATGACCCTGCTGGCCACTTCCTTGTCCCTGGTGGCCGGAAGCCTGATTTTTCTCTATCTGATGTACCATGTGCATGAACATCAGGGGCAGACTCTCAACGCGGTCCTGTATGATGCCATTACCAGCGACTGGACCATCGCCGGCATCCATTTTGGCCCCACGGCCACCGTGATCACCCTGATTTCGGAAGGTTTGCTGCTGTTCATCGCCGCCAATACCGGTATTATCACCGCCCCCATTGTCATGGCCAATATGGCGGTGGACCGCTGGCTTCCCGAGCGCTTTTCCTATCTCTCGGATCGTTTTGTGGCGCGGAACGGCATTCTTCTGGTGGGCTTTGCGGCAGTGGCCATTTTGCTGGCCACCGGAGGCCATGTCAGCATTCTGGTGGTGCTTTACAGTATCAACGTGTTTATCACCTTCACGCTGACCATGGCCGGGCTGAGTCATCACTGGTTCACCCAGCGCCATCAGGAACCGCTCTGGAAAGGCCGACTCACCGTCAGTATGCTGGGCTTTATCGTGACGGCCTCCATTCTGGCCATTACCGTATTTGAAAAATTCGATGCCGGTGGCTGGTTTACCTTATTGGTCACGCTGATTGTGGTGGTGCTCGGCTATTTGATTTATCGGCATTACAAGAGCTTTCGCAAGATTACCGCAGAGCTGGATGAGACCATGCTGGATGTGGTTCCCGAGCACCTGGAGCCCGGTCCCAATTTACCGCTGGATCCCCGGGGGGCGACGGCTGTTTTTTTTGTGAGTCGTTTTGATGGCCTGGGTTTGCATACCCTGCTGACGGCGCATCGCATGGTGGGCGGCTTCGTCAAGAATTACGTCTTTTTGCTGGCGGGCATTGTCGGGCAGGGAGAGTTCAAGGGTATCAAGGCGCTGGAAGATCTGAAGGTGTATGTAGAAACGGAAGCCAATCAATATATGGCCTTCTGCCGTAATGAAGGGATGGCGGCCACCTGGTTCGCGACCTATTCCACGGACCGGATTCTGGCGATGGAGGAGTTGGCCGATGTCGCCATCCGTTATTTTCCGCAAAGCATCTTTTTTGCGGGTCGGGTCATTGACAATCGGGCCCAGGGGCCGTTTCACAGCCTTTTGCATGATGAAGTCAGCTTCATCGTCCAGGACCGCCTGCAGCACGATGGTTTTAGCATGATGATTGTCCCCGTCCATGTGCATGGTATTCCCAGTCAGCCCCCGCGGATTGAACTCCCGATTTCCATGTCGCCGGACATGGAACTGGTCCAGCAGGAGGGGGCGAATAGAGAAAGTACCCCGTCAGCGGCCCAGGAAGCATTCGGGGCAAAAGCGGATGCCAAAGCAGAGAACAGTCGGGATGTTCTCCCAGATTGAACAGAGGATAATTATGCTCGGCCCTTTGATGGTAGATATTGCCAGCCTGCAACCCACGCCAGAAGAGCGTCGGATGCTTTGTGAGCCGGCAGTCGGCGGGGTGATTCTCTTTGCCCGCAACTGCCAGGATGCCCAGCAGGTCCGGGCGCTATGTCAGGAAATCCATACCCTGCGCAGCCCGCCGCTGCTGATCGGCATCGATCAGGAAGGCGGCCGGGTGCAGCGCCTCAAGGCAGGGGTGACCCGTTTCCCGCCCATGGCCAGACTGGGGCAATATGCCGAACAGCAGGGGTTGCAGGCCGCAGAGGGCGTGGCTTATGACTGGGGACGCCTGCTGGGTGCGGAATTACGGGCACTGGATGTGGATTTCAGTTTTACCCCATGTCTGGATCTGGATCGCGGTATTTCCCAGGTAATCGGCGATCGGGCCATCCACCGCAACCCGGAATGGGTGGCTGCCATTGCCGTGCGTCTCTGGCAGGGGATGGCTGATTCGGGTTTGCAGGGGGTGGGCAAACACTTTCCCGGTCATGGTGCCGTAGCCGCCGATTCCCACCACGCCTTGCCCAGGGATGATCGACCGCGCATGGCCATGGAAGCCGATTTGTTCCCTTTCCGGCGTCTGATTCAGGCCGGTATTCCGGCAATCATGCCGGCCCACTGTCTCTATGCCCAGATAGATCCGGAGCAGCCCGCCGGATTCTCCAGTATCTGGCTCCAGGATGTGCTGCGCCGGGAAATGGGTTTCAATGGTGTCATTATCAGCGATGATCTCAGCATGGGCGGTGCCCAGGTGGCGGGGGAGATGCCGGCGCGGGTGGATGCGGCGCGCCAGGCTGGAGCGGACCTGCTGCTGGTTTGCAATGACCCTGAGGGTGCCCATACCGCGATTGCCCATCTGCAAAATCAGGGAATGGCGTCTGGCGCCGGCACCCTGGCTTCCCTGGCGGGAACAGCCGGAACGCCGCTGCTGGCGTCCGAGCGTGCCCGCTGTATTCGGGAAATTGCCGAAATATCCCCTTAAACTCTTGTTTTTCCCGCACCGCGTATTAGAATACGCCCTCACCATTTTTTACTCCTTGTTCGGACGATGGGCGTCCGGACTCCGTAGTGAACCATAAGGAGCAATGTTTGCGTCATTATGAAATCGTGTTTCTGGTCCATCCTGATCAGAGTGAACAAGTCCCCCAGATGATTGAACGCTATCGCGGCATGATCGAGGGCGATGGCGGTCGTTTTCATCGCCTGGAGGATTGGGGCCGTCGGCAGTTGGCTTACCCCATCAAAAAAGCCCATAAGGCGCATTATGTGCTGATGAATGTGGAATGCAGCGGCACTGCCCTGGCCGAGGTCGAAGATGCTTTCCGTTTCAATGATGCGGTACTGAGATATCTGATTCTGGTCCGCGAAGAGGCCGTGACAGAGCCGTCCTTCCTGGCCCGTGACGAAAATGACCGGCGCGAGCGTGTCGAAACCGACAATGAAGAAAACGAAGGCATTGACAACGAAGCCGTTGAGACGGCCTGATTCAAGGAGCAGACAATATGGCATTTAATCGGGATAGAGGTCGGGACGGTGACGGTGATAAGCGCGGTGGCGGCAATTTTACCCGACGCCGCAAGTTCTGCCGTTTCAAGGCGGAAGGCGTCAAGGAAATTGATTACAAGGACCTGAAAACCTTGCAGGCTTATGTGGGTGAAACCGGTAAAATTGTCCCCAGCCGGATTACCGGCACCAGTAATTTGTATCAGCGGCAACTGACCATCGCCATCAAGCGCGCGCGTTTTCTGGCATTGTTACCTTACGTTGTGCGTTAAGGCACTGACGGAGCGGTGACGGCGCAGCCACAGGGTGGAATCCTGCGCTGGTTTCTCAGCGGACGCTGGCAAGCCGGTTTAAGTATTGCTGTTCTGTTCAGCCTGGCCGGATTGGTTCCCTTTCTGGCGGCACCACTGTTTTTGAACTGTGTGGCCCTGGTGGCGCTGGTGACCGTGCAGGCGGGTCGCAAGGAAAGCCTGGAAGTGCTGGTCATCGCGGGCATTGCCAGCATGCTCTTTACCTTCAACCCCTGGTTTGGGGTGCTTTTTGCCTTGGTGGCATGGCTGCCGGGACGCTTGCTGGGTGAGGGGTTGCACTGGGACACCCAGTGGAGTGGGGTGGTCTGGGTGCTGATAGGCCTTTCCCTGCTGACCCTGGTGCTGATGTTGTGGGTGGTCCCTCTGGGGGCTGGTCCAGGATTCTGGCAGACCCAGATGACGCAGATGCTGAAGCCGTTGAATACCGATATCAGTAAGGCACAGATGGATGCCGTGTTGCGCATGGCGCCCCTGTTGCCGGGAATCGTGGCTGCCGGTCTGGTTTTGCTGTGGATGCTGGCGGCTCTGTTGGCCAGTCGCTGGTATGAGCGTTATCAAGGTCTGGATCGGCCGCAAAGGGTTTACGGCAGTCTGGAATTGCCAGGGGTTCTGATCTGGCTGCTGGTGGCGACCCTGCTGGGAATCAGCCTGCTGCACGGGCCACTGGCCTGGCCATTGCGGAATCTGGCGCTGCTGGTCGGGACCTGGTACCTCTTGCAGGGTTTGAGTTTTGTGCATTTATGGTTTGCGGCCAAGGGCTGGCCGGCGATGGCTCTGGTGGGACTGTATGTTGCCCTGATTTTGTTGTCACAGTTGTTGCTGGTGCTGAGTGTGCTGGGAGTTTTGGACCGGGTATTCCACTTGCGGCAAAAACTGTGGAAAGCGCGTTCCTGAGGAACGTTTTGCAAGGATTTTCGGGAGGAATGGAAGATGAAAGTGATTTTGCTGGAACGGATCAACAAATTGGGTCGTCTGGGCGATGTGGTCGAGGTCAAGCCCGGTTATGGACGTAACTTTCTGGTGCCCCAGGGCAAGGCGGTAGTCGCCAACCAGCGCAATCTGGAAGAATTTGCCGAGCGCAAGGCCGCCCTGGAACAGGTCGAAAGGGAACGTTTGCAGGCCGCCCAGCAGCGTGCGGCCGCCCTGGCTGATGCCGTGGTGAAAATTGCCCTGCAGGCGGGTGAAGATGGCCGTCTGTTCGGTTCCGTGGGTCTGCATGATATCAGTGCTGCCCTCAAGGCGCAGGGACATGAAGTGTCCCATAGCGAGATCCGTCTGGTGGACGGTCCCATCAAGCGGATTGGCGAATTTCCAGCGCGGGTCCATTTGCATCCTGAAGTCGAGCTGGATGTCATGGTGTTTGTCGAGCGGGCCTGATTTCCTGGCAGGCCGAGGCAGCGATCTTGTATGAAGGGGATGACTACGGTGCTGGCGTAAAAGCGCCGCCCCATTCCATTGAAGCCGAGCAATCGGTGATCGGAGCCTTGCTGATCGATCCGGAATCCGCGGATCAGGTCATGGAGGCCGTCGCTGCCGAAGATTTTTATGAACGTCGTCATCGTCTGATTTTTCAGACGATCAACGATATGCTCAATGCCGGTCGCGTGGTGGATGCGGTCACGGTGTCCGAGACCTTGCAGGATCACGAACAACTGGCCGACGCCGGTGGCGTCCAGTATCTGCTCCTGCTGGCCAATGAAACGCCCTCTGCCGCCAATGTATTGGCCTATGCCCGCATTGTCCGGGAACGGGCCATCTTGCGTGAACTGATTCGCGTCGGTCGGGAAATTGCCGAATTGGCCTATCGACCCGAGGGTCGGGCTGCGCACATCCTGCTGGATGAAGCCGAAAGTCGGGTTTTTCGTTTGGCCGAAGGACAGCAGCGGGCGGGCAAGGGTTTTTTGCAGTTGAAGGAGGCCCTGCCCGCCGTCATCGATCGGATCGAGGCCATCGCTCGGGAAAAAAAGGGCGTTACGGGCCTGGCCACGGGCTTTGTCGACCTGGACGAAAAAACCTCCGGTATGCATCCTGGCCAACTGGTGATTGTGGCGGGACGTCCCAGTATGGGCAAAACCTCCTTCGCCATGAATATTGCCGAGCATGTGGCTTGTGTGGAGGGTAAAAATGTGCTGGTGTTCAGCATGGAAATGCCTATCGAGGAAATTGTCCTGCGCGCCCTGTCGTCCCGGGGGCGGGTGGATCAGCACCGCTTGCGTAACGGCACCCTCGGCAACGACGACTGGCCCAGATTGGCCCATGCCATCGGCGAGTTGGGTACGGCTCCTCTTTTTGCCGATGATTCGGCGGCTCTGTCTCCGGCGGATTTGCGCTCTCGGGCGCGGCGTCTGAAGCGGGAACAGGGCCTGGATCTGATTGTCGTGGATTATCTGCAACTCATGCAGGTTCCTGGCCGGGGGGATAACCGGGTGGCCGAAATTTCCGAAATCAGCCGCTCCCTGAAAGCCCTCGCCAAGGAGTTGTCCATTCCGGTCATTGCCCTGTCCCAGCTCAATCGCAGTCTGGAAAACCGTACGGAAAAGCGTCCCCAGATGTCGGATCTGCGCGAGTCTGGCGCCATAGAACAGGATGCCGACCTGATTTTGTTCTTGTATCGGGATGAGGTCTACAACAAGGACAACGAAGAAGTGAAGGGCATTGCCGAAGTGATCATTGGCAAGCAACGCAATGGTCCCATCGGAACCGTACGGATGAGCTTTTTCGGGGAATATACCCGCTTTGAAAATTATGCCCCGACGGGCGGTGATTACCCTCACTGAATTTTTCGTTTTCCGGGAATTTTTACTCGGGTTTTTAGTCCCCATTGGGGTATGATGACGGTCATGACCCGTCCGATTGTTGCTGAAATTTCCCGTTCTGCCCTGGTCCACAACCTCCGGGTGGCCCAAGCCCATGCGCCCCGTTCCAGAATCATGGCGGCGGTCAAGGCCAATGCTTATGGGCACGATGTGCAGCTCTGTGCTCCCGTCCTGGCGGCTGCCGGAGTGGATGCCTTTGCCGTGGCTTCCTTGGAAGAAGCCGAGACCATCCATGCCTTGCATCTGGGCAAGCCCGTCTGTCTGCTGGGTGGTCCCTTTGCGGCCGAAGAAGTCCCTGTGGCTACAGATCGGGGCTATTGGCTGGTCATTCATGAGGATCGTCAGTTGCTGTGGCTGGAAAGCCAGGCGGCACAGCGCAGCCTGCAGATTTTCATCAAGGTGGATACGGGAATGCACCGTTTGGGCTTTGTGCCCGAGCGCCTCCCGGAAATCCTCGCGAAACTGCAGTCCTACCCACATTGGCAGGTATTGGGGCTGATGAGCCATCTGGCACGTGCGGATCATCCGGAAGATCCTTTCAATCTGCAGCAGATCGAGGTTTTTGAGCAAGTGCTGCAGGCTTTTTCAGGGCTTACCGTGGGGCAGCATAGTCTGGCCAATTCCGGCGCGGTGCTGGCCTTGCCCAAGGCTCATCACTACTGGGTGCGTCCGGGTTTGATGCTCTACGGATTATCCCCTTTTGCCGACAGGAACGGTGTCGATATTGGTCTGCAACCCGTACTTTCCTGGCGGAGTGAAATTGTCGCTACACGCCAGTTACAAGCGGGCGAATGGCTGGGTTATGGTGCAACCTGGCAGGCCCCGGCAGCCTGTCGGGTCGGCGTGGTCGCGGCTGGCTATGGAGATGGCTATCCGCGTCAGTTGGGGACGGATACCATCATCACGGTGGCTGACCAGAAAACCCGGGCTTTGGCACGGGTCAGCATGGACATGCTTTTTGTGGATCTGACCCATATTTCGGCGGATATCGGTAGCGTCGTGCATTTGATGGGTGCCGGAGGTCCTGCGCTGGAGTCCATGGCGGCAAGTCTGGATACCATTCCTTACGAAATGAGTTGCCGTATCCAGATGCGGGTTCCCCGAAGGCTAGGCCCATGAGTCGGGATAAAAATGTGTTCGTCTGTCAGGAATGTGGCAGTAGCAGCAGCAAGTGGCTGGGCCGTTGTCCGGATTGTGGCGCCTGGAACAGTTTTGTGGAACAGCGGGTTGAAAAAAGCATCCCGCGCTCCCAGACGACTTTCAGCAACGCCAGCCCCCCGCAGTTTCTCCATGCGGTTCCCCTGGAAGATCTGGATCGTCGCTCTACCGGAATGCAGGAACTGGATCGGGTGCTGGGGGGCGGGCAAGTGCCCGGTGCGGCCATATTGCTGGGGGGTGAGCCGGGAATCGGTAAATCCACCCTGCTGCTGCAGACGGCCCATCATCTGAGTCTGAATGGCCGGGTGCTTTATGTGACGGGAGAGGAATCTGCCGCCCAGGTGGCCATGCGCGCGCAACGCCTGGGCGTTGCCAAAAGCCCGTTGCGGGTGCTGGCGGAAAACCATCTGGAAGCCCTCGAAGGCCTGCTCCAGACGGAAAAACCCGATTTGTTGCTGGTGGACTCCATTCAGACCTTGTACACCGACAGTCTGCAATCGGCGCCCGGATCGGTTGCCCAGGTACGTGAATGTGCAGCCCGTCTGGTACGTTTTGCCAAAGCCAGTACCACGACCCTCTGGCTGGTCGGGCATGTCACCAAGGAGGGTGCCATTGCCGGGCCGCGTGTTCTGGAGCACATGGTCGATACCGTATTGTACTTTGAGGGAGAAGCGGGGAGTCCTTACCGGATCGTACGCGCCATCAAGAACCGCTTTGGTGCCGCCAATGAGCTGGGGGTCTTCCAGATGCAGGAGGCCGGTCTCAGCGAAGTTGCCAATCCCTCCCAACTGTTTCTTTCCCAGCATGAAAAACCGGTGCCCGGAAGCGTGGTCCTGGCGACCCAGGAGGGCACCCGCCCCCTGCTGGTCGAAGTGCAGGCGCTGGTGACCCCCAGTCCTTTGGCCAATCCTCGCCGGGTGGCCATTGGCCTGGATCCCAATCGCTTGTCCTTGCTGCTGGCCATCTTGCACCGCCATGGAGATACCTTGTTTTTTGATCAGGACGTTTTTGTGAATATTGCCGGAGGTATCCGGGTCAATGAACCTGCCGCAGATCTGGCGGTGGCGCTGGCATTGTTGAGCAGTTTTCGCAACAAGGCCCTGACGGGTCGGCGGGTGGTTTTTGGTGAGTTGGGACTGGCGGGAGAAGTGCGACCCGTGGCCGATGCCCAGGGGCGCATCCGCGAAGCGGTCAAGCTGGGTTTCAAGGGAGCGATCATCCCGCGCAGCGATCCATTGCAGGCCCCTGACAATTTCCGGATCTCTGCGGCCTTGCGTCTGGGGGACGCCATGAATGCGGCTTTTTCAGAATGAATCCGACGGCTTGCAAAATCCCCATGAAGCCGTTAGGGTAACAATTGCGGGCTGGCCAAGTGTTCACGTAATATACTGATATATGTCGCTTATTTTGCTTGTTCGAGAGGAGAAACATCATGCAGAAATCATTGAGTCATTCCATCCGGTCGGGTCTTGTGCTGGTAGCGTTGAGCGTTGTAGGACTGGGTAGCACCCTGGCTTTTGCCGCCACTGCGGAAAGTCCCGCCCAGGTGAAGGATTTTGCCAATGCGGTGCGCCAGATCAAGCCTCTGAACGAGCAGACCCATGCTGAAATCAGCCAGAAAGGTATCAGCAAGGCGAAGCAGGATGCCATCAAGAAAGCCTACATGGAAAAAGTCGACAAGGTGCTGGAGAGCAATCACCTGACTGAAGCCGAGTATTCCAGCATGCTCAAGCAGACCCAGACAGACCCGGCCTTTGCCAAGGAAGTAGAAGCCGCCATGCACTAAGGCTTGGAGCTTGGTCGTATGCGGCAATACCCATACGGCCGGTTGCTGGGATCTGTTGAAAACCGGTAGTGGTTTTCATTCGATCCAGGTTTTATGGCATCATGGGGGCATAGGAGATATGCCCCATGACCCATTTTGATTTGCCTACCCCTGACTATGTATCCCGTAGACGCCAACTCATGCAAAAAATGCATGATGCCTCTGTGGCGGTGATCCCTACGGCGCTTACCAAGCAGCGTAACAGCGATGTGCAATATCCCTTTCGGGGAGACAGTGATTTCCTGTAT
Organism: Acidithiobacillus sp. M4-SHS-6; assembly: GCF_047421495.1. GTDB lineage: Bacteria > Pseudomonadota > Gammaproteobacteria > Acidithiobacillales > Acidithiobacillaceae > Acidithiobacillus. The sequence goes on along the minus strand of NZ_CP175559.1, from coordinate 2,591,449 downwards.
CTCACCGGATTTAACGAACCTGAAGCCGTGTTGGTCCTGATTCCCGGACATCCTGATGGAGAGCAGATCCTGTTCTGTCGCCCCCGTGATCCTGCCCGGGAAACCTGGGAAGGGCGCCGGGCCGGACTGGAGGGGGCGCTGAGTCAATGTCGGGTTGACCGCTGCTATGCCATTCATGACCTGAACGAGCAGATGCCCGCGCTGCTGGAAAATCGGGAATTGCTGTTTTATCCCATGGGCCAGAGCAGCGATTTTGATGCCAGAGTCATGCACTGGCGCAATCTGGCCAAAGGAAAAACACGTCAGGGCATTCGGTATCCCCAGGAAGTCGTCGATGTGGGCAGTCTCATTCATGAAATGCGCCTGTTAAAGGATGCCGCCGAGCTGGAATGCATGCGGGCAGCCGTGGGCATCAGTGGCTCCGGGCATCGTCATGCCATGCGCCAGTGCCGACCCGGAATGATGGAATACGCACTCTGCTCGGAAGTCGAACATGTTTTCCGGCGTCTGGGCTCGCCCAGCGTGGCTTACCCCAGCATTGTCGGGGGTGGAGAAAATGCCTGTATTCTGCATTACATAGAAAATAATGCCGAATTACGGGATGGTGATCTGGTCTTGATTGATGCTGGTGCAGAAGTCGCGGGTTACGCAGGGGATATTACCCGGACTTTCCCGGTCAACGGCCTGTTCAGTCCGGCCCAGCGGGAAATCTATGAAATCGTCCTGGCTGGTCAGGAAGCCGGGATCGCGGCGGTAAGGGCAGGTCGGCCGGTTTCCGATTATCATGATGAAACCGTCAAGGTGTTGGTGGATGGGCTGTGTGACCTGAAAATCCTTACGGGCAATCGTGATGCGCTCATCGAGCAGGGGGCCTACAAGGCCTTCTATATGCACAGTACCGGACACTGGTTAGGGCTGGATGTTCACGATGTCGGGCAGTACCGCCGCGCCGACAATTCCTCGCGCCCGCTGGAACCCGGAATGGTGCTGACCGTTGAGCCGGGTCTTTACTTTGCGCCGGCCAACCCGTCAGTGCCGGAAAGATGGCGGGGAATCGGCATCCGCATTGAAGATGACGTGGTGGTTACCGCAGGCGATCCAGAAATCCTTTCCCGATCGGTTCCCAAAAAAATAGCCGACATTGAGGCGTTGATGGCCTCTGGACCTCTCTGAGCAAAGGTTCAGACGCTGTGAGCCTCGGCATGATAGGCGTGGACAAAGCGTAAACGGGCTCGCCTGACCCCAAAATCCAAGGCCTGCTGCACACTGCCCATCAGGATGTCTGCGGCCATATGATAGCGTGGGCTCATGGTATCCCAGACAATGCCATGAATGATGGTGCCCGAGGGAAGAATGATATCGATCCTTTCACCGCAGCGATTGCTGCCATTTTTACGCAGAAAAAGATCCTGGGACAAGGCAATCTGACCAGGGCGGGTGGGTCCGCAGGCTGACATGCCTGGATCACCATTGCTTTGATAGGGTAAGGCATTGTATGCCGTAACCCGGCGCAGATAAAAAACCTGATGACGGGCAATCAACGCTCCGTCTCCTGGAGCAACAGGTGCTACTGTCGGGCTACGAGGCTGTTCTCCCGTATTGTCCAGCGGATCGGGCTCGGAAGGATCGGCATTGGCGGGTTTATTCTGGACGATTGGGGTGAGAATGCTGGCAGGCAAACCCGAGGGATCCAGAGCCAGGGCATTGGGTACCATTAAAGCTATCAGGGCAATCCCCATGCCTGTGGATAGACTTTTGATCATGCGTATCCCCGATTTTGAGCAGGTTTTCCGGCGCTTGTACGAAGTTACCAGGAGAGGGGTGTCTTCCTCAAACCATCAAATGGAACAATATTTTATAAAAAATGACGGAAAAATCAATGGGGTAATTTTAGTTTTTTTAAAACAAAGGGTTATATGATGGGCAATGATGTTCGAAGGTGGCCAGCGATGATCTTGCGGGCAAAATACAGGAAGAGAGCGTATACATCGCATAACCGGGACTAGCGTATTGTTGTTTTTTTGACTATTATTCATTTGCTCGTTTTCCAACTCAACAAAGGAGACTGCTATGAGCAAGTTCACCACCGCTTTGAAAGTAACTGCGCTGATTTTGCCCTTGGGCTTGGCCGGTTGCGCTACCAGTTCTGACCTCGCTAAGGTTTCTGCCAAGGCTGATGCCGCGCAGTCCACCGCCAACGAGGCTCTTGCCAAGGCCAACGCCGCCCAGAGCACGGCTACCGACGCCCTGAGCAAGGCCAACGCCGCCCAGAGCACGGCGGATCAGGCCATGAGCACTGCCAATGCTGCCAACCAGAAGGCTGAAGCAGCCAACGAGAAGGTAGAGCGCATGTTCAAGAAGGCGATGATGAAGTAATTTATCGCTGCTGTGGATGTGAAAAGGCCCCGCCGGGTTCCGGTGGGGCCTTTGCTTTTTGGTTAAAAATCCTCCTGCGTCATGGAGATGTTCATATTGGTTTTTGGATTTTGCCTGACAGCATTGACAGGGACTGGGTTCATTAACTATCTTCCTTGCCTATGTTCAATGGGACGGATGGATCAGGCTTGGTGAGCCGGCCGATTCGTTGACCAGGATATGGTCGAGATCGTCCACGAGCCAAAGGAGATGTTGATGGTTGAACTCCGCTATATTCCCTTTCCGCAAAGCCACCACGCCGCACCGGTCAAGGCGGTGCGCGGGGCTCGTCTCGGCGACGGGGAGCCCATCGAGGTCAGCCTCTATCTGAAACCCAGACCCACGGAGGCCGACGCGCGGCAGCCCGTTGTCGATCGCCAGGCGATACTCGCGGCGCGGGCTATCCGCCACGCCCCCGATATCGAGACCATCCGACGCTTCGCTGCTGATCATGGGCTGTCAGTTGTCGAGGCGGATGGGCGGCGACGGCGGGTGCGGCTGGTCGGCTCGGTGGCGGCCATGCGGCGCGCTTTTGGCGTCGACCTGTACCATTATGAGGGCGCCGGAGTCGTGTTCCGTGCCTATGAGGGAACCCTCCATCTTCGTGAAGATATTGCCCCGATCACGGAATCCGTGCTCGGCCTCGACACGCGGCCGGTGGCCGCCCCGCGCCTCCTGCAGCTCGTCGGTGCCGATCGGAGCGCCGTCCATCGGCCGAACGCGATCGGCGCACTCTATGGTATTCCGACGACGCCGACCGGCGAGGGTGAATGCATTGCCCTGATCGAGCTCGCTGGCGGATACCGGCAGAGCGATATCACCGCAGCCTTCGCCGCAATGGGGCTGGTGCCGCCCACGGTCGTTGCCATCGGGGTCGACGGCGCGAGCAACGCGCCGCGCCCGGCGAGCTCGGCCGATGTCGAGGTCGGGCTCGACATCCAGGTGGCCGGCGCCATTGCCCCCGGCGCGCGGATTGCCGTGTATTTCACGTCGAACACCGATGCCGGGTTCGCCGATGCCATCAGCCAGGCGGCCACCGACACGACGAACGCGCCATCGGTGATGTCGATCAGTTGGGGCGCTCCAGAATCGCAATATTCGGAGCAGGCACGGACCACCCTCGACACGGCATTGCAGGACGCAGCCACAGCCGGTGTCACGGTCACCGTCGCAGCGGGTGACAATCTCGCCACCGATGGAATCGAGGACGGCAGGGTGCATGTCGACTTTCCGGCCTCAAGCCCCTTTGTCGTGGGCTGCGGAGGCACGGCGATCACGGTCGCGAACAGGGTGATCACCCGCGAAATCGTCTGGAATAACGGAACCAACGGCACCGGCGGCGGCATCTCGACCGTCTTTCCGGTACCCGCGTTCCAGGCACAGGTGAAACTTCCCACCAATGTGAGTACCGGCGGTGCCGGTCGCGGTGTTCCCGATGTCGCGGCTGACGCCGCGCCCGCGAGCGGCTATCAGGTGACGATCGACGGCGAGAATCTCGCCGTCGGCGGTACCAGTGCAGTGGCTCCGCTTTGGGCTGGGTTCTTCGTGCTCGTCAATCAGGCACGCGGCACGCCCCTCGGCCTCGCCAATCCGGTGCTCTATGCGACGAACCCGCAGGGCTTTCGCGAGATTGTCGTCGGCAACAATCGGCCCGCCGATAGCCCTCTCGGCTATGACGCCGGCCCGGGCTGGAACGCTTGCACAGGCCTCGGCGTGATGATCGGTGCCGCCTTGTTCCGGCAACTCGCCGACAACGGTTGATCAGTCACACAAACAGCCGTTGGGCGGGCATCGGCACGGCACTGGCAAACTATGTCGTTTTCTATCGTGTTGCAGCCGCCAGCATCGAGGTTGTGAATGTGGAGCATGCCCGCCGTGAGTTCCCGGTTTCAGATCCAAAATGAGCAGCCGCATCTTGATAGCGCCTTTTGCTCTGCTCTCAACCCATAACCATGTTGACAGATTTATATTTTGTAGTATATGTGTGTTTATTAATATTCTGATTAACTTTTTACGTGCGCCATTTCAAGGCCTTCTGTCTTTTAATCTAACAACAACTTCTGAAATATGCAGATTTTGTGCATCACAATAGTGCATTAAATCATGCATTAGTACGATAAGCATGAGAATTTGCATCATTTTAGTGCATGCAAGCAGGGGTTCAGCTGATTTTTTTCAATCAACATATTGTTAAGCAATGAAACTTTTTCTTTGGCATAATTTATGCTATTTCCAGGATTATCTTGAGCAGTTACTGGTACTCGCTGCTGGATACAATGCTATATTACTCAGTCGTCACTTTCGGCGTTTCACCTGCATCGCGACGATCATGTATTTGCAGTTATCCAGATCTTTGGCCGTAAAGAATGACGTCATGTGGCTGAGAAGGTCAACGTACCTGCAAAGACGATCTACTGCCCTGGGATGGTAGCATTTTATCCAAAATCAATGCCACACGATGTGCATGCTCTTGGCGAATTATCAATGCACCTTACCTTCGCTTTCGAAGGCTATGACGGTTTTTCGATTCGACGAACTTCCAGAGGATTAATTGAATATTATAGACATTCGGAGACGAGGATCAGGTCTACCATACTCGCATATCCCCGAACTGCTTACAGAGCATATTCCTGCACGACTAGCCCTAAGAAATCTCTACAATTTCTCTAATAGTGATTCAAATATCATTCACATTTGGACTGACTTAAGCAAATTAGCAATACCAAAACGATATGCCAACCCACTTCGCCATCTCGCCACTTCTCCTTCGACGACAGCATCTGAACTCAGCTCAATCTTCGGTTTGTCAATGGATGATATCATGAAGTTCTACCGCTTCGGCTTCGCACATGGGCTTCTCTTAAGCCCAGTACAAATAGATGTTTAATATTCCTGTCAGAATTCACGAAGCAATCGGTCTATTTAGGAGGTAAAGCATGACGAAGTACGTCCGCATTGGTTTGGTATTACCCTTCGCTGTTCTCTTGGCCGCATGTGCATCAGTTACCTCGCCCATGACCCATTCCCCGCCTCCAGCCTCTTCCAGCACCAGCCGGAACTCCCTGGACTGGCAGGGCAGCTATGCCGGCGACCTGCCCTGTGCCGATTGTCCAGGGATCCGTAGTACGGTCGCCTTGAAAGATGACGGGGTTTATGTCCTGACCATGCAGTATGCCGACCGCGGCCCGGAAATCACCAAATATACTGGACATTTTCGCTGGCAAGCGGACGGCAAGGTAATTGATCTTCTAGGGACAAACGGCCAGGATAACGGAAAGTACGCAGTTCGGGAAAACGCTTTGGCGCCGCTAACGGCCGATGGCAAGCCGCTGCAATTTGCCAACAAGACTTGGCTGTTGCACAAGGTGAGCGCGCAGGATGCCGCACAGGGTCTCTATGCCAGCTATGAATGGCGGCTCACAAGCTTGACCGGATATCCCCACTTGCCGGTCCCGGAAGCGACGGCACCTTATCTGGTCTTTCTTCCCGCCGAGCAGCGCGTTGCGGGTTTCGATGGTTGTAATCGAATTGCTGGGGGGGTGGAATTACAGGCACACAAGCAATTGCACTTTTCCCACCTCGTTTCCACGCGGATGGCCTGTGTGGGAGTAAGCATCGACGGGCCATTTTCCAGAGTCTTGGAACAAACCCGCAGCTATGACCTGCAAGGTACCCTACTGCAATTCAAGGACGCAAAAGGCCGGGTCCTGGCGCGTTTTCAGGCCGTGGCCACCCCTTCGAAAAGCCATGACTAGGATTGGGCGGTGACCGACTTTTGATGTCATGGGAATAAAAAGGAGAACTACTAATGGCTGATACCATCAATGCAAATACTCATGCCGGCATAGCTGTAGTGATCGACAAGGAGGGTGATGCCACCCGGCAGTTTTGGGAAAACCGCCCGGAAAACACCGTACCCCCGCCGGACATGAACGGCGTTTATGAGCTCAGCCGGCCACTCCCGACGGAGGGCATCGATAAACGCAAGGCCTATATCATCGGGAGTGGCATCGCCGGGCTGGCTGCGGCTTTTTACCTGATCCGGGACGGCCACATGCCCGGTCAAAACATCACCGTCCTCGAGAGCCTCGGCGTCGAGGGCGGCTCACTCGACGGTGCGGGCAACCCTACGGACGGGTACATCGTGCGTGGCGGGCGGGAGATGTGCTGGAATTACGACAACTTCTGGAGCATGTTTCAAGAGGTTCCGGCATTCGAACTCCCCAAAGGATTCAGCGTTCTGGATGAGTACCGGCTCGTCAACGATGCCGATCCCAACTATTCCAAGGCCCGCTTTATGCACAAACAGGGCCAGATCAAGGATTTCTCCACGTTCGGGCTCACCAAGTCCCAGCAATGGGAATTGGTCCGCCTGCTTCTGAAGCGCAAGGACGAACTGGACGGGATCACAATCGAGGAATATTTCAGCAAGGGCTTCCTGCAGACGAATTTCTGGTTTTTCTGGCGCACGATGTTTGCCTTCCAGAACTGGCATAGTTTACTGGAATTCAAGCTGTACATGCACCGATTCATGGACTTGATCGATGGGCTTCATGACATGTCGTCACTGGTTTTTCCAAAGTACAACCAGTTCGACAGCTTCGTCACTCCGTTGATCCGGATGCTTCGCGACAAGGGTGTGAAGTGCCAGTTCAACACCCGCGTCTATGATCTGGACATGGAAGAGAACGGCGATAATCGTATCGTCACCGCCATCCGCTGCCAGGTCGATGGCAGGGATACGTCGATCGCGATCAGCCCGCGCGACCTGGTCTTTGCGCTCACTGGCTCGATGACCGAAGGCACGGCCTATGGTGACATGGATACTGTGCCCGCGGTGAAGGATGTCACCAACGGCCCGGGCGAAGACAGTGACTGGGCGCTGTGGCGCAATCTGGCGAAGAAATCGCCCATATTTGGCAAGCCGGAAAAGTTCTATGGCGATGCATCCCGTTCGATGTTTGCATCGGCCACGCTTACCTGCAAGGCTTCACCCCTCATTGACAAACTGAAGGAGATCTCTGTCAATGATCCGTACTCCGGTAAAACGGTGACCGGCGGTATCATTACCTTCACCGATTCCAATTGGCTGTTGAGCTTCACGGTCAACCGCCAGCCGCACTTCCCTGACCAGCCCAAGGACGTGATCGTGCTTTGGCTCTACGCGTTGCTGATGGACAAGGACGGCAACCATGTGAACAAGCCGATGCCCGCATGTACCGGACGCGAGATCCTTGGGGAGCTGTGCTATCACCTCGGCATTGTAGACCAGCTGGACGAGGTGGCAGCGAATACCAAGGTGCGCACAGCGGTCATGCCCTATGTCATGGCTCAGTTCATGCCGCGCGCGGCCGGTGATCGTCCGCACATCGTGCCCAGGGGTTGCGCCAATCTGGGTCTCCTGGGACAGTTCGTCGAGACCCATAATGATGTCGTTTTCACGATGGAGAGTTCTGTCCGGACGGCGCGCGTAGCCGTTTATACATTGCTTGACTTGCCCAAGCAGGTGCCTGACATCAATCCAACGCAATACGATATCCGATCCCTGCTCAAGGCGGCCCGCGTCATGAATAACGGCCAACCCTTCCCCGGCGAGCGGCTGCTGCATCGCTTGCTGGACAAGACCTACTTCGCGCACATCCTGCCGCCGCTCCCGGAAGATGAGACGAAGAAGGAGCACCTGGAGGAAGAGTTGACCGGCTTGCTAGGCAAGGGGAACCAGATATTGGAGAACATCTCTGGCTGGCTCGACCAATTCCGCGCCAACCTGCGCAAGAGGGGTGGCTGAGGGCGCCATCAGCGGTGGGCGTCAGTCAGAATCAGCCGGCTTTTTTGGGTTATTGAGAGTGCGGTTGGTTGCGAAGATGTGGTTCCATTACAATCGGAGTACCGTCGCATCTATTTATGTGGAGTCCCCGCTTCGCCGAGGAATTCGGTGCCTTTTGTGCGATTCGAAGACGGCCGTTGGTCTTAGCGGGTAACGGCTGGTTTCTGTCCGCGAAGGTCGGCCTTCTACCAGGTTACCATCTTAGGAAGACGATCACTCAAGTTAGGAAGAATCTTTGCGAATCCATCTAACTTATTGAAAATATGGGGTGGCTGATGGGGCTCGAACCCACGACAACCGGAATCACAATCCGGGGCTCTACCGACTGAGCTACAGCCACCATAATTACGAGACGGAATCATACAACGGGTAGGGTCTCACCGCAAGGCGAAAGGCCGGGGTCAATCCATGAAGAGAGAACTGACCGAATCCTCTTCGGCGATGCGACGGATGGTTTCGGCCAGCAACTCGGCAACGGACAGGACGCGGATCTTGCTGCTGGCCCGGGCATCCGGCCTGAGCGGTATGGTGTCGGTCACGACCAGTTCATCCAGATCGGATCGCTCAATGCGTGCCATGGCCGGGCCGGATAGCACCGGGTGCGTACAATAGGCACAGACCTTGACCGCACCTTGGGCTTTGAGCGCATGGGCTGCCTCGCAGAGAGTGTTGGCGGTATCCACCATGTCATCGACAATGACGCAGGTGCGCCCTTGTACATCGCCGATGATGTTCATGACCACCGACTCATTGGGACGAGGGCGGCGTTTGTCGATGATGGCCAGATCCACCTCCAGACGCTTGGCAATGGCCCGGGCGCGTACCACGCCACCCACATCGGGGGAGACGACGATCAGTTCCGGATAGCTTTTGCGCCAGATATCTCCCAGCAGAATCGGTGAGGCGTAAATATTATCCACGGGCACATCAAAAAATCCCTGAATCTGATCGGCATGCAGGTCCATGGTCAGGACCCGATTGGCACCGGCGCTGGTGATCAGGTCGGCTACCAGCTTGGCGGTGATGGCGGTGCGCGACCGGGATTTGCGGTCTTGGCGGGCATAGCCGAAATAGGGCATGGCCGCAGTGATGCGATTGGCAGAAGCGCGCTTCAGGGCATCGATCATGGTGAGTAATTCCATGAGATGGTCGTTGGTGGGTGCGCAGGTAGGCTGGAGCACAAACACATCCCGGCCTCGCACATTTTCCAGGATTTCCACAAACACTTCGCCATCGCTAAAAGCGCTGACTTCGGCGCGGCCCAGGGGGATTTGCAGAAAGCGGGCCACCTGGGCCGCCAGAACAGGATTGGCGTTTCCACTGAACACCATAAGGTTGCCATGGGCCATGTGATGTCATTCTCTCTATAGCAGGTGGCAAAGCAGTCCGAGGACAATTTGGCTGGGGCGCCAGGGATCGAACCTGGGAATGCCGGAATCAAAATCCGGTGCCTTACCGCTTGGCTACGCCCCAATAAATCACTGCTCGGTCGGATCATACAAGGGATGCTGGTTTAATCCTTTGACCGCCCAGGATCGCCAGCATGGAGGTACCTGTCTGGCGATGTTCCGGGCGCTTTCAGCATCTTCGGCAACCCCAAAAACACAGGCACCGCTGCCCGTCAAACGAACATCCCGCAAACCCTGGCTTTGCAGCCAGTGAATGGCGTGTTCGACTTCCGGGTAACGGGCACATACGGTGCTTACCAGGGTGTTATTCATGGCTCCGCCGAGAAACGCGCCTATTGTGCTGGGCGGGTGCTGGCGTGTCAATTCTGGCGCGGTAAAAATTTCCCGGGTGCTGACCGCAATGCCGGGATGCACCAGCACATAATGGGATTCGGGCAGATTCTCCAGGGCGGATAACTGTTCGCCGATGCCTTCTGCCCAGGCGCTGCGCCCATAAATGAAAATCGGCACATCGGCGCCCAGTTGTTTTCCCAATGCCATCAGCTCTTCGCGGCTAAAACCGGCGCGCCAGAGGCGATTGAGCACTATCAGGGTACTGGCCGCATCGGAGGAACCGCCACCAATCCCGCCCCCCAGCGGCAGGACCTTGTGTATGTGGATATGGACCCCTTCCCGGATACCTGCGCTTTCCATCAGCAATCGGGCAGCACGAATCGTGAGATCATCGGCTTCACTGACGCCTTCGGCACCCCCAGTTCGGGAAAAATGCCCCGGTGGCTGTGAACTGAATTGCAACTGATCGGCGAAATCGATGAACTGAAAAACCGTCTGTAGTTCATGGTAGCCGTCAGGGCGCTGACCAATGACCCGGAGCATCAGGTTCAGTTTGGCCGGGGCAGGATAGGTGATGCTCATGACGGGTCGCTTTGGCCCATTTGCCAGCGGGTAATGGCCATGCGCAGAGCAATCCCATCCGGACCATTGGCCTGCAATAATTGCGGCATGGTCAGTCCGCCGACCGGGGCATAGCGGAGATAATGCACCTGCCAGGGGCCACTGCGGAGCATCTCCGGCAATCCTGAAGCATTGTCGCTGATGGTACTGTTGTTGCCGGGCAAACCCAGCATCCAGTCCGGCAGTTCTGCAGCCGGCAATTCGACATGCAGCACCATGTTCAGCAGGGTGGACAGATTCCGGGCTTGCCGATGTTCGCCGGTAATGGTTTCCAAATGGGCTCCGGAGGCATCTACGGTGATGCGTGCCACCGTTCTGCCCAGTGGGTCGTAAATAGACAGTGCCTGGAGCTGGGGGGATTGTTCCCAGCGAAAGCCGAAGTTTTCATGGTGCTTGGGGGTGCTGAGAGCCGCTTCGCCGCTGGCCCGCCAGTATTTCAGGCTGGAAATTACCTGGTTACGTTCGGCCGTAGGGAGAACAGGGGAGGGGCTGGGGTGCATGGGGGCCACGGTCGCGCAGGCCGTGAGGGCCAGTGCGAGCAAAAAAACCGCAAAAATGCGGAGCGGAGATCGGTTCATCACCGCAAATGGAATGGTTTTGAGAAAAGGCATACTCATGGCTGGCGGGTCAGTTCCTGGCGGAGAGCGGTGTCATTGGGATTTTTGTCCAGCGCCTGCTGCCAGACGTCGCGGGCTTCCTGATATTTGCCCAGTGCCCACAGAATGCGTCCCAGATGCCTGCTGAGTTCGGGGTCATCGGGCAGCGCCTGATGGGCTTTTTGCAGATATTCCAGCGCTTTTTGATTGTCGCCCTGACGGTGATGGAGCCAGCCGATGCTGTCCAGAATCTCGGGATTGTCGGGCTCCAGGCTGATGGCCTTGTGCAGGAGCTTACTGGCCTCAGACAGGTCCTGATTTCTTTCTACCAGGCTGTAGCCCAGAAAATTATAGGCCTGGGCGTTATCAGGGGCGAGCTGGATAACCTGATGCATGGACTTCTCCATGGCGGGGTAATCCCCGAGCTGCTCCTGAACCGCGCCCTGGGCGTACCAGAGTTCGGCGTTGTCCGGAAGGCGTTCCAGGGCTTGCTGGAGAATCTGCAAGGCTTGTTGAAGCTGGCCACTGTTTTGCAGCAGGTCTGCCTGAAGCAGGGGAATCTGGACCTCATCGGGATGCGCAGTTGCCAATTTTTGTAGGTGATTCAAAGCCTTCTGGTGATCCCCCAGCAGGTATTCCACCCGCGCGCTGCGGAGCTCCACTTCGGGGTACAAAGGTCCGGAGTGAATCCGCTGATACCATTGCAGGGCTTCTGCCCAATGGCCCTGAGCTTCGTAGAGTCTGCCCAGGTAATAAATGGGCGCAGGAGACTGGGGCGCCAGGTTGCGGGCGCGCTGGAGCTGGCTCTCGGCGGCATGCCAATGCTGACGTTCCATTTCCATGATGCCCAAGGACAAGGCAATTCCCGGATTTTCGGGATCTTGCCTGGCCATCTGCTGATACAGCCGATAGGCCTGGGTCATGCCTCCCATTTTCAGATACAGGGCGGCCAGATATTGGCGCGCCAGGATCGCATCGGGATGACTGGCGGTAAAAGACTGGATGCTGTGCAGGGCAACCGTCGGGCCTTGGGTGGCTTGCAGGGCTTCAGCAAGGTGAATGGCCGCTTCCTGCCAATCGGGGCGCAGGCTGAGGGCTTTCTCCAGCCAGGGGATGGCGTGAGCCGCTTTGTTTTCGATCAGATCGATCCGGCCCAGGGTGTAGAAGGCGCTGGCCGAATGGGGGTCCTTGTCCGCCAGGGCGGTCAACAAACGCCGCGCTTCGCCGCTTTGCCCATGGGCCATCAACAATTCGGAGAGTTGCAAGGTAATTTTAGGGTCATCCGGAAAACGTGCCAGAGTGGCCTGGAGTAGTTGTATGGCTTGTTGTTCCTGGCCTTTGGTCAGCAACAGAGCCGCCTCAAACTGATCCGCCTTGGCGCTGTTGGGTGCCAGTTCCCGCCAGTGTTTGACCAGCTTCAGGGCATCGTCAAAGTCCCCAAAGCGGGCAGTGACCTGGGTGGCTCGTTCCAGCACATTGGCTTCCGGGGCGAGTTTGGCGGCCTCATTCCATGCGGGTATGGCCAGCTTGGGCTCCTGCTGCAGGGTTGCAAATTCGGCGACCAGCAAATAATACAGTTGTTCACCGGTCATTCCGGCGCTGCTGGTATCGGCCAGGGCATTTCCCGCGATGAGGCCCAGCAGTAGTCCTGCCACCATGCCGCCCAGCTTGCTTCTCATGTGCCCTCATACTCCGGATCAACAAAAAACAGCAGGCACAATAACTGCTGGCGCTACGGCTTGCAATCCTGGGCGTGGTCGGCGACAATTCAGCCCCTTCATCGTCGCTCTGCAGGGACGGTCGCTGCCATTTTCTGTTTTGGTTTAAGTCATCATACGGCCCCGATTGCGGTTCGGGAAAAGGTTGCCTTTTCACCGGAATCACTGGCTGTGGCGCATCGTGATCTTCTCGATCAGGGGATCGCCAAGGAAGCGTTGATTGTTTCCACCTGCAATCGCACCGAAATTTATGTTCATGGTGGTCATGGCCTGAATCGTCAGGCGTTGCAGAATTGGCTCTGCGCTTTTCATCAGGTTGATCCCCGGTCCCTGGATGGACATGTGTATTATTCCAGCGATGCGGAAGCCGTGCGCCATCTCTTTCGAGTGGCCTGCGGTCTGGACTCCATGATCATCGGGGAACCCCAGATTCTGGGACAGGTGAAAGATGCCTATCAGATAGCTGCAGACTGTGCTTCTGCAGGTCCGGTACTGAATCGTCTGCTGCATTGGACTTTTCGGGTGGCCAAGCGGGTGCGTTCGGAAACGGCCATTGGTTCTGCGCCGGTCAGTGTGGCCTATGCGGCGGTGAGTCTGGCCAAGCAATTGCTGGGTGGACTGGAAGGCCGTTCGGTATTGCTGATTGGTGCCGGAGATACCATCGAACTGGTCGCCACCCATTTGCGCGAGCATGGTGTCAGCACCTTTGCCGTGGCCAATCGCAGTCCGGAACGGGGAGAACAACTGGCGAGCAAATTTGCGGGTAATGCCCATGCCCTGGAAATGATCCCCAGTCTGCTCCACGAAGTGGACGTGGTGGTGAGCTGCACGGCCAGCACCCAGCCCATCGTCAGTCGGGAGGCGGTATCTGCCGTCATGGCGCAGCGCGAACGTGGCGACCTGATGCTGGTGGATCTGGCAGTGCCCCGGGATATTGCTCCCGAGGTGGAAAGCATCGAAAAGTGTTATTTGTACACCCTGGATGATCTCAATGATATTGCCCAGGCGGGCATGCGGGCCCGGCGCGAAGGGGCTGCCGCTGCTGAACGGATTATTGCCGATGAGGTCAGTCAATTTCAGCAATGGCGGGAAAGTCTCGACGTGGTTCCCGCCATTCGACGGCTGCGCGATCACGTCGAAGAACGCCGTCAGGACGAAGTGCGCCGTTTTCAGCATTATCTGGATCAGGGCCAGGATCCCCACGCTGTCCTCGACGCCTTCTCCAAGGCCCTGATCAACAAAGTGCTGCATGATCCCATTGCGACCTTGCGGCAACCCTGTCAGGAAGCCACCAATGAGAGCCTGGTCGCGGCGCTGGATATTCTGTTCCATCTCAGTGACGCCGAAGGATGAGTCTCAGCCCACGCTTGCAGGGCCAACTGGAGCAATTGGCTTTCCGTTTTGAAGAGTTGAGCCAAATGCTGGCCAGCCCCGAGCTGCTCAACGATGCGCAGCGTTTTCAGACCCTTTCCAGAGAACTGGGTGAAATCAGCCCCATACTTGATTTGCTGCGTCGCCACGAACAGCGGCAACGGGATCATGACGAAGCGGAAAAAATGCTGCTGGAGGAGCGTGATCCCGATTTGCGGGAAATGGCCCATGACGAGCTGGCCAGTGCCCAGCGTGATCTGGCGGCACTGGAAGAATCCTTACGCTGGCGATTGTTGCCCAAGGATCCCAACGATGAGCGCAACGTGTTTGTGGAAATCCGGGCCGGTACTGGCGGGGAAGAGGCGGCCCTTTTTGCTGGAGACCTGCTGCGCATGTACACCCGCTATGCCGAAAGCCAGGGTTTTACGGCCCTGCTGTTGTCCGCCTCGGAATCCGAGCGGGGGGGTTACAAGGAAGCGGTGCTGGAAATCAGTGGGCGCGGAGCCTATTCCCGACTCAAGTTTGAATCCGGTGGGCATCGGGTCCAGCGGGTGCCGGAAACCGAAGCCCAGGGCCGTATCCATACTTCCGCCTGTACGGTGGCGGTGTTGCCGGAAGTGGGTACGGTCAGTGAAATCACCATCAATCCGGCAGATCTGCGGATTGATACTTTCCGTGCCAGCGGGGCCGGTGGTCAGCATATCAACAAGACCGACTCGGCCATCCGGATTACCCACATCCCGTCGGGTCTGGTGGTCGCCTGTCAGGAGGATCGTTCCCAGCACAAGAACCGCGCCCGGGCCATGGCCCTGTTGCAAGCAAGACTCCTGGAAATGGAGCAGGAAAAGCAGCAAAGCAGCGCCGCACAAACCCGTCGCTTGCTGATTGGTTCGGGTGATCGTTCCGAACGGATTCGCACGTACAATTTCCCCCAGGGGCGCCTCACCGATCATCGCATCAATCTCACCCTCTACCGACTGGAAGCCATTCTGGCGGGTGATCTGGATGCGGTCATTGAACCCCTGATCAAGGAATACCAGGCCGATTTACTGCAAAACCTGGGTGATGACTAGTCTTCAGGAATGGCATCTCTGGATGAGCGCGCAGTTGGCGGCAGTGACGGATCAGCCGGCCCAGGAATCACGCTGGCTGATGGCCCACAGTCTGGGTTTGCGTCCTGTCGAGTTGCTGGTCAACGCCCATGAAAGCTTGGGTCATGCCGAAAAAGACCGTCTGCAGAATCTGCTGGACGAACGCCTCCGTGGGGTGCCCCTGGCCTACTGTCTGGGTGAATGGTCCTTCTACGGTCTGGATCTGGAAGTGAATGCCGCCGTATTGATTCCGCGTCCCGATAGCGAATTGCTGATCCATCTGGCGCTGGCGGAGGCCGATGCGGGGAATGCCCAGCGGATACTGGATCTGGGCACGGGATCAGGGGCATTGGCTCTGGCGCTGGCCGTAGCCCAACCGCAGGCCCGTGTTTTTGCAGTGGAGCGGAGTCCTGAGGCACTGGCCGTGGCCCGCCGTAATGGCGAGAGGCTGGGCGCAAAGGTAGAGTGGCTGGAAGGGGACTGGTTCGCGCCTCTGGATCCGGCCCTGCGTTTTGATAGGATTGTTTCCAATCCCCCCTACCTCGCCAGTGCGGATCCCCATTTGCCGGAATTGCAGCATGAACCCCTGGCGGCGCTGGTGGCCGGACCCAGCGGCCTGGAATGTCTGGAAAGCATCATTCAGGGCGCTGCCGCGCGCTTGCATCCCGGCGGCCAAATTTTGCTGGAACATGGCTGGGAACAAGGGACTGCCGTGGGCAGTCTCTTGCTCGAGCAGGGTTTCCAGCAGGTGCAGACCCATGTGGATATCGCCGGCAGGGAGCGGGTGACCACGGCCAGGAGTCCGGACCATGCCTGAACTGCCGGAGGTGGAAGTTACCCGTCTGGGCATCAGTCCCCCGCTCGTCGGGAAAATCCTGCAGGGGGCCATCGTCCGTGAACCGCGCCTGCGTCTTGCCGTGAATTCCGATCTGGAGGCCCGCATCGCCGGTCAGCAGCTCCGGCAAATACGGCGGCGCGGCAAATACTTGCTGCTGGATCTCGATACCGGCAGCATCCTGATTCATTTGGGGATGAGTGGTCACTTGCGGGTGCTGCCTCAGGAAACCCCGGTAGTCAAGCATGATCACGTCGACCTGCTGTTCAGTCAGGGCATTTGCTTGCGTTTTCATGATCCCCGCCGTTTTGGCGTGTTGCGCTGGCTGGAAGCCGCGGATGCGCACCCGCTCATCGCCCATCTGGGACCAGAACCGCTGGGTCCGGACTTTTCCGGGGATTACCTGTATGCCCACAGCCGCCAGCGCCAGATGCCGGTCAAGACCTTTCTGATGGATGCCCATCAGGTGGTTGGCGTCGGGAATATTTACGCCAATGAAGCCTTGTTCGACGCCGGCATCGATCCTCGCCGCCCGGCCGGGCGGATTTCCCTGGACCGCTACCGGCGCCTGGCGGAAGCGGTCCGCGGGGTGCTGGAGGCAGCGATTCGGCAGGGCGGCACCACGCTGCGGGATTTTACCCGACCGGATGGCAAGAACGGCTATTTTCGACTATCCCTGGCGGTGTACGGACGAGCAGGGCAAGCCTGTAACCGCTGCGGGAAAACCTTGCTGGGAATACGCATCGGAGGACGGGCGACGACTTATTGTTCCCATTGTCAGCATTAATCTGCGCCCCACTGTTGATGCTGCTCGGAGAAGCCTTCACGCCTGCCCGGTAAGCTGCAGGAACTTGTCTTGCAGTTGCTCGGGGGATTCCGCATGTTCGGGGTCCTTGCTGATGCAATCCACCGGACAGACTTCCATGCACTGGGGGGTGTCATAATGCCCCACACATTCCGTACAGAGATTGGGGTCGATCACATAAATATGCGGACCCATGCTGATGGCGCTATTGGGACATTCAGGCTCGCAGACATCGCAGTTGATACAGTTGTCATCAATACGCAGAGACATAACTTGCTCCTTGGACCGGTTCTATATTCTACTTTGCTGAAGAACCTTGGTCCACCTCGTCGCGGAAGTGTTGTTTCAGGGCCAGGGCCACTGCGGGCTGGACAAAGGCGCTGACATCGCCGCCCAGACGACTGATTTCCCGAACCAGGCTGGAAGAAAGAAAGGTATGCTGATCGGAGGTCATCAGGAACAGGGTTTCAATCTGGGCATCCATGCGCCGATTGATGGAAGCCAGCTGAAACTCGTGCTCAAAATCCGAGATGGCCCGCAGGCCCCGTAAGATCAGATGGGTTTTTTCTTCTTGCAGGAGGTGGATCAACAAACCCGAAAAAGGACGGACCCGGACTCCCGGTATGGCAGCGAGGGTTTTCCGGGCCAGAGCGACTCTTTCCTGCAGGGGGAATATGGGATTTTTAGGCGTTTCCGCGGCGATGGCGACCACGACTTCATCAAAAAGCAGGGCGGCACGGCGCACCAGATCTTCGTGGCCATGGGTGATGGGGTCGAAAGTACCAGGATAAATGATGCGTCTGGGCTGGGGTGGGTTCATGGCTTGTCCAAATCCTCCTGCTGGTTACTGTACAAGGTGTAAAAGGCCTCGCCACAATGCCCGTGACGATGGACGCGCCAGCCCGCCGGAATGTCTTCCTCCTGCCATTGTTCGGCAGCCGAGCTTTCCAGATAGAACCAGCCTGGATTCCGCAATGTTGCCGGAGAGCGCAACGCATTGGCCAGGCGCCGGGGCCAGCCCTGATCAAAGGGGGGATCCGCAAACACTATATCAAAGGGGCGGGGACCCTGCTGCAAATAAAAAAGCGCGTCCTTGCCCGCCAACTGGCTCTCCCCAACGTCACAACGCTGCAGGTTGCGTAATAAAATGGCGCGATGCTGCGGATTTTTTTCAATAAAAACCACTTCCTTGGCATTGCGCGACCAGGCCTCCAGGCCCAAGGCCCCGCTTCCGGCAAAGAGATCCAGTACCCGCGCCCCGGCAACCGCGCCACCCAACCAGTTAAACAGCCGCTCACGAACGATTCCCGGAGTGGGTCTGACGCCGGGTCCGGAGGGGGTCAGCAGGCTTCGGCCCCGACAGCGACCCGCAATAATCCGCACGGTCATGAATATCCTTCCCGGACTTCAGGGGTGGGCCGAGGGTTTTGGGCCTGCGCATTGTCCGGCAAGCGGCTTCGGTGGATAATGTCAAGGTTCATGATAGGGGAGGTTCTGTAAACTCGATGGTTTTTAACTGGTTCAAGCGTAACAAAAGCCCCGCTCCGGAGGAACGGGGTGAGGCATCCGAAACCGCTCCTGTCCCTCAGGAGCTTGAGGCGCTTTCCAGGAACAGTATCCCCGAAGCCGTGGAACCAACTGAAAAATCGGCAACAGCTGAGGACGTTGCTGCTTCTCCATCGGGTCTGCTGCCGGAACCGGCAGCCGAAGCAATACCGGAGGCAGCTGCAGAGGATGCGCTTTCCCAGCCCCAGCCCGCGGCGGCCAGTGCTCCCACAAAAAGCATGTTCGCGCGTCTGCGCGAGGGTCTGAGTCGCAGTCGGGAACAGTTCACCGAAGGCGTCAGCCGGCTGGTTCTGGGCAAGAAAGTCATCGACGAAGACTTGCTGGAAGATCTGGAAGCCCTGCTTTTGCAAGCAGATCTGGGTTCGGCGGCGACCCAGGAAATCATGTCTGCCGTGACCGAAAGCGTCCGCCGCAAGGAATTGACGGATCCCGCCGCACTCAAAAAAGCCCTGCGCAACGCCCTGCTGGACATCCTGCGACCCCGGGCCGAAACCTGGGTGCCGGAAAAAGGGCGGACCCAGGTGCTGATGATGGTCGGTATCAATGGCGCGGGAAAAACCACGACCACCGGTAAACTCGCGGCACGTTGGAAAGCCGAGGGCTTTTCCCTGATGCTCGCCGCTGGTGATACCTTCCGGGCGGCGGCGGTGGAACAATTACAAGGTTGGGGTCAGCGTGTTCAGGTTCCAGTGGTCGCCCAGGGAACCGGGGCAGACAGTGCCTCGGTCATTTTTGATGCCTTCACTGCCGCCCGTGCCCGGGGCGCCGACCTGCTCATTGCCGATACGGCTGGTCGCTTGCACACCCAGAACCACTTGATGGAAGAGCTCAAAAAGGTCAAGCGGGTACTGGGCAAGCAGGACCCGGATGCCCCCCATCAGGTCTGGCTGGTGCTGGATGCGGGCACCGGACAGAATGCCCTGAATCAGGCCCAGCAGTTTCACCAAGCTATCGGCCTGACCGGTATTTGTATTACCAAGCTGGATGGTACCGCCAAGGGCGGGGTGGTGGCGGCCATTGCCAAGACGCTGCCTATCCCGATCCGCTATATTGGTATGGGTGAGCAGGTTGCCGACCTGCGCCCCTTTGATCCCGAGTCTTTTGTGGATGCTCTTTTCGCGGAAACGAAATCATGATTGAATTTATCAATGTTACCAAGCACTATCCCGGCCGCCATCACGTCATCCGCGAGCTGAATCTCAAGCTCCAGACCGGACAGATGGCCTTGCTGACCGGTCCTTCCGGAGCCGGCAAAAGTACCTTGCTGAAGTTGCTGCTGCGTCTGGAAGATGTGAGCCACGGCACGCTGATGGTCAATGGCGTGGATGTATCGACCCTGAAAAAACGCCATATTCCCGCCTATCGGCGGCGCATCGGGGTGGTTTTCCAGGATCACAAGTTACTGATGGATCGCGATGTGTTCAGCAATGTCGCCCTGACCCTGCAGGTCAGCGGGGTGAGCACCAAGCAGATTCAAAGTCGGGTGCGCGCCGCCCTGGAAAAAGTCGGTCTGGGTAATCGGATTCACAATATGCCCGCGACCCTCTCTGGAGGAGAGCAGCAGCGCGTGGGTATTGCCCGGGCTATTGTACATACGCCGGAAATTCTCCTGGCTGACGAACCGACCGGCAATCTGGATGGTTCCTTGAGTACGGAAATTCTCGATATGTTCCGGGACTTTCATCAACATGGCACCACGGTTCTGGTGGCGACCCACGACCAGACCCAGGTCGAGCGTCTGGGGTTGCCGGTATTTCATCTGGAGCAAGGCAGGCTGCAGAATTCTGAGGAGAAATCCGCGTGAATGCCGTCCATGTCCGTCTGGAAGCCGCCCAAAATGCCCTGCACACCCTGGTCAAACAGCCGCTGGCGACATTGATGACCATTTTTGCCCTGGCCATTGTGCTGGCTCTCCCCGTAGGTCTTTTTGCCGCTTTGAATAATCTCCAGCAATTGCTGGGGCAGTGGCGGGATCAGGCCCAGATTTCCCTGTTTTTGCACCAGGACGCAACAGCGCAGGACATTCAGCAACTGCAGAAAAAGCTCCAGGGCAGCACCGGTGTCGTCAATGTGCGCTATGTGGGCAAAACCGCGGCGCTTCAGGAATTTGAAAAAAATGCCGGTATGACCGCAGCCATCAGGATTCTGGGTGAAAATCCCCTGCCGGCTTCCTTCATTGTGGAATTGAATCCCTTGTCCGAAAGCCCCGCTGCCTTGCAGGCACAAATCCAGGCCTGGTCGCGTCAGCCCGGCGTTGCCAGCGCCCAATCCGATCTGCATTGGGTAGCGCGCCTGCAGGCGATTCTGGCCCTGGGGAAAACCGCTGTCTGGATTCTGACCATCCTGCTGGCAGTCGGCGCCATTCTGGTCATGGGCAATACCATTCGTCTGCATATCGCCCAGCGCCGCGATGAAATTGATATTGCCAGTCTGGTGGGCGCAACCCGATCCTTCATCCGGCGCCCTTTTCTGTACCAGGGGCTGCTTCAGGGCGCCATTGCCGGCACCCTGGCCTGGATCATCATTGCCATTACCATCGCGATCTTGCAGGGGCCGGTAGATCGCCTGGCAACCCTCTATGGCACTCGATTTGAACTTTTGGGCCTGACGGGTCTGGAAGGCGTGATACTGATCGCCATCAGCGCCATTCTCGGCTGGTTGGGTTCCCGCCTTGCCGTGGGCCAACATCTCGACCATACTTTTTCCTGAAGGGCGGAAAGCGCTTGAAAAGGCTTTCCCTGATCCCCAAATGAACGACAAATTATGTCTGCGCCCTGTTCCACGGCCTGGAACTTCCTGCGGATATTCGGAGTCGAAGGTGGCATGATTGTCATGAGGACAAAATATGAATGAACTTGCTATAGCCAGTAGGGATCTGGTCAGCACCGACGGGTTGACGGCTTACCTGCGTTTCGTCAACGCCCAGCCCATGCTGGAGCCTGAAGAAGAGCGGGATCTGGCCTTGCGTCTGCGCGATCATGGTGATGTCGAAGCGGCAAAAACGCTGGTGCTCAGTCACCTGCGTTTTGTGGTGCGCATTGCCCGGGGATACCGGGGTTATGGCCTCCAGGAGGCGGACCTGATTCAGGAAGGCAATATTGGCCTGATGAAGGCGGTCAAGCGCTATGATCCGGATCATGGCGTGCGTCTGGTTTCCTTTGCCGTGCATTGGGTCAAGGCGGAAATTCACGAATTCATTTTACGTAACTGGCGAATCGTCAAGGTGGCTACCACCAAGGCCCAGCGCAAGCTGTTCTTTAACCTGCGTTCCAGTCGAACCCATACCGGCTGGCTGAGTGGGGAGGAAAGCGCCGCCATTGCCGAAGATCTGGGTGTCACCCAGGATCAGGTACTGGAAATGGAAGGGAGGATGACCGGTCATGACTACTCCCTGAACTTGGAGCTTGATGAAGAGAGCGGGAATCCACAGATGAAGGAAATTGCCGATCCTGCCGAATCCACGGTGGATCAGCTTTTCGACCGGGATTGGGATGCCCATCAGCATGCCGCCTTGCAAAGCGCGTTGTCGGCCTTGTCCCAGCGGGATCGCTACATCATCGAAAATCGCTGGCTCAGTGAGGAACCCAAGACCTTGCAGGTACTGGGCGATGAGTTGGGAGTTTCTGCGGAGCGCATCCGCCAGCTGGAAAAAAACAGCATGGGCAAGTTGCGTCAGAAAATGCTGGCGCTGAGATCGGTGGCCTGAACAGTTGTTGCTGTTTCATATTGATGACGCGGGCCGTTGGCCCAATCTCCTGGCCAATGTGCGGAATGCGGCAGCAGCAGATCCGGGCCGCGCACTGCGGGTCATTGCCAACGGTCAGTCCCCGGTTTCCCTGTGGGCCCATGGACACTGGCGGCGGGAAATCGAAGAGCGGATCACCGCCGGTTTGTGGGTGGATTTCTGTGAAAACAGTCTGCGCAACATGGGCCTTGACCCCGCTGCCCGGCCCGCGGGCAGTCATCTGGTGCCTGCTGGCGTCATCGCCATTGCCGAAGCCCAGGCAGCGGGAGCCTTGTATATCAAACCCTGAGTGTCCACCCAGGGTCATCCCCTATAAACCAAAAGCCTATAAAATATAGCGGGACAGATCTTCGTCCTGGGCCAGATCCTGCAGGCGTCCATTCACATAGGCCGCATTGACTTCCACACTGGGCTGGCTCAGGTCGGGGGCGGCGAATGCCACTTCTTCCAGCAGGCGTTCCATGATGGTGTGCAAGCGACGGGCGCCGATGTTTTCCACTCTTTCGTTGACCTGCTGGGCAATTTCGGCAATGCGCTGCACGCCGTCGGCGGTGAATTGCAGCGTGACGCCATCGCTGGCGAGGAGGGCACTGTACTGGCGCACCAGGGCATTCTCCGGTTCCTGCAGGATCCGCACCAGGTCCGCCGCGCTCAGGGCGTCCAGCTCGACGCGAATGGGCAGGCGCCCCTGCAGTTCCGGAATCAGATCCGAGGGCTTGCTGAGGTGAAAGGCGCCCGAGGCGATGAACAGAATATGATCGGTTTTCACCACGCCATAGCGGGTGCTGACATTGGATCCTTCTACCAGAGGCAATAAATCCCGCTGTACCCCTTCCCGGGAAATGTCCGCGCCCTGCTGACTGCCGGAGCGCACGGTGACCTTGTCGATTTCATCGATGAACACGATACCACCCGACTGCACCCTCTCCAGAGCCAGGGCGCGGACTTCTTCTTCATTGACCAGTTTGGCCGCCTCGTCGTCGGTGAGCAGGCGCTGGGCTTCTGCCACCGGCACCTTGCGGATGCTGGTCTTGCCCTGGGACAGGTTGGAAAACATATCCCGCAGTTGATTGGTCATTTCTTCCATACCCGCAGGCGCCATGATCTCCACGCCCGCCTTGGGAGCGGCCACTTCGATTTCGATTTCCTGCTGATCCAGTTTGCCTTCCCGGAGCATCTTGCGGAATTTTTGCCGGGTGCCTTCATTGCTGCGCGGCAGCGAACTGTCCCGGGGACCCGGAATCAGGGCGTCCAGGATGCGTTCTTCGGCCATTTCTTCGGCGCGTTGCCGCATGGCGGTCTGGCGTTCGCTGCGGATCATGTCCACGGCGGTTTCGGTCAGATCGCGGATGATGGACTCCACATCCTTGCCCACATACCCGACTTCCGTGAATTTGGTGGCTTCCACCTTGATGAATGGCGCATTGGCCAACTGCGCCAGGCGGCGGGCAATTTCCGTTTTGCCCACCCCCGTGGGTCCAATCATCAGAATGTTCTTGGGGGTGATTTCCTGATGCAGGGGGGCAGGGACCTGGGCGCGTCGCCAGCGGTTGCGCAGGGCAATGGCCACCGCACGCTTGGCGTCCGACTGGCCGATGATGTACTTGTCCAGTTCCTGGACGATTTCGCGGGGGGTCATTTCGGACATGCTCATAGTTCTTCAATCGTATGGTTATGGTTGGTGTAAATACAGATGTCGCCGGCGATGCCCAGTGCCTTTTCGGCGACTTCGCGGGCGGACAGGGCGCTGTTTTCCAAAAGGGCGCGGGCGGCCGACAGGGCGTAAGGACCACCGGAACCAATGGCAATAATGCCATATTCCGGTTCCAGCACGTCGCCTTGTCCGGTGATGATCAGGCTTTGTTTTTCATCGGCCACGGCGAGCATGGCTTCCAGACGTCGCAATACCCGATCGGTGCGCCACTCCTTGGCGAGCTCCACGGCCGCCTTGGCCAGTTGCCCCGGATGGGCTTTCAGTTTGGCCTCGAAGCGTTCCAGCAGGGTGAAAGCATCCGCAGTAGCACCCGCAAACCCGGTCAGCACCCCGGACTCGATGCGGCGCACCTTGCGCGCATTGCCTTTCATGACGGTATTGCCAAAAGTGACTTGGCCATCGCCGGCCATCACCACATTGGCGCCACGGCGGACGCAGAGAATGGTGGTGCCATGCATGGGTAATGCCTCTGTCATGTGGGGTCCTCGTCTTGCGGTAGTCTGGATTGTTTGGCGCGGGGATGGGTTTGGTCATACACCTGCGCCAGACGCTGATAGTCCATATGGGTATAAATGGCCGTGCTTGCAATACCCGTGTGGCCCAGATATTCCTGCACCGCGCGTAAATCTCCGGCGGACTGGAGAAAATGGCTGGCGGCGCTGTGGCGCAGGGTATGGGGATGAATATGCTGACCCAGGCGGGTTTCTCCCAGCGCCTTGATGCGGATCTGGATGCTGCGGATGCTGAGGCGCCGACCGGAAGCATTGAGCAGCAGGGCGTTTTCTTCGGGACGATGCTTGTCCATGAGCAGGGCATGGCGCAGGGGCAGGTAGGCTGCCAGAACCCGCCAGACCGCCGAACCCGCCGGGACAATCCTTTCCTTACGGCCTTTACCCATGACCCGCACGCTACCACCATGGCGGTCCATATCCTGCACATCCAGGCCTGCCAGTTCACTGACGCGCAGGGCACTGGAATACAGCAACTCCAGGATCAATTGGTCGCGGATTTGGGCAAAATCGGCCGTGTTTAGAGTGGTATCCGCAGAATCCATCAATTGTTTGGCCTGGTCCACCGTCAACCAGTCAGGGAGGCGTTGTTCGGATTTGGGCATCATGATGCCCTGCACAGGATTCTGTAGATCGGGGGTGTCTTTTTGCAGATGCCGATAGAGGGCGCGCAAGGCGGCAAAACGGCGGCGCAGACTGCGGATAGCCACCCCGCGACTGCGTTCGCGCATCAGATAGGCGCGCAGATCGGCAGGATGGACGGCAGTCATATCCTGAGCTCTGCGGGTCTGCATGAATTGCATCCAGCCCTGCAGGTCGCGCTGATAAGAGACTATGGTGGCGGGACTGTAGCGGCCGCTCTGGGCAAGGGCGGTCATGAAATCCATGATGGCTTCCTGAATCAGCATGGAGTCAGGCAGCGATCCAGGGCCGCCGTCACCAGCCGCGCAATCTGATTGAGCAGGTCGGCACCCGCATCCTGGGCGTAGCGCTCGGGGTTCTGACTGCCCAGCACAATCCCCGCCTGCAGATGCTGGCCCAGCAACGGAATCAGGGCAAAGGACTCCAGCGCTGCGCCGTCGGCAGCAAACAAGGTGCTGCGCAGTGCTGGGGTCAGGGACAAGCCGGTCGCGGCCTGGGAAGGAGGGAAGCCGTTCAGTAATGCCAAGAAATCCGGTTCTTCGAGAACGGCAAATTGTGGCAGGCCTGGTACTGGTGCCCGGGCGATCAGGGCCAGCGCCTCGACCTGAAAACCTTCGCGCAGATGGGTCAGCACCGCATGGAGAGTGGCCGGACAGTCGGGGGTGTTCAGCAACTCCGTGGCCAGATCGGAAAGATGCAGACCCAGGGCAGCATTTTGTTGAGCGGCACCCAGCAGGGCGCTGATGCGCTGCTGCAGGCGATGGTTTTCTTCCCGTAAGAGCTGCGCCTGCCTTTCCAGCAGGGAGGAGGCCGAGCCTCGGCCCACATGGGGCAAGGTCAGGGAGAGGAGCAGGTCTTCCTGGTCCCATAAATATTGGGGATGTTCGCGCAGGTACTGGTGGACTTGCTGCGCCAGATCATCCAGTTCCGGAGCGGTAGCCAATTCAGTCATCCTCCCAGTGGGTATCGCTGTAGCGTTCAGGGGCGCTATGGACTTCCAGCGCCGCGATGAGATGGGCGAGGGTTTCGCCTTCCTGATCGTTGAGTTTATGTAAAAAAGCCAGTTGTTCCGAGTTGCTGTTGAGGCTCTCAGCAATGGCGCGCAATGTCGTGTCCTGCATGATCGGATTCTCCCTTGGCTGCCTGGCGGTCCGTCTGGAGGGACCAGGTGCCGTCAAAAACCACCTGGGCCGGTCCGGTCATCATAACCGCTTGTCCGGGTCCTGCCCATTGGATGCACAAGCGTCCACCCGGAAGATCCACGACGACCGTCTGATCCAGTTCTCCCCAGCGGATGCCCGCCACCACTGCAGCACAGGCATTGCTGCCGCAGGCCAGGGTTTCTCCCGCACCCCGCTCCCAGACCCGCAGACGAATGTGGGTGCGATCGCAGATTTCCATGAAGCCAACATTGCAGCGCTGCGGAAAATCCGGATGGTTTTCAATTCGTGGCCCCAGACGCGTGACCGGCGCATGGCGTATATCGGGCACACGCAGCACGGCATGGGGATTGCCCATGCTCAAGGCCGCCATGCGCAGGGTGTCATGATCCACTTCCAGGAGGTATTCCGGGCCTTCTTCCGCGGCGCGCAAGGGAATCTGCCCTGGCGCAAAACGCGGGACACCCATGTCCACCAACACCTCCCCGTTTTCCAGAATCTGGAGTTGCATCCGTCCGGAGCGGGTTTCTACCTGAATGATGGCTTTGTCGCAGAGCCCGGAACGACGGACAAATATCGCCAAGCAACGCGCCCCGTTCCCGCACTGGGCCACTTCACCGCCGTCGGCATTGAAAATGCGGTACCGGAAATCACAGTCGGATGAATCGGGTTTTTCCACCAGCAGAACTTGATCGCAACCAATGCCAAAGTGGCGGTCAGCAATGGCGCGAATCTGTTCGGGTGCTAAATGAACCTGTTGGCGGATGCCATCAAAAACGACAAAATCATTACCAAGACCCTGCATTTTGGTGAAATGCAGGGCAGTAAGAGCAGGTGGATGCGTGGCTTTCATGAAGGAGAGTGTAACACGAAGTTGCCGCGAATGCTCCGCAGCCGCGCTTTGATCTATAATTAAAGCGCCCGAGGGAACTTGGGCGCTTGCGTAATTTTGGCTGGGGAACGTGGATTCGAACCACGGTTAGCGGAGTCAGAGTCCGCTGTCCTGCCGCTAGACGATTCCCCAAGGGCGGCGGCGATGATAGCCATGGCCGACTGCCTGTGTCAAACGTGGAGCTTGATAAGCATATCGGTGTATAAAATTGGCGGCGCGTTGCAAAAAAGGTGTTGTCAAAATGTTGCAAAGTGCCCACACCGGTGCTATAACTTAAAGCGTAGTATCCAGACAATGCTCTCGAGGAGGAGCCTTATCATGAAGAAGAATCTTATCGCTTTGGCCGTTGCGGCCGCAGTTTTGGTGCCTGGTGCGGCTTTTGCGGCAACCAGTGACAGTTCCAACCAGGTGTTTCAGCCTGAGAATTCCCGGGATACGGGTCCGGTCCTGTATGGATATGCCCAGATCACCGGTGCTCAGCAGTGGGGCACATCCACCAATGGGTCTGCTTCGGGTTCCAATGGTTTGGTTTTCGGTGCCAATCGTATTCGCTTGGGTGTCAAGGGCGAAGCGGTTCCCGGTGTGACTTACAACATCGAGGCGGGTTGGGACAACGCTGCGATTTCGGGTAACTTCAAAGGAGGAGACTCACTTGGCAATCTGCTGAATGACGGCCTCGGCAATGGTGGCAATGCCTCCATCATCAATGCCTGGTTGAACTATGCTCCTGTGCCATTTGCACAGCTTGAGGTGGGCAAGTTCAAGCTGCCGGTGGGCAATGAATACGTGAGCAAGCAGGGAAATGAGCTGCCCTTCATCTTCCGGAGCATGGCGCAGTCCTTGGTACCGGGCCGTTCCGCAGGCGCGATGATCCATGCCAATGATGTATTGGGAACCGGGGTTGGATATGCAGTTGGTGTTGCCGATGACACCTCTTTGGATGCGTACAATGCCTATGACTTCGCCGAAAGTGGTACCACTCCCTTCGGAAGTGGTCAAAGTGGTTACCTGAATGGCAGCGGCAACTATATTGCCTTTGCCCGCTTGAATTATGACTTCATGGGACCCTTGCTGAAGGCGGAAGTGAGCGGGTCGCGCATGAGTCTTGGGTATGTGTCTCCCACATTGGCTGGCTCGGTTATTTATACATGGAACGTAGGCATACACGGCGGCTTAATGGGAATCCATTACGCAGCATCCTACACCAATATGAACACTGGGCGTAGCTTCGTTCCCGCAGTAACCAATTCCTATGGAATGCTGGCCACGGACTGGAATGTGGGTCTGGGCGTAAATCTGCATCAGATGACATTGACCCCGTCCTGGCTGGATATCGAACCGGCAGTGCGCTTCGATTCATTCAGCATCAACAACCATAATGGTTACGATGCGAAACTCGACAACACGACAGTGGGTGTCAACTACTATGTCAACCCCAATAATCCCCACGCCGCAGAAGTGCAGTTGAATTACATCATTCCAACGGCGCGGAACGGCAAGTTCGGTACGGGAACCATGGGTGGGGTGTTCGGTGCCAATGGCGCACCCATCAACGGCATGGCCTACAACACGTTGATGTTGCAGTTCCAGGCAGGTTTCTAAGTCAAAAGAATATTTTTCGAGTGACTTCGGTCACTTTCCCTTGCCGCCCCTTTCGGGGCGGTTTTTATTTGCATTTTCGACAGGATACCGTTATAAGAAAACCCGCTGCGGGGCGGCAGATGCCCGCGTTTTTTCTTATGACCGTTTTGGGGAATATCAGTGGCTCGTCAAATCCGTAACATCGCTATCATCGCGCACGTTGACCACGGCAAAACCACCCTGGTGGATCAGTTGCTCCGTCAGTCCGGTACTTTTGCCGCCCACCAACAGGTGGAAGATCGAGTGATGGACAGCAACGATCTGGAAAAGGAACGAGGCATTACCATCATGGCCAAGAACACGGCGGTGCAGTGGGGCGACACCCACATCAACATCGTCGATACCCCTGGACATGCGGATTTTGGTGCGGAAGTGGAGCGGGTGCTGGGCATGGTGGATGGCGTTCTGCTGCTGGTGGATGCGGTGGAGGGACCCATGCCCCAGACCCGTTTTGTGACCCGCAAGGCGCTGGAGCTGGGTCTGAAGCCCATTGTCGTGATCAACAAGGTGGACCGCCCCGGCGCCCGTCCAGACTATGTGATCAGCGCGACCTTTGATTTGTTCGACAAGTTGGGTGCCAGCGAAGAGCAGCTGGATTTCCCGGTGATTTATGCTTCCGGACTGCAAGGCTACGCGGGGGAAAATCCCGATGTGCGTTCGGGCGACATGAAACCCCTCTTTGAACTGATTTTGTCCCATGTCCATGCCCCGGAAGGGGATCCCGAAGGGCCTCTGCAAATGCAGATTGCCGATCTGGATTATTCCAGCTATGTGGGACGTATTGCCATTGGCCGCATCCGCCGGGGGTCCATGAAACCCGGTCAGGATATTGTCCTGATTCATGGTGTGGATCAGACCCAGACCAGGGGCCGTATCCTGCAGTTACTGGGTTTTGACGGTCTCAAGCGGGTGCCTTGGGAAACGGCGACCGTGGGCGATATTGTCGCGGTGACGGGTATCGAGGAGCCTGCCATCGGCGCCACCATTGCCGCACCGGAGGCTCCGGAAGCCCTGCCCTGGAAACCCATTGATGAGCCGACCCTGAACATGACCTTTCAGGTGAACACCAGTCCTTTTGCTGGCAGGGAAGGCAAGTTTGTCACCAGTCGCCAGTTGCGCGACCGGCTGTACAAGGAGTTGCTCATCAACGTGGCCCTGCGGGTCGAAGATACGGACAATGCCGATGTGTTCATGGTTTCCGGACGGGGTGAGCTGCATCTGACCATCCTCATTGAAAACATGCGTCGCGAAGGCTACGAGCTGGCCGTGTCCCGTCCCAGGGTGATTCAGCGTCAGGTCGATGGGGTCTGGGAAGAGCCTTATGAGGCGTTGACAGTGGATGTGGAAGAAACCCATCAGGGGACCATCATGGAGCGCCTGGGCATTCGGCGCGGGGAGTTGCAGGACATGATTCCCGATGGTCGTGGTCGGGTGCGCCTGGAGTATAAGATTCCGGCGCGGGGTCTGATTGGTTTCCATACGGAATTTCTGACGGCGACTTCGGGAACGGGCGTCATCAGCCATATTTTCGAGGGTTATGGTCCGGTCAAGGGCAGCATTCCTGCCCGTAACAATGGCGTGCTGATTTCCGCGGAAGAAGGCGAGGCCGTGGGCTTTGCCCTCTTCAACCTGCAGGAACGGGGCCGGATGTTTGTGAGTCCGGGCGACAAGGTATATGAAGGCATGGTGATTGGCATCCACAGCCGCGACAACGATCTGGTGGTCAATCCCCTCAAGGAAAAGAAACTGACCAACATGCGCGCCTCGGGTTCCGATGAAAACATCATGCTCACCCCGCCCATCAAAATGACCCTGGAAGCGGCGGTGGAGTTTATCGCCGATGACGAACTGGTGGAGGCCACTCCCCAATCCATCCGTATCCGCAAGCGTTATCTCACCGAAAATGAGCGCAAGAAGGCGGCGCGCGGCGGGAGCGGGAACTGATTACGCCTGTTCCCCCAGGGCATCTGACGGAGACTGCGTTGCCGTAAAGGCTCGGAAAAACCGCGTACGGCCGGGTCATAAATCGGCGCCCAGATGCCGTAGGCGCGCTGCAGACTGTTTCGGCTCAATGAAAAACCGTAGCTACGGCCAAACGAAAGGCGGGAATGGGGCTATCAAAGCTTTCTCCATCAGCGCTCACCCATTCATAGCTGCCGTGCATGCTGCCCACCGGGGTTGGGAGCACCGCGCCGCTGGAGTAGCGGAAGCGTTGCCCCGGCTGCAGGATGGGCTGTTCACCGACGACTCCCGGCCCCTGAACTTCCTGCACGCGTCCTTCGGCATCGGTAATGATCCAATGGCGATTGAGTAACTGTGCGGTTTTCGGGCCGTGATTTTCGATGGTGATCTGATAGGCGAATGCGTAATGGTCCTGCTCAGGACTGGATTGCTCGGGAAGATAGCGGGTTTCGACGCTGATCCGAATATCCGTGGGGGGTTTATCGGTCATGATGCTGCTCCGGGCGCTTGGCCGGTAGATTGTTCCATAACAGTCTAGCGATGACCGTGCTACCTGCCAAGCTGCGGCCAGATGCCCGGCAGGGAGCATGTCTGCTCAATGCTTCAAAAAAGCAGAAAGGGAGTGTACGGTTGCGCGATGCGGTGGTCAAAGGGCGGAGGAAGGCGTTGTGGCGAGAAGTAAATCCAGTGAAAAATGGCTGAAGGAACATTTTCGGGATGTATTTGTCCAGCGCGCCATGAAAGAGGGCTACCGTTCCCGGGCAGCCTACAAGTTGCTGGAGATTCAGGAAAAGGATCGCATTATTCGGCCCGGCATGCGGATTCTGGATCTGGGTGCCGCTCCGGGGGGCTGGACCCAGGTGGCGGCCCCTCTGATTGGCCGACATGGCCGCCTGGTGGCGGTGGATCGCTTGCCCATGGATCCGGTGGTCGAAGCCACGGTGATTTGCGGAGACGTGTATGAAGAAGCGATTATCGCCGCCTGTCGGGAAGCCTTGCCCGAAGGCGCGGATCTCATCATGAGCGATATGGCGCCCAATATGTCCGGCATTGCCAGTGTCGATCAGGCCCGTGCCATCGATCTGGCGGAACTGGCCCTGGATATGGCGCAGCGCTGGTTGCGGCCGGGCGGGACCTTGCTGATCAAGGTATTCATGGGCGCTGGTGCTGAAGATTTGCGTCGTGCCCTGCGTCAGGATTTCCAAAAAATTGTGGTACGCAAGCCCACAGCCTCCCGAGCCCGTTCAACGGAACAATACTGGCTGGCGCTGAATTTTCAGGGACCCCAGGAAAGGTTGGACAAGCCGCCAGCGAGTTCCCTATAATCTGCAGCGCGCGCAGTTAGCTCAGCTGGATAGAGTGTCGGCCTCCGAAGCCGAAGGTCACTGGTTCGAATCCAGTACTGCGCACCAATAAAATCAATGAATTCTTGTCATTCAGAGGACAGCACCATCGGCATTCTGACAAGGCCATCCCGCTTTTGGGAAACTCCATGGCCTTTCGCTGGAGTCCTGCTACTCATTCACTATGCGCTCATCCTGTGGGGGCCTCTGGGAATTTCCGGAGACGAGGCCCAGTACTGGCTCTGGTCCAGGCACCTCAGCCTGGGTTATTACACGAAAGGCCCGCTGCTGGCCTGGCTCATGGCCGTCAGCCGATGGATATTCGGTGATACTTTGTTGGGAGTGCGGGCCTGGGCACCGATTTTTTCTTTCACAGTGACCCTGCTTGCCTGGTTTTTCGCCTGGGATGTATGGAAGGACCGGAGGGCCGCATGGGTAGCTTGCCTGGCTCTCAGCATTATACCCATCGTTTTTCTGGGCGGTATGGTCTTTACCACTGACGTTCCCATGCTGACCTTCTGGATGCTCACGCTCTGGTCTGTCTGGCGGGCCCTGGCGCGAGGAGAATCCTGGCAATGGCTACTGGCAGGTGTCTGGCTCGGTCTGGGATTGCTCAGCAAGTACAACATGGGGGCCCTGCCACTGGCCATTTTCCTGGTGCTGCTCTTTAGTGCCGAAGGACGACAGCAACTGTCCCGAAAGGAACCCTGGCTGGGAGCCCTTATCGCACTGCTCATACTTTCACCTAATCTCTACTGGAATGCCACCCATCATTGGGTAACCATGCAAGCCACCTGGGGGAACGTCACTGGTGGTCAGGGGGGCTGGCAAAGTATCGGTACTTTCCTTGCTGGTCAACTGGGCGTTTTGGGAGTCTTTCCAGCCATCCTGCTCATCTTTGGGCTGTGGCGGAGCCGCCGGTTACGGACTAGGGGATGGACCATCATCATGGCGAGCAGTCTGTTGATTTGGTTTTTTTATCTCCTGAAGAGTGCTACCGGGCAAATTGATGCCAACTGGCCAGCGGAAAGCTATATTGGTTTGTGGATATGGGCGGCGGGTTCCTTGGCCAGACTATCTCGTCGGTATCTGATTCCCGCCATGTTCCTGCCGTCACTGCTGATCGCCGCGGTTCTGGCCTTGCCCTCGGCGGCCAGTTGGGGCTTGTCCGTGCCACCTCACTGGCTTGTGCCCTTCAAGCAAACCAGGGGGTGGAATGCCTTGGGACGAAAGGTGGAGCAGGCG
This sequence comes from Acidithiobacillus sp. M4-SHS-6, assembly GCF_047421495.1. Classification (GTDB taxonomy): domain Bacteria; phylum Pseudomonadota; class Gammaproteobacteria; order Acidithiobacillales; family Acidithiobacillaceae; genus Acidithiobacillus. The sequence goes on along the minus strand of NZ_CP175559.1, from coordinate 2,558,009 downwards.
CTGGACGAACAACACGATAGCTTGATCGTCACCGATTTCTATCAATACAGTGCGGCATTAAGCTTCGTTTTACCCGGCCATCCATTTGTCTATTACAACGATTTTTCTGGAACGCCAGCCCGCAATCAATATGCGCTGTGGCCGCACTTCTCCCCCCGACCTGGTCAACGGGTGTTACTGCTACTGAGTGGCTTGGATCAGCCACTACCCCTAGGCGCAAGACACTACGTTGACCACTGCGGAACCGGTCAGAACATCATCGCCCGCAGCCAGAATATCTCATGGCATCATCTGACGTTCTACCAGTGTCAGGGTGCAGGCTCCCAAGATCGTATGGTAAGCGGGTTGCCGTGGCCTGAACTTGTCAAAAAGATTCATTCCATCAATGAGGTTGCTTCATCTTCCACCAGATCTTCCTCTTCCTCGACATAGGACTCGGGCCGTTGCACAGGCTGTATGAAGAAGTAAGCAATGACCGCAATTCCCAGACAAAGCCACATGGATAGCCGCAGGAGGCTATCGATGCTGAGGCTGCTGGCCACTCCCTGGAGGTATTGGAACAGGACCGGCACCGGCAGGACCGGATGGTGCCGGGGCCATTCCGAACGCAAACTGTTGCTCGCCAGGGCCGTGCCCCGGATCCAGAAGGTGGACAGCAGGGTTACCCCAAGGGAGGCGCTGAACACGCGCAGAAAATTCCCGGTGGTCGAAGCCCGGGCAAGCTCCTCGCGAGGAATCGGGGACAGCATGACCATGGTCAGGGGAACAAACAGGGAGCCTGTTCCGAGCCCCAGGAAAAAGGTGATCCAGAGCAACTGAGCGAGCCCCATCATCGGACTCAGGTAGGCCGTTCCATAGGCCAGGGCGAAAAGCAGAAAACACAGCGCAGCGAGGCGGTGTAAACCAACGGGCCCACGCAGCCGGTCCATCAGGCTGGAGAGGGGTACGGCGGCGAGACCCAGGGGAATCAAGATCACGCTTGCCCACAAGCCATTGAAGCCCAGGGTCTCTTCGGCCCACAAAGGCAGGATGGAAATCCAGCCCACGAAGAAGGACCACCCCAGACTCAACAGCAGCAAGCCCAACCAGAAATTGCGATGGCGAAAAAAGTGGAATTGCAGCAGTGGGTGCTTGGCGCTCCTTTCCCGCCAGGCGAAGAGCAGCAACAGCGACAAGGATATCAGTCCGATGTGCAAGATGAAACGGGAATGCCACCAACCGTATTGTTCCCCGTTATCCAAAACGACCTGCAAGGACATGAGTCCGGCATAGAGCAACAAAAAGCCGAGCAGATCGAAGGCCGGGGGGTGTTGCCGTTCTTCTTCCGGGATGGCCCCCGCCCCCAGCCAGGCCGCCACGCCCCAAAGGGGCACCGAGAGGGTGAAAATCCAGCGGTAGCTGAGTGTCACCGCCAAAAACCCTCCCAGCGCCGGCCCCAGGAAGAAAGGAATCAACATGATGTTGCTCCAGAGGATGGTGATCAAGCCATGACGACGCGGATCGGTGTTGCGCAAAAAGAGGATCTGGCTCAAGGGGACCAACAGGCCGGCGGCTATCCCCTGCATGGCGCGACCGATGAGCAGGATCCACAGATTGCTGGTGGTGGCACTGATGACGCTGCCCACGGTGGCGATGAGACAGGCCCCGAGAAAGGCCCGCCGGCTGCCGAGTCGGGCGCTGGTCCAGGGCATGATGGTGATGCCCACCGCCCAATTGACAACGAAATAGGTCAGGGTCCACATGGCGTGATCACTGCTGGTGGACACGCCTCCCGCCACATAGGGAAAGATTGCCTGGAGCGCGGCACCATCGAAGGACCCCAGGGCCAATCCCAGACCCACCCCGGCCAAGAGCCTCCAAGGCATGGGTTGTGCTGAATTGGACATGGTCAAGCCTCCAATTGTTTGTTCGATGTGCCTTGCAACCCGGTGGATTGCCTAACTCCACGTCCTGCCAGTGCATATCCAAGCATATCCATTACGCGCAGGTTGCCGGGTCCGTTGACATGATGGCATACCGACCGTTCGGTCAATAATATAGCAAAAAAACGCCTGTCGATGCATTTTTTGAAAGTCCGGTTGTGGTACAAATGATGCAAAGCGGCGCCTACCTGGGCGAAGACGATATTGCCCGCTTTGATGATATTTATGGACGCGCCGAGGCTCTTGTCCCTACCGCCTGAATCTGACCATAATATAGCTATAACCGTATACAGGAAACTGCTGCGTGCTGAAGGCCCTCTGGACCCGTATTAAAAACCTGAACAAGCTGTTCATCTGGATCGTCCTGGTACCGACGGGCCTGTCCGTCCTGTACTTTGGCCTGATTGCTTCACCAGTTTACATCAGTGAAGCCCGCTTTGTGGTGTACAGCCCCAACCAGCAGGTCAGCAGCAGTAGTGGGCTGCTTTCCTTGCTCAGCAATTTTGGAGGGAGTAATTCCACCAGTGCCGCGCAAACCATCAGTTCCTACATCTCGTCCTGGGACGGCATGATGGCCGTCAACAAGCTCTACCCCCTCAAGCAGATTTTCGGGAACAGCGATATTGATATCTTCAACCGCTTTGGCGGGGTGTTTTATCCCTACACGTCCGATGTGCGCTTGTGGCGCTACTATCAACACATGGTGGCGGATACTCTGGATAGTGCCAATGGCATCAGTGAACTCAAGGTACGCGCGTTCAGCGCCAAAGATGCCCAAAAAATCAATGACTTTCTGCTCGCCAAAAGCCAGGATATCGTCAATCAACTGAATAATACCGCCCGCCATCGCGCGGTGTTTTATGCCAAGCAGGACGTGGAACAGGCCAAGCGGACTTTACGGGATGCCACCCTGGCCCTGGCCGAGTACCGTAATCTTCGTCGGGTGTTCAGCCCCCCGGCACAAAGCAGCTTGCAACTCGGCATGGTCAGCAAGTTACAGGACCAGTTGATTGCCATGCAGACCGAATTGCAATCCATTGTCGCCCATGCCCCGGACAACCCCCAGATACCCGTCCTCAAAAGCAGCATAACGGCCTTGAAAGGGGAAATCGCCAGCGAACAGTCCAAGGTCACCGGCGACCGGGAATCCTTGGCCAGCAAGGACATTGAATTCGAGCGTCTGACGGTCAACCAGCTCCTCGCTCAAAAACTGCTGGAAGCCGCCGTCACCTCCCTGGAACAGGCCCGCATGACCGCCCAGAAACAGGAACTCTATCTGGAAACCATCAGCCGCCCGAACCTGCCCGATGCCCCCCAGCAGCCCAAGCGTTTTGAGGACATTCTGGCCGTGCTGATTGTCTCGCTGATGATCTGGGGGGTGTTGAGCATTCTCTACGCCGGCATCAAGGAACACCATGAGCGCTAATGCCACCAAGGAAACCTTCTGGTATCAGTTCCGCCTGCAACTGCGGGTGATCTGGGCGCTGATGCTGCGCGAAACGGTCACGCGCTTCGGGCGTGAAGGATTGGGGATGTTGTGGATGATTGCTGAGCCTGCCATGTTTGTGGTGGGAGTGATGATTATTTTTTCTTTTATTGAAACGGGTTATCCGTATGGAATCAGTCCTGCTGAATATCTGGCGGTGAGTTATCCCACGCTGTTGTTCTGGCGGAATGGAACGGGCAGAGTTACGGGTGCAATCAATGTGAACCGTGCACTATTGCATCACCAGCCTATCCGGCCCATGGATATTATCTACTCGCGCATATTACTGGAATTTGCCAGTGGTATAGCCGTATTTTTATTTCTGTTTCCGATCTTTATCATAGTGGGCATTTGCCACGTACCAAGTAGTATTTTAACGATGGCATTAGGGTATCTGCTAATTATTTGGTTTTCCTTTGGTTTTGTCATGATCATGGCCGGGCTGGCTGAACTGAGCGAAACCATTGAAAAAACGTCCCACATCATTCTCTACCTGATGCTCCCTTTCAGTGGGGTATTTATCCCGACATTCCTTGTACCGGAACCATACCGCAGTTATCTGCTGTATTTTCCGCTCATTGATGCGGTGGATTATTTTCATCATGGCTACTTTGGTTCAGGGGTGCCTAGCTATTATCACATGGGATATACCATATTTGTGCTGATTGCCATGACGTTGTTTGGCTTGGCGATTTCCGGGGTAGCTATCAGCAAAGTCAAGGCTAGTTAAAACATGATTCAAGGTAAGAAATAGTTTATGCCAATTCAACACATCACAGAACTTTTTGCACTAGATGGCCCCAAGTTTATTAGAGAGGCCTATTGTAACCTGCTTCAGCATGATCCAGACACTCAGGGCATGGCTTACTACCTAGGCAGGTTGGCCCAAGGCCATAGTAAAGAGTCGATTATCTTCCAATTGGCACGATCTTCAGAGTGCCGACCCCATCAGGAGATTCTAGGACTGGAGGCTTTGGTCAAGGCGGAACGTCGCGCTCAACACTGGTTTTGGGGGCGTGCAGATCGTATAAAGCGGATGAAAAATAAAATTCATAAACTCCAAATGGCTTTGGCGGAACATAAAAATTCTTATAATAAACTAGAAGGTGGGCTTACAGCCGCACATATTCAAGAGGCTTACCGATTAGTGTTGGGAAGAGATGCAGAAAGCGAAGCGCTTATAAATGGGCCTGCAGGATATGGGACTATTGAAAATCTTTACCAAGCCCTGCTTTCCTCAGAGGAGTTCCAGAAAAGATTAAATAATGAATTTCATGGGCTTACAGCCGCACATATTCAAGAAGCTTACCGATTAGTGTTGGGAAGAGAAGCAGAAAGTGAAGCGCTCATAAATGGGCCTGCAGGGCATGGGACCATTGAAAATCTTTATCGCAATCTATTTTCCTCCGAGGAGTATCGGCAACGATTTGCCAATTCTCAGAATCAATTTGATGGCCTGACAAAGCCCTTGTCAGAGATTTTGGATGACTATGCCATGCAAATCTACAAGGATATAGAATTGGAAATTAAGCTTTATGATAAAGAGGTTGCATAATTATGCGCATCATTATCGACATGCAGGGTGCGCAAACCAGTAGCCGTTTTCGGGGGGTCGGCCGTTACACCTTGTCCTTTGCCCAGGCCGTCGTACGGAATCGCGGCAAACACGAAGTCATTTTAGCTCTTTCTGGTCTCTTTCCCGAAACCATTCAACCCATCCGGGCTGCCTTCCATGACTTGCTACCCCAGGAAAATATCCGTATCTGGGAAGTTCCCGATCCGATAAAAGAAGAGCACCCCGACAACGATACCCGTCGTTTGTCTGCGGAACTGCTACGTGAGGCATATCTGGGCAGCCTACAGCCTGATCTCATTCACATCTGCAGCCTATTCGAAGGTTATGTGGACGATGCCGTCACCAGCATTGGCCGCTTTGATCGCACGCACGTCAGTGTGACACTGCACGATCTGATCCCCCTGCGTAATCCCGAACACTATCTCAATGGTAACCCCCGTTATGCCCGTTATTATCAACACAAAGTCGCTCATCTAAAGAAGGCAGACTGTTTTCTAGCAGTATCGGAGTATACCCGCCAGGAGGGCATCGACTGCCTCGGTGTATCCGCTAGCAAGATCGTTAATACTCTCGAAGCAGTAGAACCAGAGTTCCAGGTTTTGAAGCTTGAACAGGACACAGTGCGGGTTATTCAAGATAAGTTCGGTATTACACGTTCCTTCATTCTCTATACCGGTGGTGACGATGAACGCAAGAACCTCCCACGTCTCGTCGAAGCCTATGCCGCCTTGCCTGTAGGCCTGCGTAGCGCTCACCAATTAGTTTTTGTCGGTCCGATTGGGAAAACCGGTGAGTTGCGCCAACTAGCACAAGATGCGGGACTCCAACCAGAGGATTTCCTCTGCACTGGCCATGTCAGCGATGAGGAACTCGTTCATCTTTATAACCTTTGCCATCTCTATATCTTCCCATCCTGGCACGAAGGCTTTGGTCTACCTCCACTGGAAGCCATGGCTTGCGGAGCGCCGGTCATCGGTGCCAATACCTCCAGCCTGCCTGAAGTCATTGGCCTGGAGGAAGCTCTTTTTGACCCTTTTGACGTTTCAGCCATCACGACCAAACTGCAGCAAGCCCTGACCGATGAAGCTTTTCTAGCCCGCCTGCGTGAACATGGCCGGAAGCAAGTCCAAAAATTCTCCTGGGACGAAACCGCCAAACGGGCCATCGCTACTTGGGAATCGTTGCAACGTCCTCAGCCCACTTCTTGTTTGACGATATCTGCCAAACACGCAAAACCTAAACTCGCGTTTGTTTCGCCCTTACCTCCTGAGCGTACCGGTATTGCCGATTACAGTGCGGAGTTACTCCCAGCTCTGTCACAGTACTATCAGATCGAAGTCATAGTAGACCAACAGGACGTTACAGATCAGTGGATCAGGAAAACTGCCCAATTAGAACTAGCGACTGGCTCAGGGAAAATTATCGTCAGTATGATAGGATTCTCTACCACTTTGGTAACAACTCATTCCACCAGTATACATTCCCACTGCTGGAAACGATGCCAGGTGTCGCAGTGCTGCACGACTTCTTCCAATCTGGCATCCAAGCATACAGGGATGGTGGTGCCACAACGCCCCATGTATTGGCCCAAACCCTATACGCCAGTCATGGTTATCGTGCCGTCATGGAGCGCTATCTTTCTGCCAATCCGTGGGAAGACGTAGTGATGTCGTATCCGGCTAACCTGCCGGTTTTACAGCGCGCGCTGGGCATCATCGTTCATGGGGAGTACTCCCGAAGACTGGCTAGCCAATGGTATGGCTCCGAGGCCGCAGCAGACTGGGCCGTCATCCCCCATTTGCGGGTGACTGCAGAGCCATTTAGCCGGGAAGCAGCGCGGCGTCAAGTTGGATTTACGCCTGATGATTTGATCATTTGTTCCTTTGGCTTTCTAGGTCCCACCAAACTGAATCATCGCTTACTAGAGAGCTTTTTGGCCTCACCCCTCGCTATCAATCCGAAGGCAAAGCTTGTTTTTGTTGGTAGTAATGAACATGGGGGAGATTACGGTAGGCATCTAATTCAAGCCATTAATAGTAGTGGTTGTGCGTCTCGTATTTATGTAACCGAATGGGCCGACACGGAAACTTTTCGGGCCTATCTTGCTGCTGCTGATATTGCTGTGCAATTGCGCACCCTTTCCCGTGGGGAAACATCCGGCACCGTATTGGACTGCATGAATTATGGAGTAGCCACTATTGTCAACGCCCATGGCAGTCTGGCAGATCTGGATAAAGATGGTGTCTGGATGTTGCGAGATGACTTTACTGATGAGGAACTGATTGACGCGCTCACCACACTGATCGATGACAGTCAATTAAGAAAAGATTTAGGTGTCAAAGCGCAAGAGATTATTCGCACCAAGTACCATCCTAGGAACTGTGCGCAAAAGTACATGGAAACCATTGAACGGTTCTACGAACAATCACAGAAAGGTTTACGCGGAGTTCTCCCAGGTTTTGCGAAGATTCATCTACAAGAAAGAGATATCCTTTCCTTAGCCTCTTCATTATCCGACAATTTTCCACCATCACCGCGTCAACCACAGTTGTTACTCGATATTTCAGAGCTGGTATATCATGACGCTAAAACTGGCATTCAAAGAGTAGTGCGCGCTATCCTACGAGAATGGCTGGAGAATCCACCCAAAGGTTTCCGAGTAGAACCAGTATATGCGGCCCATGATTCAAAGGGATATCGCTATGCACGGCGCTATATCTGCCAGTTCCTTGATATCCCGGATGACTGGGCACGGGATAGTGCGGCTAAGGCATGGCCTGGTGATGTATTCTTAGGAATGGAAGTCATACCTGATCTGCTATCAATTCAGCAATCATTTTTGCAGCGCTGGCATAACCGTGGTGTCCATGTATGGTTTATAGTCTACGATCTATTACCCATCCGCATGCCAGAGGTTTTTCCACCCGATAGCACCCAGGGATTCAGCCGCTGGCTGCAGACCATTTCCAACTTCGATGGTGCAGTCTGTATATCGAAAAACGTAGGAGAAGACTTTCAGAAATGGTTGCAAGAGCAGGCTTTTTATAGTGAAAAGAAGCGGCCTTTCCAGGTCCGCTGGTTCCACATTGGCGCTGACATTGAAAATTCAGCGCCAACCCAGGGTTTGCCGCCCGATACCGACAACACCCTTAGACAGATAACAGCGCGCAAGAGTTTTTTAATGGTGGGCACTATCGAGCCGCGTAAGGGGTATCTTCAGACCATAGAGGCGTTCAATCAGCTTTGGCGGACTGGAAAAGACATTAACCTGGTTATTGTCGGCAAAGAGGGCTGGAAACACCTATCATACGAAAAACGTCGCACTATTCCAACCATAATGGAAAAACTAAGGAATCACCCGGAATTGGGTAGGCGTCTTTTTGTACTTGAAGGCATCAGTGATGAATACCTGAAGCAAATATATGCGGCAAGTACATGCTTGATTGCCGCATCGTATGGCGAAGGTTTTGGTCTGCCACTCATCGAAGCTGCGCAACACAAGTTACCCATCATCGCGCGAAATATTCCGGTCTTCCGTGAGGTGGCTGGTGATTATGCCTATTATTTTGCAGCTAAAAAAAGTCCGGAAGTAGTTGTCCAAGCCGTCAAAGATTGGCTTTCATTGTATCAGGTTGGAGAACATCCTGTGCCTGAGGCAATGCCTTGGCTGACCTGGAAGGAAAGCGCGGGCAATCTTTTGAGTGCCATCCTTGAAGCAGGTACGTCCCTTGTGCCATCCTCACCGCATTCTGGTTCCGAGTATAATAAAAACGATTCTATGGTCGCAGAAGAAAATGGTCTAGTCGTCCATCCCGAACAAGCCGCAAAACGAGAAGATATAGTTCTAGGTAATCCGATAGAACGGCGGCTTCTGGAAGGCGATTTCACATGGTCACAATCTATAGCATCTGAACACAAAGCTGCGCATAACCGCCCTCAAGAAAACGACAAATTACGTGCGGGATGGATCACGACATGGAACGTGCGTTGCGGTATAGCCGCTTACTCTGAGCATCTTCTTAAGAATATGCCGGGGAATGTTACTGTACTCGCATCCCACACGGATGATAGAACAGCAAATGATGGCGAAAATGTTTGGCGTTGCTGGTCTATTGGCGATCACGAGAACTTGATCGGGTTGACGGACACCATTGATCAGTTGGATCTCAACGCTATAGTTATACAATTTAACTATGGCTTCTTTAATCTAGAGAAATTACGAGACTTTATACTTAAGCAAATTAATTATGATCGTGTGGTTGTCATCACCCTACATGCAACAATCGATCCGGTGCACGAGCCTCACAAGAGGCTAACCATATTGGTGCCAGCCTTAAAACTCTGCCATAAGGTATTGGTACATTCTCCTGCAGATGTACATAGGCTAAAGCAGTTAGGAGTAAATGAGAATGTTGAAATATTTCCTCATGGGGTCCTTGACTATACTCCACCTTTAAGAAACCAGCCTTCTGAGAAAACCTCAATATTTAAAATCGCCTCATATGGATTTTTTTTGCCACATAAAGGATTACTAGAGGTGATAGATGCCATAGCTATGCTACGGGATCGAGGAATCAATAATATTCAATTAGAGATGGTGAACGCGGAATTTCCGGCGTTAGAGTCTGCACATGTGATAGCACTGGCAAAAAAGAAAATTACGGAACTCAACCTTCAAAAACATGTAACACTTGTCACTGATTTTTTGTCTGACAAGGAAAGTTTAGATAAACTTTCGGACGCAGATTTGATTATCTTTCCGTACCAAAAGACAGCTGAATCATCCAGCGCAGCGGTGCGTTATGGGATCGCTAGCGGCAGACCGGTAGCAGTAACCCCTTTGCCAATTTTCGATGATGTTGAAGATGCGGTACATTTACTTCCTGGCTTTACTCCAGAAATGCTCACGGATGGAATCCTTTCTTTAATCAAAGCAATAACCAATGAAGATGAATTAATACGCAATAAATCCCATGATGCACAATGCTGGCGAGAGGAACACAGTTATTCAAATATTTCTCTAAAGTTGTATGATGTTGTCACGGATCGTCGAACGTTATTTCCAACTGCAAATGATATTAATGATTTGGTTAGTAGGATTGGACCTTGTGATTTTTGCGTTGTTAATAAAAGTTATATCAAGGATATTTATTGGTCGGCCACGCTCTATAAATCTTGGGTGCAACATTCTCAAGAGAAAGTTCCATTCTTTATCGTTGTTCCAAAAAATGATTTATCCGCATTTTACAAAGTATTCATTAATCGTTTTGGTCGCGATATTCCAATCATACTATGCGAGGAAGAACTGTTAGCAAGCATAGATATCCGCGTGCCAGAAAACTTTGATGGATGGCATCTACAGCAAATAGTGAAACTTGGATTTGCGAAAACCGGATGGTCAACGAGGTATTTAACTCTAGATTCTGCAACGCTGATTAAAAAAGATTTTTCTTGGAGATCTGTTTGGGGTGATGCCGGAAGAATATACTTAGATTGTCGGCCAGAAATTAGAGAGCGAGCTTATAATATTCTTGACGAAAATAATGAAATGACTTGGTTAAGAGGGGATCTTGCACCTTCAAGTTTAACCTACAGAGAAATTGATGATCTACTTGGGTTATCTCGGGATATTACCGCAACATATACCACTTCGATGATTTTTGATAGTAAAATTGTTGTTTATTTAGAAAACTATCTACGCAATAAAAATATAAACGGTATAATTGGTGCGATACAAATAGCACCATACGAGTATCGTTGGTATGGGACGTACGTGATGGAAAGCTGCAGAGAAGATGTATTCTATAACGTTCCTTTTAAGGCGGTGCATAATTGCCATAAAGATGATAAATTTCATTTAGATGCGCTTAAAAATAATGAAATTGGTTTTGTCTTTCAGCCACCAGCTTGCACATTGGTTGACCCTAAAAAATTGTTGGATGAATTTTAATCTAAGAGGAATAAATCATGAAAACGGCGATCATCACCGGCATTACCGGCCAGGACGGCGCCTATCTCGCCCATCTGTTGCTGGACAAGGGCTATGCGGTGTACGGCACTATTCAACCACGAATCGCCACTGCGCGGCCGCGAGTTTGTCACCCGCAAGATCACCGACGCCGTCGTCCGCATGGCCTTCAAGGCGTTGGATGTGGCAGTGGATCTGCTCATCGGCAGCCCCGACAAGGCCCGCCATGCACTGGGCTGGGAACCCAGGACCACGCCTGGAGGAACTCTGTCAGATGATGGTCGAGGCCGACCTGCGGCGCGTCCGGCAGGGGTTTTCGTTCTGAAGATGGTCCTCGTCACCGGCGCCTCGGCTCGGGTTTCACCGGGCGCTATATGGTCGTACGGAGCAGGCTTACTCTCTAACTCCCTAGCAGGAGGAAGCACAGAAGCCCTCCCCCTGTGGTGGCGTAAAATCAAATATCAGAGGTCGCCGAGTAGTCCACCCAGCAGCCCGTTGCTACCAAGTAACCCACCCAGTAATCCATGACTACCTAATAACCCACCCAGCAGCCCATTGCTGCCTAATAGATTTCCCAGTAAACCTCCCAGCAAAGAAGAAGAGCTGGAGGCCATTCCGCTGGTCGAGCCATCGACAATCGAGCCGAGTCCTAAATCGGATATCAAGCCACCGACATCGGTGGTTACCGAGCCTACCGCTGACACTACATCAGTGAGTGCAGATTGGGTAAGTGCGCCACTGGAAACATTACTCAGAATGGTGCCGAGATCTGTCTCAATCCCGCCTACGAGTGTTGTTACCCCGGACAAAATGTTACTCATGCGAATTTCTCCTTAGTAATAAAGCGATATACCGCCCTAAGTATCAAGCAATGAATGTGCCAATCTTCATTATCTTAAAACGATAACGTATACTACGTAACATGCAAAAGTAACATAGCTAAACGATGTGAATTATTTTTTCACGATATGTTTACATATGCCTCTGGACCGTTTACATCATTCATGGCCTAAGTGCGTGTAAGTCATATAGTTGGTAGTTGGAGGTGCGTCATGAAAGCGGAAGCCATGAATTTGCCACAATGGCAGGCGCGGTTGGATACCGAGGAGGCCTGTGCCGAAGCCTTGAACAACGGCACTGGTTCAATGCCTGCAGTGTGGGCATGACCACGACGGGCACTGGGTCGCGTCCCATAAGGTCTACCAGTGCCATCATTGCCGGCGTCAGACCTCGGTGATGATAGGCACGCTCTTTCATCCACCAATGCGCCTGCTCAACGCAGTATGGCCATACGCCCACCGACTGGCTGTTGAGAAAGGTTAAAAGGCATGTATGTTTTTATAATGGTTAATATTCTGTAACTCGACTGGAGTGCTTGGTATGCTCAAAGACAAGTTTAAAGATAGGCGTGCGGATAATGCATTTTTTTCTGCAGATATACACAAGACGGCTATAATTCATCCTTCAGTTCATATCGGTACAGGTTCCGTAGTCGGACCATATACTTATATCGGACCAGGGGTAAAAATTGGAATAAATAATGTGATAGAAAGGCATGTTGATATTGCTGGTGGAACCACTATAGGTGATAACAATAGGATTTATTCTAACGCCGCAATAGGTGGCGATCCACAAGACCGAACCTATCAAGCTGAGCATACAGAACTGATCATCGGGGACAACAATATTATCAGAGAGTTTGTCACCATTAGCCGTGGTACCGTCAAAGGTGGAGGTGTAACCCGTATTGGAGATCATAATATGTTTATGGCATACGCACACATAGCTCATGATTGCTCCATAGGGAACTATACGACGCTGGTTAATTCAGCCAATCTGGCTGGGCACGTTCATGTGGAGGATCGCGCTTTTATAGGAGGGCTTGTTGCCATACATCAACATGTCGTTGTCGGCACAATGGCTATTGTTGGACTAAACACCTGTGTTAGCATGGATGTACCGCCGTTTACTATGGCAGCCGGGAATCGGGCTGCACTTCGTGGAATAAATGTTATCGGTTTAAAAAGAAATGGGTTCAGCGAGAAATCAATTAGCAGGTTAAAAAAATCTTATCCTATACTATTCCGTGAACATAGCCATCTGCAAGATCGCATTGAAAAACTGGAAGCATTGGACCTTTACCACGATGAGGTTCGGGTGCTCACAGAATTTATCAAATCATCTAAGCGTGGCTATCTGCGGCACTATAAACGGGATATCAACGCACCATGCTAACCATTCTGATGACCAACATCATCATGGCCGAACGTACAGGCACGGAAGCGGCGACCTTTGAGCTTGCGTTGGCGTTGTATCAACGTGGGCATCGTGTAATCGTCTATTCACCATCTATCGGCCGACTGGGCATGGAGTTATCTGCCCGCGGCGTGCCGGTGGTAGATGATCTCTCCCGAGTCAATGTGATACCCGATGTGATTCATGGCAACCACAATGTCGCCTTGGCCGCCGCCTTGGTTCGTTTTAGAAATGTTCCCGCCGTTTTTGTATGTCACGATGCTATTTCTCCGTTTGACAAACCGTTCATTGCGGAACGGATTACCCATTATCTGGCGGTCGATTACGCCTGTCGAGAGAGGCTGGTTGCCAACGGTGTTCCGGAACGGAAAACCCAAATCGTCATTAATGCGGTAGATACCAAACGCTTCGTGATGAGAGAAGAAATATCTTCCCAACCGCGGAAGGCGCTGGCCATTATCAAGGGTTTTCATCAAGATGAACTGAAAGAAAACTATATTGCGACCCTTTCTGAAAGTTGTAAACGTCGGCAAATAGCCCTTGACCTGATAGGTCGGGGAGTAGGCAGGGAAATTTCAGATGTCGCCACGGTCATTTATGATTATGATATTTGCTTTGCCTTTTCGCGCAGCGCCATGGAAGCCTGTTGTGCCGGAGCGCATGTGGTTGTTACGGATGAGTTTGGTTACGGAGGTATTCTGGATGCTGAGCTAGCAGGAGAGTGGCCAAATGATCATCTCAGCCGGCACATCGCCCTTGGAGCGGTTAACCAGAAGAACGTGTTGAGCGGGATTGATGCCTATCAGCCTGCCGCCATTCGGGAAGCAATGATGTCTTGGTCGAAACTCACGAATATCGATATCTTGGTTGGTCGGTGGGAAAGTATCTATGACGAAGCTATTTCAATATATCGTCATAATGCCGAATGCCGAATGCCGAATGCCGAATGCCGAATGCCGAATGCCGAATGCCGAATGCCGAATGCCGAATGCCGAATGCCGAATGCCGAATGCCGAATGCCGAATGCCGAATGCCGAATGCCGAATGCCGAATGCCGAATGCCGAATGCCGAGTATTATAAGGAAGACGGGGATCTTTGTCAATTCATATCCGGATTTCTGCCGCGTGCCATAGCAGGTATCCGTGCGGTCAGTGATGCGGAAGCGGATGGCCATCATTTTATTGCTATGCAGCATTTTGACGTAGTGGTGGATGCCTGGAAAAAAGAAATGCCGCTTGCCCCCAATTCTCTGACTGTCCGGGTTTTGGGGGAGGGCTGGTCACATATGGAAGATTGGGGTGTGTGGAGCTGTGCGCGATCGGCATACCTCAATTTTCCGGTGCGGTTGCTTCGTCAAAATGGGCGAACCTTGCAATTATACTGCAAACATTATTTCCCAAGCTCCTTGCCAAGGCCGGAAATAGCCAAGGTTTTGGTTTATTTTGGAGAAAAACGTATTGGTGCATTCAGTTTTTCGAGTCAACGGAAAAATTCCTATTACGGCGTGTGGAAGAAAATTGAAATACCTACCGAAGTCCTGGATACTTTGGACCATCTGATTTGTCTGCGCCTGGAAATGTTGTCGGCCCGTAGTCCGATTTTATTCGATGGATCGGCTGATCCTCGGAATCTGGGATTGGGGCTTATGCGTCTAAAATTGTCCCGATCAAAAAATGATTTCAAAAAGGACTCTGGCTAAGGATGAATGCCGGTCGAAAAACCTGAATGCACGCTTCGCTCGGATTCTGGGTTGAGTGCTCGAACCATATTGATAACTGGTATATGCCGCGAGGATCGTTCAAACTTTCTGAATGGATGCAGAAAGTGGGGGATGCAATGGGAATGGACGATAGGCAACCGGTAGTGTTTATTCATTCAGGAATTTTATGCAATCCGTGAAGCCTTGCGCGGCAAGTTTGATCCGTGCATGAGTTACGCGGCCTTTTTTGATCCGTCAATCTGCCCGGCATTGTCTGCGTATGTGCACACCTTGATTGACGCGGCCCGTGGAGTCCCGGTTTTACAATGCTGCCGTTCTTTTGGCCGGGTGGGCTATTTGCGGCAGCGTTTTGCTGGCACGCATATCCTGCTATGGAACGATCCGATCGGTGCTGGTCACTTTTTTGGTAGAGACGCCGTTGCACATGCGCAGTCGGTTGTGCAAGCATTGGTCCATGACACTCTCCCAAGACGATTTCGCCGCGTTCCTGGCGGCACTGGATACCCCGGAACCAGCCAATCCTGCATTGCAGCGGGCTTTCCAGCGCCATGCCCAGCTTGTGCAGCCGTAAATGGCCTGCCTCATTCGTCCGCTGGACACCTCCCTGCAACGCTATGCCCGACAGGGCACCCAGCGTGGGGTGGCGCGGGTCTTTGTCGCTTCCCCCGTCGAGCAACCGCATGCCGTCGCCGGTTTCTACCGTAAGGCATTATTGCATTATCCTACGGGACACCAACCCATGCGATTGCGGGGAACGACATCATGACGGGAATCCCTATGGAACAAACCCTGCGCTGGATACTGGAGGAATAATGGCTGATCCTGCATTTTATCGGGCCTTTGAAGATCGTCATCGCGGCTCCCGCGAGTTGATTAAAAACCGGGTCAGGGTCTATCTGCCCTTTTTGTATCCATTGCGTGCCTTGTATCCTGACGGCGTCGTGCTGGATCTGGGATGTGGGCGGGGAGAATGGCTGCAACTGTTGCGCGACGAGGGCTTTGCGGCCCATGGCGTGGATCAGGATGTCGGGATGCTTTCCGCTTGCGCGAGCTTGGGGCTGCGCACGGAGCGGAGGGATATGCTGGAGACGTTGCGGAGTCAACCGGAGGCCAGTTTCATGGTGGTGACCGGCTTTCATATTGCCGAGCATGTGCCTTTCCCGGTTTTGCAGGAACTGGTCGCAGAAGCCCTGCGGGTGCTGAAACCGGCAGGACTGCTGATACTGGAGACGCCTAATGCCGAAAATCTGGTCGTGGGTTCTTCGAGCTTCTACCTGGACCCCACTCATCAGCGGCCTTTACCACCTTTGCTGTTGGCATTTTTGACGGAATACGCAGGGTTTTTGCGGAACAAGATTTTGCGCCTGCAGGAATCTCCTGACCTGACCGCACCCGATGCGCCGGTGTCTTTATTGCAGGTGCTGGCGGGCGTCAGTCCGGATTACGCAGTGGTCGCGCAAAAAGAAGCCGCGCCAGCGGACCTGGCCCGTTTGGATGCGCCCTTTGCCCAGGAATACGGACTGACACTGGCAGATCTGGCGGCACGTTATGAAGCGCACCTGCGCGAAGAAATACTTCGGGAATTGAAGCCTAGGCGCAAAAAGCCAGCGGCCAAGGGTACGGATGCGGATGAAACACCTAAAAAGTAGTTGGAATGTGTAACAACGGAGCAAACATAACTTGCCGTGCCTGTTAGCCCTGCCTGGATAAATCTGGGCTTTTTCTAAAACGGGATGGGATCACTCATGCTGAAATGTAGCGGGAACATCGCCCATGCGGCGGAACGTCGTGTTGAGGGGGTCCATGTATTTGAGGAGCATGAGCATGGACCCTTTGAATTTCAGCTCGTGGATGAGCAGGGCTTTCTTGGCGCTGATTTCGCGCTGGTAGATGCGTTGCCAGGTGCCGGGTCGGGCATGGACCCGCATGTTTACCTTCTGTGCGGGGCTGTCCGTGATGCTTTGCGGCAGGCCATCGCGCATGTGCAGATAGACGTTGGCAAGCGGCGCATCCAGCCAGCCATATTCAATGAGGGCGGTAAAGCCCTTGAGTGACTGCACGAGCTCTGCATCCTTGCTGCAGTGGGCGACATAGTCTTCCATCCAGGGGAGGCTGAGAAAGGGATGCATGGCGGTGCTTCCTGAGCGTATGGTCGTCCTCATTATTGGCGAAAAGCAGATGCGCCGCAAAGAGCAGGTAACCGTGCCGATCACAGAGCTTCAGAGGTTTCTGGGCATGGTTGTGCAGATCGTCTATCCTACTCGCGTCCTGACCAACGCAGGAGTGCTCCCTGGAGTGTTCGCGCCTTCCCTACCTGGGAACAGCACTTTCAGCAATTCACCGAGTTCATGAACCGCCTATGACCATTCTCATTAATGACCATTGGACGCTGCGCGCCGCAAGGCAGGCGGATGTGTTGCGGGTATTGCACGACAGCATGGATCTACCGAGGCATCTTGGGCAACGAAACCGATAAAAACTGGGAGCAATTCGGCAGGCAGGACCCCTATTACGGGGTGATTACCCATGACAAGTATCGTCAGGAAAATCTCTCCGCCGAGCGTAGGCACGAGTTCTTTGCATCGGGCGTTGCCCATATGGAGGCTGTGCTCTCCACTGTGCGGCAGCACCTGGATGCGGAGTTTACGGTAAAAAGGGCTCTGTATTTTGGCTGCGGGGTGGGCAGGCTGCTCATTCCACTGGCCCGCATCGCTGAAGAGGTGACGGGTGTGGACATTTCCGACGTGATGCTGGAAGAGGCCCGCAAGAACTGTGCGGCGCAGTCCGTCCGGAATGTGCTACTGGTCAAATCCGACGATGCGCTGTCGTTATTGGATGGTACCTATGACTTCATCCATTTGTTTATCGTATTTCAGCATATTCCGGTGCAGCGGGGCGAGCGCCTTTTTGCCCAGTTGCTGACGCGGCTGGCTCCCGGCGGCATCGGGGTGATCCACTTCAAGTATGGCCAGGATTTTGAATACCGGAAGTTGCATACCTGGTTGGATCGGCATGTACCTGGCGGTGGCAACCTGCTCAATCTCAGTAAGGGCCGCAAGTTCTCGGCGCCGCGCATGCAGATGTATACCTATGATCTCAATGTGCTCCGCGCCCTGCTCCAGAAAGCCGGCATCACCAATTTCTTCACGACCTTCGAGAATCATGGTGGTAACTTGGGAGTGATGCTGTATTTTCAGCGTAATCGGTAACTCAGCGGCGTTGTATTCACCCGCTTGCCGAGCAAGACCTCGAAGCCATAGCCGACTACATCGCGGCGGACAATCCTGTGCGCGCCTTGAGCTTCGTGCGTGAGTTGCGTGACCAGTGTCAACGTATCACGTGGTGCAGTGGTATCTCGATCATCCCGACTGGGTGGACCATGTGACCAGCGGCGAGTATCGTCAGTGGGTAGGCAAACAATACGGAGTCGGCCATGCCAACCATTAGCATGTTTTACGGGATTATCATCTATCTATCTCTATTTTTTCGATGACGAGCGCCACCAATTGCCACATATTCATGCCAAGTACCAAGGCCAGGATGCCTCGTTTTCGATACTCGATGGCAGCCTGTTAAGTGGTGGGCTTCCACAGCCCAAGGTGCGCATGGTTCAGGCCTGGATCGAGATTCACCGTGAGGACTTACAGGCTGATTGGGATCTTGCGGTCAACGGGCAAACGCCCTTCCCGATCGATCCACTGCGTTGAGGTGAATACATGGAAAGCGTGGTTCGCGTTTTACCCCGAGACAACTTTACCCTTGAACTCTGGTTTGACACTGGGGATCACCGTCTTTTCGACATGACCCCTTATCTGGACAAGGGGGTTTTTACACGATTGAAGAACTTGGCCGAGTTCAAGCGGGCTTATGTGGGTTTTGATACTGTCTGCTGGCCAGATAATTTGGATCTTGCACCGGAAACGCTGTTCGATCGTTCGGTACCTTTGGGTGAGGAACTTCCCCTATGACGCGGCAATGCAAAGGCCTCATTCTCGCCGGCGGCCCGGCACCCGGTTCTATCCCGTCACCCAGGTACTGAGCAAGCAAATGCTGCCGATGTACGACAAGCCGATGATCTACCAGACCCTGCGCCCCCTGCAGCAGGCCATGGACCGGATGGTGGATGCCCTGCTGCAACCTCCGTCATGAAGGGGGTAGTGCTGGTCAGACTGCCTGTTTCATGGCGTCGTGGAGTCTATGACTAGCCGTTTCGGATAGACTGACCGGTTTAAAGTAAGATTGACCAGGACGTTCGCAGAGTGGACATCTATCGTTACCCGGAGGGCGTTCACGACACCTGTCAGGAGGGCAGCTTCCGGCTCGCCTGCCTGGATGCGGACATCAGTCTGGAAACCATTTACGTCGATGTGGAGTGAGTGCCTAAGACCAGCCTGTGTGCAGTTCGCCGTGAGCTGATGACTAGCCCGGACATGCTATGGCTTCTCAACACGGCAGTCCGTTAGGGCTTTGGCCTTTTTGGCAAACTTTTCATCAAAAGTCTTGAGTGCCTCATGGCCTTGACATAGGCTGAGATGAAAAGCATCGGCAAAATCCAGGCCCTGCTCATGCCAGGAAATGGCTAGAGCTATGGTTTGCGCATTGGCAAGGTGTACATTTTCCAAGCCAAAGACCCCCCTCAGCGCGGCACAGACTTCCACCGGTTCGAGTTCGTAGGCATATCTCAAAACCCATTCCGTCTCTAGTATCACCGTGTCTGGAATAAATAACTCCTTGGAAGAGAAAAGCTTATGGCTGGCTTCATACTGTTCCTCGTTGTCCCGGGTTAAAAGTCGGACGAGAATATTGGTGTCAATGGCTATCACGCCACGCTCTCCGTGCGGCACTCACCATGGCGGACTGAATTTCTTCGTCTGTTTTGGGCTGAATTCGCCCTTTCAGCATACCCGCCACGTTCGCCAGCGTAGAAGCGGGGAAGGGCGCCTTTGGCTTCAGGAAAACACCCTCGCCCATGTCGATCACAACAAGTTCTAAACCGGGTTCCCAGTGATGCGCGCTACGAACGCTTTTGGGTATGATCACTTGCCCTTTACTGGATAACTTCGTGCTTTCCATGGCCGACCCCAAGTAAGAAAAAAGTAAGATATTGCGGATGGCCATCAATGTCAATCAACGCGCGCATAATTGGTGGCTTGACGTCGTTGGGAGGCAGGTCTAGTTTTGCAAGAAAATGTCTGTGGAGGCCATCGTGACGACGCAAAGCGGGTTCAAAGCCATGGTATCTGTTCAGGACTATCTGGACGGCGAGCAGACCAGCGATATCAAGCACGAATATCTGGCCGGACAGGTGCTGGCCATGGCGGGTGCCAGCGACCGGCATGGCCTGATCGCCATGGCCTTGGGCGCGGCTCTGCACCCCTTGGCCCGCAAGCGCGGCTGCCAGCTCTTCATGGCGGACATGAAGGTGCGGGTGGACGATGGCGACGACACCTACTTCTATTACCCCGACCTGCTCTTGTCCTGCGATCCGGAAGACCGCCCATCCCCCTACTACCGCGCCCATCCCTGCCTGATCGTGGAGATTGCCTCGCCTTCCACCGCCCGCATCGACCGGCGGGAAAAGCGCTTCGCCTACCGCAATATTGCCGGGCTGCGCGAATACCTCATCATTGACCAGGATGTTCGCCGGGTGGACATCTATCGTTACCCGGAGGGCATTCACGACACCTGTCAGGAGGGCAGTTTCCGGCTCGCCTGCCTGGATGCGGACATCCGCCTGGAAACCATCTACGCCGATGTGGAGTGAGGCCTGTTGAAGGTGTGGACTGCACCGGCGGGTGCCTTGGGCTCTGGGGTGGGTTTTTGTAAACGAACATGGCATTAAGTGGTCCGATCCTTGCCCGCTTACGCCGGGCATTCAGCGGAGTCGCAGGCTATGCATGCCATCCAGAATATATTGCCTGACTTCGGAAATCACGTTTTCCCAGGAGTCGTTTTCTTGTTGCCGAAACAAGCGGAGGCTGGAATACCACGGACTATCCTGGCGATCCAGCAACCAGCGCCAGTCAGGTGATTTTGCCAGCAGCAAGCATGTCTGGATATGCATCGCACCCGCAAGATGGGCTATTGAAGTGTCCACACAGACCAAAAGATCCAGGTGTTTGAGGATGGCTGCCGTATCGGCAAAGTCCTGAATGCTCTCCCCCAGGGGGTGTATGGGAAAAGGTCCGTCTGGTATTTGCTTTTCTCCGGCGCCTTTCTGAAGTGAAATCAACTGAATTCCCGGTAGGGCCGCAAGTGGGGCCAACTGTTCCAGAGGAATCGAACGGGCATCGTCATTTTTGTGCAGTGGGTTGCCTGCCCAGACCAAACCCACGCGAAAACCGGAAATATGGGACAGTCGCTGTTCCCATTCCTTGTCCAGCGTGTTGCTGACAAAAAGATAGGGGCTTTGTTGGGGAATACTGCCCAGTTCGGTTCCAAATGCCCGGGGTAAGCTCATGAAAGGGATGTATGTATCAAAATCGGGAAGGGGGTCCCCTTCGACGCACAGTTGATCTGCCAATTCAGATTGTTCGAACAAACGATACAGGGCGGGGCGTGTTTCCAGAATCACTCTTCCGCCCCGCTCCTGGATAAGCGGAAGATAACGCGCACACTGGAGCATGTCGCCAAAGCCCTGTTCGGCATGCACGAGAATGGTTTTACCAGCAAGATCGCTGCCATCCCAAGGCGCTTGCGCAAAACGTTGCGGGTTATTGTTGGATTTCACCTGGAAACGACTGTCATACAGGGCAAAGCCCTCGCGGTACTCCCCGTTTAAAAGCAGAAAGGTGGACAAGTCAAATGCTGGCTCGGCAGCACCTCCAGAAATTTCATGGGCTTTCCGGAGCCATTTTTCCGCTTCGTCCAAACGCTCGTGCTGAAAAAGATAAATGCCCAGTTTGCTCATGGCCTCGGCACAGTGAGGTTGCTCATGAATGAGTTGACGCAGCACGTTTTCAGCCTCGTCTTCCCGCTGTTGGCTGAACAAGGATACGAACAAATTCAGGGTGGCATCGATGTGACCAGGTTCCAGGGTCAACAGGTGGCGGAGCAGCCTTTCCGACTCCTGAAATGCGCCGCGTTTTTGTAACGGGACGGTAATATTCAGCAGCGCTACCGAATAGTCGGGGTTGATGGCCAATGCCTGGCGCAAGGCTTGTTCAGCCTCCTCAAATCGCTCCATTTCGCTGAGTATGTAGCCGAGGTTCGACCAAGCGACCACGTACTCTGGCTGGATGGCCAGAGCCCGCTGCAGAAGTTGCTCAGCCGTCTGCAAGTCTCCGTTCTGACTGAGGAGAACGGCGTAATTCAATAAGGTATCTGGAGCATGCGGGTTAAGGTCGAGGGACTTCTCGAAAAGCTTTTGCGCATCTGCATGCTGCGCATTGTTGAGATAGAGTACAGCGAGATTGCAAAAGGCCTGGGCATGATCCGGCTCCGACTCGATGATATCCCGGAGTTGCGTTTCTTCTGCGCCAAAGGTCTGGCCAAATGCCAGGGGATACCCCAGTACCTGCTGTACCGTAGACCAGGTGGGGAGCCATGGTGAAAGGATTTGTTCGGGTGCCCAAGGCTGATCGAGAAAGTTTTCAAGCGCCGAGAAATTTTTATCCTCGCGACAAAGATCCTGTATGGATTCATTCCAGATCCGCGCCAGACGGCCGGGTAAATCTTCGTTGCATGCAGGAAAAGTCTCTTGCAGGTCTTGCAGTATCCTGCGGTGTTTTTGTATCAGGGAGATTCGTTCGGTACTATTATATGGGACCGCAACGTAAATGCGCAGCAAGTCCATCAAAACAGCACGAAAGTTCGTTAAATAGAGAAATTTGATATAATTATCGTCAGTTGAAAGCATGTACGCCAACATTGCGATAAAAGCGGGCAATCGCCGCTTTCTGTAGAGCGGGCCCGACCTTCAGGTGCCGAGTCCGCCCGTCCAGCAGGACGATTCCTGATGGTTCAACCATGGAAAAACCCAACGGCTTGAAAAAGGATGACAACAGCGCCGATAACCAGAATGAATTCCGCCAGGAGCATACACATCAACAGAATGTGACATATCTTGGATTCTTGAAGATGATATGGAGCGTCTTTGTTCACATCAATACTTCCCCCGCGAATTGATGATGGACTATGTTCAATGAAGCACAATCACCCATGAAAGTATACACATGAAAGCCTGAAAGAGACAAACCCTCTCATGTGCGGGCCGTGGCGCGGAAGAACTGCACGTAAATAGAGAATCACGGGTACCAATAAGAATCATAAAGCGTGAAATGTTTACAAGTAAGAAACACCAAAATCGGGTAATAAATCCCTGGTGAGTTTCTTGGAGTGTAACAACAGAAACTATTGTTGTTTACTTTTGGGGAATATTTTTGCGCCGGGTTTATTTTCAGGATGGTCTTTAAATGAATGGCAATTTTTTTTAACATCAACTTTATCAAATAATTATTGGTTTGTGGTCGTTCTGAAGCGGGTTTCTGCTGATAGCTGTTCCCTTTATTGGCCCAAATTTTGCTACTTCGCGTAAAAAACTGATGAACCTGCTTTAATTATTTCGTTTCATTCTGACAACTCTTAAATAAGGACTTCACAGATGGCTAACTTACATAAAAAAATGCTTGTCGCGGCGGTGGCCGGCACATTGGTTATTACCTCGTGTGCGATGGTCCAGGCGGATGCGACTGTTTATGGAGGAGGAGGTTTGGTTGCCAGCCTTACGCAATCGTTAGGTCTTGGCTCTGCGGTAACAGCGCAAGGCTCCCAAGGAAATATAGCGAGTGGAACAGGTGCGAACGCTGGTAACCAGGACACCGCCATTGGCGACAAGGCGAGTTCTACTGGAACCAGCTCCGTTGCTTTGGGCTACGGGAGCAGTGATGGTGGACAAAGCAATGTCGTGTCCGTTGGGACTCCTACTGCAACACGTAAAATTATCAATGTGACTCCCGGAACCCTGAGCCCTACCAGCACGGATGCGGTGAATGGCAGTCAGCTTTACGCGACGAACCAGAACGTGAGCACAAATACCAGTAATATTTCCAAGCTTCAGACTCAGGTCAATACCAATACCACCAATATTTCCAGCCTCCAAACGGCTGTCAGTAATATCACCAGCAGTACTTCTTATGCGGATGTATCTGCCATCAAGAAACAACAGCAGACAGATATGTCCAACATTGCCAGTAACACGAGCAACATCAGCAACCTGCACAAACAACAGGTCACCAACACCAGCAATATCGCTGGATTGCAGAAACAGCAGACCACGGACGTCAGCAACATCAGCAACCTGCAGAAGCAGCAGAAGACCAACACCACCAACATTGCCAGTAACACCAGCAACATCGCCAGCAACACCAGCAACATCGGTGGCCTGCAGAAGCAGCAGACCACGGATGTCAGCAACATCAGCAACCTGCAGAAGCAGCAGAAGACCAACACCACCAACATTGCCAGTAACACCAGCAACATCGCCAGCAACACCAGCAACATCGGTGGCCTGCAGAAGCAGCAGACCACGGACGTCAGCAACATCAGCAACCTGCAGAAGCAGCAGGCGACCAACACCACCAACATTGCCAGCAACACCAGCAACATCGGTGGCTTGCAGAAGCAGCAGACCACGGACATCAGCAACATCGCCAGCAATACCAGCAACATCAGCAACCTGCAGAAGCAGCAGGCGACCAACACCACCAACATTGCCAGCAACACCAGCAACATCAGTAACCTGCACAAGCAGCAGACCACGGATGTCAGCAACATTGCCAGTAACACCAGTAACATCAGTAAGCTGCACAAACAACAGGTAACCAACACCAGTAACATTGCCAGCAACACCAGCAACATCAGTAACCTGCATAATCAGCAGACCACGGACGTCAGCAACATCAGCAACCTGCAGAAACAACAGTCAACCAACACCACCAACATCGCCACGAATACGACCAACATTTCTCATTTGCAGACTATCGTCAATCAAAAAGGAATTGGTGTCTGTACCGTGGACGCCAATGGCAACCTGACTTGCGGTGGCGCCAAGGCGAGCGGTACAAAGGATGTTGCCAGTGGGAGCGGAGCTACTGCGGCAGGTGAAAGCAGCATCGCTATCGGCACGAATTCCAAGGCCAACTATTCTGGTTCGGTAGCCATTGGCGCAGGCGCGCAGGCATTGGCCGACCCCACCACTGCCATTGGTAATAATGCCGTGGCAGCAGGCTCAAACAGTACGGCTATTGGGGCGAACAGTACTGCGAATGGAACCAATTCCGTAGCTTTGGGACAAGGCTCCGTGGCCAACCGTGCCAACACGGTATCCGTGGGCAACGCAGCTACTGGCCTGCAGCGGCAGATTACCAATGTCGCGCCTGGTACGGCACCCAATGACGCTGCAACTTATGGTCAAGTGCAAGGTGCCATGTCCAGCGCCGTGGGTCAGGCCAGGCACTATGCTGATCAGGTTGGCGCTGTCGATGCGGCGTCACTCAATGCCGCGGCGGCGGCAGCAGCCGGGCAAGGTCCGAATACGGTCGCTGGTGGCTATGGCGAGTACAACGGGCAAAGTGCCTTTGCCTTTACTTATCAACATCGTTTCAACTGCAACTGGACAGGTCAGTTGACGGTTGGCAGCAATGGTTCTGGAAATAATACGTCAGTGGGAGCTGGAGCGTCCTATTCCTGGTGATCCAAGTGTGTTTAAAGGTTTTCACCATTCTTCGCAGGGGGCGAGATGATGGCCTCCTGCAGGGATCGGAATACACCAAGAATCCATTTGAACAGGAAGGGTTGTTATGAAAAATACCGGATTTTCATTGATAGCAGTGGCCGTGGGCAGCATAACGCTGAGTGCCTGTGCGCCCGTTCATTATCACAGTTGCAATTTGTCCTGTTTTGCCAAACCAAAACCGGTGAAGGTGCCACCAGCTCCGCCACCGCCACCACCGCCCGTAAAAGCCATTGCACCCATCGAGCAAACCATTCTGCAAAGCAAGCCTATCACTATTCGCGGTGTTAACTTCAATACCAATTCGGCGAAACTTATTGGGGATGATAATTATGTGCTGGATCGCGCAGCCAGGTTTGCCAAGCGACATCCCAGTGCCATTCTGTTGGTGAAGGGTTATTGCAGCAAGACAGGTTCATTTGCTTATAACCTCAAGTTGTCCAAAAAACGCGCCAATGCCGTCGCCAGCTATTTGGTCATGCAGGGGGTTCCTGATTACCGGATTATTACCAAGGGTTATTCCTGGATGGATCCTGTGGCCAGCAATGCAACACCGCAGGGAAGGTTCTTGAACCAGCGAGTGGTGATTGATTCCACCATCCAGGTCAAAAAGGTGGTGAAGCAACAACCCTGAACCGACCGACCCGTTGCCAGTTATGGAACAGAAGGCTGAGCAACGGGTATTTATTGGATTTTTCTCCTCATTTGTGTTGTTATACCCGCCATTTTCCCGCCTGTGGATTTTGTCTGATCCAGCCAATATAAAGATCGTCCCCGGTTTTTGATGGTCAAATCGTTCGGATAGGCGGCGCTCAACAGCAACTCCGCCTTTTGCCTGCCCCTGACTGCCGCATTTTTCCTCCAGTCAATGGCCTGCCTAAAGATGAATCCGTAGTATTGTATAGTATTGTTCCCCTGCAATGTTACCAATGAAACCTAATAGGAAACGTACAATATTTGGTACGACGGGTAAACAAAGAGTTACCTTGATTTATTCCTGGCATGTTGTTTGCTTTATGTAGGCTGCCTTTAAGATTTGCTATGGCATTTCGGTCGGGCAACATAATAAAGCATTTCATCCTCTATGTACTCATCTATTTGAAGGAGTAAAGTTATGGCAGGTCTAAATGTAGGTGGTCTCCTCAACAGCGTAACCGGATTGCTGGGTGGTCTTTTGGGTGGTTCCAGTGGCATCACCCCCAGCGACGTCAGCACCTTGATGAACGATGGCGTTTCTGCTACCAGCGCCCTTGACAAGGCGGTTACTACGGATGCTGCAACCCTTGCAGGAGATATGACCAAAGACATCACTACTGCAGCACAGGGCACTTTGGGTGAGGCGGTGACTGGCGCAGAAGACATGAGCAAGGCATTTCTTTCCGACAGCGCTTCTACGGTGGCTTCTCTGGACAAGTCGGTTGGTTCTTCCATAACCGGCACCTATACACAGTACGTGGCAGGACCTCTTGCTGGCGGTGTAGGCGGTGGTATCAGCGGTATGTTGACGGGTGTGGGAACCGGTGTCGGTAATGCCATGGCCAACATGGCGACCAGCATTCCTGCGGCAACCGCTTCCATTGTCGGTTCGCTGGGTGCCTCTACCCTCGCCTCTACGGGTCTGAGCGATGTGCTGAGCAATGCGACGGTGGTTGGTTCTTCTTCCTCCGGATTACTGGGCGGATTGCTCTGATTCTTTAAGAGCTGCTCATCCGTTCAGAATAACGGCGCGGAGTACCGCGCCGTTATTGCTTTCGACATCAACAGGAGAACCGATATGGGTTTACTAGGTGGTTTATTGTCCGGGCTACTTTCTGCTTTGGGTTTAGGCGGCAATGATACTGCTACTCCTTCGCTGCAAACCGTGGGTACGGTGGGTGCTGAAATGAATCAGGCGGTCAGTCAGGCCGTTACCGATGCTGCAACCTTGACCAGTGAAGGAGTCGGCTATGCGAGTGGAGAATTGACGAATACCCTCACGAAGACCAATTCCCTGCTTACCGGAGGGATTCTGGGTGCGGAAAACGCTTTCCCAGGACTCCTGGATGGCAGTAGTGCCCTGAGTATTTCCACTCTGCAAAATTCGTTGACTGCAGATGGTCATCAGGCGGGCATGGCGCTTTCGAATTTTGCCAGCAGCATGCCTGCCAATGTGGCCACCGGCATTGCTGAAAGTGTCAAAAGCCTGGCATCGAATCCGCTGGTCACGGATATTGGCGGTTACTTATTTTATTGAAAAAATCTTCAGGAATCTCCTCCCAGTAAGGCCTGGGAGAGACTCTTTCCCAAATTGGCCTTTGGGTTGCCAAGACCTTCTGTGCCCAGGGTGCTGCTTGGCGTGGTACCCAGTTTTTCTCCATTCATAAAGTGCATCGTACAGTGAATAATCAGCTTGTTGGCCTGCTTGGCCAGATTTTCCGGAAAAGGGGCATAGGGAGAAGCGGCACGGATGAGCTCAACGGCGCGAGAAGATTCCGTTCCTGGTAAAGTGGAGTGCAGTAGCGCCAACCCTGCCAGCTGACCGCTGGATACGACGGTTACCCGTACCTTGATTTTCCCCGGTTCCTGATTCTGAAGCTGTCCCGATGCCTTTTCCTCGACATGTTCGATCCAGTAGGTGACATAGCGGCTAATCAAGCGGGCCCGCTGCCGGGAGCTCAGAATGCTGAATTGGGTATGGGGTTCAGCAGGATGCGAGGGGGAAGCAGAATGGTGCATTTGTGGCGGATGGGTAGACGTTGCCATGGGCTTTGCATGGCTTTGCGTTGATCGCTGCAGAGCAGCAGGCGCTGAACTGCGGACTGTCGTTGAGGGGGTTGTTTGAGGCATGCCCACCACATGAAATGCGTAGGGCGCGGCGGCGGTTTTCGTCCGTTCATGGTTCAGCATTTCGTAAACCGTAAAGACCATCAGCAATACGAAAACGCTGGCACCCACCAGCCACCAGGTCAGCGCTTCTCCAGAAAGCAGCGGATGGGATTTGACCATACTCAAACATGGCCTCCCGAGGAACCTTGGGGATCCGGGAGCGTGTCCATGGTTTTGTGGAGGATGGTGGGCACCAGTTCCTGGGGCCGCAGCATGGCGTAGAACATCCAGCGAGCGACCAGCCATTCACCTTGTGCTTGCTGCCAGGCACTGCGGGTATTCAGCGCCCGTAAAATGGCCATATGCAATTCCATTTTGCTGACTCGGCCATGTTCATACAGCGCGGTGGTCAGTTGCTGGTTTTTTCGTGCGGAAAGATATTCCTCATGCAGGGTCTGTACACGTCTTGCTCCCTCTTGAATCTCTTCGCGATCCACTCGCAGTTGCTGATGTCCCACAAGAATGGCTTGCTGGTACTGGATGCGGGCGGATTCCAGCTTGGCTTCCGCATCCTGAAGTTTGGCCAGATGTCCCGTGAAAGGGGCAAGGGTCTGGGTAATGTTCAACCCCACCGTATAATTGTTGCGATTGACGTTGTTCAGGGCAGGACCAAAACCATGACTGGAAGTGCCCAGCCAGTTATAGCCGGCCTGGAGGCTGACATTGGGTAAAAAGGTTCCGCGCACGGAAGCCACCTGATGGCGAGCCTCACGCATTTTGGCAAGTTCCGCCTCGACGCTGGGTAACTGATTGACAATTTCGCTGTCTTCTGACGTTTCGTCGGCATTTTGCGCAAGATCCGGAGGCGAGGGGATCCTGTCCTGGCCAGCCCCGCTGACCAGCGCAAAGCTGCCTTGTTTGCCTAGCAACTCGGCGAGTCCTGTTTGTGACTTCAGGAGCTGTCTTTGTAAATCATCCTGTTGCGATTGGTATTGGAGCAAGATTTCACGGGCTTTGTCGAGTTCCAGGATACTTTCATTCCCTTGCCGATATTTTTGCTCGTTGAGGGAAAGATCCTCCTTGGCCAGGGTGATGGCCTTGCGCAAAATGCGTTGCTGTTGGAGCAGGCTCTGAATTTGCTGAAAATTGACGAGCAAATCGAGCACGGCGCGATTCCGCTGACGGAGAATCTGGTCATGAGCCGCCACCACACCCTGATGCGCGGCAGAAAGGTTTTCGACGCCACTTCCCCCTTCAAAAAGATTGAGAGAAGCCATGATGCTCATGTAGTTCGAATAAATGCTTCCTTGGGTTACGACGATGTTGGATCCTACCAGGGAGGCGGTAGGAATGCCGCTGGTATTGACGTACATCTGACTTTGCGCCTGGAAACTCAGATGGGGGAGGAAAGCACCAAAAGCCTGCAAGGAACCGGCATCCGCGCTACGCAAGCCCTGGGCGGCAAGGCGAATATTGGCATTGTGGGCGATGGCGGTCTGCAGCAAATCATACAGGGAGCTCCGGGGTGCAGGGATGGTCATGGGCGCTGGATTCCCGGCCACCAGATTTTGTCGAAGCGGTGCTTCCGGGACATTTTTCGGGGTGAGCACAGGATGTTGAGGTGGCGCGGCAAAAAAAGCCGTGGCGGGTTGTTCGGAATGGCGCTGCGTCATTGCTTCCTGAACCGGGGCCTTGGTGGCGGACGCCGGTGCTGACAAGACCTTCGCTACGGCATGACCAGGGGCCGGATGCCGGGATACTTTCGGACTATTCAGAGAGAGCATGGGGATTTTTTTCAGGGCTTCGGGTTCCGGAGCAATGGGTGGCGTCTCCAGGGCAGGGGTGTTGGCCTGGGACTTTCGAGGCATTGTCGTCGGCTGGGTCGGGCTTGGTTGTTTGGCCGGATGACGAAAATATTGAGGGGAAGCGGGCAAGGCGCTGCTGAGGGCGGCGGCCAGGGCATCATTGTTGATGTCGCCCCCAACATCAGCCTCGGCGGGGCGCTGCGCTTCCAGACCCAGCGTAAGCACTGCAAGCAACGCGGCCGCGTAAAAAATGTGACCGGACATTCTCATCGTACGGACAAACCTTCGTCCCAATCGCGAAACAGCGGGCTGAGGAAAAATTGCAGAATGCGGCGTTCCCCCGTATTGATATTGACGGCCACGGACATGCCGGGGCGCATTTTCACGAGTTTTCCATGCACCATGAGAAAGGGATGAGGGACAGTGACGCGAATGCGGTAGAACAGGGCGCCGCTGTTCGCCTGGCCGTTTTTCGGCGAGATGGCATCAGGACTGATTTTGGCAACAACACCCTGCAGGGCTCCATATTGTTCAAATGGATACGCCGCAACCTTGACCCGCGCCTTTTGACCGACATGCACAAAGGCCATGTGGCTGTCCGGCAGGGCGGACTCAACCACCAGCGGGGTGTCGCTGGGAACGATGCTGACCACGGTCTGGGCGGGCGTGACCACCTGACCGATATTGCGCACATCGACATCTTGCACAACACCATTTACCGGAGAACGCAAGGCATGCAAGGCCAGGTCGCGGCTGGCGTGGGCCTGCTGGGCTTCCAGTGAAATCACCGATTGGGTGTTTTCACCCAGGCTGTGCAGCAGGGTGGCATGGTAGTTGGCACGGGTTTCGGCAATATCCTGCTGAAGTTCCGTCTGGCGCTGCGTATAGCGGGCAATATCACCGCTGGTCTGGGAAATCTGTCCGCGCAGGCTGATTTCCTTCTGCCGGGCATCCAGATATTGCACCTGGGGGATGGCCCCGATTTTGGCAAGGGCCGCATCCGCCACCACTTGGGGATGTAGCAAGTTTTCTTGCTCCTGCAGGGAAACACCCTGACTTTTGGCGGCTTCCAGCGCTGTCTGGTTTTGGGCCAGACGGGACTGTTCGGCATCGAGATGGCTGCGATACTCGGCTTCCTGTGCGGCCTGCAGGGCATTTTCCATCTGCAGATATTCAGGGTTCAATCCGGATGCGGCTACAGGGGAATTTTTTCCGCTGAGCTGCGCCCGGATGCGGGCTCTTTCAAGGTCGCGCAGCGCCAGTTCCTGTTGCGTCGCATGGAGAGTGGCCTGGGTAACCGTAGGGTTGAGGGATACCAGTAATTGTCCTTTGTGCACCCGTTCTCCATTATGCACATAAATGTGTTCCACGGTTGCGGTGGTGATGGGCTGCACCATCTTGACGCGGCCGTCGGGCACAAACTGACCGGTCGCCGTGGCGACAATGTTCACCTTCCCGAAATACGACCAGAGAACCGCGACCACCAGCAACAGGATCAGCGTCCACAGGATCCAGTGTTGCCAGGGTGCCGGGGGGCGTTCCTGAATTTCCAGTAAGGGCGGTAAAAACTCCTGCTCCAGTTTTTTCAGGGCCGCCTGACGGTTTTTTTCGCGCGCTTCCGCCACGCTGCCCCGCAATCCATTCAACGCACGCGCCATATCAATCTACTCCTTCTTCGTCTTTCGCCAGCAAGGCATAGACGCCGTTTTTTGCCATCAGGGATTGATGGGAACCTTGTTCGACGATTTCGCCCTGATCCATGACCAGAATGATATCGGCGCTGCGGATCGAGGCTAGACGATGTGCGGCCATGAAGACGGTGCGTCCTTCGCAGATTTTATGCAGGTTCTTCCAGATGATGCGTTCCGACTCATAGTCGAGGGCACTGGTGGCTTCATCAAAAATGAGAATCCGGGGATTACCCAGGAGGGCTCTGGCAATGGCAATGCGTTGCCGCTGGCCACCGGATAGGCTGTCTCCGCGTTCACCGACCTTGGTATCATAGGCATCCGGCATTTGACGGATGAACTCATGGGCTCCCGCCAGTTCCGCAGCGGCAATGATGCGATCCAGGGTGGCCTCGGGATAGACCATGGCAATGTTTTCGCGAATGGTTCCCGAAAACAGGAAATTTTCCTGAAGGACGACACCGATCTGCCGACGTAACCAGTTGGGTTCAACATGACGGAGGTCGATTCCATCGATGAGTACAGCGCCTGAATCCGGCAGATACAGGCGTTGCAGCATTTTTGCCAGGGTACTCTTGCCCGAACCGCTACGTCCGACGATGCCGACGAAAGATCCGGCAGGAATGTCAAAACTGATGCCTTTCAGCACTTCATCCGAATCGGCGGTATAGCGAAAACGCACCTTGTCGAGGGTCACCCGCCCATGCAGGGCAGGAGGAGAAGCCTTGCCAATATCCACCACGGGTTCCGCCGGGGTGTTCATGAGATCACCCATGCGATTCACCGACACCCCGACTTGCTGAAAATGCTGCCAAAGTTGGGCAAGACGCAAAATCGGCCCGGTAACCTGACCGGAGATCATCTGAAAGGCAATCAGTTCACCCACGCTCAGTTCACCATCCAGAACCAGTTTGACCCCGACCCACATGATGGCCAAGGTTCCCAGCCGCTGAATCATCTGGGTAAATGAACTGGTTACCCCAGCCAGACGATCTACCCGGTAAGAAGCCATGACATAGCGCGAGAGACTTTCTTCCCAGCGCTGGTAGATTTTGGACTCCACCGCCAGGGCCTTGACGGTCTGGATGCCGGTAATGGTTTCCACCAGGAAGGACTGGTTTTCGGCGCTACGATCAAATTTTTCCTGAAGCAGGCGACGCAGGATGGGGAATATGGCGAGGGATAAACCGACCATGAAAGGGATGGTGGCGAGCACGACCAAGGTGAGCAAGCCACTATAAAAGAGCAGCACGATGATGAAAATGCCGACGAACCACACGTCAATGAAGGACATGAGGGTTGGACCGGTGAGAAACTGCCGCACGACTTCGAGTTCCCTGACCCGCGCCACGGTGGAACCCACGGTGCGGGTTTCGAAGTAGCGCATGGGAATGCGCAATACATGGGCAAAGAGGCGAGCACCCAAGGTCACATCGATGCGGTTGGTGGTATGGGTCATCATCAGCGTCTTGAGCACGTTGAGGGTGGTTTCAAAGGCAATGACCAGCAACATGCCGATGACCAGGATGTTCAGGGTCGGCAGGCTGTGATAGACCAGTACCCGGTCGATGACCAGCTGTACGAACAAGGGCATGGCCAGCCCGAACATCTGGACCACGAACGCGGCCATCAGCACTTCCAACACCGGCTGACGGTATTTCAAAATGATGGGGATGAACCAGCGGAGGCCAAAGCGTTGGTTTTCTCCACTCCAGGAGAAGCGTGGCTTCAGAAAAATGACCCGCCCGGTCCAGACTCTCTCCAGGGTCGCCTGATCGAGAATGAGTTGACCACGGGTGGGATCGACGGCGACCATGCGCTGGTTTTCGAAACGCCCGAGCACGATATAGTTGCCATCCTTCAGTTCGGCCATGACCGGATAATGCTGGCGGGCAAGATCAGACCACTGTAGTTGAACCACCTTGGCTACCAGCTTGACTTCTCGCGCCGCGAGGATGATTTTCCCGGGAGGCAGTATGGGCGCCGTCATGCCCAGCGCCCTGGCCAGCTGCTCCGCATTGCAGGGCCGCTGGTAGTAGCCGGCGATCATGGCCAGACATTGCAAACCACTGGAGACCGGCTGGGCAGATTGGGGAGATATCCCTGCGGAACTGGGTGTCCCCGGGCTCTGGTCGGTTTCCTGCCCGGTCATGGGTGGGCGGTGGCGCGAATCTGGATTCGGCTCTTCAGGTGGGGCTTGGACTCGGAGGTGGGTTGTTGCGGAGCTATCCGGTTGTTAAAGGTTTCCATGGAAGGGCCTGCCTGGGCCTTGCTTTGCAGATCGGCAACGGCCTTGTTGGTGGCGGCAAGTTGTTCTTCCAGGGACTTGCGCTGGGCATCAAGCGCTTCGGCTTCCTGCAGTAATTGACTCTGGGCCGCGGTTCCGGCCTGAACGATTTTCTGCTGGGCGGAAATCTGCTGGGCCAGTTCTTTCTCTCGCTTCTGCTGGGCTTCAAGACTGCGTTTGGCTACGGCAATGCGGGCATCCAACTGGATTTTGGCCAGATCGGGCGCTGCCAGACGGATGGTCTGGGTGGCCAGTTTGGTGTAAAGCTCCTCGGCCTTGTGTCCATCTGCGGTTTCTCCCACCCACCAGAAATCATGGTGTTTGAGCAAAATGACCGAGTAATTGAGGGTTTGTGGATTGAAGAACATGGCGGCCGCAAAAGGCCCATTATAAATGGTGCGCAGTTCCACCAGTTGGTGGGTCTTGATCAGGTGCAGGACATGCTCGGTCAAAGCGGGTGCCTGGGCTGGGGCGCTGCTGGGCAATGCGGTAGATGGAACAGACTTCGCGCCGCTGGAAGCGGTGTCTGCATAAGCCCCCGTGTTTAATCCCACGGCTGCCAGCATTACCATGCTCATGGACAGAATACGAATGACGGGCTGTTTGGTTGTTCTCATACGCATGTTGTATCTCCTTATCGGTAGTTCAAAATGATTCAGGCATGACGGAGAGCCGATTTTACTGCACTGCTTCCATTTCCATATCAGTCGGATAATCCATATTTTTTCATCTTCAGCCACAGGGTCTTGCGGCTCCAACCCAGGGCATCGGCCGTTTCCGACCTGCGCCACTGATTTTTTTCCAGGGCCTGCAATACCTGATTGCGTTCTTCCGTCTTGGAGGTGAAATCGGGGAGTTCATCGGTTTCCGGTGTTTCGCGTTCCAGAGCCTCGGCACAAAGCAGGTGCATGCATTCCGCCTGCTCAAAACGATGATGTCCCAGATAGTAAGCGGCCATGCGCGCGGCCTTGTTGAACAGTTCACGCACATTCCCCGTAAAGGGGTAGCTGGATACCCAATCTTTCAGCCAGTAGGGCAACTCCGGCGGCTCACAGGCTTCCTGGGCGTAAAGGTTCAATGACTGACGCAGGGCAGCGTTGAATAACAAAATCTTTTCGTCCGGGCCACGTTCCTGCAGAGTGGGTACATAGAGCTCAACGACGGCAATACGATGATAGAAGTCGAGGCGAAAGGTCCCCTCCTGAATCATGCGGTTGAGGGGGCGGTTCGTGGCGGCTACCAGGCGGAAATTGGTTTTGATGGTTTCGCTGGAACCGACGGGATGAATCACGCCATCATCCAGGGCCCGCAACAATTTGACCTGTTGATAAAAGGGCAAATCGCCGATTTCATCCAGATAAAGGGTGCCATTATGGGCATCCCGAAAGTAGCCCGCGTGGTCCCTTACCGCACCCGTGAAAGAGCCCTTGACGTGTCCAAAAAACAGGGATTCAAACAAGGCTTCCGGGATGGCCGCACAGTTTACGGCCACAAATGGACCATTGCGATAATCGGGATGGGCATCCGCGACCATCCGGGCAATGTGCTCCTTGCCCGTTCCACTTCCCCCGCGAATGAGTACGCTCACCGAGAGCGCGCCATAAAGCCGGGCATTATCCACCAGTTGCTGCATGCAGGCCGCCTGATAGAGAAAGGAGCCCTCCTTGCGCAAGGCGAGATCAACATGGGCCTTATCGAATGCTGTCCCGCCTCCTCCGGGCTGCGCCTCTTCCCCGAAATGGTTCGTGCTGCGCAAGGTGTGGCGCATCACGGTTTCAAGACTGGCACAGTTGAAGTAGGCGGGGAGCACGACCCTTTCACTGAGGGAGGTCGTGGTATAGACACTTTGGTCGCCGCTGCCGACCCAGATCACCGGAATACCCTTGATGCGTTCCCAGGCCAGGTGATTCCGATCATAGCGCCGCAAGGCACTGGTGCTGATGAAGGCGATATCCGCTTCCATGGGCGCATCGCTGGAGGGATGCTCCGCTTCTTCGTCATAACGCAAGATCTCGGAACCATCCTCCCGATTCAGGCAGCGCTCCAGGCGCTTGGCGAAGTCATGTTGGCCTTCCCAGACCAGTATTTGGGTAAGTGTCATACGAACGGTTTTCTTTGCTGCATTCAATAAACCAATACGGCATTGCCGCAACTGAGGGCATTATAATTGACGGTGGCGATGCCCAACTGAATTCCCAGTAACTGCAATACTGGGGCCAATATGTCATTCAAAAGATGGGTCAGGGGAATCAATAACGGATTGAGCACCGCAAGTAATGTGCCGACAACATTACCAAGCGGAAGATTCAATATGCCGAGCAATTGGACATCCACTGCACCGGGTTTCTGCATTTGGGTCTGTAGGGCCTGCAAGGTATTCCCCAACGCATTCCCCAGACCATTGGTATCCAGGGTCTGATTTTGACTCGGTACTCCGATAAAGGGCCGCAGGGGCGTGTATCCATAAGTGTTGTTATTGTAACCAACTTGCCCGCTCAGGGGGACGGTCAGCGGGTTCATGGTCACCTTTATCAGGTTCAATACATTGACCAGATTGAAGGATTTTGCCACCGCAGAGAGGGGCTGGGTCGTATTGTCGAGGGCGTCTTTGGGGACATCACCGATGACTGCCGTCAACACCCCGGTGTTGACACCAATATGGACGCGAGTGTTGTTTTGGGGCACCGAACAAGTCAATTTGGTCAAATGGGCCTGGGCCGGATCCACCTCCAGATAAATGGGAACATTCAGTACCCCACCATCCAGTGCACCGAGCACCTGCAGGTGGAGTGCCAAGGCCACTTGAGCGCTATGCGCCTGGGTTTTCCAGGTGCCATCAGGGTTTTGTCCGGCCTCGCCAAAGGCAATGGAAGGAGGGGAAATGATCTGCAGGCCCAGGCCAAGATTGACCAGGCCACCCAGATGCACTCCCAGGTCAGGAATGCTGATAAAATGATGCTGATTGGCGACCATGGCGGAGGTCGTGATCAGATTCAGCAGGTTGACCTGGGCATCGGCCGCCGCATCGGGGGCTGCCAGGGTGATGTTGAGGAGCTTGGCCACCGGAACCTGATAGGAACCCGGAACATCGAGATTGACCAATTGTTGCAAGGCGCCTTGGGCATCTGATGAAATGACGCCGCCATGGGCCTGGTTGCTCAAGGCCGTCAACATGCCTTGGTAGAGTATCGGCAAATTCAGATTGGCCTGCAGCAATCCGTTGACCGTACCCACATGAAGGGCTTGGGCCAATTG
Source organism: Acidithiobacillus sp. M4-SHS-6 (assembly GCF_047421495.1). Taxonomy (GTDB): domain Bacteria; phylum Pseudomonadota; class Gammaproteobacteria; order Acidithiobacillales; family Acidithiobacillaceae; genus Acidithiobacillus. Next base: position 2,520,508 of record NZ_CP175559.1, on the reverse strand, counting down.
ACCCAAAGTGATGTTGGTGCTCAACAGTCCATTATAACCCGCAACCCCCAGGTTTAAGTGTGTGCCCAGCAACCCTCCCAGCAGCGCATTCAGAACCGCTGATTGTTGCGTGTTGAGACTTAACAACTGGCTGCTCACCGTAAAGCCCGCCATGCTGGGTGCCCAGGCAATGGCCTGGGCATGCAGGGTCAATGGTGGCCCCAGAAACAGAAAATAGGGTACCTGCTGACTGACCTGTACTTGCACCGCATTGGTTTCACTGCCTGTGGGGACGTTCGTGGAAAAATAGGTCGGTGCTGGTTGATTTTTGGGATTCCAGTTTCCGGTACTGACCGTTATCGACCGCCCCGGAGCGGTGGTGCTGAAACCATTGGCCTGGGCATTGCTGTTTGCCGTACCGCTGGCGTCCGTTATATTTTCGGCTCCGGCAATGGCGGCCATATCGGCAATTTTCTGCAAATGCCTTTGTACATATACCGCATGGGCAATATCGATGGCACCAAAAACAATGAGCATGACGATGGGCAGAACCAGGGCCGTCATGATGACCAGACTGCCCCTTTCGCCGTGACGCCGATCCAGGCCTTGTCCCTGATGCCGGGGTTTCATGGTTGCATGCCCGGATACTGGGAACCGGAAATACTGCTGGAAGCAGCCATGGGGTTTGTATCAGCAGGTGCGGAGGCGCTGCTCTGCGCCTGGCCAAAGGACTTCAGGTAAGCCTTGTAACTTTTGGCGGCTTCTGCCCCCGTGATGGGTTGGAAATGGCCGGCATGCTGACCATCGGCCTGGAAGACAAAGAGCTTGCGCACGGCGTTGGGGTAGGCAGGCCGCGCCGGGGGCTGTGCCACCGGGTGGTGAATAACCACGGACACAGCCGGTTTGGCCGGAGCCAGGGGGATGCCGTGCTGGGCCTCGACGGGTGCCGGGTGCGGAATTGGCGTGACGGCGGGCTGGGCTGCAGGAGCCGCCACGGTGGAAGGGGTCTGAGGGGCTGGCGGGGCTGCCATGGGTAGCGGCGCAGCGTGGGGAGGTGTTTTCCAGCCCAGAATGGGGGGCTGCAGATAATTGTCCGCATCCCCTGCGGTAGCGGTGCCGCTCAGCAAGGTGACTCCGGAAAGCGTGATCAGACACAACATTGCATGATGCCATGTTTTGCTCATGGTGCAGTCCTCGATGGATTCGTTGATTGCGCCGGGTCCGCAGAAAACATCTGCGTCAGCGGCTGATTGGGAAAGGGAGCGGCGTTGTTTTCCGTCGGGGCAGGGGCCGCTACGCCAGCCCGCGCCGGACGTTGGCCCATCAGGCGTGACGCTTCGTCATGGATCATCTGCTGGGTGTGCCAGTCCAGTTGATGGCTCCCGATGACTTCCTGGGCCTGAAAGGTCTCGTTGCGCAGCAGGTAGTACAGGGCAATGTTGCTCCAGATTCGGGAGTTGGCCGGAGCCAGTTCGCCCGCACGGAACAGGGCTGGCCGCGCGGATTCGAGTTGGTGGTTCTGGAGATAGGCGTAACCCAGATCATTCAGGATGTCGGCGTTAGTCGGGTCCTGCCGGGAGGCCTGGATGAAATAGCCAATGGCACGATCCCGCTGGTCTTGCTTGGCGGCCAGCAGACCGAGTCCCTGATACCCCTCGGCGGCCAGGGGGCCAGAAAGCAGCCGCTTGAAATGATTTTCGGCATCCACCGTCGCGCCGGTGGCGGCCAGAGCCCGCGCCCGCAACAGATTGCTGGTGGCCGAAGCGGGATACTGCTGGCGGTAACGATCCAGCCAGGACAGGGCGGCATACCATTTTTTTTCGGATTCCATGCGGGCAATGAGCTGCAGGCTCAAATCCGCGAGGTGTTCCGAAGAGATTTTGGGCGCCGGGGCCTCGACCACCACCGGACGTTGTGGCGTGGATGCGCAACCTGCCGCAAGGCCAAGCAACACTACCCAGCCCAGACGGCAGGAGGCGCGTTGGAACAGCGGATGGCGGGACATCAGAAGCGCCCCATGAATTTGACCAGCAGCAGCATGGCAGGCCCTACGGTGATGATCACCAGACCCGGCAGCATGGTCAGCACCAGCACCAGGGTCATTTTGACATTCATGCGCCCCGCCCGCTCGCGCAGCGCCATGTGGCGCTTTTCCTGCAGGCGTTCGGCAAATTCACGCAGGGGTTGTGTCACTTCGCCGCCGAAACGGTCGATTTGCCGTAGCATGTTGACCAGTTCCTGAAAATCCGGGTCCTGCAACATTTCTGCAAGTTTCTGCATGGCTTCTATGCGGGGGCGGCCGATGGCAATCTGTTTGTTGAGTTCCTGCATTTCCGAAGCCAGGAGCGGGATGCCCGCCTCTCCGGCACCCGCCACTGACATCAGGCTTTGCTCCAGACTGAGTCCTACCCCCTGGAGCAGCGCCAGCATGTCCACGAAAAAGGGCAGTTCGCCATTGATCCGATCGCGTCGGCCGTGGGCCTGGGCCTCCAGAACGAATTTGGGGATCAGGTAGCCGATGGCCAGAGCAATGAATGCCACGATAGGCAGCATCGGACCGGAAACCTTGATCTGCGCCAGGGGAATGATCACGAGGGCCGCCAGCGCGAGCAGCAGTCCCAGACCGATGCGCAGGGCGATGAACAGGGCGGGCGCACGCCGACTGCGATACCCCGCCTGCAGGAGCTGACGCCGATCTTCCGCCGTCCCCCAACGGGCGAGGCGCTCAGGCACCATGCCCCGGCGCCGGGCTAGCGGAACCTCATTACGGATAGTTGCTGTGTTGTCACCGGAAGCGTCGCCCTGAAGGCGGGGTTCCACCCGCTGCAGGGATGCCTGGGTCTGGGACAGCATCCAGAAACGGTGGAGGCGAAAGAAGATCAGCAACCCCACGGCCAGACTGAGGGCGGCGACCGCAAGGGCAATGAGTAGGGCAGAAAGGCTGAACATCAGCACATCACCTCAGCTTCGCCATGCGATTGACCAAGACCACCCCGGTCAACAGCAGAATGGCTCCAAAAATGAGGACGAGGCGGCCCGTGGCATCGTCCCACATGCCCAGCAGATATTGGCCGTTCATGATCATGATATAAACGGCCAGGCCGGGAATCAGCAGGCTCATGATCAGTGCGCCGAAGCGGGTTTCAGCGGAAAGCGCGCTCAGCTCGGCCTGGGCGCTGACCCGGCCACGCAACCAGTCGGCGATCCGTTCGAGGACGATGTCCACCCGCCCACCGTAGCGGGTGTTCAGGCGCAGGACCGTGGCCACAATGGCCAGTTCCTGCATCTGATAACGCTTGGCCACGACCAGCAGGGCGCGATCCAGGGGCATGCCGGACTGCTGGCGACGCATGATCTGATTGAACACTTCACGAATCGGGCCTTGGGCATCCTTGGTGGCCGCCAGCATGGCTGCGGGCAAGCTGGCACCCACCCGGGAGGTGCGCACGACGGCATCCAGAAAGTTGGGCAGATCCATCAGTGCCAATGCGGCCCGCTTGCGAATGCGGCTTTGCACGTAGGCCAAAAGCGCCGGTGGATAGATCACGAACAAGAAAATGGGGGCCATCCAGGGACGCAAAAAGAGGCCGATCAGCAGGCTGAGAAACAGACCGATGACCAGGGATTTGATCATCCAGGTCCGGGGCACCATGCCGGCCTGGCGCAGTTTTTCCTGCCATTGCAAAAGCCAGCCATCCTTTTTCCCGGAGGCGGATTTTTCGAGAAGATGTTTTTCTTCAGGGCTGTCTTCTGTGCGGGCTTCTTTCTGGTCGAAAGCCCGCAGCCTTTCGCGCAGCGCAGCGGGCAATTCCGAGGGTTTCTGCTGGATCAGGGCTATGCCCGCAGCGGTGCCGATCAGGATGACAGCCAGAACGATGAGTATCTGTACCAGCATCATCGCCACCCGAAATCATCGTCGGAGGCGATGGGCTGATATTTGGCGAGTTTGGGGGTACGCGGGGTGATGCCGGTCGCCACCCAGTGGTCTTCCAGATGCCCCTCACGATTTTCCTGGGCTTCGTAACGAAAATGTTCCTGCATGGAGATAATGTTGTCGCCTATGCCCGTGACCTCGCTGATGGCCATGACTCTTCTGCGGCCATCGGGCAGGCGCGCAATCTGGACGATGATGTCGATGGCCGAGGCGATTTGCCGGCGCATGGACAGATCATTCCCCGGAAAACCGCCGAAACTGAGCAGGATTTCGAGACGTTGCAAGGCTTCCCGTGCCGAATTGGCATGGATGGTGCCCAAAGAGCCGTCATGCCCGGTAGTCATCGCCTGCATCATTTCCAGAGCCTCACCACCCCGTACCTCACCAATGACGATGCGATCGGGACGCATGCGCAGCGTATTGCGCAAGAGATCCCGCACATCGACCGCACCGGCCCCGTCATGACCGCCGGGGCGGCTTTCGAGGCGCACCACATGTTTGCTCTGCAACTGCAATTCCGCAGTGTCTTCAATGGTAATGACGCGTTCACCGTCAGGTATGAAGCTGGCAATCACATTCAGAAAAGTGGTTTTACCACTGCTGGTACCGCCGGATACCAGAATATTACACCGGTTTGCCACGGCAAGCTGCAAGAAATCCAGCATGGGCTGGGTCAGGCTGCCCTTTTCCACCAGATCGTGGGCAGCCAGGGGATGGGCCGGAAAACGCCGGATGGACAGGACCGGCCCATTGAGCGCCAATGGGGGAATCACCACATTCAGGCGCCCGATGTTGGTCAGGCGAGCATCCACCGTCGGGGAGGATTCGTCAATACGCCGCCCCGTCAAGGCCAGCAGGCGGTGAATGATGCGCATCAGGTGGGCATCATCCTGAAACGCCAGCTTGCTGATCTGCAGGGTCCCCGCACGGCCCAGGTAGATTTCCCGGGGACCATTGACGAGGATATCTTCCACGGTACTGTCCTGCATCGCGGCTTCCAGAGGTCCAAACCCGGTGAGTTCGTTGGTCAGTTCCTCTATGAGGGTTTCGATTTCCTTTTCGCTCAGGGGAAAGGGGCGCTCATTGTGGAGGCGATCCATTTCCAGGGTGACGAAACGCATCACCGCTTCCTTGCGGAGAGACGCAAAATCCGCACCAATCTCCTCCACCCGATCGATCAAGCGTTGATGGAGATACCCCTTGAATTGCAGATACTCCTCCTGATGATGGAGCTGTGTCTTTTCTTCGCCGGAAAAGGGATATGCACCGAATGCCTGACTGTTATCGCCGTTCATCGGGTTTTTCTCCAGTCATGCCACCATTGACTGATACGACCGCGGGGCTGTCGGGAAGCATCCTTCACCTGCTCCGGCCAGAGTTTTGCCTGCAACTGCAGGCTCATCGCGCTGAACAGGTTGACCAGCGTATCCTTGGGCAGGGTTTCCATCAGGGCCTTACCGAGATTCATGGACTGTATCAGGGGAGTGCGCCGCTCGGGTAAAATCCCGCTTTCGAGAAGCGGCAGATCCAATTCATCGGCAATGTTCGTGGGCTCCACACCCAGGACGGGTTCGTAATGGTTGACGATCAGGTGGGCATGCAGGCGATTGCCCAGTCTCTCGCGGAGCTGGGCCACGATCTTCTTGCCTTCCAGAATGTGTCCCACCGATTGATCGACCACCAGCAGAATTTCATCCGCAGTCTGCTGCAAATATTGTCCCAGATCGGAAAAGGCGGCTCCGCCCAGGTCCGCGATGACCAGATCATAGGTGGACAAAATCAACACCAGAAGCTGGTAGGCCTCGGAAATTTTCAGTCCCCGCAAGTCCCTCTCTTCGTGGAACAGCGGGAGTACACCGATACCGCCGGAACTGCGGGCAATGGCCGTATTCAGATAGGTGCGGTCACAGCGATCCAGGTTGCGGACGGCTTCGGCAAAGCTGATGTGCGGGGCGATCCCCAGTTGTAGGGCGGCATCCCCTACGGGGGTGGCGAAATCGAGTATCAGCACACCGGCGTCGGGCCGCTGCGCTTTGAGCAACGAGGCCAGATTGCAGGTGATCGTGGTGCTGCCAGCACCAATGCCCCCGCACAGGGTTATCAGGCGGCCCGTCCGCAGGCGACGCTGTCGGATTTCCGCCAAAACCCGTTCTACCGCCTGACGCAGGTTGCCTGCAGGGGATTCCTGCTCGACATAATCCACCACCTGGGCACGCATGGCGGTCAGCAATGCCTGCTGATCGGACAGAGAACCCACGCCGATGACTTTCAGATCCGGAAAGGATAGACGGAGATGATCGAAAAGCGCCGTTCCCGGGGGCTGATCGCCAAAATCGGCAACCAGTACGGAAGCCCCGCTTTTGCCGACGGTCTGGACCATTTCATCCGGCCGCAAATCCACCGGCAGGACGATGGCCATGCCATCCAGGGCCAAACGCATCCACGCCAGACACTCGGCCCGCTGGCAAAGTGCCAGGACAATGGCCTGGTTGCCAGTGCCGGGACTGAGTGTCTCGTTGAGGCGAGTCATCATTGCGTGTATCCGGGCCCCGAAGAGGATTCGTCATAGTTGCTGCCGGGCAGGAAGACCGCCTTGCCCAGATTCAGGTGACTATGGGCATACTTTTCACCGGGCATGGGCGGCAGTTTGACGCCTGCCGCAATGGGGCGGACCAGACGCGGCGTGACGATGATGGCCAGTTCCATGTCCTGCTTGGAATAGTCGATGGACCGGAAAAAGGCCCCGAGAATGGGTAGATCACCCAGGATCGGCACTTTATTGATATTCTGCTGCATCTGCCGGTCCACCAGTCCGCCGATGATCAGGCTTTCGCCATTGCCCAGTGTTACCGTGGTATTGGCCTGACGTACCAGCAGGGCAGGCACACTATACCCATTGAGCGTGATGGCATTGGTATAATCCAGGGAACTGACGGATGGAGCAACATGCAGGGCAATTTTATGGGCGCTGAGAATGGTCGGGGTCAGGTCCAGGGCGACACCATATTTCTTGTATTGAATGGTGATGGTGGGTACTCCGACGCCGCTGCTCTGGGGGACCGGAATGGGAATTTCCCCGCCCGCCAGAAAGCTGGCTTTATGGCCATTCATGGCTACCAATGTCGGTTCGGCCAACACGCGAAGGATGTTGTTGCCTTCCAGCAGGCTCAGGTAACTGCTCAAGCCGCTGCCATTGTGGACCTGGGCGACCAGATTGAATGCCTGGGCAAAGGGCAAGGTCGATGAAGCAGTACTGAGAGCGCTGCCCAGCGTGCTGGGGCCGGTCAATGTGGAGGGACCAAATGTACCCAGGGTAAACCCGTTGTTGATGGAAAAAATATTGATGCCGACATTCTTCAGTTCGGTTTTGCTGAACTCCACCACCTTGACGCCGACCTGCACTTCGTCATCCACCGGAATGGTACTTTCATCGATGACCTTGCCATCCTTTCCGGCCATGGCGGCGGCCGCTTCGAGCGCCTCCTCCTGTTTCATCTGGCTGGCCACCGAACCCGACAGGGTCACGACGTTCCCCTGGGCGGAGATTTTGGGCATGCCCGGCGCAGGCGCGGCCAGTGGCGCCCTGGGCACGCTGGTATTCACGCTCAGTTGCCAGACCTCGGGCGACTTGTGCCCCAGTTTCCAGACCATCAGACTGCTTTGCCCGACGCTCACCCCGGTAATCAGCAGGGATTTGCCCTGACTGCGGTTGAGCGGGCGCACCGAGGCCACCTTGGGGTCGCCTACCGCGATCCGGTAGGCCGGTTCATCCAGACTCAGGACCTGCTGGGTCCCTACCGTAATATCCAGGGCGTGTTCTTGCTTGACCGGGTGGGCAGACCAGTTGGCGGCCGAGGCGGGTGCCACCGCGCCCAGCAGCGGCGTGCAGAGCCATCCGAGCAGGGCCAATGGCAGGGTGCTCCGCAGCCGTTGGCGCAGGCAACCCGATTTTTCATGTGCGTTCATACTGGTGTCTCGCTTTTTATCAGGGCGGTGGAACATTAGTAGGGAACAGCGGTTTTCTGGGCGCCGTCATAGACCTGCATCATGGGTGGTGGGGGCGGCAAGGGCCGCATGGCCTGGGCTTCGGCCCGGCTCTTGCCCGCCAGGCCCGGCAGCGTCAAACCCGCATAAGCCCGGTTTTCGGGTTTTTGCAGCGCCGCTTGCCGCTGGCCGAGGGGGATCTTGGTCGGAAGCAGCGCCGGGGTGGGGAGGGGGAAATCCTGCACGTCGGGCATTCCGTTGCTCTTGGGGTTGCGCAGGGCCAACAAGAGATGGCCCTGGGCGCTGGCCAGGGCCAGTGTGGCGGCGGAGGCCACCGGCACCTGCAACACGACCGTGCTGGGAGGCTGTTGCTGGCCATTGGCGGTTTGGCCGTTGATGATGTCGCCCTGCTGACCGGCAACCGGTTGCAGGCCGTGCGTCACGGTCTGTGGCCCTACCGCCAGAACCCGCAGCCCCGCCAGCAGCAAGCGGCTCTGGGTCGGCCAGCCGCCGTGCATCTGTCCCTCGTTGCCGGGCAGGGTGGTGAACACATCCACAAAATCCCCCGGATGCAAGTGATCGCCCACGGCAATTTCTTCGTTGACGCGGATGGCCATGGCGAGATTCCCGGCGGGCACTTGGGTGGCCAGACCGGAGACCATGTTGCTGTGCAAAACCGGCACCCCCGCGCCAATGCTGGTGACCGGCACCTGACCAATGACCGACCGGGCCTGATGATAGGCGCCACTAGGAAACTGGGGGTAGTGGAGCACTTTCAGGGCCTCCGCCGGAATGGGCTGGCCGGCGGGCAGCGCCTTGCTGGCGACGACGACAGCCACTCCGGCGGGGGCAGCCGTTGTGCTGCTCGGTGCTTTTGCGGGCGGCGGCACGCGGCTGGAAGGCAGGCTGATGACATAGGCCGCAACCCCCAACAGTACCGCCAGCAGCACCAGAACGGCTATGGCGATTTTCGCCTTGTTTCCCATGTTTCCCTGTCTCCTTGGTGATTTATGTCTTTAATGCATCAGTTTTGTAGTAGATTCTCATTGTCCACCTGCATGACTGCCGTGCCGGTGAGTTGCTGGGGCACCCCCACCGACCCGATGAAGGGAAAATTCACCAGCGCCGGAATGATGGGGTGTTGGCCATATGGAAAAGTGACCTGCACGCTGAAGCAGGTCAGGTTGCTGTTGTAGCTGCACGTCGTGGGGTTCACCGTAGTGGTGATGCTGCCTCCCGCCAGACCATTCAGCACCCCCGCCACCTGCTGGGCCGTCTGCTGGGCCGCATTGGCGCGGGCGGCAATGGCCAGACCTTCACTGGCGGCAGGCTGATAGTGCAGGGCCGCCCGGGCACCATCTTCGGCGGCGGTGGTCATCATGCTCTGGATGACGAAAATGAAGCCGAAATTGAAAATGCCCCAGAGCAGCAGAAAAAAGAACACCAGCACAAAGGGAAAATCAATGACGGAGGAGCCGCGCTCGCCGGTGCAGGCAGCGTTGGGGTCGTCAGACCGAGCCTGCAGGGTTGCCATGGCATGTTTCAGCCGCCCAGGGGAAATACCGGGGGTGGCCAGTGACTGAGAACCACCACGGCGCAGGCGAGGCCAATGCCGAAACCGAAGGGGGTTTTGCGCTGCACCCGGCCGCGCAGCAGATATTCGATGAGGATGACCGGCAGGGTGAACAGAGCGGCGAGCAGATACACCCCCAGGAGGGGAGAAGCGCCAGCCAGCACCCCGACGGCCATCATGAATTTGACATCTCCCGCCGCCAGTTTTTTCCAGGCGTAGGAGGGGAGTAAGGCGAAAAAGGCGGCGGCCAGCCCGAGCAGCCCGGTCCACCCGGTTCCACCGAGCCAGATCTGACCGGTCCACCCTGCCCAGAGCAGGCCGAACACCAGCGCCCCCAAGGTGAGGACATTGGGCAGGCGCCGGTAGCGCAGATCGCTGCCGGCCAGCATCAATGCCCAGAGGGCAGTCAATCCGCTGTGCCATTCCAATAGATCTCCTTGGGGATAGTTTCTTCACGAATGAACTATAGCTTGGGTTATCAAATTGTAAGTGAGGTGGCAAACTAACCTTGATAATTTGCAACCTTTGTTAATTCACCTTCGATTTTTGCGAATACCGTTTTAATTGCTCCGCCCACCCCAGTATATAGAGCAGCAATAATAATCGCCGCCATGATCCCGGCAATCAGCGAATACTCGATGACGCCCGCACCTTCTTCATCCCGCACAAAGCGGACCACCGCATTTTTGATCGTTTCCATGGATCTTCTCCTTGTTTCTCTCAACACACCAAATGAACACTGTCCGGTTATTCCGGCAGCCTTGCACCGCTTCACTACCCAGAACGTCACCACACACCGGGGCTTTATTAGCAGATTGCGTGCCAGCGCTCGCGGAGGCTTTCCGAATAACGGGGCAGGTGGGTGACAATCCCGGGGCAGTTTTTTATTTAGTCTGTATTCAGCGCATTACAAGGGAGGGCGGACAAAAAATTTTTGTCACCATAAGGGTTGCATACCGTTTGGTATTATGTAACGTCCAGACCGCGATTCAGCTTTTGAAGCCAGAGCGTTACAAGTTGTTACCTTTCCGGTAATCATGGGGGTGGGCGCAAGACACCCCTGCCCGGAAAGCCTTTCCAGGCAGGGGAGCGGCTGGCGTGAGCGAATATTTCCCGTGAAGCGCAGGGCGCAAAACGGGAAAGGGTGGATGCGGCGCTAAGGCTTACAGAATGCCGAGGAGCCCGCCCAGCAAGCCTTGGGAACCCAGCAGATTGCCGCCGCTCAGGGTGGTGCTGGTGGTGGTGCTGCTCCCGGTGCTGGTCGTCACCGAACCGCCGCTGCTGGTGGCCATGTTGCCACTGCCGGGATTGACGACGGATTCGAGGCCCAGATCCCCTAACAGGCCACCCAGGAGTCCCGAACCCGAGCTGTTACCCAGCAGGCCACCCAGGAGTCCGGAGCCGGAATTGTTGCCGCCCAACAGGCCACCCAGCAAGCCGGATTCACCGCCATTGCCGAGCAGGTTGCCCAGGAGGGCATCACCGCCCAAGAGGCCAGCACCGTAGCCGTTGGTACCCAAAAGACTGTCCACGATATCGCCCAAATTGATCACACTCATTTTTGTCTCCTTGATGTTCGAAATAAACCGATATGCTGCTCGGGGTGTAAGAAAGGTGTTCCTACAGCGCTTTCCTCTGTTGCTGGACGCTGTGCTGCAGGCGGGCCTCCAGGGCCATCAGGGAAAAGATGGATTCATCCAGTTCCTGCCGATCGCCAAAAGCCTGATAATGGCGCAGACAGGCGGTGATCTCATCCAGCGCCTCCAGTACGGCATGGGCATCGAGCTGAAGGCCATCCGTGTGGGGGGTGTTTCGTCCTGCCGGGAAAGAACGGACTTCGCTTGGACGCTGTGCCCTACTGATCCGACTATGGTTCATCTGTGGCCTCCTGGTGTGCGGCTTTGGATGGTTCAGATGCAATTGCCGTGCCGTGTGGGTTGCGGCCGTCAAGTGGTTGTTCCTAAGACGTTTTGTCTGGAGGAGCGGGGGGAAATGGGTAAAAAGGGGTGACATGAAAGCTGGGGCGGGTCAACGGCGGGCTGGGGTGTCATGAATCGCAAGGCGCCCGTCAGGAAGCCGGAGGGGAAGCCGACTGGACGACATCCAGATAACTTTGTGCCCGATGATCCCCTTGGGCGGCGGCCATTTTCCACCAGTGCAGGGCTTGTGGGGTATTGCTTTTGACGCCGCTGCCTTCGTAATAGGCCACTCCCAGGTTGGTTTCGCCACTGGGGTTGCCTTGTTGCGCGGCTTTCCGGTACCAGTAAAGGGCCTTGGCGTTATTCTGGGCAACCCCTTGCCCGTGATTATAGGCGACTCCCAGATTGTTTTCGGCGCTGGCATTGCCCTGCCGGGCCGCTTTTCGGAACCAGTAAAAAGCTTTCTGGTAGTTCTGGGTCTTGCCTTGGCCGCTGTAATAGGCGTAGCCCAGATGATTTTCTGCCGCCGGACTCAGGGCTTGCGCTCGAGGGGTCGCCATGCTTTTGGGCGTGGCTGTCGCGGTGACCGTTTTCTGGCCCGGATTCCGAGGGCGTTGGCTGTTGGGGTGTCCGGCCACTGCCGGAGTCAGGGGCTTGCCTGGGATGGGAGTGGCCGGGGTAGTGAGGGATGTCATCCGCAGTTTTGCCTGCGCCTTTTGCAGCATGGGCTCGGCCTTCTGGAATCCCTGGTCCACCGCGAGCCGGTACCAATAGACCGACTTGCTGACATTTTTGGGGACGCCATTGCCATAATAGTAAATGTTGCCCATGACAAATTCCGCGAGGGGGTCTCCTTGCAGGGCCGCTTTGCGGGTCCATGGCACGGCCGCCTGGTACTGACGTTTGAGGCCATAATACACCCCCAACCAGTTTTCGGCCGAACGGTTGCCGTGCTGCGCCGCTTCGGTCAGGTTGGTCAGCGCGGTGCTGTCTCCGGCTTGGGCCTGAAGGCAAAGGCTATGGGCTTCGGTACTGGTCATGGCCCAGGCTGCAGGGCAGCCCAGCAGCCCGATGCTGCCCAGCAGGGCAATAAGAGGAGTGGTTTTAAGGATCATCACGCGCATTGGCTACCTCAAGTGATGGGTGCGTTGCAGTGCGGGTGCTTGAAAGGATTGGCGGCGATATTTGCCACGGCGCACGAAAATGGTCGGTCCCGACCAATTGGCCCGATTCCAGACATGCCACCAACCGACAATGGTCCAGCCCAGGAACAGGTTGATGAAAAACAGATGCAGGCACCAGTGGAACTTACCCTGGCAACGCCGCCATGCCTTGATGCTGGGCAAGAAATACAGCAGCAGTAGCACTGCCAGGATCAGTAAAAGGAGTTCCCCGTTGAGAATGGCGTTGCTGCCATGTCCCTGTAGGAAGGGTTGCCAGGCATTGTGAACAGCCATCAGGGACGTGCCTCTTTGCTGCGGTCATGGGATTTGCGGAGTTCCATGCTTGGACTTTAAAGCAAATTTCGTACCGCGCAACGGATCGCTTGAATGAGTGCCGAACCTGTTGAAATTGTTGGTGGCCTGGCCCGCTGCCGACATTCTGCTTGAGTCGCAATGTGTAACATGGGGTAGCAGTATGGGTTTGAAGGGTTTTTGGGGGAAGGAGAGGACCTGAGGTTCGCAAATTGTGTAACGGGTAACATGGGGTAACATTGTGGGTGGTATCATTGGGGATTACGGGTAACGTGAAGTGGAAGGCATCGCGCCAGTTCAGCAACCTGGGTTAAAATTATACCAAGAAAACACTGAGTTAAAAAATGTTACCGGAATAATCAAAATGTGGCACATCGTTTGCTTCATGGTTGCGTGCTGAATAGTCGCGCCTTTGTGTGCGTTTCAGCCACCTGAATGTTTCTTGCGCTACTAAAACACGGAGAAAATGATCATGTCACTATTGAATGTTGGCGGTCTCTTGAGCGGTTTGCTGGGCGGACTCCTGGGTGGGGGTAGCTCGGCTACTTCCGGCGCAGGCGATCTGGTTTCCGGCCTGGGAAGCACAGTCACCGGTTTGGTGGGCTCGTTAGACACCACCCTTGGGGGAGTTTTGGGTGGTGTGGAAGGTTTGCTGGGCGGTGTCACCAACGATGTGGGTACGGTATTGGGTGAAACCACCATCGTGGCTGGCGGTGCCCTCAGTGGCGTCGAGGGCTTGCTGAACAATGTCGTGGATAATACCGGCAATGCACTGGCAGCAGTGAGTACGGATGTGCCCACACTGCTTTCCGGTACCGTGAGCGCCCTGGCCCCGGTGACGGGTACGGTAACCGGTCTGGTAGGCGGCAGCACGGGTCTGTTGGGCGGTTTGCTGGGCAGCCTCTAAGGTTTTTTGTGTTGTGTGAGTTCCTGTTGTAGCAGTTGTTGTAGTAGCTGTTGTTGTAGTTGTAGATGAGTACTGTTGTTATGGATGAAATGCTTAAGCCCGGCCCTACCGGGCTTTTTTTATTGGGGGGAACGGCCAAGAAAATTGGAAACTTAACGGTGTGACGGAGGTCACAATGCCCATGGTTTCCAGGTGAGAAATGAGAAATCAAGCCACTGATCTGCAATCCGCTCCATTCCATCATCCACCCAGGGAGGAACTGTAATGGTTGAAATCATCGCTCAGCAGGCTGAACCCGAAAAATCCCTTTCATCCATGGACCGAAGGCAGCGGGCACGGGCGCATCTGGCCAGGGTCTGGCACATCCTGAATGAGCCGAGACGCTGGATATCCATCTGGTTTCTGGCCTACGCCATTCTGGGAGCGATTTCCTCGGGAATACTCCCCATTCTTCTCCCCTTGATGATTGTCGCGATATCCCATCATCTCAGTTGGGTCGCCTATGTGATGGGAGGATTCAATCTGGGATTATTGAGTTCGCCCCTATGGGGTTTCCTGGCCGACGACAGGAAATGGCATCTTCCGGTTTTCTTTAGCGGTTTCATCGTGTTGATGCTGGCTCTGGGGTTGATGCCGTTTTTGCCCGGACTGTTGCCGTGGTCGCTGTTATCGTTGGCGGCGGGGGCAGGCACTTCGGCGGTGGCCACCGTGGCCAGTTTGTTTATTGTGGAATTCGATCCTAAGAATCACTGGGAGGCCCGGCTGGGATGGCTGCAGACCTTCAATGGTGCGGGACAGGTGGGTGGGCTGTTGCTTGCCGGAATTTTTGTCGCGAATTTCAAATTGGGACTGCTCTGCTCGGCGCTGGCTTTGATTCCGGCGCTATGGCTGGGTGCCAAGGGGCTGCCTTCGGCCGCAAAACGCGTTGACTGGACAGCGGAAATCGGTCGACAAATGCGACGGGATCTGGACTGGCGTCTGCTGGCCAATTTTGGCCGTCCCGAACTGCTGGGGGGTGGGCTCCTGCGCTTTTCCCATCATCTCTCCTTGCAGGGCGGCAAACATTTCATGGAGGTTTTGCATACCCGCTTCGGGCGCTTTCTGCTTTCCTGGTTTGCGGTGGCTTTTGGTGTGGCGGCCTTCTTTGCCTATTTCCCGGTAGCCATGCAAAAAGCCTACAACGTGGCTCCTGCTTTGACGTCCAGTGTCTATGCCATTACGGCTGCCTTTGCCCTGATTCTCTATTCGGTGGGTGGGCAATTATCCGGAAAATATGGGGCTGGTCGGGTATATCGTTGGTCCCTGCTGGGACGTCTGCTCGGTTTTGGCTTGTTGTTGGTGGTGTTTTTTACACCCATTCCCAAAACATTCGTCGCTTTGTTGGGTTTTGTTTTGATCATGGCGGTATGGCCATTACAAAGCATCTCGGGCACCACGCTGACTGCCCGCCTGACCCCCTTCAGTCAAGGGGCTGCCATGGGTTTATTCAATGCCAGCGGCGCGGTCGCGACCGTATTGGGAACCTTTCTGGGCGGGCCGCTGGTACAGTTCATCGGTTATCCGGCCTTGTCGGCCATGGCGATGGCAGGGATTATCCTGGGCTGGTTGAGTGGACATGGACTGCAAGCCGAGACTGTCCCGCCTGAACTGAAAACATCGGCAGGTACGGCATAGTGCTCATGCCGTGACCATCCGTGCCCCATTGCAGGGTGGCGCGGCGTTGCTGCGGCATTCAGCCGGGCAGGGTCATCCATTCGGCCGTTTCGGGAAAATAGTGAGCGACCCCTTCCAGCACGCCGGCGGCATAGTTGCCATTCATGCCCAGGAAGCCGCCCTTGGCGATGTAAAGGGCGTCGGGCAGGTTTGAAGCGGTAGCCAGACGGAGGGCTTCTTCCCGCACCTCGGGGTGGGCATTGGCGACCAGAATGGCGTGGATGTGGCTACCCAAAACTTCCAGATCGTTGCCCGAATCACCGGCAAAAACCGTGCGTTCCAGAGGATAGCCATACTGTTGCCCCAGAAATTCGATGGCATGGAGCTTGCTGGCACTGACAGGCAGGATATCCAGCAAGCGCGTATCCGCCAGTTCATCCATGGACCAAATCAGCCGGGCATTCACCCCGATGCCCCAAAGGCGTCGCTGTAGTTCTGTTTCGAGGGCCTCCCGATCCGCATCCAGCGCCACCTGGTAACTGGTTTTGAATATCCCCTGCTGTGCCGTCGGCTGCAGGGTAATGGCGGGAATATCCGCCAGTTCTTCGGCAATATCCCCGTGGGTCATTCCTCCCCAATCGGGACCGATTTCGGCGGCCCAATGGGGCCATGGCCGCCACTTCCCCTGCGCAAAGGTGTAAATGCTCGTCCCGACGTCGCCGATGATGAAGTTCGGGGTGGGGAGTTGCCAGTGTGCCATGGCTTCGTGGACCAGATCCAGGTGACGCCCGGTCACCAAGGCCAGATGCACGGCGGGATGGGTGCAGAGCTTGCGGAAGGCTGGGCGAGCCTCAGGGCTTTCCGGCTGGCTGCCATTGGGGATCAGGGTGCGATCCAGATCACAGCAGAGCAACAGGGGCTGGGTGTCTTCCTGGGGCCTGTGCATGCGGCTCATCCTCCCGGCGCGCATTCTTCCAAAAAATGATAGTGCGTGATGGCCTCCATGACTCCCGTCAGGCCGTCCGCAGCACAGGGGTAGATATCCTCTTGCAACTGGTCCTGGGCAATCTCCCGGCCTACCTGGGCAGCCAGAATGTTCCCCCCCAACAAGTCGAGATCGGCCTGGGCGCTGCCCACGACCAGGACATGATCGAGCGCTATGTCGAGCTGATCGGCAACATAGCGAATGGCAAAACCCTGGGAGGCGCGTTGGGGAACGACCAGGAACTCCTGGGGATTGATGGTGACCACGCGGGCAGGGATATCCTGCTGATGCAGTTGATCAGCCAACGCCACCACGCCGGCAAAATCCCTGTCCATGAAGCCATGGACGGCATAAAATCCTTGACTGCTCCGGCTCGCCAAGCGGACTCCCGGCGTTTCGGCGAGCAGATCGTAGACGCGATCCCCTTGCCAATCCACGCCAATGTGGCGGCTCCAGGCCTGATCGCGGGTCAGTTCCGCCGCATAGTGAATCTGGGTTCCCGCGCGGGTAATGAGGATCTCGGGAATGGCGAGACGGCGCTGTTTGAGCAGGGTCAGCAGCTCATGGAGGGGGCGGGTGGTTACCAACCCCAGAGCCACTTGCCGTCTTTTCCGGTGCAGTGTGGCCGCCAGCGCTTCCAACTGGCCTGGAGCCGGGGGCTGGTCCAGCAGCCGGGCCCCCAGAAACAACAGGCGATCAGCGTTGACGCACCGTTCGGCCGAGGCGGGAATGTCTCGCGGGAGTGGGACGGTGAGGGGCAATTCATCCAGTGCCGAGAGATATTTTTCCACATGCGCTTGCCAGGTGTAATGCCGGCGTACCCCGGTGATGCCGTTTTTTGCATACTGTTGCCACTTTTCTGCATCGTTCAGGATGCCGAGGAGCTGGTTGCCCATGGCCTCGGTGTCCAGGGGATCGATCAGGATCCCATTGTTGCCGTTGGCGATGATGTCTTTGGGGCCGCCATCTTCGGTGGCCAGGACCGGCAGGCCACAAGCCGCCGCTTCGATCAGGGTCAGGCCAAATGGTTCCGTCAGGGCGGGATTGATGAACACCCCCCGTAAGCCCGCTGCCCAGCGATAGAAATCGGGCACGTCATCGGGATGATGATGGCGGGGATAGGCAACCTGACCGTAAAGGTCGTAGCAGTCAATCAAGAGCAGGATTTCGGTCAGTACATGCCGGGGACCGCTAGGCATATCCCGGATGTTATCCCGATTCCCGGCGACGATGACCAGATTGGCTCGGGCCTGCAGGGCGGCGTTCTGTCCATAGGCATGAATCAAGCCGGCAATATTTTTTCTCTCGTCGGGACGGGACAGGGCGAGAATCGGGGGGCGTTCAGGCTGCTGTAAAAAGCGTTCCAATTCCTTGACGATAGGGGGTGCCGGACGCGGAACAGGATCGAATCGGGAGAGGTTGACCCCCGGCGGAATCACGCGCATGCGTTCAGGATTGGCCCAATCGTACAAGCCATACTGACTGTCGATTTCGTCCCGGGTGCTGGCCACTACTAAGGAAGCCACGGAAAGGATTTCTTCCTCTACGCGGATACGATGGGATAAATGGTATTTTTCTTCCAGGCGCCGTTCGGATTCGCCAGAGGCCAGCAGGCTTTGCCGTTTACTGCGGCCCAGAGAGTGACCCGTGTGTACCAGGGGCACACCGAGCTGCAGGGCCAGGCGCATCCCCACGTAGCCGGCATCGGCGTAGTGGCTGTGAATGACGCTGGGCAGGCGATCCTGCTGCCGCAGGTATTCCATGGCATGATCACTGAAACTGTCCAGGTGGGGCCAGAGCGCCTCCTTGGGCAAATATTCGTCGGGGCCTGCCGGCAGGCGAATGATGCGCGCCTTGGGGGCTCCGGAAAGATCTTCCTGTGCTTGCGCGTAATCACTCGCTATTCGGGAATCATGGATCTGGCGGGTGAGCAGATCCACTCTGGCGACTTTGGGATGTGCCGCCAGGGCATGTAACAGTTCGACGACATAGAGAACCTGTCCGCCCGTATCGGCATCGCGGCCCAGTTCCAGATCCTGGCCGCGAATCAATCCATGCACGCTGATCAGCACCAGGTAGAGCGCGTCTCCATCCTTCGCTGGATGGTCCTGATGGCTTGATGTCGGCTTTCTGGCTTCGGTCATTTCTGGAGGCACCCCCTTTCGGTCGATCCGATGGACTCAGGATGAATAGTATAGCAGGGCTTACCTTCAAAGGGGCTCGGGAATACCATTGGCGGCCTTGAGCCAGCGTTGCGCAATGCTGGAGTCAATGGCCTTGCCGGGAGGCAGATGCCGGGCCAGCCAGGCAGAGAAAGCCTTTTGGATCTGTGGTTCGGGTGGTTCACTCGTCTGGGAGAAAATCTGCAGATAATCATGGCCGTTGTCGAGTCCCAGCAGCCAGGGTTGGTTGACGATCAGGACCGGGGTGCCGACCGGAACCTGGGCAAAGAGCGCCGCAATATCTTCGGGATAGAGCCGGATGCAGCCATGACTGACGTGCATGCCGACGCCCCAGGGCTTGTTGGTGCCGTGGATCAGGTAGCCGGGAAGGGCCAGGCGCAGGGCGAACTGGCCAAGCGGGTTGTCGGGGCCAGCGGGAACAACGGCCGGCAATGGATCCCCGTTTTCCGCATGTTCCTTGCGGATACTTTCCGGGGGCGTCCAACTGGGGTCCACCAGCTTGGCGGTGATGCGGGTTTTACCCAGCGGGGTTCCCCAGCCTTCACGGCCGACCCCGATGGGGTAGGTGATGACTTCCGGGGCTTGTCCTGCCTGGACCGGGGGATAATAAAACAGACGCATGGCGGCCAGATTGATGACCATACCCTGACGGGGGACATCGGGGAGGACATATTCCGTGGGCAGTACTATGCGGGTGCCTTCTCCCGGCAGCCAGGGATCAACCTCGGGGTTGGCAGCGGTGATCTGGTCATAGCCGAGATCATATTGCCGGGCGATATCCGAGAGGGTGTCTTCATGGCGGGCCGTGACGCTTTGAATGGCGCCTACCAGGTTGTCACCGGGTGGAGGAAGCAGGTAGGTACTCGCTTGGGCCAGGGGGAAACTGACCCCCATCAGCAGGAAGAAGACGATTGCAAAGGCGTTTTTCAGGCGGCGCATGAACATTCTTTAATGTTTCTCTAAGAGAAAGGCGCGGCCCGGTTTTCTCCTTGGTGAGTTAGCGTTGTTCCTGGCTGTCTTAAAGTGACGACCCAATTTTTCGGGTAAGACAGCAGGTATCATTGTGTCTGGTCTGCGGCATGAAGCTCTTGTCGTAGCACTTGTCGAAGGGTGCGTACCGTAAGCGGCGCATCGTCTTTGTCGAGGGCAGCTCTCAACGCCGCATTGATTGCGGTCTGGTAGCCTGTGCCCTGTGCCTCGGCCCGGGCTCTAAACGCCGCTATGATCTCGTTGTCGAGCATGATGGTGATGCGGGTTTTCCCCTTGGACGGGACCACCGGACCACGCTTTGCCTTACTGAAGTCATATTCCTTACGCATAGTATTGCTCCGCTTCTGCTGGGCTTGCCTTGCGGGCTGAGATCAGTCGGGTGTTCTCGCCGCGCGGGGTATGGACTACCACCAAGACACGCCCCAGTGAATCCATGCCCAGAGTGATAAAACGCTGCTCACCTTCTGAATCCGGATCTTCCATTGTCACGGCCATCTCGTCTCGAAGTACCTGCTCGGCGTCAGCAAAGCTCACGCCGTGTTTCTTCCGGTTTGCTCGTGCCTTGCCAGGATCGAACTCGATGGTCATGGCCTTATTATGCACACTGCATGCATATAGTAAAGGCGGATTTCAACCGCCATGTCTGTGGTCCTGCTGTTTAGCGCTGAAAAACACGGTGTAAATCTTGCTGTAGCGCAAAAAATGGCTGCGCTGACGATGGGGAAACAGCTCTCCCATGCCATAGGCACCCAGCATGGGTAATGCGGGATATTGCTCCCGCCAGATGCAAAGATCCCGGTCTTCCTGACCAAAAAAGCTGGCGTCCCGACCGATGGAGCTGGAGATCCAGGCGAAGAGAGGGGCGTCATGACTGCCCCCAAAGTGATCCAGGGCCATGCGGGTATCGCGCTCGGCGATGGCCGGATCACGCAGGCTGAGAAAGGCCCGGGCGTTTTCGGCCAGGGGTCTTTCCAGCCATAACCCGCTGCGATTGAGATCGGTGGCGCGGATATGCAGCCACTCGGGTGGCGCATCGGGCAAGGCGTCGGCACGGATTTCGCCCATGAGCAGTTGCTCCAGGGGCAAGCGGCTATCCTTGCGGATGCTGACGGGAATATTCTGGGCGAGCAGGGGCAGGGCCAAATAGCGTTCCAGTTGCAGGAGCAGGCTGCCTTCCTGCCAATGCACGGGCAGCGGCGCGCTCAGGGTGCGCAGTCCGGCGGACCAGAGACTCTGGGAGCTGAGGCCCGGAAATCCCATTTCCAGATGGTCGCGGGGTTTGGCCTGATACCAGAAACGCCCGCTGCGGCTGCTGAGGCTGCCAAAGCGGGGAGATTGCTCCAGCCAGCCTCCTTGCAGGTGCTCCAGACGTCCCCAGGCCAGGGCGGGCTGGCCGCTGCTGCCAGGTTGCGCTGTCAATCCCAGCGGGGCGCAGAGGAGAAGGACGGCGCAGGCGTTTTCCCCGAGGGCCTGGTCTTTTTCGGTGAATATGCCCGGAAAGGTTCCGGTAGCGATTTGCAGGCAGGAGAGTGCTCGCATCTGCTGGTGTAGTGTTGCTGGACTGATGGCCACCAGCGTGGGGCTGAACAAAAACAAAGCCGCCGTAATGCGCTGACCGGAGAGCTTTTCCCGGGCTTCGGCAATGGCCGTTTGAAGCAGGTCTGCCGGAGGCCGATGGCCGCGGGCGAAGCCGCTGGCTATCCTTGCTGGGCCCACAGTACCTTGTCAGGCCAGGCACAGCAGTGGAACAGGGCACAGCGTCCACAGTGGGGTCGGCGGGCGGTGCAGGTGTAACGTCCGTGCAGGATGAGTAGATGATGGGCATCCTGCAGATATTCGGCGGGGACATTTTTGAGCAGGGCCTGTTCCACCGCCAGGGGGGTTTTGCCGGGAGCAATGCCAATCCGGTTGCTGACCCGGAAAATGTGGGTGTCGACAGCGATGGTGGGTTGCCCAAACTGGGTATTGAGTACCACATTGGCGGTTTTGCGGCCGACCCCGGGCAGGGCTTCCAGCGCCTTGCGCTCGGCGGGGACTTCGCCATGGTGCCGGGCGAGCAGTTGTTCTGCCAGGGCATGGACATGACGGGCTTTGGCGTTGAACAGGCCAAGACGACGAATATGCTGCTTGATGCCTTCCTCGCCAAGGGCAGCCATGCTGCGCGCATCGGGGGCCGCGGCAAACAAGGAGGCGGTGCAGAGGTTGACGACCCTGTCGGTACTCTGAGCGGACAGAACGACGGCTACCAGCAGTTGAAAGGCGCTGGCATAGTGGAGTTCGGTGCGGGGTTCAGGGATGCTGGCGCGGAGCGCGGCAAAGCACTGTTTGACGTGTTGGGCATCCATCGGGCTGGTTGATCCCTCAGGCACTGAACGGGGTTTTCAGCGCCTGAGGGTCATGGCGATCAGACGTGACGGTAACGACCGATTTCCGGCACTTCCGCACGGGGGTGGCTGGCAGCCACCGCATTGGCGGCGGCGATCCATTCTTCATGATCGTGTTCCAGGGCGTGCATCATGTCATGATCCAGCTTGGGCAGGATGCTGCCCTTGATGAGTTCGCCCAGGTCCAGCATCCGGGTGGCCACCGCATAGCCGTGCAGATGGAAATCATGACCGGCGTGGGTGCCGAAATGTTCACCCGCGAACAAGATGCCTTTGGCCGCCTTGAGGTCAGGGTCATTCATGACGTAGTTCTTGGCCCATTTGTACCATTCTTCAAAGTATTTTTCCTGGGCTTCGAGGCTCCAGTTGTGGGCTTCAAAAAAGGCAAACACGGATATGCGGTTGGCTTTGCCGGAAAAGGGAAAATGACCTGACATCGGGGGACTCCTCATGCTTGTGGGAAAAAAGTCATCGCCGCATTGTAGCGGTTTATGGCCCTGACGCAACGTAAAAGCTTTTTTGCGGGGATAATGATCTCCAATGAGCGGATTTTCGGAACGGTACGACCGTGCCACGACCTTACGGACGCGCCAGGATCCGATGATAGAGCTGCTGGTAGGCCAGGGCCGAGTGCTCCCAGCTATAATTTCCGGCCATGGCCTGTTGCTGGAGTTGTCGCCAGGCGGCTGGTTGCTGGAAGACGGCAGCGGCACGCAGCACCGCCTGAAGGAGGGCATCACTGTGGGCGACACTGAATACAAAGCCATTGCGTTCGTGATCCCGGGCAAGGTCGTCGGCATCCACCACGGTATCGGCCAAACCGCCGGTATGGTGGACAATGGGCAGTGTTCCGTAATGCAGGCTGTACATCTGGTTGAGCCCACAGGGCTCAAAGCGGGAGGGCATGAGAAAGGCATCGGCGCCCGCCTCGATGCGGTGGGCCAGTTCTTCGTCAAAACCGATGCGGACTGCCAGACGGCCGGGGTGGGCTGCGGCGAGTTCCTGCAAACGCGCTTCATAAAGCTTTTCGCCACTGCCAAGAATGGCCACCTGCATGCCGCGCTGCAGCAGATCGGGCAGTACATCCAGAACCATATCGATCCCTTTCTGTTCTATCAGGCGGCTGATCATGCCCAGCAGAAAAACCTCCTCTTGCGATTCAAGGCCGAGACTCTGCTGGAGGTGGATCTTGCATTGATTTTTACCGACCAGGTTGCGGGCATGATAATGGGCCGGAAGATAAGGGTCGGTGCGCGGATTCCAATGCGCTGTGTCCACCCCATTGAGAATCCCGCTGAGTTGGCCGGCGCGTTGCTGGAGAAGACCTTGCAGTCCCATGCCAAAGGCGTCTGTCTGGATTTCCCGGGCGTAGCCAGGGCTGACCGTACTGAGCTGATCGCTATACACCAAAGCGGCCTTCATGAAGGAAAATGTCCCATATAATTCGGTGCCCTGCCAATGAAAATCTTCGCGAGGAAGGTGCAGATCGGCCATGATGGTCGGGGGGAAGCGGCCTTGGTAGGCGAGGTTGTGAATGGTGAACAGGGTCGCGGGCCGGGGGCTGCCTACCCGGGTTTCCAGGTCCAGGAGATAGGGGATCAGACCGGTTTGCCAGTCATGCACATGCACCAGATCAGGACGCCAGTTCAGGCTGGATACCCGTCCCTGGGCCAGTTCCACCGCTACCCGGTTGAGCAGGGCGAAGCGCCGGGGATTGTCGGGCCAGTCCTGCCCCTGGGCGTTTTGGTAGGGGCTACCCTCCCGCTCGTAGTAGGCGGAATAGCGCAGGAAATACACATCGGGTCGATTCGTCGCTATCCAGATTTCGGCCGACTCCTGGGTGTAGGGTACGTTCACCGAGCAGATCCAGTGCATTTCATCGAGGTCCGGGCGGCCGTACCAAGGCACCAGCACCCGGATATCGTCGCCCAGTTGCTGCAAGGCCAGGGGTAAAGCCCCCCCCACATCTCCCAGACCGCCAGTTTTGGAGTAGGGTGCCATTTCCGAGAGCACGAAGAGAACTTGTAACATTTTGGGTTCTTCAGCGAGTGACTTGTTGCTAACATATCACAAAACACTTTTTGAATGATGGTCTCTGGTCGCCTATGATCGGGCGAGGCTTAAATCCGCAGCTGAGGAGTGGGTGGTATGGAATGGTGCGAACGCTTTAAGGAATATCGGGATCGGGGACGCTGTGTGGTGTATTTCCCCAATTTGCATGAGGGGGAAGACGCAGAAGCCTATGGTATTTTTCTGAATCTGATGCGGGTAAAAATGGGGATCATGATTCTCGCCCCCGATCGGCAAGAACGTTACGAGCCGGTTTATCGGGATGCGCTCAAATATCATCTCCAGACCATTCGTCACAGCCGCCTGTTTACCAGTTACGTCCCCCTGAAGACGCGGGTGTATTTTGTGGAAACGGCTGAAGTACGGGATGCCTTCTATCCTTGTGCGGATTTTTGCGTGCCCGGCGGAACCCTGGTCGCTGGCCCGGTAGATCTGGCCCGGCCCATCGCCGACGGCTGTCCGCTGATTCTCGGCCCGAAAATGCCCGATAATGCCTTGCGCCAGGGACTGCTCGCTGCGGGGGCGGCCGTCTGGGCACAGGACAATAATCAGCTCATTGAACTTGCCAAGGCCTGGCTGGCCGATCCTGCGGCCGCCAAAGGCGCCGCGGAAAAAGCCCGGAAGTGGTGGGCGCAGCATGGAAGCTGATTTTGTACCGAAGCAGCGTTGAGCCTCGCCTGTAAAAAGCCCCGGCCCTCTGGAGGGCCGGGGCTTTTGGGGTGCGCCCGGCAGGGCGTCCTCTTGGCAGCAGCCTTAGCTGGCTTTCAGGGACTTCATGAAAATCGTCGCAAAACGGATGAAGAACTTGAGCAGATACTGGGTGTCCTTGGCGAAGACGATTTTCATCAGACCAAAGATGCCGCCACCCTTGTTGGCTTCATTCTGCATTTCGGTTTTGGTCAGATCCAGCGCCTTGACGGCCTTGTCCACGCCGCTGGCGAATACGGCGTCTGAAGGGATCATGGGCACCACTTTGCTCATGACCATGTTGATCTTGCCAACCAAGCCGGCCTTCTGCAGATTGCCTACCAGCGCAAAAACTTCCGGCAGCATGTCGATCAGATGAGAATCATGGAGGCCTTGAACAATGTCCTTGATGCGCTGGTTGATGCTTTCCGCATCACCCTTGAGAGCCTTGGTACCAATCTGGGCGATTTCCATCCAGACCATGGCCCCTTGGCTGATGGTGCTACCAATGTGCTGAATGGTCCCGTCGTGCCACATTTCGGCCAGCAAATCCGCGCCGGTGCCAAAGGCAACATCGAGATCGCCGCGGGGGGTGAGGATATCTTCCAGGTGAATCCCCCTGGCTTCCAGGGCCCTGGCGGCGGACTGCAGGGAGCTTCCGACGGTTTCTGCCATTTTGAGGAGGCCGCCCACGCGATCGGCCAGGCTATCCGCGTTTCCCTGGGCCAGATTTTTCGCGCGTATGGCGATTTTCAGCCATTTTTCGGCTTCTTCGGCCAGGTCATCCAGTTTGTCGGGGAGGTCCATATCGCTGATGATGTCTTTTACCGTGGCAAAGCCATCCTTGCCCGCCTGGACAAAAAAACCGGCATTGGCGGCGTAACCGGCCAGGTGTTCTATCTGATCCAGCAAGCCCTCCACGCGGGTGACCATGTCTACGGAGCCATCACCCTGGGTGAGTTTCTTGACGCGTATGGCGACCTGCATCCAGCGATTACTGCCCGAACCTATGCTGGCCAGGGCGTTGCCCATGTTGGCACTTTCCAGCACATCCGGCATGGTGTCGCGCAGGGTGCCGATGGCGATATTCATCTGGCCACCCAATATTTCGGCCATGTCGAGCATGCCGCTCAGGCGGGTTCGCAGGTCGGGGGCGTTGCCCTGCATGAGGCGTTGGGCGCGCTTGGCCATCTGGATCCACTGATCGGCCATTTCCTGGATTTCGTCCAGACGGTCAGGCAAGTCCATTTGCCCCACCATGTCGCCCACTACGCCAACGCCTTGCTTGGCATTTTCCACCCAGTACTGAATGGTAGCCGTGCTGCTGTGAATTTTCTGCACCATTTCTTCGGGGTTTTCCCCGATGATCGGGCATTTCAGTTCCGCACTGAGGGCTGCCACAGAGGCAAAAAATCCGGAGCGCTGCAGATTGCCGAGAATCTGCAGTACTTCCTTGAGGGTTTTGTCCAGTTCGGCTTGCTGGGCATCGTTGATGAGGGCGCGGAGGCGGTCCAGCGGTTCTTCTTCGGAGTTGCCCTTGACAAAAGCCTGCAGGGATTCGGAAATGCCCTGGAGTTTTTCCAGGTAGGGCTGCAGGGTTTCCATCAGTTTGTCGGTGTCGATAGCCTGGGGGAGTTCGTTGAGGACATCGCGGAGCATCTGCAGCATATTCTGGACCTGCAGGGCTGCATCGCCGACTTTTCCGAGCCCTTCCCACTGGCGTTCATTGAGACTTACTACTGCTGCTGGTACTGTATTCGCGTTGGCCATGATGCGCTGATCTCCCGCTGAAATAATGCTGCGATAAGTGCTTTTAATGTAAACAAAGCAAGCTTTGTTTAAGACTTGCCTTATTTACCACAAAAAACGTTTCTTTCCTACCCATGTCAATGGATCCTATGATCATCAACGAGATATTTGCAGGCTAATTATTATGCTTTATGGCACTAAACGAGAAATATATCGGAAAGTCTTTCTGGACAGTTGGCGGGCTTTTCGCGCAGGGCGGCCGCTGGAGGGTGTGCAGACCCGCATTGTGGAGATCATCCTGGAGCACCCGGAATATCAGGCCTTGCTGGAAGATGCCGAGGGGGGGATGACGCGGGATTTTTTTCCGGAGCAAGGGCAGAGTAATCCCTTTCTGCACATGTCCCTGCATCTGGGTTTGGCGGAAATGTTGGCAATGCAGCAACCACAGGGTATCGTGCCACTTTACGCCCTGGCCTGTGAAAAACGCGGCAAAGTCGATGCAGAACATCTTTTTGTCGATTGTCTGGGTGAAATGATGTGGCAGGCCCAGCGGGTGGGGAGCGCACCGGATATGGGTGCGATGCTCGCCTGTGTGCGGCGCGGGTTAGGTTTGCCGGAGGTACAGGGATGAAGGAGAAAGTTTCATGGTAAAAACAGGGCAATCGACAACAGGCGCGGAACAGATCCATTGGCAGCTACAGGACCTGTATGCGGGTGTAGAGGATCCCCGGCTGGAAGCGGATATGGCTTGGGCCAACAGCGCCGCAGAAAACTTTGCCCGCCAGTATCGACCGGGCCTGGCCGATCTGGATGCCGGCGCATTGGCCGTCGCCCTGCAGAAACTGGAGGCCATTCGCCAGCGGATAGGCCGGGTAGGGGCTTTTCGCTATTTGAGCTATGTGACCCATGCCGATCAGCCCCGCTATGGCGCTGCCTTGCAGGCCTATGAAGAAGCCGCCACGAACATCAGCAACCAATTGATATTCTTTGATATTGCCTGGAATGCGATGGAAGATACCCGAGTGGAAGCATGGTTGCAGGACCCGGCTTTGGCGCACTGGGCGCATCTGCTGCGCAACTGGCGGAAATACCGGAATCATCTGCGCAGTGAAAGTGAAGAGCAGATTCTCTCGGAAAAACGGGTTACCGGCCGAGCGCTCTGGGAACGCCTCTTCGACGAAACCCTGACGGAAATGCGCTTCCAGTTGCGTGGCAAGGCCATGACCGAGCAGGAAGTCCTGACCTTGCTTTCCAATCCTGATCGGTCCTTGCGTCATGACGCGGCGGAGTCCCTGAGCACGGGGCTGGAAAGCCGCCTGCACACCCTGACCACCTGCTTCAATGCGGTTCTGGCCGACAAGGCCCTAGACGACCGGCTGCGGGCTTATCCCCACTGGTTGAGTGAACGGAATCTCAGCAATGAAATTTCCGACAGCATGGTGGAAGCTCTGGAAACGGCGGTAGTCTCCCGTTATTCCCTGGTGGCCCGTTATTATCGGCTCAAGGCCAAACTGCTCCGGATCTCGCCCTTGATGGACTATGACCGCTATGCACCGATTTCCAGCGAAGCCAGGCGCTATGACTGGGCGGAATGCCAGCGCATCGTGCTGGCAGCGGTCCATGATTTTTCTCCGGAACTGGGCGCCATCGGCCAGCGCTTCTTTGATGAACAGTGGATCGATGCGGCGCTGGCCCCCGGCAAGCGCGGCGGGGCTTTTGCCCATCCGGTGACCCCCGACGTGCATCCGTATCTGATGGTGAATTACACCGGTACGGTGCGTGATGTGATGACCGTCGCCCATGAACTGGGACATGGCATCCATCAGTATCTGGCCCGGGAGCAGGGCTATCTGAATGCGGATACCCCATTGACCACGGCCGAAACCGCTTCGGTGTTCGGGGAGATGCTGACTTTTGAACGCTTGATGCGCGAGGAGCAGGACCCGCAGCAACGGCTGACCCTGCTCTGCGGCAAAATCGAGGATACCTTCGCCACGGTATTCCGGCAGATGGCCATGCACCGCTTTGAAGTGGTGATGCATCGCGCCCGGCGTCATGAAGGGGAATTGAGCAAGGAACGCTTGGCCGAATTGTGGATGCAAACCCAGACCGAGCAGTTTGCCGACAGTATCCAGTTCAGCCCAGGTTACCGCTGGTGGTGGAGTTATATTCCCCATTTCATCAGCTCGCCGGGTTATGTCTATGCCTATGCTTTTGGAGAGTTGCTGACCCTGGCATTGATTCAGCGCTATCGGGATAACCCGGCCGGGTTCGTGCCCGGTTACATCGCCATGCTGAAACTGGGGGGCAGCAAGGCCCCGGCCGAGGTGGTCGCGGAAACCGGTGTCGATCTGGACAGTCCGCAATTGTGGTCACAGGCGCTGGATTACCTGACCAGCATGGTGGATGAGGCGGAAGCCCTGGCTGGAGTGCGCTGAGTCATGCGTCTGGAAAAAGACAGCATGGGGCTGGTGGAGGTGGCGGATGCGGCGCTCTGGGGCGCGCAAACCCAGCGCTCTCTCCAGTATTTTGCCATTGGCAGTGAAGGGATGCCTCTCGCGGTGATTCACGCCCTGGTCCGGATCAAGCGCGCCGCCGCCCAGGTGAACAGTGAACTGGGTCTATTGCCTGCCGATCTCGCCCGGAGCATTCAGGAGGCCGCCAGCGAAATTCTCGATGGCCGCTGGGATGATCAATTTCCCCTGCGCGTCTGGCAAACCGGTAGTGGTACCCAGAGCCACATGAATGTGAATGAAGTCATTGCCAACCGGGCCAATGAACTGGCCGGGCAGCCCCGAGGCAGCAAGTCGCCAGTGCATCCCAATGACCATGTGAATCTGGGGCAGTCTTCCAATGATACTTTCCCGGCGGCCATGCACATGGCTGCGGCCCTGGCCGTGCATCAGCAACTGTTGCCCGCACTGGTGGCCCTGAAAGACCTGTTGGCCGAAAAAAGCCGGGCTTTCGCGGCCATCATCAAGGTGGGGCGCACCCATCTGATGGATGCGGTACCCCTGACCCTGGGGCAGGAGTTTTCCGGCTATCAGGCCCAGGTGCAGATGGGCATTCAGGCGCTGGAACAGGCTTTACCCGGCCTCTATGGTCTTGCCTTGGGGGCTACCGCCGTAGGCACCGGGCTGAACTGCCATCCCGATTTTGCCCAGCGGGTTTGTGCCCAACTGCACAGTGAGCTGGGCTTGCCTTTTCATCCGGCGGGCAATTTCTTTGCGGCCCTGGCTGGCCACGAAGCCCTTCAGCAACTGAGCAGCAGCCTGCGCTTGACGGCCATGTCCTTGTTGAAAATCGCCAATGATATCCGCTGGATGGCGTCTGGCCCCCGGGCTGGTCTGGGGGAGTTGCGGCTTCCTGAAAATGAACCGGGCTCTTCCATCATGCCTGGCAAGGTGAACCCGACCCAGGCCGAGGCGCTGACCATGGTCTGCGTGCAGGTTTTTGGCAATGATGCGGCCATCGCCTTTGCCGCATCCCAGGGAAATTTCGAGTTGAATGTTTACAAGCCATTGATTATATATAATGTTCTGCAATCCATCCAGTTGCTGGGAGATGCAGTTCGTTCGTTTGCCAGGCACTGTTTGCAGGGTCTGGAACCAGTGGCAGAACTGTTGCAGGAAAACATGGAAAAATCCCTGATGCTGGTGACTTCCCTGACCCCGCTGATCGGCTACGAGCGGGCTGCGGCGGTTGCCCAGCATGCGCATCGTGCCCATTGCACCCTGCGCGAGGCGGCCATTGATCTGGGCTATCTCAGTGGCGAGGCTTTCGATGCCCAGATGCGTCCCGAGGATATGCTCTAGTCTCGGGGCAATATCCGCTCCAAGGTATCCTTGACAATCGCCGTTTTTAAAAGGATGGTGGTCATGCCGCTATTGCCCGTGCGGATGCCCTGTTCTGGAGCATGATCCACGGATCGTGCTATCCTTTGCCCCGGCTCATCTTGCCCCGACCCTGCCCCCTACCCAGGGATTTGGGGTCAAACAAGACCTTCATGCCATGCAAGAGGATGTAGAACATGATCCTGATTTTAGAAGCAGATCTGGCGGAGCAGTCGCCGGTTTTTCAACAGTTGCTGACCCGCCTCAAGGCCCTGCAAGATATCCAGTTCCGGATTCATCAGGAGCAGGGAGCGGAGCAGTTGCTCAGTGAAATTTACCTGATTGGCCATACCAAACAGTTGCGCGTGGAAGACATGGAAGCCTTGCCCGGTGTGAAGCAGGCCATCCGGGTTTCCCGTGAGTACCGCATGCTCGGCCGGCATTCCGGCGACCAGAGAGCGCAGGGTTTCGATTATAATGGCGTGCATTTTGGCCAGGATAATCTCAATGTATTTGCGGGGCTTTGTGCAGTGGACACCCGTGAGCATGTGGAACAGATGATGAAAGCCCTCCAGGACAATGGGCAGGTCTGCACGCGGATGGGCGCCTACAAGCCGCGTACCAGCCCTTACGCCTTCCAGGGTCACGGTAAGGCCTGTCTGCCTTACGTGTTTGAACTGGCGGGTAAATATGGTATCCGGGTGATCGCCATGGAAATCCTGCATGAATCCCATATGGATGAGATTCGTGAAGCTTTGGAAAAAACCGGCCATCCGACCGGGGTGATGCTGCAGATTGGCACCCGTAACACCCAGAACTTTGAACTGCTCAAGGCGGTAGGCCGACAGACCGAGTTTCCGGTGCTCCTCAAGCGCGGCTTTGGCATCACCCTCGAAGAGTCGCTCAATGCCGCGGAATATCTGGCTTCCGAAGGAAATACCAAGGTGGTGTTCGGACTGCGCGGCATGAAAAGCAATCTGGGCGACCCGCACCGCAACTTCGTGGATTTTGCCCAGGTGCCGACGGTCAAGCGCCTCACCCGGATGCCCGTCTGCATCGATCCTTCTCACTCGGTAGGCAGTCGGGAGGCGGGGCCTGACGGGATTCCGGACGTTTTTCAGGTGACGGCAGAGGGCGTCGTGGCCGGTGCCAACATGGTTCTGGTGGATTTCCACCCCGATCCCGCCACGGCTCTGGTGGACGGGCCCCAGGCCTTGCTGCTCCAGGAACTCCCCTGGTTCCTGGAAGATGTCCGCCTGGCCCGGGAAACCTACGAAGAGCGGGTGCTGCTGGCCGCCGCCCAGAGGGGGTTGGGGAATGAGGGCTAGATAGCACTACCGGGAATTATTTGACCCGCATCCCCGGCTGGGCGCCCGTATCGGGAGACAAAAGAAAAGGCCCGCCTTCCGGGCCGCTGGCGGCCATGACCATCCCCTCGGATAAACCGAAACGCATTTTGCGCGGGGCCAGATTGGCCACCATGACCGTGAGTCGTCCTTCCAGGCTGGCAGGATCGTAGGCGCTCTTGATGCCGGCGAATACCGAACGGGTTTGGGCTTCACCGATATCCAGGGTCAGATGCAGCAACTTGTCGGCACCCTCCACTGCCTCGGCCGCGACAATCCGGGCAATGCGCAAGTCGACCTTGCTGAAATCCTCGATGCTGATGGTGCTGGTATCATCGCCAGGGCTGGCCTTGGCCGCCGCGGGTGACTGTGCAGCTTTTGCCGGGCTGGTGATGGTGCTGGCAGGGGCAGCGGGGGCCTGAATCAAGGCATCCACCTGGTTTTTTTCCATACGCTGCAACAAATGGCTATAAGGTTGAATGGCATGACTCAGCAAGGGCTGGGCCAGTCCTGACCAGCTCAGTTCCGTCCGTAAAAACGCCAGGGATTTCCGGGCCAGCTCGGGAAGCACCGGACTCAGTAAGGTCACCAGCACACGAAAGCCATTGAGGGTGACGGTGGCGACACGGTGCAGATCTTCCCGCTGTTCGGGATTTTTGGCCATGGCCCAGGGGGCATTTTGATCCACATAGGCATTGATCTGATCGGCCAGCGCCATGATGTCGCGCATGGCCCGGCCATACTCGCGGCTTTCATAAGCCTCGCCGATGGCCTCCTGGTCGTGCAGCAGGCTGGTGTAAAAGGTCTGGTCTTTGCCGAGGGATGGAGCCAGTTGCCCGGCAAAAAAACGGTGAATGAATCCTGCTGCCCGTGATGCCAGATTCACCACCTTGCCGACCAAATCGCCATTCCCCTTGAGGAGGAAATCTTCCAGGTTGAGGTCGATGTCTTCGGCATGACTGTTCAGTCGAGTGGCAAAATAATACCGTAGAAATTCGGGGTTGAGCTGTTGCAGGTACTGTCCGGCGGTGATGGATGTCCCCCGGGACTTGCTCATTTTCGCGCCGTTGACGGTCATAAAGCCATGGGCAAATATGCCGCTGGGCAGGCGATGCCCGGAACCCTTGAGCAAGGCGGGCCAGAACAGTCCGTGAAAGTAGATGATGTCCTTGCCAATGAAATGATACACTTCGGCGCTGGCGTCAGGACCCCAGTAATCATTGAAATCGCGGCCATGGCTGGCGCACCAGTGGCGGGTGGCGGCCATGTAGCCGGGCAGGGCATCCAGCCAGACATAAAAGAACTTGCCCGGCGCATCGGGAATGGGGATGCCGAAATAGGGCGCGTCCCGGCTGATGTCCCAGTCGGCCAGGCCAATGCTGAACCATTCGTCCAGTTTGTTGGCCATTTCTTCCTGGAGCACACCACTGTGAATCCACTGTTTCAGGAAGGCGCTAAAATCACCCAACTGGAAGAAGTAATGCTCGGACTGCCGGCGTTCGGGAACCGCACCCGATATGGCCGAAACCGGATTGATCAGGTCGATGGGGCTATAGGTGGCGCCACAGACTTCGCAACTGTCTCCGTATTGATCGGCAGCCTTGCAACGGGGGCAGGTACCGCGAATGAAGCGGTCGGGCAGAAAAATCCCCTTCACGGGATCGTAGGCCTGTTCGATTTCCCGGATGTTGATGTGGTCCGCGCTGCGCAGAGCGCGATAAATTTCCTGGGATATTTCAAAATTTTCTGGAGAGTGGGTGCTATGGTAGAGGTCAAAGCTGATACCGAAGCCGGTAAAGTCGCGCAGATGCTCTGCGTGCATGCGGTCAATCAAGGCCTCGGGGGTGATGCCTTCACTTTGGGCGCGGAGCATGACGGCTGTTCCATGGGCATCATCGGCACAGACATACACACAATCATGACCTCGTAGCCGCTGATAGCGAACCCAGATGTCCGTTTGGGTATATTCCACCAGATGACCGATATGAATCGGGCCATTGGCATAGGGGAGGGCGCTGGTGATCAGGATGCGTTTTGTCATAGTAGCCATAAATTACAGGGGAAGCGCTTGTCAGGCAATGCTGCGAGAGGGCTGTTGGGGGATTTTTGATGCTGGCAGCCAGTGCCGATCCGTGGTATAAAGAGCGCCATTTTTCAGGGAGATTGATCTGATGTCCAGAGTTTGCAAGGTGACCGGCAAGAAGCCCATGGCCGGAAACAATGTTTCGCATGCCCACAACAAGACCCGTCGGCGTTTTCTGCCGAACCTCCAGTATCATCGTTTCTGGGTGGAAAGTGAAAATCGCTGGGTGCGTATGCGGGTGAGCACCAAGGGTATTCGTACCATCGACAAGAAGGGCATTGATGCGGTTCTGGCTGAACTGCGCGCTGCCGGCGAAAAAATCTGAGGATTTGACTGATGCGCGACAAGATCAAAATGGTTTCCACGGCCGGTACCGGTCATTACTACACCACGACCAAAAACAAGAAAACCACGCCGGACAAGCTGGAAATGAAAAAGTACGATCCCAAGGTCCGCAAGCACGTGGCTTACCGGGAAGACAAAATCAAGTAATTTTCTGTGCCTCCCTGTGCTCTGCCCTGATTTTTCAGGAAGGGTCGGCCCGGTTCTTTGCTCAACCATCCTTTTTTTGCTAAGTTACTAGCACTCCTGATGGTTGAGTGCCAATGGCCATGGTTCGACTATGTATAGTGTTTCCCACGTTTTTTTCTCTGTCTTTCCAGGGTGTCTGCTCCTGACAACCTTGGTTGCTGAGTGGTGTCGGAGAAAATTCTGATGGTTCTGGATGAACGTGCCCGTCATCTGCTCAAATCCCTGGTCGAGCAGCATATAGCCAATGGTATTCCAGTAGGCAGCCGACAACTGGCAAAAGATGCCGGTTTGAAAATCAGCCCTGCTACAGTCCGCAATGTCATGGCAGATCTGGAAGATGAGGGTTACCTGATTGCTCCCCATACTTCGGCTGGGCGCATTCCCACCCACGTGGGCTATCGTTTTTTTGTGGATGCCTTGCTGCGGGTGGTACCCTTGTCCACCCAGTCTCACCAGTTGCTGGTGCATCGCATTGGCCACCATATTCCCGATACTGAACAGGTACTCCACGCCGCTACGGAAGTGCTGTCCGAATTGACCCACATGGCCGGATTCGTACGGGTGCCGCGCCGCGCCAATCAGACCTTGCGTCATGTGGATTTTCTGGCGTTGCGGGAAAAGGAGGTCCTCGCCATTTTTGTGACGGACAAGGGCGATGTGGAAAACCGTCTGATTCGCACCGAACACGCACTGAGCGCCGCCGAGCTCAACCAGGCCGCCAATTTTTTCAATGCGAGCTACGGCGGCCGTCCTTTACAGGAGGTCATTCAGCACCTGCAGCGGGATTTACAGCAATTCCGCCACGAGATGGACCGCATCTTGCGCAGCGCCATGGAACTGGGCGAGGAGATGCTGGAAGAGGACCAGCAGCGGATGCTGATCGAAGGCGAATTTCAATTGCTCGACCTGCCCGAACTGGCCGGCAGTGAGCGTTTGCGGGAGTTACTCAATGCCGTACGGCAAAAGCGGGATCTGGTACATTTGCTGGACGGCAGCATGCGTGGCAGTGAGCTGCGTTTGTTTATTGGCGAAGAGTCCGGCTTTGCTCCCTTGAGCGATTGCAGTGTGGTGTCTGCACCCTATATTGTGGACGGTGAAGCGCTGGGCGTGCTGGGCGTGATCGGGCCGATGCGGATGCCCTACCAGCAGATCATACCGCTAGTGGATGGAGCCGCCCACTTGCTGGGACGGGCTTTATCCCAATCGTGATCCCGGCGACTTGAAAAGTTTCCGACTTCTCCCCATATGAGAAAAACCCAACGAGTCAGGAGTGAATTGCCCATGAGTGAACGTGAAGAAGAGAAACCCGTGTCATCTTCAGAAGCAGACAAAGTGGCAGAAACCAGCGAGTCCGCCGAAGTGGTGGAAACCAGCGAGGCAGACACCGTCAATTGGGAAGAAAAGGCCGAAGCCTACCGCAACGATTATTTGCGAGCTTTGGCGGATGCTGAAAATCAGCGCAAGCGTTCGGAAAAACAGATAGAAGATGCGCGCAATTATGCCGTCGACCGCTTTGTCCGAGATTTGCTGCCGGTCATCGATAGTCTGGAATTGGCACTGGCGACGCCTCTGGAAGGCGATGAGGCGGTTTCCCAGTTTCGCCAGGGCATCGAAAACACCCTGACGCTTTTTTCCCAGGCCTTGGGAAAAGCCGGTATCGCCCCCATAGAGATGGGCGAAGGGCGTTTTGATCCGCACCTCCATCAGGCGATTGCCATGGTGGAAGCAGAAGGGGATGCCAACCGGATTCTTGCCGTACATCAGAAAGGTTATCTCATGCATGACCGTCTGTTGCGGCCGGCCATGGTTTCGGTGTCCAAGGCACCTAAAACGACATCATAACGACCCGGAAATATTGATAAATCTTTTATTCAGGAGAACAGCTAATGGCTAAGGTAATCGGCATTGATTTGGGGACCACCAATTCCTGCGTCGCGGTCATGGAAGGCAACAAGGTCAAGGTCATCGAGAACAGCGAAGGCAAGCGCACCACCCCTTCCATTGTCGCCTTCACCGAAGATGGCGAAGTGTTGGTGGGTGAAGCGGCAAAGCGTCAGGCGGTGACCAACCCGGAAAATACGATTTATGAAGTGAAACGTCTGATCGGGCGCAAGTACGACGATGCCGAAGTGCAGAAAGATCTGAAACACGTTCCCTACAAAATAGTGAAGGCCGAAAACGGCGATGCCTGGGTGGAAGTGCGCGCTAAAAAATATTCCGCGCAGCAGGTTTCCGCCTTCATCCTGCAGAAAATGAAAAAAACGGCGGAAGACTACCTGGGTGAAACCGTCAGTGAAGCGGTGATCACCGTACCTGCTTACTTCAACGACGCCCAGCGCCAGGCCACCAAGGATGCGGGCCGGATTGCCGGTCTGGAAGTGAAGCGCATCATCAATGAGCCCACCGCAGCCGCCTTGGCCTTTGGTGAGGACAAAAAGCCCGGAGACAGCAAAATCGCGGTCTATGACCTGGGTGGCGGTACTTTTGACGTGTCCATCATCGAAATTGCGGAAATGGATGGCGAACATCAGTTCGAGGTCCTGTCCACCAATGGTGACACCTTCCTGGGTGGTGGCGACTTTGATAACCGCGTCATCAATTATCTGGCGGATTCGTTCAAAGCCGAATCGGGTATTGACCTGCGCAATGATCGTCTGGCCATGCAGCGGCTGAAGGAAGCCGCGGAAAAAGCCAAAATCGAGCTGTCTTCCTCCCAGCAGACCGACGTCAACCTGCCCTTCATCACGGCCGACCAGAGTGGCCCCAAGCATCTGAACATGAAGTTGACCCGGGCCAAGCTGGAATCCCTGGTGGAAGACATCATCGACCGCAGCATGGCCCCCTGCCGGGTGGCCATGAAGGATGCCAACCTGTCCACCAGCCAGGTGACGGACGTGATTCTGGTCGGTGGTCAGAGCCGGATGCCCAAAGTGCAGGAGAAGGTGAAGGATTTCTTCGGTCAGGAACCACGCAAGGATGTGAATCCTGATGAAGCGGTGGCCATTGGTGCGGCCATTCAGGGCGCGGTGTTGTCCGGCGACAAGAAGGACGTGCTGCTCATGGACGTGACGCCTCTTTCTCTGGGTATCGAAACCCTGGGCGGAGTGATGACCAAGCTGATCGAAAAAAACACCACCATACCGACCCGCAAGTCCCAGGTGTTCTCCACGGCGGAAGACAACCAGTCGGCGGTGACGGTGCATGTCCTGCAGGGCGAACGGGAATTGGCCCGGGACAACAAGTCCCTGGCCCGCTTCGATCTGACGGACATTCCCCCCGCGCCCCGCGGCATGCCGCAGATCGAGGTGACTTTCGACATCGACGCCAACGGCATCCTGCATGTTTCGGCCAAGGACAACCAGACCGGCAAGGAACAGTCCATCAAGATCACCGCCGGTTCCGGCCTCTCCGAGGAAGAAATCAAACGGATGATTGCCGAGGCCGAAGCCCACGCTGCGGATGACAAGAAAGCCCGGGTCCTGATCGAGGCGCGGAATGAAGCCGATGCCAGCATCCACGGTGCCCGCAAGGCGCTGGATGAACATGCGGCGGCTCCTGAAGCGGACAAGGCCAAGGTTACCGAAGCCATCGCGGCGGTGGAAAGGACGGTCAAGGGTGAAGACGCCGAGGCCATCAAAGGTGCCGTCGCCAGCTTGATGGCAGCCATGTCCACACTCTTGCAGAGTGCGGCTGGCAGTCAGGCGGAACCTGGTGCTGCAGGACCGGGTGAAGGCCAGGCCAAGGCTGATGACGTGGTCGATGCGGAGTTTGAAGAAGTCGACAAGAAGTAATTCAGACCTTGGTGATAAGGGGGCAGGATCTGGTATCCTGTCCCCTTGCCTGTTTCGGGATAAAAAATGGCTACACGCGATTATTACGAAATTTTGGAAATTGCCCGCACGGCGGATGAGGGGGAAATCAAAAAATCCTACCGCCGTCTGGCAATGCGCTATCATCCCGACCGCAATCCCGATGATCCCGGCGCAGAAAATCGCTTCAAGGAAATCAACGAAGCTTACGAGGTGTTGTCCGACCCTTCCAAACGTCAGGCTTACGATCGCTTTGGACATGCCGGTGTGCAGGGCGGCGCTGGGACCGGCGCTGGTTTTGGAGGAGGTTTTGGTGGTTTTGGTGCCGGCGGCGGAGGCTTCGGCGATATTTTCGGCGATTTGTTTGAGCAGGCTTTCGGTGGCGGACGTGCCCAGGATTCCGGGCGTGGCTCGGACTTGCGCTATGAGTTGAACCTGACCCTGGAAGAAGCGGCGCTGGGCAAGACCGTCACCATCCAGATTCCGAGTTCGGCACCCTGCGAAGTCTGTCATGGTAGCGGAGCAAGGCCCGGCAGCAAGGTGGAAGATTGCAGTACCTGTGGCGGCCGTGGGCAGGTACGCATGGTCCAGGGCTTCTTCTCGGTGACCCGGCCCTGCCCCCAGTGCAATGGCAGCGGTAAAACCATCAAGGAGCCCTGCACGGCCTGTCAGGGGCATGGAAGAGTGCGCAAGACACGGGATCTGGAAATCAAGGTGCCAGCGGGAGTGGATACCGGCGACAGCATTCGCCTGAGCGGCGAAGGAGAAGCCGGGGAACGGGGTGCGCCAGCGGGTGATTTGTATATTCAGGTGCGGGTACAGCCCCACAGTCTGTTTGAGCGCGATGGCGATGATCTGCATTGTGCGGTTCCGGTGAGCTTCACGACCATGGCCATGGGCGGCGAGCTGGAAGTACCGACCCTGACGGGTCGGGCGAAAATCCAGATTGCTCCGGGAACCCAGTCAGGGGTGGTTTTCCGCTTGCGCGGCAAAGGCATCAAGGGGGTACGCAGCAAATTACATGGCGATCTGCATTGTCGCCTGCAGGTGGAGGTGCCCGTCCATTTGTCGGCACGGCAAAAAGAACTGCTGGAAGAATTCGCCAGCACTACCGGAGATCAGACCCAGCATCCCCAGCAGGAAAGCTGGTGGAACAAGGCCAAGGACTTTTTTGACCGGATGGGCCTCTGATGGACCAGCGAACACGCCTGGCCATCACGGCGGTCTCGGGACGCATGGGGCGGGCGCTGATTCAGGCTTTGGTGGCGCGCAGTGACCTGCAACTGACTGCCGCCATTGGCCGTTCGGGCGCGGAATATCTGGGGCAGGATGCTGGGCAACTGGCCGGCGTGCAGACGCTGGGGGTGCCGGTGACCGCAGAGCTGGCGGCCGTGCTCGACCAAGTGGATGTGGTCATCGAGTTCGGCCCGGTGGAAGCGGCTCTGGCCCATGTGGCCGCTTGCCTGCAGCACAAAACGCCCATGGTCATCGGGACGACGGGCTTTGCTCCGGAACAGCAGGAGACCTTGCGGGCCGCCGGTCAACAAATCCCCTTGCTGCTGGCGCCCAACATGAGCGTTGGCATCAATGTGCTCCTGGCCTTTCTGCCAGCCATTACCCAGGCGCTGGGTGAGGGTTACGATGCCGAGATTGTAGAAGCCCATCATCGCCATAAGGTGGATGCGCCATCGGGAACCGCCCTGGCCTTGGGCCGGGCGGTGGCCCAGGGCCGGGGCGTGGCGCTGGAAGAGGTGGCGTGCATGAATCGCAATGCCATCGGCGGACCGCGCCAGGATGGCAGCATCGGCTTTGCCACCCTGCGGGCCGCGGATGTGGTCGGTGAGCATACGGTATGGCTGGCGGGGGCGGGTGAGCGTCTGGAATTGACCCATCGCGCCGCCAGCCGCCTGAATTTTGCCGAGGGCGCCCTGCGGGCGGCGCGCTGGTTATCTCAACAACTGCCGGGTTTTTACGATATGCAGGATGTGCTTGGCTTGAAACGGGGGC
The DNA here is from genome assembly GCF_047421495.1 of Acidithiobacillus sp. M4-SHS-6. Classification (GTDB taxonomy): domain Bacteria; phylum Pseudomonadota; class Gammaproteobacteria; order Acidithiobacillales; family Acidithiobacillaceae; genus Acidithiobacillus. The sequence continues at coordinate 2,480,427 of NZ_CP175559.1, read as the reverse complement.
CAGTCCTGTCTTTTTCTCTGTCTGAGTGAACGAGGAGCCTTTATCATGCAATATGTTGTCGCGAATCGGGTACCTGTGAAAGCCGAATATCGGGCTGAATTTGAGGCACGTTTTCAGAAACGTGCCGGCGAAGTGGACAAACAGCCGGGCTTTGTGCGCATGGAAATTCTGCGTCCGGTCAATGACGATGGCGTGTATGTGGTGCTGACCCATTGGGCGGATCAGGCGGCTTTTGAGGCATGGCTGAAAAGTGACGATTTCAGGACGGCCCATGCCAACCCTCTGCCCAAGGAAGCTTTTGGTGAAGGGGGTGGGCTGGAGCGCCACGAAGTGGTGATCAGTGCGGAGGCACCCCGCTGATCCCCAGCAAACGGATTTTTGCACATACACCGGTTAATATGACGGCAACTTTGGATGCCGGGGATGAGGACAATCATGGCAGGTTTGACGCGGGAACAGGTAGAACAGTCATTGCAGGCAATGGAAGACCCCTATCTGGGCAAAAGCCTTGCGAAAGCGGGAGTGCTGAAAAGTGTGGACGGGAACCAGATTCGGCTCGAACTCCCCTATCCCAGCGCCGGGGTGGCCCTCGGTCTGAGTCAGGATGTAGCGCGCCAGATTCAGAATGACCACAATCAGCAGGTCGAAGTCTCGGTCGGTCACCGTATCGTCAGTCATCAGGTGCAGCGCGGCGTCAAATTGATGGAAGGGGTGCGCAATATCATCGCGGTGGCTTCGGGCAAGGGCGGGGTCGGCAAATCCACGACCTCGGTGAATCTGGCCCTGGCACTGGCCAAGGAAGGGGCTCGGGTCGGGATGCTGGATGCCGATATTTATGGTCCCAGTCAGCCGCGCATGCTGGGTATTTCCGGCAAGCCCACCAGTAAGGATGGAAAAAAAATGGAGCCGATGGAGGGGCATGGCATCAAGGCCATGTCCATCGGTTTTCTCATCGATGAAGAAACGCCGATGGTCTGGCGTGGTCCCATGGTCATGCAGGCCCTGGAACAGTTGCTCGCGGATACGCGTTGGGGCGAGCTGGATTATCTGGTGATTGATCTACCGCCAGGTACTGGCGATACCCAACTGACCCTGGCCCAGAAAGTACCGGTTTCCGGAGCGGTGATTGTCACCACGCCCCAGGACATTGCTCTGCTGGATGCCCGCAAGGGGTTGAAAATGTTTGAGAAAGTGGGGGTGCCCATTCTCGGTATTATCGAGAACATGAGCTTTTACATTTGTCCGAAATGTGGCAATGAAGATGACATCTTTGGGCATGGTGGCGGTGCGGCCATGGCGGAGCAGGATGGGGTGGAATTTCTCGGTGCCATTCCCCTGGATCGCAGTATTCGCAGTGAGACCGACAGCGGGGCGCCTACGGTGGTGGCACACCCGGATTCGCGTCTGGCCAAAATCTACATTGAGCTGGCTCGCCATGTGGCCGGACGGGTGGCCAATCAGGCAGTGGATCACAGTCACAAATTTCCCAATATTGTCGTGCAGAACCGCTGACATGAGTATCAAATCCGATCGCTGGATCCGCCACATGGCCGAACATGAGGGTATGATCGATCCTTTCTCTCCTCGTCAGGTGCGCCACGTCGAGGGTGGCTCCATCATTTCCTATGGCTTGTCTTCCTATGGATATGATATCCGTTGTGCCGGGGAGTTTAAGGTATTTACCAATGTCCGTAGTGTCATCGTCGATCCCAAGAATTTCAGTGAAGATTCTTTTGTGGATTTCAGCGGTGATACCTGCATCATCCCGCCCAATTCCTTTGCGCTGGCACGTACCGTGGAGTATTTCCGGATTCCGCGTAATGTGCTGACCATTTGTCTCGGCAAAAGTACCTATGCGCGCTGTGGCATCATCGTCAATGTCACGCCCTTCGAGCCGGAATGGGAGGGCTATGTAACCCTGGAGTTTTCCAATACCACCCCCTTACCCGCCAAAATATATGCCAATGAGGGTGTCGCCCAGGTGCTTTTCCTGGAATCGGACGAGCTTTGCGAGGTTTCCTACGCGGATCGGGGCGGTAAATACCAGGGGCAAAGCGGGGTTACGCTGCCGAAAGCGTGAAGCGATTGCACCGCCATGCTGAGGATTGCGGCACGTGCTTTGTGTCTGTGCCTGAACGAAGAAAATGGTTCGGCCCAGGACTCCTCATTCATCCACGAGTTCGACCATGTGATGCAATTTCTGGGGTTTGTAGCGTGCCCATAGCAAACCCTGGATAAACACTATCAGCACCAGCAAAACAAAAAGCACGCTTGCAGCACCTTCGCCTCCTGCAGGCAGAGGCCATAAACTGACTGTCAGTACCTTGAGCAAGAGAGGTAAGGATATGACGGCGATAATCAGGCTGAACCAGCGCCAGGCATGTTTCTGACGAAACAAATACAGCGGTGTGGCCATGTTGGCCAGGCTATAAATCAGGAGAAAAGCCAATCCGGTAAACGTGCCGAAAGTCCCGACCACGGATAAAATCGAAAACCGGGCAATACTGACCACTACCGTGCTGGCAATGACCAGTAGGGCCAACAGTCCCAGGGCGCGGGTCGGCGTGCCATACCGGGGGTGGCGAAAATGCAGGTAGGGACTGATGACCTTGTGCCCGGCCATGCTGAATAAAATGCGGGAAATACTGTTGAGGGTGGCGATGGTTGCTGAAAATGCCGCTGTAGCCATCGCCAGATCCGAGAAGATGCCCAGCCAGGGCCTGCCAATGGCCTCGGCTATGCGGTTGAGTGGCGCAGGGCTGTTGCCGATAGCCGAAGGAATATGGGAAAAGGCGAGAATTTCCATATAGGCCATGGCCACAAAAAAAATCCCCACCATTCCCACGGAAAACAGCATGACCTTGGGGATGGCCGTGCGGGCGGCCTGGGTTTCTCCGGCGAGATTTCCTGCCGTTTCAAAGCCGCCATAAGCCAACAGGGAAAGAATCAACGCCTGGGTAAATGGACCCTGCCGCAGTTGTGAAAAATGCCATTGATCCGGATCCCGCCAGCCATAATGTCCCAGGGTAAATGCGGCAATCAGGACAATGCAGGCAATGGAAAAGATCTCGACCCAAAGTCCCCAACGAGCGGAAATTTCAATGCCGCGCCGGGCCAATCGCCAGGCTATCAGCAGATAAAACAGAGCGATGAGGGCGATCCAGGCGATACCCTGGACGGGCCAGTAAAATGCCAGCGCCTGCTCCAGAAACAGCCCCCCCAAAAGTGGAGCGGCTGCGAGGGCACCAAAATAACCGGTAATCATGACGAAACCCGCCACCATCCCGGCAATGGGATGCAAGGCATTGCTGAGGTAAAAAAACAGGGAGCCGGGAGAAGGGAAGTGACGGGCCAAAATGCCAATCTGCAAGGCGACCAGCATCATCAGCAGGCCAATGAGGCTGTAGGCCAGCCAGGTGAAATTGCCGCTATGAATGGCCACCAGGGAGATGGTCACGGCGGGCATGGCCGAGGGCGTAATATTGGCGACGGCATGGCCCCATATTTCACCGGGACTGACGGATTCGGAGCGGGAGTGCATAAGGTGGGTTACTCGTTATTCTGGCTACGGTGAAAATTATAGGCATCTGAGCCAGAGCCTTGCCTTAGCGGCCAGCATGGATTTCATCTTCCGCATCCTTATACCTTAAGCCATTTTGCCGTTATCATGGAACTACCAGACAGTAAAAACATTCGGGCCAGACAGAGGACGCGAACGCGTGACAGAAAGCATCAGCCGCAGTGATCGCGGAAAGAAGAACATGCGGGTGACCCTGATGGGTGCCGGCACCAATGTGGTGCTGTTTTTCACCAAGCTGGCGGGTGGAATTTTTGGCCATTCGGACGCCTTGGTAGCCGATGCGGTGCATTCTCTGTCCGATCTGCTGTCGGATCTGGGACTGATTCTGGCCATGCATTTCAGCAGTCAGCCTCCAGATCATGAGCACCCTTATGGACATGAGCGCTTCGAAACCCTGGCGGCGCTGGGTACGGGGACGCTGCTGGCCGTCAATGGCGCGGTCATTGGCTATGAGGCCGTGCAGCGGCTGGTGATTGGGCATTATGGCATGCCGGCTGTCTGGACCCTGTATATTGCGGCATTTGCCATTCTGGCCAAGGAGTCCCTGTACCAGATCACCATTCGGGTAGCCCGTAAAACCCGCTCTGCCGCACTCCGGGCGAATGCCTGGGATCATCGCACCGATGCGATTTCCAGTGTGATCGTGTTGATTGGTATCGGGGGAAGCCTCCTGGGGGCACCCTATCTGGATTCGGTCGTCGCCCTCATCGTGGCCTTGATGGTGCTGCGTATTGGTGTCGTGACCGCCTGGGAAGCGTTGCAGGAGCTGGCTGATCGGGGACTGGACGATGCGGTCCTGGCGCAAATCCGCGAAGTCATTCTGGGCTGCGAAGGCGTGCGCGACCTGCATCTGCTCAAAACCCGCAAGGTAGGGCATCAGGCGCTGGTGGAAGTACATTTGCAAGTGACCAACCCGCTGCTCAGTGTCTCCGAGGGACACCAGATTGCCGAGCGGGTACGCGTGTCCTTGCTGCAGGCTGTCGATGACCTGGTCGATGCCACCATCCATATTGATAGCGAAAACGATGAGGAAGGGGGCGTGGTGCTGCCGCCGCGGAGTGAAATCGAAAAGTCGGTGGAATCTGGACTGCTGGCCCATAACTTGCCTGTTCCACAAGAAATGACTCTGCATTACCTGAAAGAAGGTGTGGTGCTGAGCCTGCGTTATCCTTTCCCGGCAGGGGCTTCCCTGAAGGATCTGGAATTCGAGGAAAAGCAGATTCAGGCCGCCTTGCTGGGCAAGGTTGCCGGCTTGCAGGGGGTCGATATTGCCTGGCAGACATCCGTCTAGCCGAGGCCATGAGGAGTGCTGCACAAATTTGGTGCAAACGGTTTGATTGCACTGTTATGGGGTGCTAGTTTGGTGCAATAATCCACCAGAATTTTGTGAGCGCTTTGTTGGAAGGTGGTATCAGTTTTGCTAGCTTGCTGGCATTCAGGTCGTGGATATTTCTTGATTGGAGGAGATGCAGATGGGTCATAGCCCGAAAGATGTACTGAAGTTGATCAAAGAAAAAGATGTCAAGTTCATTGATTACCGCTTTACCGATACCAAGGGCAAGGAACAGCATGTGTCCGTCCCTTCCCACACCATGGAAGAGGATACCTTTGTGGAAGGCAAGGCTTTTGATGGTTCTTCCATCACCGGCTGGAAAGGCATCAATGAATCCGACATGATTCTGCTTCCCGATCCCGATTCGGCCGTGCTGGATCCTTTTACCGATGAAGCGACCCTGAATATCCGTTGCGATGTCATCGAACCCGCCACCGGCCAGGGTTACGAGCGCGACCCCCGCTCGGTGGCCAAGCGTGCCGAAGCTTATCTGAAAAGCACGGGCATTGCCGATGCCGCCTATTTTGGTCCGGAAAACGAATTTTTCGTCTTCGATTCCGTAACCTGGAATATCGACATGAGTGGCTGCGGATACAAGGTGGATGCCGAGGAAGCCGCCTGGAATTCGGGCAAGGAATATGAATCCGGCAACATGGGGCACCGCCCCGGCGTGAAGGGCGGATATTTCCCGGTACCGCCGGTGGACTCTGCCCAGGACCTGCGTTCAGCCATGTGTCTGGCGCTGGAAGAAATGGGTTTGAAGGCGGAAGTGCATCATCACGAAGTGGCTACCGCTGGTCAGCATGAAATCGGCGTGGGCTTCAATACCCTGACCCGCAAGGCTGACGAAGTACAGATTCTGAAATATGTCGTCCACAACGTGGCGGCGGCTTATGGTCAGACGGCCACCTTCATGCCCAAGCCCATCGTCGGCGACAACGGCAGCGGTATGCATGTCCATCAGTCCCTGGCCAAGGATGGCAAGAATCTGTTCGCGGGCGATCTGTATGGTGGCCTTTCGGAGCTGGCGCTGTATTACATTGGTGGCATCATCCAGCATGCCAAGGCCATCAACGCCCTGACCAACCCCAGCACCAACAGTTACAAGCGTCTGGTTCCCCACTTTGAAGCTCCCGTGTTGCTGGCGTATTCGGCCAAAAACCGCTCCGCTTCCATCCGTATTCCCTTCGTCAACAGCCCCAAGGCACGGCGTATCGAAGTCCGCTTCCCGGACTCCACCGCCAACCCTTATCTGGCTTTTGCGGCCATGATGATGGCCGGGCTCGACGGTATTCAGAACAAGATTCATCCCGGCGATGCCATGGACAAGAATCTCTACGATCTGCCCGCCGAAGAGCAGAATAACATACCGGGCGTGGCCGCATCTCTGGAAGAAGCCTTGCATGCCCTGGAAGCGGACCACGAGTTCCTCATGAAGGGTAACGTGTTCTCACAAAGCTGGCTGGAAGGCTATCTGGAGGTGAAATGGGCGGAAGTGCAAGCCCTGCGCGTCACCACCCACCCAGTGGAATTCCAGATGTACTACAGCCTCTGAGCAAAAGCGGGCGTTCCTGCCCGCCGTTGTGCATGGGTAAAGGCCCCGCAGGTTGCGAGGCCTTTTTCTTGGTATGCCTTGACAAGCGTCAGTGGGGCGACCATATAAGTTTGGCTGGATGATGCGGAGATGGCTGGATGGAAATGGCAAGGACCAGGAATGGGTTGAGCAGCCTTGTGGGCCGCGGCGTCATGCTGGGTCTGTTGCTGACTGGGGTTGTCAGTATGCAGGGGACTGCCGAAACCATTTATCGCTGGGTGGGCAGTAATGGCGTGCTGAGTTATGGAGAGAACCCGCCCGCCGGGGCAAGGGGTGTTGAACAGATTGCGGGTGCTCCCCAGCAATCCGTGAGCACTCCGGCAGGAGCGGATGCGCAGAAGCAATCGGTCATGCCCGCACCTGTTCAGTCCGCGCCCGCAAAGCCCGAAGTAAACCGTGCCCATCTCGCTCGTAAACGTCTGGAAGTCGAGCTGGCTGCGGCCCGTTTGCAGTTGCTGCAGGCTACCCATGATTATCAGGAAGGCAAGGCCATCCGCACCGGGAATGAACGGAATTACGTCCGTTATCTGCAACGGGTGAATGCCTTGAAGCAAGCCATGGATAGCGCCCAGTTGCGGGTTTTATTGCTGCAGCATCAGCTGGAACAGCTCCCGGAAGGTCCTGCGCCAAGCGCTACGCCAGCAAACCGGGCGCATTGATACCGTTTACCGCGGCTTTCCATGAGAAACGGGATAGACCAGCCCTGTCTTCGTGGCTTAATATACCAGCCTGGATAAAAACCGTCAGGGAGATCAGATGCCGCGTTTCTTGCTCAGTAACGATGACGGATATCTGGCACCGGGACTGGCAGTACTGGCCCAAGCAATCACCCCCCTGGGCGACGTGGAAGTTCTGGCTCCTGAACAGGACCGCAGTGGCGCCAGTAATTCCCTGACCCTCGACCGCCCCTTGCGGATGCGCACCGGTCTGAATGGTTTCCACTATCTGGTGGGGGGTACCCCTACGGATTGTGTGCATCTGGCGGTGACGGGCCTTTTTGCCGAATCCCCTGATATGGTGATATCCGGGATCAACCGGGGGGCCAACATGGGGGATGATGTGCTGTATTCGGGGACAGTGGCAGCGGCGACCGAAGGCCGTTTCCTGGGTCTGCCCGCCATCGCGGTATCCCTGGCCGGGCGGGATTGCAGTCATTTTGAAACGGCCGCCCAGGTTGCCGTTCGTCTGGTGACCGGTGTGCTCAGTCATGCCTTGCCGGCCGACACCATCCTCAATGTGAATGTTCCCGATCTGCCCTATGAACAATTGCGGGGATTCGAGGTCACCCGCCTGGGACGGCGGCATAAAAGTGACATGGTGATACCCGCTGCGGATCCACGTGGAGATCCGGTGTATTGGATTGGCCCATCGGGCCGGGAAGCCGACGCCGGACCGGGTACGGATTTTGATGCGGTACGCAGGGGCTATGTCTCCATTACTCCCCTGGACCTGGATATGACCCGTTATAACTTTCTGGATGGTTTGAGTCAGTGGCTGCGCAGCTGCCTGTCCTGAGTCCGGAAGTGGGTATGATTTCCCCCCGCACCCGAGGGAGAATGGTGCTGCGACTGCGGGCGGCGGGCATTCGGGACGAACGGGTACTGGATGTGATGAATCAGGTGCCGCGGCATCACTTTGTCGCCCAGGCTTTGGCAGGAAGAGCTTACGAACTGGTTTCCCTGCCCATCGGCTATGGCCAGACCATTTCCCAGCCCTGGACGGTGGCGCGGATGATGGAGGCCATTCTCGAAAACAACCCGATTCCCCAGCGGATTCTGGAAATCGGGACCGGATCGGCCTACCAGACGGCGCTCCTTGCCGAACTGGGGGCTGAGGTGTTCAGCGTCGAGCGGATTGGCCCACTGCATCATCATGCCAGCAAGCTGTTGACTCGACTGGGGTACAAGGAGGTTCATCTGTTACACGGCGATGGCAGTGGTGGCTGGCCGGAGCAGGGTCCCTATGATGCCATCATGATTACGGCGGCGGTTCCCTGCGCCCTGGCGCCTTTGTATCGCCAACTGCGGGCTGGTGGCCGCCTGGTGATGCCGGTGGAGGAAGAAGGCAAGCAGCATTTGCAGGTCAGTCATTGGGATGGCCAGGAAGCCCGGATCAGTCATCTGGGCGATTGTTTTTTTGTGCCTTTGCTGACCGGCACGGTTTCATTGGCCTCTGGAGAGGGTTAATCATGAACGACGCGATCAGCGACGAAGAAGAGGACGTACCCTTGGAGTCTGTGGATACAGAAGAAGTCCTGGAAAGTCCGGAAGAAGATTATGGTGAGGCGCCTGACTGGGATGCCACCCGCTGTTATCTGAAAGAAATCGGCCATAACCCCTTGCTGACGGCGGAACAGGAAATCTCTCTGGGTCGTCTCGTGCAGGCGGGGGATCCGGCGGCACGCAGTACCATGATCGAGTGCAATCTGCGTCTGGTGGTCAAGGTGGCCCGACGTTACATTCATCGCGGTCTGCCCCTGCTGGACTTGATTGAAGAAGGGAATCTGGGCTTGATTCGCGCCGTGGAAAAATTCGATCCGGAAAAGGGCTTTCGCTTTTCGACGTATGCCACCTGGTGGATACGACAGAATATCGAGCGAGCCCTGATGAATCAGACGCGTACCATTCGCTTGCCCATTCATGTGATGAAAGAACTGAGTGCGGTTTTGCGCGCGGCGCGGTGTCTGGGTCAGACCCTGCAACGTGATCCCACCCCCGAAGAGGTGGCTGCCGCCCTGGATCGGCCGGTGCACGAAATTCGCAGGTGTCTGGAAAATGACGGGCGGGTCAGCAGCCTGGACGTAGCCCATGGTCGAGAGTCGGATCGTCCTCTGTCCGATGTGATTGCCGATACGGTCGTGCCGGGCGTCGAAACCGCCTTTGCGGACCGGGATTTATCCCGGCAGATCCAGCAATGGATCGGCAGCATGTCCGAAAAACATCGGCAGGTGCTGTTCTGGCGTTTTGGTCTGGATGGTACGGATGGCGCCACCCTCGAGGATGTCGGGCAGCGTATGGGTATTACCCGGGAACGAGTGCGGCAAATACAGGTGGAAGCTTTGCTGACCTTGCGGCATCGCTTGGAAGAAGAGGGATTGACGACGGCATCGCTGTTTGGCTGAAAGCCTTCAGGCTTCGGGATGCAGCAGGGCGGCGAGTACGGCGCGGTCTTCCGCCACTAAAATATTGTAGGTACGACAGGCCGCGCTGGTATCCATGACTTCCACCGGAATTCCGGCCTCGCGCAAAGCCACCATCAGTTTCAAGAGAAAAATCTGTTTCTTGCCCGTGCCCAGGAGCATCACATCGGGCTTGCGCACGAGCACCTCGGTAAAATGCTCCAGACCCAGGGCATCGGCGCTTTCCGGTCCCCAGGGGCTTTGCAGCCAGTCTGGGGTCACTAGAACGCCCTGGGTATAATGCTGGCCCTGAATGACAATCCCCTCCGGTCCATAACCGTTGATGAGCTTGGATTGGGCATCCAGTTGCCGATGTAATTTCATGACTTTTCTCCATGATGCGGATTGACAGGTCCGCTTAGCCTCTCTATTGTTCTTCGATTTCGGTATTCACGACAACCCTTGAAGGCCTGTGCCCCATGAACAGTGATTTTGAACGTATCCGCCGTTTGCCTCCCTATGTGTTCAACATTGTGACCGACCTGAAAAATCAGGCCCGCAAGCGGGGCGAGGATATCATCGACTTCGGCATGGGGAACCCCGACCAGCCCACGCCGAAATACATCGTCGACAAGCTCTGTGAAACGGCGCAACGGGGTGATACCCATCGCTACAGCGTGTCGCGCGGCATTCCCCGCCTGCGCCGCGCCATTACGACTTGGTATGAGCGTCGTTACGGTGTGCAGCTCGATCCCGAGTCCGAGGCCATCGTCACCATCGGTTCCAAGGAGGGCATCGCCCACTTGGCACTGGCGACCGTGGGTCCCGGCGATACGGTGCTGGTGCCGAGTCCGACTTATCCCATTCATCCCTACGGTTTCGTGATAGCGGGCGCCGATGTGCGCCATGTACCGATGCTACCGGGGGTGGATTTTTTCGAAGAGCTGGAAAAAGCGGTCAGGGCGGCGTGGCCGAAGCCGAAGATGCTGGTGATCAATTTTCCCCACAATCCGACCGCGGCGGTGGTGGATCTGGACTTTTTCGCGCGGATCGTGGAATTTGCCAAGGAGCACCGCATCTGGGTGGTGCATGATCTGGCCTATGCGGACATCGTCTTTGATGGCTATAAAGCGCCGAGCTTTTTGCAGGTGCCAGGTGCCAGGGACGTGGGCGTCGAGTTCTTCACCCTTTCCAAGAGCTACAACATGCCCGGCTGGCGGGTGGGCTTTGCAGTAGGAAACCCGAAACTGGTGGGCGCCCTGGCGCGGATGAAAAGCTATCTGGATTACGGCACCTTCACCCCCATACAGGTGGCAGCCATCACCGCGCTGGAAGGGCCGCAGGACTGTGTCGAAGAGGTTCGCCTGATGTACGAGCAGCGCCGCGACGTGCTTTGCGAGGGGCTGGAGGCCGCGGGCTGGGCGGTCGACAAGCCCAAGGCGACCATGTTCGTCTGGGCGCGTATTCCGGAAAACCTGCGCAAGATGGGGTCCCTGGAGTTTTCCAAGCTGCTGCTGGACCGCGCCAAGGTGGCGGTAAGTCCGGGGATCGGTTTCGGTGACCTGGGCGACGAATATGTGCGCTTCGGGCTGGTGGAGAATGAGCACCGCACCCGTCAGGCCATCCGCGGCATCAAACAGATGTTCCGTGAGGATTTGTGATGGGCGATATTATGGCGCCGGTACGGATTGGCATTCTCGGCATGGGTACCGTCGGCCAAGGGACGGTGCGGGTCCTGGCCCGCAATGCCGAAGAAATCACCCGCCGGGTCGGACGGGAGCTACGGGTGGTGCACGCCGCTGTCCGTAATCCGTCCCGTCTGGAAGGGCTGAACCTGGATGCGCGGATCAGCAGCGATCCCTGGGCGGTGGTGCGTGATCCCGAAGTGGATGTGCTGGTGGAGGTCATGGGCGGCACCGGGCTTCCCAGAGAACTGATTCTGGCGGCCATTGCGGCAGGTAAGCATGTGGTGACCGCCAACAAGGCGCTGCTGGCCGAGCATGGCAACGAGATTTTCGCGGCGGCGCAGGCGCAGGGGGTGATGGTGGCCTTCGAGGCGGCGGTGGCGGGTGCCATTCCCATCATCAAGGCGATCCGCGAGGGGCTGGCGGGCAACCGGATTCAATGGTTGGCGGGCATTATCAATGGCACCAGCAACTATATCCTCTCCCAGATGTTCCGCGCGGGCTGGGACTTTCAGCAGGCCCTGGCTGAGGCGCAGCGCCTGGGTTATGCCGAGGCCGATCCGGTGCTGGATGTGGATGGCGGCGATGCCGCGCACAAGATTACCTTGATGGCATCCATCGCTTTCGGTATTCCGGTGGATTTCGCCCATTGTCATGTGGAAGGCATCCGTGCGCTGGAACGGACCGACGTGGTCTATGCCGCCGAACTGGGCTATCGCATCAAGTTGCTGGGTATTGCGCGGCGCCGCGCCGATGGCGTCGAGTTGCGGGTCCATCCGACCCTGATTCCCCATAGCCATCTGCTGGCCAATGTGGAGGGACCCTTCAACGCGATTCTGGTGGACAGCGATGCGGCGGGGCAGAGCCTTTATTACGGACGCGGTGCGGGTGGCGATCCCACCGCCAGCGCCGTGGTGGCGGACCTGGTGGATGTGGCGCGGACCATGACCGCCGATCCCAGCAACCGGGTGCCCCATCTCGCCTTCCAGCCCGGTGCCATGAGTGCCTTGCCGTTGCTGCCCATGGCCGAGGTGGAGAGCGCCTACTATCTGCGCATCCACGCCCATAACCGTGCCGGTGTGCTGGCCCAGGTGGCGACAATGCTGGCGGAATATGAGATTTCCATCGAGGCGCTGGTGCAGAAAGAGACGCCGGAGGCAGACAGCGTGCCCATCGTCCTGCTGCTGCATCGCTGCCGGGAAGGCGACCTGGAGCAGGCCATCGCCCGCATCGAGGCCCTGCCAGTGGTCGTTCAGCCGGTGCTGCGCCTGCGCGTCGAGAGCTTGGCGGAAGGGTGATGCGTCCGCCGCACGGAATTTTGGCATTTCATCTTACTCAGGATAACTTCATGTCCCGTTACACCGGCATTATCGACCATTACCGCGCCTTCCTGCCCCTGGCTCCCGACACTCCGGCGGTGAGCCTGGGTGAAGGCAATACGCCGCTGATCGAGTGTATCAACCTGCCCCGCCGGCTTGGCCTCGATATCCGCCTTTTCCTCAAATTCGAGGGCTTGAATCCCACCGGCTCCTTCAAGGACCGTGGTATGACCATGGCGGTGACCAAGGCCAAGGAAGACGGCAGCGAGATGGTGATCTGCGCCTCCACCGGCAACACTTCGGCGGCAGCGGCGGCCTATGCGGCGCGGGCAAGAATGCGCGCCTTCGTGGTGATCCCGGAAGGCAAGATTGCCCTCGGCAAGCTCTCCCAGGCGATGCTGCATGGCGCCATGGTGTTGCAGATTCGCGGCAACTTCGATGCGGGCATGCAGATCGTCCAGGAAGTGGCGGCCAACGCGCCGATCACCCTGGTGAATTCGGTCAACCCTTACCGCTTGCAGGGTCAGAAGACGGCGGCCTTCGAGATTATCGACGCATTGGGTGAAGCGCCCGATTATCACGCCCTGCCCGTGGGGAATGCCGGCAATATCACCGCCCACTGGATGGGCTATTGTGAAGCCACCGATGGACGAACCGACAAGTCCCAGCCTTTGACCGCCTCCTGCAAGTTCTGTAACGGCATCTGTAGCTACGGGCATGGTAAGGCGGGAAAACGACCGAAGATGCTGGGTTTCCAGGCGGCAGGCAGCGCCCCCTTCATCGTCGGCCACTACGTGAAGGATCCCGAGACCATCGCCACGGCCATCCGTATCGGGCATCCCATGTCCTGGGATCAGGCCCATCGCGTGCAGGAAGAAAGCGGCGGCTGGTTTGGCAGTCATAGCGATGCCGAGATTCTCGAAGCGCAGCGCTGGCTGGCGCAATATGAGGGCGTGTTCTGTGAACCGGCCTCGGCGACTTCGGTGGCGGGGGTGGTGGCCGAGGCCCGCGCCGGAAAAATCGAAGCGGGTGCGACGGTAGTCTGTACGCTCACCGGGCATGGCCTGAAAGACCCCGATACCGCCATCGCTCAGGGTGGCGAAGTGCTCACCGTGGATGCCAGTCTGGAGGCGGTACAGCGCGCCATCCTGGATCGCTGATGGCGGACCTCTGCCTCTGGCTGTCGGGGCTGCGCGGCGTGCCGGAGGAGGACCTGGGAGCGGTGTTGCCGCGTTACTGGGGGCGGGGGCGGGCGGAGCGGTTAACGGCTGGTTCCTCTCTGGAGGTGGCAGGGCGTTTGCTGGGTTTCAACGGCTTGCTGCCGGCGGCGGCCCTATTGGCGGAGTCTGAAGGGATAGCGACCGAAGGGCACTGGGTCATCGCCCTGGAGCCGGTCACCTTTCTCGGTCAGGCGGGGCGGGCGGTGTTGCAGCCTCTGCCCGGCCTGGAGGAAGCCGCCGCTACGGCACTGTTTACCGCCGCTGTCGAGCACATGGCGGATATCCCCTGGACTCTGCGGCGCGGCGCCCGGCGCTGGTATGTGCTGGCCACCGACACGCCCGACCTGCACTGCCCCGATCCCGAACGCGTCTGGGGCCGCGAGCCGCTGGCCCTGCAAGTCACCGGTGCCGATGCCCGGCGCTGGAATGCCTTTCTCAATGAGTTGCAGATGCTCCTCGCCGCCCATCCCGTCAATCGGGATGCCGATGCCCGCGGTCAGGAACCCTGGTGTCTGTTCTGGGCCTGGGGGGAAGGGCGGTTGCCCTCTGTGCGGCCCATTCCAAAGTGGCAGAGCGTGGCGGCAGAGGCGGACTACCTGCAGGCCGCGGCCCGTTGGCTCGGCCTGCCGCTGTCCTATCCCAAAGCACTGCAGGCGGCGGTAAAACTCCCCGATGATCTGCTCTGGGTCTGGTCCGGGGCCTGGCTCTATCCCGATGCGGCAAAGTCCTTCGCGGCGCTGGACACGGCCCTGCGATCCCTGTGGCGGAGTGGTGGGCGCCTGGAGTGTTTGACCGGTGTGCTCGCCAGCGGTGATATAGAGCGTCTTACGCTTCGCCGTGCCGATCGCTGGCGCTTCTGGCGCAGGCCGGCCCGGCCGGGCCATGCACTGCCTGGCGCTTGGTAGATGGCTGTGGAAGCCGTGCGCATTGTCGATCGTCCTGTGGCTCCGGCAATATTGCGCGCGGCCTTGGAACTCGGATACACCCCTCTCCAGGCGCGGATCATTGCCGGCAGATTGAGTGATGCGGATGTGGCGAATCTACCGGCCTTGCTGAATCTGCAGTTGAGTGGCCTCACCCCGCCCGACCTGCTCCCTGATATCGACATCGCTTCTGAATGTATCGTCTCCGCCATAAAACAAGGGTTGCCCATCCTCCTGATTTCGGACTTCGACTGTGATGGCGCTTCGGCCCACGCGGTGCTGAAGTTTGCGTTCCGGGACTATTTCGGCGTCCCCGAACAGCAAATACATAGTTATATCGGCCATCGTCTGCGCGACGGCTATGGTGTCACCGAAACCCTGACCGACCGGATCCTTGCCGAAGCACCGAGCCCTGCCCTGATCATTACGGCAGATCAGGGGAGTACGGATCATGAGCGGATCGCCCGGCTGCGAGACCGGGGTTTTATGGTCATCGTTACCGACCATCATGGCGTTCCCGTTTGTGGGCCGCCATCTGCCGCTGTGGCCTGCGTGAACCCGGTGCGCGAGGATTCCGCCTTTCCCGATCCCTACATCGCCGGCGTGCATGTGGCGTGGTTGCTGTGCTGTGCGGTTCGGCAGCGCCTGATTCAGAACGGCGACCTGCCCGCCAGTGCGCCAAAACTCGGAGGTCTTTTGGACCTGGTGGCGCTGGGCACCATGGCCGACTGCGTCGATCTGGCACGGTCCACCAATAACAAGGCGATTATCGCCCGCGGCCTGGCGATCATGAACGCGCCGGATGCACGTCCTGTGTGGCGTGCCCTGTATCAGGTCTCCCGCTGTTCCGGACCTGTCACGGCTGCGACCCTGGGCTTCACCTTTGGGCCGATCATCAATTCCCGTGGCAGACTCGATTGCGCGCTTGGCGCCGTCGATCTGTTGATGTGCGATGACGAAGAAGAAGCGATACGCCTGGCGGATATCCTGGTGGCGCACAATGGCGAGCGCAAACGGGTCCAATCCCAGATGCTGCGCCGAATCCTTCCATTGGCGGAGCAACAGGTGGCGGCCGGCTGCGCGGCAATTACCGTGTTTGACCCGGAGGGGCACCCTGGGGTGCAGGGCATTTGCGCCGCCCGGTTGGTGGAAGCCTATGGACGTCCAGCGGCCTATTTTTCTCCCAAGCAGGGGAGCGATCACATCACCGCCTCGCTACGCACCGTGCCCGGCTTTCATATACGCAACGCGCTTGCCGAGATCGCCGAGTCTTACCCTGACGACTTCATTGCCTGGGGCGGCCATGCCGGTGCCGGCGGTGTGACTTTAAAACAGGCGGGGCTTGAGCGGTTCACGGCTGCCTTCAATGCGACGGCGACACGTGTCTTGACAGCCTGGACTCCCGGACCCCGGGTTCTGAGCGATGGGGAGCTCGATCAGATCCCCAGCCTGGAACTGTTCAACGAACTCACCGTGCTAGAGCCATTCGGTCGGCAGTGGGAGACGCCGGTCTTCCGAGCCGAAGGTCGCATCCTCACGCTGCGCCCCGTCGGGGACGGAACCCACCTGAAGATGTTGCTTGACATCGGTCCAGGTAGATTCGACGCAATCTGGTTCGGCGCGGCCCGTGATGGTGTGTGTCCAGTCGCCATGGGGCAAATCATTCAAATAGCTTTCGAACTGGACGCCAACACCTTCCGAGACGAGACGCGCTTGCAATTGCGCGTCCGACATGCGGCCGTCAGCGGATAGGTGCGGGATACTGATGCGCTCGATCAGTTATGAATTCTTGCAGGAGGTATTGAGCGGTGTCACGGGGCGCTGAAGAAGACCCGCTCAACGGCTGCCGTAGACTGACAGCAGTCATTCAGCAGCGAAGAGCAAATGACATCATCCGACCCAGACGGTAGACAGTCACAGGGCGATGCTGACCAATGCGATGCGCACGGCCAGCCGCTTGATCTTCGGCGGCAGGGTTCCACCAAGGGTCGGCAACGAATTGGCTGAATACCAGCGTCTTGTGACCATTCTCTGCGAGTTCCGCTGCGAGTTCCGCGAATGCTTTGACTTTGCCCCCAACGATGCCGAGATCCGGACTCACGAGGCGCGGATCACAAGCGGCCCTGCGCAGGCGGGTCAGTTGGGCCAGGATGTGAAATTGCGCCTGGTTCTCTCCACTTTGCAAGGCGTTTTCGGATTCGGCAAGGGCCTGACGGCGCAGCGCTTCATAGTACGTGGCCTCTTCGGGATCTGGGGTCAGGGTCAGGGTCAGGGTCAGGGTCAGGGTCAGGGTCAGGGTCAGGGTCAGGGTCAGGGTCAGGGTCAGGGTCAGGGTCAGGGTCAGGGTCAGGGTCAGGGTCAGGGTCAGGGTCAGGGTCAGGGTCAGGGTCAGGGTCAGGGTCAGGGTCAGGGTCAGGGTCATTTCGGTACGTGGTGGAAGGTCCTGCAGCACCTGACTTTTGGTATGTCGGAGAATGAAGGGGGCAACCAGTCGGCGCAATAATCGTTGAGCATCGCGGTTGCGGTCCCGTTCGATGGGTACCGCGAAGCGCTCATTGAAACGGGACTGCGGTCCCAGAAGACCGGGGTTGCAGAAGCGCAGGATAGACCAGAGTTCTGTCAGGCGATTCTCCACCGGCGTTCCGGAAAGGGCCAGACGAAAATCCGCCTGCAAATCAAAGAGAGCCAGGGAGCGTTTGGTTGAGGCGTTCTTGATAGCCTGTGCCTCGTCCACGACCACGCTGTACCAGCGGCGTGTGGCAAATTGCGTCTGTGCCTGTTGCAGCAGGGTATAGGAAACGATAACCACATCCCGGGGACCGGCAGTTTCAAGGATCGTACTGCGATCCCCTGCACCATAGGCCATGACATGCAGACCGGGAGCAAAGCGCTACAGTTCTGTGCGCCAGTTACCACAGACTGAGGTGGGTGCAACCACCAGTGCGGGACCGCTGGGCGCTCGGGCGAGGAGCACGGCAATGGCCTGCAAGGTCTTCCCCAACCCCATGTCGTCGGCCAGGCATGCACCGAAGCCGGCTTCGGCCAAACGCATCGCCCAGAGATACCCTTCTTCCTGATAGGGGCGCAGGGTGGCCTGCAGATTGGTGGGGAGTTCCGCCTGAAGGTCTTGTGCCGCCTGCAACTGTTTTATCCGGTCCCGAAAGCCCCCATCCATTTCTGCTGACGTGCCAGCCAGGAGATCGTCGAGCCAGGATGCCGCCAGAGGCGGTACGCGTAGTCTCCCTTTTTTTTCAGGTTCCGCCACTGCCGCGAGATCATTCAGTCGCTCACGGAACTCTCGGGTCAAGGCCGCATAAATCCCCTCTCCCATAGGGATGAAACGACTATTGCCCTGTGCAGGGTATGGTAAAAAACGCTTGATCAAAAGGTTGAGCGAGTTTCTGCTGTTAGCAAGCGTAAGAATTGCTTATACTGGACTGGCTAGTCACGCCAGAAGTCTGGAAGGGGGTCTGCCATGAATGCTCAGTGGCCTTTACAGGAGGCGCGCAATCATTTGAGCGATGTCGTGAAGCGTGCCCGCAACGATGGTCCGCAAACCATCACCTTACATGGTGAGCCTGCGGTTGTAGTGCTCTCCGTAGAACAGTTTCGGACGTTGACACGGCCGAACCAGACGTTATCCGAATTCTTCGCGGACTCTCCACTGCGAGGGCTCGATCTGGAAATCGAACGAGATCATCACGATGTGGGGCGCGACGTCAGCCTGTGAGATACCTCCTGGATACCTGCGTCCTGTCAGAGTTGGTCAAAAAGCATCCTGATCCTCGGGTCGTAACATGGGTAGATGCACGGGAGTCTGTGGGATTTCTTAGTGTGCTCACACTGGGAGAACTCCAAAAAGGCGTTACCAAGCTTGTTTACGGTGATAAGCGAGCAATGCTGCAGGATTGGATAGACGTTGATCTGCGAGCTCGTTTCGTCGGACGGATACTTCCGGTTAACGAGCATGTCGCCAGTGCATGGGGATGTATAACAGGTGCCGCTGAACAACGCGGAGAGAAGTTGCCAGCGATAGATAGCTTGCTGGCAGCCACGGCGCTGGTTCACCATCTCACAGTGGCCACGCGGAATATTGTGGATTTACAGCGATGCCAAGTTCCAGTGGTCGACCCCTGGGATCAAACATAGAGCGTCAATTGGGTTGTTTCAAGCAAATTAATGCTGGGGGCGCTTATTCGTATATGAATGAAGCACAAGTGGCGCGGAATTCGTGGTTTGCTGTTCTCAATGGCGGAAAGAGACTGGAAGCGGTCATTTGCTCTTTAACGTGACTGAGTTGAGCGGCGTTCCGCCAATATGGACTCGTCGGCTGGCACTACGTTTGCGCGGAACGCCCGTTCCAACGAACGGTTCGTCACGAGAGGTCGACGCCCGTGCAGCGTCAAAAATGGAAATTCAGCTTGCAGTCCACCATGGCTCATGGGACAGTGCCTCTTCTTGTAACTCATCGCGAAGCGTCTGCTTTCGGCTGTGCGCATCAAGCTCGCTTATGCGACAGCGAAACAACGCTTCGCAGCTTACCATTTTTCCCCGCCCTTCATAAAGCCCCGGAATACATGCTAATGGAGTTCTCTTTGAAGGCGGGGAAAACGCGGCGCCCTATCGCGTTGAACGTGAATTGTACTGCACCGGGTTTGCAGCATAACACCCGACATTACCGTATAACATTTCTGGATCTCCTCGGCTACAACCATCCTACTTTTTTGATTCTACACCAATCCACCAGAATTTGAACGTCCACTTCCGCTGCAAAATCGACCATTAAGTCACCATAATCAAGCTGCGTGGCGCTCAAGCACCTCATAACCGATGCAGGCCAGCCACACGGTTTTGGGTATCGGCCGCGAGCCGTTTTTGTAATAAGCCATCATGCGCCGAGTCATCCCAATGGCTTCCGCCGCATGACTCAGACTGAGATTGTTCCGCTCCATCCACTGGATGAAATCCTCACGTGTTGGTAATCCTGCCTGTTTCCTCCCCAGGGAATAGAGGCGGTCTGCGCCCAGATCCAATCCGCCGGGCCAACTCAGGCCGTCACCCCAGTCATCTGCATGCCCCTGAGCGAAGAAGGCCGGATCATGCAGTGCGCAAAAGGGATCTTCCTTCCGTGGCGGACCAATAAGGTCCTGGAGATCCGTGGTAAACACTTCGCCAGTGGACCAATGAATTTCTATCTGGAACGGGCCAGTAATCGTCGCGGTTTCAATTCTGGGTGCTTGGTTCATGAATTCAACCTCCGATATTCCAATAACAGAACTTCCCGATGCGCCTCTATCCAGGTCCGCACCGGTTCCAATCGCTTCCGGGGCGAAACATGGCCGGCCAGAAGCGCGCCTGTCTCAACGGCCAGCGACACCCGGGATCCGTCAAAGGTGGCCTTGGTTCGGCGCATGGTATGCGTGCCATAGGCGGATGGATCCAACCCTATGGAAATAACCCAACGCTCTACAAATCATTGACGCTAGTTTTGTCACGGTCCCCCGGCAACACCTGCACTGAAAGGAGCGGGAGCAGGTCAATCAAGGGGAAATCTCTCTGCTTCAAACAGCGACTTTTTTGTTATTCGAAGTTCCCAATAGTTTTATTCTAGGTTCGCGGGTAACGCCAATTATGGCATAAGTTGCGTGCTGATAGCATAAACCATAATATGGGGTCATTGGCAGCGTTACTCATGGAGGACTACCAAATGGCAAACGTAAATGTAAGAAACCTGCCTGATGCCGTGCATCGTGCGCTTCGCGTGCGTGCCGCACTTCATGGCCGTAGCACAGAAGCGGAAATCCGCGATATTCTGGAAATCGCCGTAAGGCCGCCAGAGCGCGTCAAACTGGGCTCCTTGCTGACTTCCATCGCCCGCGAGGCGGGGGGCGGCCTGACCGATGAAGAATATGCCCGGTTTGAGAGCGTGCGTGACAAGATGCCCGCTGAGCCCATGAGTTTTGAATGATCATTATAGATACCAATGTCATTTCCGAGCTCTGGAAGGTTGAGCCGGATTCTCATGTACTGACTTGGGTGGATGCTCAGGCTGTTGAAACGCTTTATCTGTCTGCCGTTACCATCGCAGAGCTGCGCTATGGTCTGGCGACGATGCCCAGGGGCAAGCGCCGGACGATCTATCAGACCCGGCTGGAGGATGCGGTTTTACCGAACTTCGCCGGCCGGGTGTTGCCCTTTGATCTGCCCACGTCCAAAACCTTCGCCGAACTGATGGCGCGGGCCAGGGCAACGGGTAAATCCATCGCCAAGGAAGACGGCTATATTGCAGCCACTGCCGCCACACATGGACTGATAGTGGCAACACGGGATACCAGCCCATTTGAGGCTGGAGGGCTGAAGGTCATCAACCCTTGGGAAGCGTCGCCATGAAGCATGGCGGGCGGGACGATGACACGCATAACCATGGACTGTCCACCGTTGCCAGTGCTACTCACTTCTGCGGCGAAGCCGGAAAGGCCGGACGCGATGGGAATGGATGACACAAATTGCTGATGGCTTCTCGCAAACGAAGCCTTGTCGAGAAAACGGCGAGGTATAGCGACGATGTGGCCGGGGTTTTTCGAAAATCGCTCTCAGTTCAAACGGCTTGGAACGGCGAGTTTCAAGAACGCTGGACGGTCGCCAGCGGCAAAAACAGCGTAAGCGGCGAATCTGGCAAGGCGATGAAGCCGTGATGCCGATAGAAAGCTGCTGCTGCCTCGTCCTTGGAGTCCACCACCAGGGCGAAGGCGGCAATCTCCGAACGGGCAGCACGGTCGAGCGCATCGGCCAGAAGCGCACCACCAAGGCCTTGCCCCTTGAATGTCTGATCGACAGCCAATCGGCCCATACGAACGGCGGACACGGTTGGATAGCGCGGCAGCTTCTTGCCCGTCCTGACCGGAAGATCGGCCAGCAGCAGGCTAGCCGAGGCCAAGGTGTAGTAGCCCGCGATGCGCTGCTCGTCTGGCAAAGGCACGTTCCAGAGCCGGGGCCGGTTGTGGTGGTGACAGCAGTGCTTGTGCAAAGCACTCCTGATCAGCCAGCGAGAGCCGGATCACTTCTGCCTGCTCGATGGCGCGTTGCGCGGCGTCCCGGGCGGCGTGGATACCACGAAATCGGTCATGGTGCGGCCTTGAAGCTCGGCGGCGCGTTTGAGCATCGCATGGAGATCGGTGAATAGACCGCAGCTTCTTAGGGATACGATACCGGTTTCTGATCGGCCACGTCGAGATTGTTTTCTATTTCTTCCAGTGTACGGCCTTTGGTTTCCGGCACGATCCAGAGCGTGAAGAGAATGGCGAGTACCGTCATCCCGGCGTAGAGCAGGAAGGTGGGACCTCGCCCGATGGCCAGCAGCAGATTGAGAAATATCCCCGTTATCACCATGTTGGACACCCAGTTGGCGACAGTGGCAATACTCATGGCCCGACCGCGGATGGCCAGCGGGAAAATCTCGGAAATCAGCAACCAGAAAATCGGGCCGAGACCGATGGCGAAAAAGGCGACGAAGACGGCCACCATGGTTACGATGACATAGGCCAGCGCGCCGTGCAGTTGCACCATAAATCCGACACCAATAATGGCGAGGCTTACCAGCATGCCCCAGAGACCCCAGAGCAGCAGTCTGCGTCGGCCGGACGAGTCCAGAAGACGCATGGCGACGGCAGTCATGACGACGTTGACCGCACCGATGCCGACCGTGGCGAGGATGGATACCGAGGTTGAGGAGAGACCCGCAGCCTGAAAGATGGATGGCGCGAAGTACAGGACGGCGTTGATGCCGGTGATCTGCTGGAAAATGGCGAGCCCGATGCCGACAATCAACGGCCTACGCATCTTGTGCTCGAAAAGGAGCGACCACGGTGCTGCCAGGCGGGTTCCTTCCACCACATCGCGGCGGAGGGCGCCGAGTTCGACGGAGACGTCCAGTTGGTTACGCAGGAACCGCAGCGCCGCCTCGGCGCGCATGACCAGACCACGACCCGAAAGCCAGCGCGGACTCTCCGGTAAAATCGTCATGCCGATCAACAAAATGACTCCAGGGATGATGCCCAAGCCCAACATCCAGCGCCATCCATCCGTGAAACCCGAAAGCAGATAATCGGCGATATAAGAGACGAAAATACCGACGGTGATGTAAAACTGATTGATGGTGACGATAGCGCCGCGCCAGTGCGCAGCGGCGATTTCCGACAGATATAGTGGCGTGATCATGGAGGAAACACCGATGGCCGCACCAACCATCGCCCTGCCGAGGAAAAGGATCGGCACACTCCAGGCAATGGCGGCCAGCATCGCCCCAGCGACGAACAGAACGGCCGTGACCATCAGCACACTGCGGCGGCCAAAGGCATCGGACAGAGCCCCGGCGAAGGCGGCGCCGAAAGCCGCGGCTGCCAGCGCGATGGCAACGAAGAGGCCGTTCATGCTGGCGCCAAAATGAAAGACATTGGGCAAAAAGAGTACAACACCGGCAACGACACCGGTATCGTAACCGAACAACAGGCCACCCAGGCCAGACACTATGGCGATCAGTATGAAGCGCCAGTCCCTTTTTTGGGGAAGGTCGGAGGCGGATGCCGCTGTAGCGCTGCTTTCACCGGTATTCATGGAAGATCATTCCTCTGCTCGACATCAATTACCTTGGCCTATCGGCGCTAATCATACAGGCCGGTGAATGAGGGCTTCCAAGCTGTCGCAGTGTCACTGCGAGGTCGCTGGAAAATCTTCCCCAAATTCCGCGGTGAAATTAAAGAAAAACGACGTGAAGGAACCAATCTATAAGGGTTTCCAGTATAAGCGCCTTGCGAAATGCAGATCACCCACCGGGAGAGTTACATAGGAAGACCCTGGCGGTAAAAATGGCACAAACCGTGCTTTCTTTCAAGCTGGCAGTTACAGAAGAAACCATGACTGCCCAGTCAGGGTTCGTCCTTCATGGCGAACTTCTTCTGGGTTTGGGCGGTCATCGCTGGCTGGAACAGGAAATGCCCAAGCCAGGTGCAAGCGGGGTTATGACGCAGTGCAACACGTCCTGTCTATAAGACTTTGCGGCTATCCGTACTCGAAGCTACGACTGTATGCACGGATGCTGCTTCCTGAATAAAGCGGATCAACTCGGGTAAATACGACTTCTGCGGACATCGCGAGGGGATATGACTGCTCTTTGGGTGAAGATGAGGGGATTCCGCGTCTCCAGGAAGCGCGATCATCCGAATCTCGGCCCTTGAAAGTTGTGGGCGTCCCATGGGCAACAACGATCTGTGGATTGCCGCCCATGCCCGTGCTGAAGGCTTGCAGGTGGAAAACTGGGCAAAAGCCTAAGATTTTCGCGTCGAGCAAAGCCACTGGAGATCAGCACCGAAACTGCGCATAATTGTGGGCTTTATGTGTGGGATGAACGTGCTGGCGCGGACCGGGTCCGGGTGCAGTGCGCTGGAAAAGGAAAAATCATGAGAGAAGTGAATGAGATGCGTGCCTTGCACGAGGATCTCCAGGCCCGTGTCGCGGGCCTGAGGGGGTACCTTTGACCTCGAGGAAAAACGCGGCCGACTAGAAGAGGTCCAGCGCGAGCTGGAAGACCCGGCCATCTGGAATAACCCCGAAAAAGCTCAGGAACTGGGTCGTGAGCGCTCTGCCCTGGAAGCCATCATCACGCCCATGGACAAGCTCAGCGCCAGTCTGGCGGAGGGGGAGGAAATGCTGGAACTTGCCCTGAATGAGCAGGACCAGGATCTGCTGGCAGCGGTAGATGCGGATCTGGATACGGCGCTGGCCCTGGTCGAAAAACTGGAATTTCAGCGCATGTTCTCCGGCGCGCAGGATGCGGCAAACTGCTTTGTGGATATTCAGGCCGGCGCGGGCGGTACCGAAGCCCAGGACTGGGCGGAAATGATCTTGCGCATGTATCTGCGCTGGGCGGAGCAGCACGGTTTCGCCGCCGAGCTGGTGGAAGTCTCGGAAGGGGAGGTGGCGGGTATCAAGTCCGCCAGCATCCATGTCAAGGGCGACCATGCCTTTGGCTGGCTGCGCACGGAAACCGGCGTCCATCGTCTGGTGCGCAAGTCGCCCTTTGATTCGGGTAACCGGCGGCATACCAGTTTCGCCAGTGTGTTCGTTTACCCGGAAATTGACGACAGTTTTGAAATCGAGATCAATCCGGCGGACCTCAAGGTGGACACCTACCGGGCCAGCGGGGCGGGTGGCCAGCACGTCAACAAGACAGATTCGGCCATTCGGATCACCCATGTGCCTTCGGGCATCATTGTCGCCTGTCAGACCGATCGTTCCCAGCATAAAAATCGCGCCGAAGCCATGCGCATGTTGCGTTCCAAGCTTTTCGAGATGGAAATGCAGAAACGTGCCGCCGAAAAGCAGGCGCTGGAAGACAGCAAAAGCGATATCGGCTGGGGGCACCAGATTCGCTCTTATGTCCTCGATCAGTCACGGATCAAAGACCTGCGTACCGGAGTCGAAGTGGGTGATACCCAGAAGGTTCTGGATGGCGCCCTGGATGAATTTATCGAAGCGGCACTGAAAGCCGGCTTGTAAGATGCAGTCACGCACAATCTGTGCGAGGAGAGGAAAGTGGATCAGGAACTGAATGACCAGATGCAGGTACGCCAGGACAAGCTGACCCAGTGGCGTCAAGAGGGGCAGGCCTACCCCAACCACTTTCGCCGCGATGCCCTGGCGGGCGATCTGCAAGGGCGCTATGGCGATATGGATGCCCTAGCCCTGGAGCAGGAGCCGATCCTGGCGCGGCTGGGTGGACGTCTGATGACCCGGAGGGTCATGGGCAAGGCCAGTTTTGCCGACATTCAGGACCAGTCCGGACGCATACAGCTTTTTCTCAGCCGCGATAATCTGGGTGAAGAAGCCTATGCCCGCTTCAAGTCCCTGGATTTCGGTGACATCATCGGGGTGGAAGGCACCCTGTTTCGGACCAAGACCGGCGAACTTTCCCTGAAGGTGCATAGCCTGCAGTTGTTGAGCAAGGCCCTGCGTCCCCTGCCGGAAAAATGGCATGGTTTGAGTGATGCGGAAACCCGCTTCCGGCAGCGTTATGTGGATCTCATCGTCACCGAGTCGGCCCGGCGTACTTTTCAGATCCGGGCGGAAACCGTGGCGGCACTGCGGGAAGGGTTGCGCCAGCGCGGGTTTTTTGAAGCCGAAACGCCGATGATGCATGTCATTCCCGGTGGCGCCACGGCGCGGCCCTTCATGACCTATCATCATGCCCTGGATATGACCCTGTATTTGCGCATTGCCCCGGAACTGTATTTGAAGCGTCTGGTGGTGGGCGGGATCGAACAGGTCTTCGAAATCAACCGCAATTTCCGCAACGAGGGGGTTTCGACCCGCCATAATCCCGAATTCACCATGCTCGAATGGTATCAGGCCTATGCCGATTATCGTGACGCCATGGATTTGACCGAGGCGCTGATTCGCGCTGCCGCCGAGGCGGCCTTGGGCACGACCCTGATTCAGTACCAGGGTCAGGAAATCGATCTGGGCAAGGCTTTTGTGCGCATGACCGTGGCAGAGTCGGTGCGCGCCCACAATCCGGATCTGGCGGATGCCGATCTGCGCGATCCGGAACTGCTGGCCGCCAAGCTGGCTCAATTGCGGGTTCCCTGCGAGGCTTCCTGGGGTTGGGGCAAGCGGCTGATCGAGATTTTTGAAAAAACCGTGGAAGGTCATCTCCAGCAGCCCACCTTCATCACCGAGTATCCCCTGGAAGTCAGCCCCCTGGCACGCCGCAATGATCTGGATGGGGAAGTGACCGATCGCTTCGAGTTGATGATTGCCGGGCGGGAACTGGCCAATGGCTTTTCGGAACTCAACGATCCCGAAGACCAGGCGGCCCGCTTCCGTGCCCAGGCCGATGCCAAGGACGCTGGCGATGAAGAGGCCATGTTTTATGATGCCGATTATATCCGCGCCCTGGAGTATGGCATGCCCCCCACGGCGGGGGTGGGACTCGGCATTGATCGCCTGGTGATGTTGCTGGCGGACCAGCCCAGTATTCGCGAAGTCATTCTTTTTCCCCATCTGCGACCGGAATAAACATGCGCCCTTATGAGTTGTGGATCGGGCTGCGCTATACCCGGGCAAAGCGCAACAATCATTTCATTTCCTTCATTACCGGAACGGCCATTCTCGGGATGGTGATCGGAGTGGCGGCCCTGATTGCCGTCATGGCGGTCATGAACGGTTTCGATCACACCCTGCGCTCACGGATTCTGGCGGTGACTTCCGATGTCATCGTCCAGGGTAACGGGGTGCCGGTGCTCAACTGGCAGACCGCAACCCGACGCCTGTCCCGGCTGCCCGATGTCACGGGCGTGGCGCCTTATGTGCAGGCGCAGGCGCTGATTTCCCATGATGGCCTGGTGAGTGGTGCCATGATCGAGGGTATTGATCCAGCCCTGGAAGGGAAAGTGGACAAACTGGCCAAGAACATGAAGGTCGGCAGACTGCAAAGTCTGCAAAGCCAGCCCTGGAGCATTGTCCTGGGCACGGCCCTGGCCCGGCAACTGGGGGTGACGGTGGGCGACAAGGTGACCCTGATTTCACCCCAGGGGGGCGTGACGCCTCTGGGCGTGAGTCCGTCCTTGCGTCAGTTTACCG
The DNA here is from genome assembly GCF_047421495.1 of Acidithiobacillus sp. M4-SHS-6. GTDB lineage: Bacteria > Pseudomonadota > Gammaproteobacteria > Acidithiobacillales > Acidithiobacillaceae > Acidithiobacillus. Next base: position 2,453,019 of record NZ_CP175559.1, on the reverse strand, counting down.
TGGTGGGTTTGTTCTCGGTGGGTATTTACGCCTACGACAGCGGCATGGCGTACATCAATCTGAGGGATGCCCAGCGCCTCTATGGTCTGGGCCAAGGGGTGACAGGTTTGCGCATGCAGATCAAGAATCCCTTCGACGCCCCTGCCTTTGCGGCCCATCTCCAGCAGCAACTGGGGCCCGCCTTTTATATTCAGGACTGGACCCAGACCCATGAAAACTTTTTCAAGGCCCTGAGCATGGAAAAGCTGGTCATGTTTGTGATTCTTTCCCTGATCATTGCCGTGGCGGCCTTCAATATTGTGGCCACCCTGGTCATGGTGGTGACCGACAAGGAAACCGACATTGCGATTTTACGGACCCTGGGGGTCACGCCGCGCAGTATCATGCTGATTTTCATGGTGCAGGGCGCGGTGATCGGGCTGTTTGGCACCCTGCTGGGGGTACTTTTCGGTGTCCTGCTGGCCCTGAACATCCCGACGCTGGTACCCGCTCTGGAACAATTGCTGCATACCCAGTTCATTTCTCCGCAGGTCTATTCCATCAGCCAGCTTCCTTCCAAACTGGAGCTTTGGGACGTGGTGCATGTGGCTCTGGCGGCACTGATCATGAGTTGGATTGCCACCTTGTACCCGTCCTGGCGGGCATCCCGGGTCGCTCCGGCGGAGGCCTTGCGCTATGAGTGATGATCTGATCCTGTCTGTGGAGCATTTGCGCCAGAGCTTTGCCATGGGCAGAGACAAGCTGGAAGTCATTCGTGACGTCAACCTGCAAGTCCGCCGGGGGGAGAGTCTGGCCATTGTCGGCGCCTCCGGTCAGGGTAAAAGCACCCTGATGCACCTCATGGGCGGACTGGAAAAACCGACGGGTGGCGTGGTGCGCATTCTCGGCCAGGAAATCTACAAACTCAGGGAATCCGCACGCAGCCGTCTGCGCAACCAGAGCGTGGGTTTCGTCTATCAGTTGCATCGCCTGTTGCCGGAGTTTACGGCCCTGGAAAATGTGCTCCTGCCATTGCTGATTCGGCGGGTCTCCCGCCATTCGGTACAGGCCTGGGGTGAGGAAATCCTGACGCGGGTCGGGCTGGGTGAACGCCTGCATCACAAGCCGGGCATGCTCTCGGGCGGGGAAAGACAGCGGGTGGCCCTGGCTCGGGCGCTGGTCACCCGCCCCGCCTTGCTGCTGGCGGATGAACCCACGGGAAATCTGGATAGCGTCTCGGCAGAAAGCGTGCACGATTTGATGCTCAGCCTGAATCGCGAGATGGGCACGGCTCTGGTCATCGTGACCCATGAACCGGCGCTGGCGGCCCATATGGGACGAGTGCTGCGTTTGCATAATGGGATTCTGCAGGCACCGGAAAGCTGAGTTAGCGCGCCCGTGTCCGGCGTAGTCGGCGGCGGTGCAGGCGCCAGATCACCCAGATGCGCCAGCCCTGCATGATGCCCAAGTAAACCACCAGGGCGAGGACGCTGCCCAGTATCAGGCTGCCTATCCAGGTCACCAGATAGGCATGCCAAAGCCGGTCTCCCATCGCCATGATGCCAATATCCCCATGGAATATCTCATGAATATCGGCATAGTGAATGGTGATGGCAGGGGCGATTCCCAACTGGCTGAGTAGCCAGAAACCCAATTCATAAGCGGCAAAGAAAAACGGTATGATGGTCAGGGGGCCCGTGACCACCCAAGGCATGACCCACCCTATTGGAATGTAGGCTCTCCGCCAGAGGCAGAGCAAGGTGATGGTGAGTAAGTGCCCAAAAAATGGCAGACTTCCGATAAAAGTGCCGATGGCGGCCGCGCGGGCGACGCTGTGGCGGTGCGGATGCCAGAGTACCGGCCGCGCCAGATAATGGGTAAAACGCCCCAGGGGGCGCTTTTTGAGGATTTCCTCGCGAGTGGGGAGGCGGACAAATGCGGGTAGGCGCAATGGGGTATTTCCACAACAATATTCGCCCTAGTGTAGCCAAGCTCTTGCCCGGAACCAAATCCTGGCCTTCCTTGCCATCGGTTGTCTTGGCGGTGGGTTTGGGGATGGGGCTGTTTCACAGTTTCCGGCAGCTACCGCCGCTGTGGATTTCGCTCTCCATCACCGTCATGGTTTTGCCGTTGGTCTGGAAATGGCGACCAGCCCTGCTCATGGTTCTGGCGGCTGGGGCCTTTTCCTGGGGAATCTGGCAGGCCGAGCAGCGCCTGGCTGTCCATTGGCCAATAGCCCGGACTTTCACCGTTGAAGGGCGAATAGTCTCCATTCCCCAGCTGGGGGGGCGGGAATACCGCTTTCAGTTGGCCCCCGAAGGTTGGTTGGAACATGCCCCTGGCGGTAAGCGTCCGGCTGTGCTCCAGGTGCACGGATCCCTTCCCGAACTGCCTGTGGTCGGGCAACGCTGGCATCTGCAACTGCGCAGTGAAGCACTGAGCAGCTTGCCCAGCAGTCCATTTGCGGATGTTGCCCGGCAGCGTTTCTGGGCAGGCATCGGCGGGGTGGCGCGCATCGAGAATGCGCGTCTGCTGGCACCATCCTTCTGGAGTCTCGAAGATCACATTGCGGAGACCCGGCAAGCGGCGCTGCAGGCCAGCAACATGGCGCTGGATCGGGAATCCGCCGGATTTGTCCAGGCCCTCAGTGTGGGAGTGGGCAATCAGCTTTCTCCCGAAATCTGGGGTATTTACCGGGATACGGGGACGGCCCATCTGCTGGTCATTTCGGGCTCCCATGTGGCCATAGTGGCAGGTCTGATCGGCTGGTTGATGCAATGGCTCTGGCGACGGGTGCCCTGGCTGGTGATGCGTTGGCCAGCGCAAACCGCCGGGGTGCTGGCCAGTATTCCGGCGGCCTGGTTTTACGCCAGTTTCGCGGGGATGCAGATTCCCGGAGAACGTGCCGCATGGATGATTACTGCCGCCGCCCTATCCTGGCTGCTGGGGCGCTCCCATCGCGCCTGGCAGGGACTGGCCCTGGCGGGTCTGCTCATCGTGCTGTTCAACCCTGGAGCCATGGTGGATGTCGGGTTTTGGTTGTCGCTGGGAGCCGTGGCGGCATTGATAGCCGTTGGCTACGGCAAAGGCGGCTGGCGCACCCTGCTGCGCAGCCAGTGGGCCGTGTTTATCGCGCTGCTGCCGCTCCTCGCGGCTTTGTTCGGCCAAATCTCCCTGGTTTCACCCCTGGCGAATATCCTGGTCATCCCGCTGGTGGAATTGCTGGCGGTGCCTTTGGCCTTGCTGGGCACCTTGTCAGCCTTGCTGGACCTGGAATTGCTCAGTCGCGTGCTGTTTCGTGTGGTTGCCTTGCAGATGGACGGGATTACCGCACTCCTCAGAGTCCTGCTCCAGATCCCTTATGCGCAGCTACATACGGGTACGGATCGGATCTGGGCGGTACTGGCCGCCGCGTTTGGACTGAGTATTTTCTTCCTGCCGCCAGGCTGGCCGGGTCGATCCCTGGCCTTTCTCGGTTTGCTGCCGCTGCTGGTGCCGGCAGAAGGGAGTTCGGATTTTGAACTGCGCGATCTTTCGGCGCAGTCTGGCATGGTCCTCTTTTGGCAAGAAAAGCAGCACAGTGGCGTATGGACCGCCAATCTCTGGAAAGCTGGAGCCCGGCGTGAGGCGGGTCAGGCCCTTGCCGCCGTGCTCCAGAAGAAAGGTCTGGATAGGGTTTCGGACTGGGTGCGGACAGACAGTTCCACGCCTTGGCCGGTCCCGGCGGCGCGGCAGCAGTGGGGACCAGTGGGTGCCCGTCATTATCCGCACAGTCCCGGACCCCTGGGCGTCTGTCGGGGAGGTCCGGGCAATGCTCCGGCTGGCAGCGCTTTTGTGGATCTGGACAAGACGATCCAGCCTTGCATGCTCTTGTGGGGAAAGGGTCCAGATTTGCTGATTCTGGGCGATATGGATGCCAATACCCTGCAGCGTCTGGCTGCCATCCACTCCAGGACCTTGCAGCAGATACAGTTGGTATTGGCGCCTGACAGCCTGGCTGAGGATGAACGGAAATTGCTGGCCAGCCTCCTGCCCCATGCGCTCATGCATTATGCGGGAAAGAACCCTTCTGGAGTCTGGTCATGGCAAAACGGTCATTTTCTTCCGGCAGCTGCTCCATCGCCCGCCTACTGGCAGGCCAGGGACTGATCCGCTCTGCCGCGCTGCCGTTTTCCGGGTGTTGTGCTATATTCCTGCTTCGTCCAATTTAACCGAATGCTGGAGGCGATGTGCAGGAGTTGCTGCAGTTATTTAAACTGGGTGGTTTTGTCCTACCCCTTCTGATTCTCCTGGCCGTCATCGCTTTGGCGATCATCGGCAACCGTTTTTGGGTGCTGCGCAAGGCCCGTATTGCTCCCCGGGACCTGGCTCCCCGGGTCACCGATCTGGTGGAGGTGGGGAAAGTGCAGCAGGCGGTCAAGCTGCTCTACGAAAACGACACGCCCCTGGCGCGTCTGATGCTGGTGGCCTTGCAGCAGGCAGGTCAGCCCCGGGATGTCATCAAGGAATCCGTGGAAGAAAGCGGCCGTCATGAAGTGGCGCATCTGGATCGTTTTTTGAACTTCCTGGGAAGTATTGCCGGGGTCTCGCCCTTGCTGGGTTTGCTGGGAACGGTTTTCGGGATCATGCACGCCTTTGCGGCCATCGGCATGGTCGGTGCCGGCGATCCCAAGGCTTTGGCCAGCGGCATTGCCGAAGCCCTGATCACCACCGCCAGTGGCCTGATCGTCGCCATTCCCAGTCTGATGTTTTATCGCTATTTCAAGGGACAGGTCGATGGCTTGGTATTGGCCATTGAGAAAGAAGCCTTGAAAGTGGTGAATATAGTTTCCGGAGGCACGGGAAGATGAATCTGCGCCCACGCGTCAACGAAGAGCCGGACATCAATGTGGTGTCCATGGTGGATATTGTGCTGGTGCTGCTCCTGTTTTTCATGGTGACCAGCAGTTTTGAGCATCAATCCCATCTTTCCATGCAATTGCCCAAGGCCCAGCAGGCCGCTGCGGGGCTGCCCAAGACCCCCATCACCATTGATCTGACTGCCAGCGGACAGGTCCAGATGGATAAGGTCCATGTGCCCATGGCCGATTTGTTGGGACGCCTGAAGGTGCTGGCGGCCAAGGATCCGCAACGGGTGATCGTGTTGCGTGCGGATAAAAATACCACCCAGCAATACGTGATTGATGTCCTGGATGCCGCCCAGGAGGCCGGGTTGACCCGGATCAGTTTCGCCACCTTGAGCAATCGCTGAGCGGTGCGGCTGGAAGGACGTTCCCTGCGCCTGGCGGCCAGACTGGCGGCTCTCCTGATCAAGGGAACAGCGCTGACCTTGCGCTGGGAAGAAGTGGGCGACACTCAGGTGCGGCAACGGATTGCGGCCGGAAAACCCTTTATCCTGGCTTTCTGGCATGGACGCGGCGTGATGATCACCGAAGCCTATCGACGTGTAGGTGGTCGTGATATTCATGTACTGATCAGTGAACATCGGGATGGAGAATTGATTGCCATGACCCTGGCCTATTGGGGGTATTCCGCCGTACGGGGTTCTACGCGTCGTGCTGCGGTGAAGGGGAGTCGGGGGATGCTCAAGGTGGCCCTGAGCGGACGTACCCTGGCCATTACGCCCGATGGGCCCCGAGGACCTCGGGAGGTCTTGCAAAAGGGGGTCATTGATCTCGCCCGCATTTCCGGTCTGCCCATTATTCCGGTGAGCTATTCGGCCAGGCGGGCCAAACGATTTTCCAGTTGGGACGGGTTCTTATTGCCCTATCCTGGATCGCGCATAGTCGTCACCTGGGGGGAGGCCATGGAGATTCCCCGGGACGCGGACCCCGTCGCGCAGGCCGCATTGCAGCAGCAACTGGAAACGACCATGATTGATTTGCGCAGGCAGGCGGACCATTTAGTGGGCCGCCAGTATGATTAACCCGGTATGAGTTATTACGAAAACCATTGGTTGCGCGGGCGCTGGGCCAGTTGGCAGGATGCTCGTGCGGGTCGCCAAGGACAGGCCAATGCCCGCTGGGGATGGATCAAGGCTCCGGGTGACCGGGGACCCATTCTCTGGATGCAGAGTTTCCGTGCCGCCGACGAGCAACGACTGGGCGTTGAGCTGGCCAGGGCCATTGCTGAAAAGCGTCGTGACCTGCGCATGGTCATGACTTTTGAAAATGAATATCCGCAGATGCTGCAACAGCATACGGAAGGTATCGAGCGCTTGGGCTATGGTTTTGGTCCCTGCGATCATCCCCAGGCGGTGGAACGTACCCTGGACAAACTCAGCCCCCTGCGTTATCTGGCACTGGGCCGTGCGCCGCGCAGGATCTTGGCGGCGGCGCTGGAACGCCGAAAAATTCCCAGCATCCTGATGGCTGCCGATCCGGGAAACTCCCGTCCAGCCCTGCTGGAAGCCGTATATCCCCGCGACCCGTCGCAGGCGGAATTGTGGGAGGGCAAGGTCGCTCCCCCGCTGCTGCAGGAGCCGGTGGATTTTGCCACGCTTTTTACCATCGCCCAGGTGGATCCCAATTTTCGCAGCATGATCAGTGCTACGGAAGAGGGATTGCTTTGGTGGGTCCAAGGCCTGAGCGGAGGACAATGGCAAGCCTGGCGACAAGCCTGGTCGGCATCCCCCTTGTCGCGCCAAGGTGTTCTGTTTTTGGGCGGACAGCAAGCTCCTCAGGACTTGCCGTTGCTATCCCACTGGCAGCGCCATCCCCTGCCCGCCGGTTCGGTCCTGGCCGTCGATGAAGAGCGCTGGTATCCCGCCCTGGCGACAGCCGCTCAAGGGGTCCATCTGCAGTCCGCATCCCCATTCCTGCAGTGGCAGGTTTATGCCGGTTCACGACCCGTGAGTGTGCATCCGGGAGTTATCCTGAATGCCGCCAGCCATCTGGACGCCGGTGCGGTGGAAATCCTGGATCATCCCGCCCAAGTGTTGCAGCATTGGCAGGATCTGTCCGCAGATGTGATGACAGCGCGGCAGCGCGGCGATGCGACTCGCCGGGCTTTCTGGCAGGAACGCCGTCATGCGGGAGACCGTCTTCCCGAGTTTCTGCAAAGGGTTTTTGACTGGTGACCTTGCGCCAGACCCTCGAAGCGCAATGGCAGCAGGGCGGCTGGCTCGCCACGAGTTTGCGGCCCCTGGGCGCCCTGACCGAGTCAGTAGCCGCCTGGCGGCGGCGATACATTCACGGACGGCCAGCGGCCATCCCGAGTATCGTGGTGGGAAATCTCAGCGTGGGCGGCAGTGGTAAAACCCCGCTGGTAGCTGCACTGGCCGGATTGCTGAACGCAGCGGGCTGGCGGGTTGCCATCATCAGTCGGGGCTATGGGGCGCAGCCACCCCATTGGCCCTATCGGGTGAATGCGAGCGACTCGCCGGAGCAGGCCGGGGATGAGCCGCTACTTTTGGTGCAACACCAGGTCCCAGGCCAAGTCGCAGGATCCCAGGCCGTCTTCATCTGTCCTGATCGTCACCAGGCCATTGCGGCGGCAGCGGCAGAGGGCTTTGATCTGGCTTTGCTGGATGACGGTTTCCAGCACCTCGCCCTGCGCCCTACCTTGCGTTTGCTGGTCATGTCCGGAACCCAACCCCTGGGGAATGGATACTGTCTGCCGGCGGGTCCCCTGCGCGAATCTCCCGCAGCCCTGGCTGAAGCCGATGCCTTGTTGCTGGACGCAGCGGCTGCTGCTGGTCTCGCGCTGGGCGAAACGCCGCCGCGCTTTCATTTTCGAGTCCAGCCCCGGGACTTGCAGGCCCTTGCCGATCCTCAGCGGACCCGCAGTCTGGAGAGCCTGGCCGGCGAACACTGGACAGCCGTGACGGGCATCGCCCGTCCCCAACGCTTTGTGGATACCTTGCAGGCACTGGGGGCTGAGGTGGATGCCCGGTTTTTTCCGGATCATCACGTTTTTGCCCCTAGGGATCTGGAGAGCTTGCCACGCCCACTCGTCATGACCGAAAAAGATGCCGTAAAATGCCGGAACTTTGCCCATTCCGATGAGTGGGTGTTGCGCATCGAAGCCCAATTGGCAGCCGATTTCATGCCCTGGCTGGAAAGGGCGCTTTCAACCTGGAGGGATCATGAGCATTGATCATCGCTTGCTGGATTTGTTGGCCTGTCCCCAATGCAAAGGAGGGTTGCTACCTTGTGCACGACGGCAAGCACTCTGTTGCCCGCGCTGTCATCTGCAATATCCCATTCGGGATGACATACCGGTCCTGTTGCTGGATGAGGCCAAACCCTACGAGGACAAGCCGGCGTGAATTTTTGTGTGCTCATCCCGGCCCGCCTGGCGTCCACCCGCCTGTCCCGCAAGGTGCTGCTGGAGGTAGGTGGATTACCCATGATTGAACAGGTACGCCGCAGAGCCGTGGAAAGCGGGGCATCCCGGGTCGTCGTTGCCGCCGATCATCCGGAAATCGTCGCCTGTATTCAGGATCACGGCGGAGAAGCGCTGCTGACTTCTCCCGACCATGGCTGCGGGACGGAAAGACTGGCCGAAGCCGCCCAGCTACTGGGCTTGCCCGCCGATGCGGTGATCGTCAACCTGCAGGGCGATGAGCCCGGGATGCCTCCGGCACTCTTGCAGGCCACCGCAAAGCTGTTGCTGGAAAATGAGGCCTTGAAAATGGCAACGGCCGCTGTCCCCATCCGGCACTGGGCGGAGCTGGCAGACCCCCATGTCGTGAAGCTGATCCGCAACGATCAGGGCCATGCCCAGTATTTTTCCCGTGCGCCCATTCCCTGGCATCGCCAGTATTTCCCCATGCAGCCGGAAGACCCGTTGCCTGACGGCGGCAACTGGTGGCGTCATCTCGGGCTTTATGCCTATCGCCATCAGTTTCTGCAAGATTATGCCCGGTGGCCAGCCAGTCCCCTGGAAAATATCGAATCGCTGGAGCAAATGCGGGCGTTGGAGCGGGGCGTGCAAATTGCGGTATATTGCGCGGCAGAAGCACCCCCAGCCGGAGTGGATACTGCGGCCGATCTGGAGCGGGTACGCAGCCTTTTTTCCTGAACCAAGAGCAAGGAGTGACATATGGATCTGAAGAAAATACCGGCGGGTAAATCCTTGCCGGATGATATCAACGTGGTGATCGAAGTGCCTCAGGGTTCTTCCGTCAAATATGAGATGGACAAGGAAGCCGGTGCGGTATTTGTCGACCGTTTCCTGTTCACGGCCATGCATTATCCCCTCAACTACGGATTTATCCCCAATACCCTGTCCGATGATGGCGATCCCACCGATTGCCTGGTCTGGTCTCCTCAGCCGGTGGCCCCTGCTACGGTCATTCGCGCCCGTCCCGTTGCTGTCCTGATGATGGAAGATGAGCATGGTATCGATGCCAAAATTGTCGCCGTTCCTCATGAAAAAGTCGCTGCGGGCTACGCTGACATTCGCGATGTCCAGGATTTGCCCGAACCTATCCGCCAGCAGATTCGCCATTTTTTTGAGCATTACAAGGATCTTGAGCCCGGTAAGTGGGTGAAGATGAAGGAATGGGCCAATCTGGCCGAAGCCCGCAAAATCATCGAAGCGGACGCCAAGCGCCACGGTTAGGGTTTCATTGGGGCAGCACACGGGGCTTGCCGCCCCGCAGCAGAGCAGGCAGACTGTAGGGGTGATTTGCACATGCAGGAGATCACCCCATGTCTGCAGCACCATCCTTAAGGCAGCCCCCGGAAACCAAAAGCCTGAAGAAAGCCTCCCAGGCTATTTTCCATCCCGACGAACCCCTCTGGCGACGAGTTCCCAGTCGTGATGAAAATGGTCACCTGCTCGCCGACTTCCGCATGCTCATTCCCGGTTTACGAGATAAAAGCGGACTGCGTCAGCAACATACCTTGCGCATCATCAATGCCGTACTCAACCATTATGGGAGCTGGGTCGTCTTCGCCGACATGAACCTGCGTACCAACCTGCTCTGGGTGAGTATCCGTCCGCGACTTGGGCTGACCCTGGAAATCCCGGCAGCCATCAAGACCTTGGTGCCTGAAGCCTTGTTGTTGGCCCCTTACTGGCGCCCTGCCTGATGCTATGTCAGGTAATGCTCATAGACCAGGATTACGAATAGCTCGTGCCTAGCCAGTATGGTTTAAATTTAGTCTATTTTTTATTTAAAAAAAATCTGTTGATATTCTAAATCAGCTTCGGTATAGTGGTCCCGTAGTGCAGTGCTGTAGTGCCTGACCTTTGCGTTACTTGATATACAGAGAGGATGACTCAGATGACCATTCGTATTAATGATGTGGCTCCAGACTTTACCGTAGACTCCACGGCCGGAAAGCTCAATCTCCATGAATGGATTGGGGATAGCTACGCCATTCTGTTCTCGCACCCACGCGACTTTACTCCGGTCTGTACGACGGAATTTGGTGCGGTAGCCCAGTTGGCCCCCGAATTTGCCAAACGCAATACCAAGGTGATGGGTGTTTCGGTGGATTCTGTGGAAGAACACCAAAAATGGAAGCGGGATATTGAAGCCTTCGCGGGTGTTCCGGCGGATTTCCCGATCATTGACGATACTTCCCTGCAGGTGTCCAAGCTTTACGACATGTTGCCTGCAGATGCCTATCTTCCGGGTAATCGTACCGCGGCCGATACGGCGACGGTGCGTTCCGTGTTCATTATCGGTCCCGACAAGAAAGTGCGTCTTACCATGTTGTACCCCATGTCCGTAGGCCGCAATTTCGCGGAAATTCTCCGGGCGCTGGATGCCATTCAGGCGACGGATGGCGTGCCCATTGCTACCCCCGCCAACTGGGTTCCCGGCCAGGATGTCATCGTGGCCCTGTCCCTGAATGATGATCAGGCCAAGGAGAAGTTTGGCAAAATCGACATCAAACTGCCCTATTTGCGGATGGCCAAGGCCCCCAAAAAGTAAGGAATTGACGGATCGTTGATCCACGCCCGTCAGCTCTGCAAGGACTGACGGGCGTGCTTTTTGGGAGTACCCTGCAATCAGGCTACCCTGACAATTTGATATGTTTTATCGGCAGAGGGAGAGGTTCCGTCATGCGTGTTCATGTGCTGCAGCATGTGCCTTTTGAAGGGTTGGGGAGTATGGAAACCTGGTTACAGGATCGCAAGGCCCTGGTGACCTGGACGCGCTTTCATGAGCAGGGGGACTTGCCTGAACCGGGAGCCTTTGATCTGCTCATCATTCTTGGCGGCCCCATGAGCATTCACGATGAAACGGAATATCCCTGGCTGTCTGCGGAAAAGCACTTTATTGCCGAAACCATCCAGGCCGATCTGCCGATTCTGGGCATTTGTCTGGGCGCCCAACTGATTGCCCATGTGTGCGGGGCGCGGGTGTATCCGGCCAGGCAGAAAGAAATCGGCTGGTTTCCCGTGCAGGCAGAAATGACCGATGCGGATCATTTTCAGTTTCCCAGACAATTTCTGGCTTTTCATTGGCATGGGGAGACTTTTGACTTACCCGTCGGAGCGACCCGATTGGCCCATAGTGCCGCCTGTGAAAATCAGGCTTTTCAGCTGGGTAACCAGGTGATCGGCTTGCAATTCCACCTGGAAAGCACGGCCACTACCATTGCTGCCCTGATCCAGCATGCCGCGGACGAAATCGTCCCGGACCAGCCGGGTATTCAAAGCCCTGCAGAGATGCTGGAGGCATCGGCTGATGCCTATGAAGACATCCATGCGCAGGTTCAGCGTGTGCTGGATTTTCTCAGCACTCAGGTACCACAGAAGGTCTTGTAAACCCCGAAGCTTTCGGGCGCTGGCTGGGCGTAGCTTTCCAGGCCGGGGCGTTCGCTGAAGGGCTCGGCAAGCACGCCCAGAAGCTGTTGAAAAGGGCCCAGATCGCCCTGCTGCGTGGCTGCTTGCAGCGCTTCCTCGACCTTATGATTGCGCGGAATATATACCGGGTTCACCTGATCCATGTGCATGGCCCGCTCGGTGGCCGGCATGGGTTCCCGGGACAGCCGTTCTTGCCAGCGTTGCAGCCAGGAGTCAGCCGCACTGGGTACGGCAAACTGGCTACGCAGTGCCGCGGGATTTCCCAGAACAACTGCCGAGAGACTGCGGAAAGCCCGGGTGAAATCCACCGAGTTCTCTTCCAGCGCCGTCAGCAATTGCTGGGCCAGCTCCTGGTCCTGGTCCTCCACGGTGGCTAATCCCAGTTTGGCGCGCATGCCCTGCAACCAGTAGGCCGTATATTGCCGGGGAAACTGGTTGATGGCTTCAGTCAGCAGGGCAATGGCTGCTTCACTGTCAGGATCCACCAGTTCAACCAGGGTTTCGGCAAAGCGGGTCAGGTTCCATTGTGCAATCAGCGGCTGGTTGCCGTAGGCGTAGCGTCCCTGGCTGTCAATGGAACTGAATACGGTGGCGGGATCGTAGTGATCCATGAACGCGCAGGGACCATAATCGATGGTTTCCCCGGCAATGCTCATGTTATCCGTATTCATGACGCCATGGATGAAACCTGCCAGCATCCAGCGGGCCAGCAGGGCCGCCTGTCGTTCCGCTACCGCCTGGAAGAGCGCGAGATAGGGATTGGTAGCGGTCAGGGCGTCTGGGTAGTGGCGGGCAAGGGTATAGTCGGCCAGTTTGCGGACCTTGTCCCGATCATCGCGCAGGGCAAAAAACTGAAAAGTGCCGACGCGAATATGGCTGGCGGCTACCCGGGTCAAAATGGCCCCCGGCTGGGGCGAGTCGCGATGAATCATCTCCCCGGTGCTGACGGCGGCCAGGGCGCGGGTGGTGGGTATCCCCAGTTTGTTCATGGCTTCGCCCAGCAGATATTCGCGCAGCACGGGTCCGATGGCCGCCTTGCCGTCGCCTCCCCGGGAGAAGGGTGTGCGCCCCGAGCCCTTGAGCTGCAGATCCCAGCGCCGCCCGTCGGGAGCCAGAATCTCACCCAGCAGCAAGGCTCGACCATCCCCCAGTTGTGGAGACAAATGGCCGAATTGATGACCTGCGTAAGCCTGGGCCAGGGGTTCCGCGCCTTCGGGAAGGGTATTGCCGGAAAAAATGGCGGCGCCCCGCTCCGTCTCCAGGGCAGCGATATCCAGTCCCAGCTCTGTAGCCAGGGAATGATTGAGCATTAATAACCGGGGGGAGGGCACGGTTGCCGCTTGCCAAGGGGCGAAAAAGCCTTCCAGCTCGCGGGCGTAGCTGTTGTCAAAATGAAAGCCGCCAGCGTCCATGCTTATTCCGCAGGCACCGCTTCGGGGATCAGCAGTTTGACTTTACCCTCCTCCAGGCTGGCACTGATCCGGGTGCCTTTGGGCAGGTCTCCGAAGAGAATATGTTCCGCCAGCGGCTTTTTCAGATGTTCCTGAATGACCCGAGCCATGGGTCGGGCGCCCATCTGCGGATCATAACCCTTGTCAGCCAGCCACTGGCGGAGCTCGGGACTGATTTCGAGGCTGTAGCCCTTAGCGAGTAACTGCTCATCCAGCTCCATGATGAACTTGTCGACCACATGGAGGATGTTTTCCCGGGACAGGGCGCTGAAGGGCACGACGGCATCCAGACGATTCCGGAATTCCGGTGAGAATACCCGGCGGATGGTTTCCATTTCCTGACCGCCTTCCTTTTCTGCGGGTTTCATGAAACCAATGCTGGCCTTGTTCCGGGATTCCGCTCCGGCATTGGTGGTCATGATCAGGACGACATTGCGGAAATCCACGGAACGCCCCCCGGCATCGGTCAGTTTGCCATGATCCATGACCTGCAGCAGGACATTGAAAATATCCGGATGGGCTTTTTCGATTTCATCGAGGAGCAGCACGGAATGGGGATTACGGCTGACGGCCTCGGTCAGCTGTCCCGCCTGATCATGACCCACATAGCCCGGAGGGGCGCCAATCAGGCGGGATACCGTATGGCGTTCCATGTACTCGCTCATATCGAAGCGTAACAGGGGAATCCCCAGCAAACTGGCCAATTGCCGACTGAGTTCGGTTTTGCCGACACCGGTGGGGCCGGAAAACAGGAAGGTACCCACCGGCTTTTCATGATGGCGGAGTCCGGCCCGAGCCATTTTGATGGCGGAAGAAAGTTCCTGAATGGCTTTCTCCTGGCCATAAATCACCAGCCCCAGATCTCTTTCCAGGTTTTTCAGAGCCTGCCGGTCATCCAGCGAGACATTTTTACCGGGAATCCGGGCCACCCGTGCCACCATTTCTTCAATATCATGAATGCCAATGATTTTTTTCCGTTTAGAGAGCGGCAGCAAGGCTTGGGCTGCACCCACTTCATCGATGAGATCGATGGCTTTGTCCGGCAGGTAGCGGTCATGAATATGCTTGACCGAAAGTTCCACGGCCGCGCGTAGGGCAGTGTCGGTGTAGCGCAGATGGTGATGCTGCTCAAACTGGCTTTTCAGACCGCGCAGAATCTGCACGGATTCTTCCTGGGAAGGTTCCGGAACATCAATTTTCTGAAAGCGTCGGGTGAGGGCGCGGTCTTTCTCGAAATGCTGGCGAAATTCCTGGTAGGTGGTGGCACCAATGCATTTGAGTTCGCCGGAGGCCAGCGCCGGCTTGAGCAGGTTGGAGGCATCCATGGCTCCTCCGGAAGCGGCTCCGGCACCAATCAGGGTATGGATTTCATCGATGAAAAGGATGCTGCCCCGCTGTTTGCGCAGGGCTTTCAGGACGGCCTTGAGGCGCTCTTCAAAGTCGCCGCGATAGCGGGAACCGGCAATCAGGGCGCCGAGATCCAGCGCGTAGATGGTCACACCTTCCAGCATTTCCGGGACCTTTCCGGCGACTATGGCGCGGGCAATGCCTTCCACAATGGCGGTCTTGCCAACCCCGGGCTCGCCCACAAACAAGGGATTATTTTTGCGGCGCCGCGCCAGCACCTGCAAGGCTCTGATGACTTCATCCTGACGCCCGATCAAAGGATCAAGGCGACCGGCTCTGGCCATGGCATTCAGATTGCGGGCATAGGCTTGGAGAGGGTCCTTGCTGTTCCCTTTTTTTTCGGTGTTCCCTTCGATCTCCTCTTCTTCCTCATCCATGGCTTCATCCTTGCGCAGGCCGTGCGCCAGATAGTTGACAACGTCCAGTCGGGTCACATGTTCTTTTTGCAAGAAGTAAACCGCGTGAGATTCGCGTTCGGCAAACATGGCGACAATCACATTCGCGCCGGAAACCGCCTCCTTACCTGCGGATTGCACGTGGTAAAGGGCGCGCTGAATGACGCGCTGAAAGCCTACCGAAGGTTGGGTGTTGACAGTCCCAGCGGGACCCACGGCCGGAACCTTACGCTCCAGAAAGTTCTGCAATTCCAGGGAAAGATGGGTGGTATTGCCGCCACAGGCCTGCAGGACATCCAGTCCCTCCGGATTGTCGAGCAGAGCCAGTAGCAGATGTTCTACCGATGCATATTCGTGCCCGTACTGGCGAGCGATCTGGAATGCCTGGTTGATGGATTTTTCCAAGGCCTTGTCGATCATCGGTATTACTCCTTTTCCATGATACAACGGAGCGGGTGCTGGTGCTGTTGGGCATCCGCCGTCACCAGGGCGACCTTGGTTTCGGCCAGATCATAAGGGAACACCCCACAGAGCCCCTTTCCTTGATGATGTACGGACAGCATCACCGCAACCGCTTCTGCGTGGGGCTTGTGAAAATAGGTTTCCAGGATATGTACGACGTAATCCATGGGGGTGAAATCATCGTTCATCAGCAGGACCTTGTACATCCTAGGCTCTTCCGTTTTCGGATCACGCTCGAGGATGGTACTGCGGCGATACTGCGTTTTACTCATTTCCATGCTCCATAATCTGTATTCTATACTTCCATTGTGGCGTCTGCCCCGACTGCTGGCAAGGCGTTCCCTTCTCAGGAAGGTACCCAAATCCTCAAATATATGGGGGCATATAAGGCCAAAAAAAAGCGCCGGGAATAACCCGGCGCTGGATGCCAATGAATCTACTTACTTGGTGATGTCGATTTTTGCCTGACTGCGCAAGTGGGATACGAACTTGGCGGCTTCCTGCTGGGAAAGCTGCGCCTTGATGCGACTTTTCATGGCACTGAGAGGGGGCGGTGTCAAAGCACGCGTCGCCTGCACTTCGATGATATGATAGCCAAACTGGGTCTGGACCGGGCCTACGGGCTTATCGATGGGGGCCGTTTCAATGGCCTGGGCAAAGGGCGGCACCACCATCCCGGGAACAATCCAGCCGAGCTCGCCACCGTGAGCAGCACTGGCCTTGTCGATGGAGTCTTTTTCCGCCAGGGTGGAAAATTTCTTACCGGCCTTGAGTTCAGCCAGAATCTTGTCGGCTTCGGCCTTGGTCTTCACCAGAATATGGCGGACTTCATATTCTTTTTTGCCCATGGCTGCGACAAACTTGTTGTAAGCCGCCTGGATATCGGATTCGGGAATCGGATGCTGCTGAACATATTGATCCACAGCCGCATCGGCCAGGATCTGGCGCTTGGCCATGGCCAGACGTTCTTTGACATCGGCAGACTGGCCCAGATTGTGGCTGGTGGCATACTGGGACAGCACTTCCATGTTGACCAGATTTTGCACGACCTGCTCGTGGGCATTGGGCTCTTTGGCCAGCGCCGGGCTCATGGACATGATGGCCTGGACTTCACTATTGTCGATGGGAGTACCATTGACCGTAGCAACAGGAGCAGCAAAGGCAGGTATTGCAAAGGCGCTGACAGTGGCAGCAAGAATGACCGCGCGAAGTTTCATAAATATTCCTTCAGGTTAAGTGATGCTCCCCTATTATCCACAGTCACAGACAAAGGGGAAGTCTCAGCAGGAACTACGTTGCAGTGGAATTTCTGTTTCCTGTCTTTTTTCAGGCCCCAGAAGAAGCTCCACCAGGGTAAGGGCAAAATCCATGGCTGTACCAGGCCCACGGGAAGTGATCAAGGGGCCATCGACGACTACGGCGGAACTTTCGTAGTGATACTGGTGGCTGAGCGGATCCAGCACCCCGGGATAGGCAGTGACATGCCGGTTGTCCAGCAGATGCTGACGGGCCAGGAGTCCGGGCGCGGCACAAAGGGCGGCAATCAGTGCACCCCGCCGGGTTCTTTGTTGCAGCAGGGTCAACAGGGGCGCATGTTTTTCGAGATTTTCCACACCCCCCGTGCCTCCAGGCAAGAGAACCAGATCATAGTCCGTTTCCAGGATATTCTCCCAGACCTGATCCGGGTACAGACTAAGCCCCCGTCCGCCGGTGACCGGCCCGGGAGTAAGGCCGGCAAGCACTACCCGACAACCTGCGCGGCGCAGAATGTCGCTACAAATGACCACTTCCATGTCTTCAAAACCTGCTGCTACGGGTATGAGTACCTGAATGGCTGAAGACATCAGTGGGATACTCCGTGATTTTCTCTGCTTGACATGTCGGTTATCACCGCTTCACTTCCAAGATTCCGAAATCTTTGACCCGTTTCCCACAGGATTTTATCCCTCCAGCATTACTGGCCGGAGACCAGAGCCAAGGGAATCACTTCCTGCACTCTGTGGCCATGCTCATCCACAGGCACCGCTTTGTTTTCCAGGATGCGCAAAGCCTCATGCAACACATAATCTTTTTCCAGATTCGGTTTGAGAATGCTGGATGCCTCCATGGCATCCTCCTGGCTGGATGCACTGCTGGTCTTGGCCGTGGCGAGGGTTGGCTTTGCGGGCGCTGCGCTAATGATATATTGGGGTTTTACCTGGCTGCAGGTATCTGGAGCCTTGAGTACACCCTTTAATTCAGATTCCTTGAGGAGGTCTTCATCCATCGCCCGTAATTGCGGATTGGTCGGCTGAATTTCGACATTGGGAACAATTCCTTGACTTTGAATGGAGCAGCCTGCCGGGGTGTAATAAAGGGCTGTCGTGAGTTTCAGTGCTCCGCCATTGCTCAGGGGAATGACAGTCTGCACAGACCCCTTGCCGAAACTGCGTTGACCCATGATGAGGGCGCGATGATCATCCTTGAGCGCGCCCGTCACAATTTCGGCGGCGGAGGCCGAGCCACCGTTGATGAGCACGATCATGGGCGCGCCGTGCAGATAATCGGGACCATGGGCCGTAAAGCGCATATCACTGTCGGGGGTCCGGCCCTTGGTATAGACAATCAGGCCCTTGTTCAAGAAGGTGTCGGCGGTCTCGATGCCCGCACCCAATACACCCCCGGGATTGTTGCGTAAATCCAGAATCAGGCCCTTCAGATGCCCCTGGGCCTCCTTTTCCAGTTTTTCCACGGCCTTGCGGGTTTCCCGGCCCGTATTTTCCTGGAACTGGCTGATGCGAATATAGCCATAGCCCGGCGCCAGCATGGCGGAGCGGACACTTTGCACCTTGATGATGGCTCGGGTGAGGGTCAGATGCAGGGGCTGGTTCTGATGTGGACGGAGAATGGTCAGGGTGACCTGGGTACCTGGTTTGCCGCGCATCATGTCGACGGTTTTCTGCAGACCAATACCTTGCAGGACCTTGCCATCGATTTTGATGATCAGATCGCCGGGTTCGATACCTGCCTTGGCGGCCGGGGTGCCATCGATGGGGGCCACAACCTTGAGTACCCCATGATCTCCCGTGACTTCAATCCCCAGGCCACCAAATTTCCCATCGGTGACCACCTGCATTTCCTTGAATTCCTTGGGCGTCAGGTAAGCTGAGTGGGGATCCAGCGCGCTGACCATGCCGCTGATGGCACCGTCCATCAATTTTTTGTCGGAAGTGGGATCCACATAATTGGATTTGACGATTGCAAATACCTGACTGAGGGTCTGGATTTGTTGCAGGGGGATATGGCTCTGATCCGTATCGGCCAACGTATTGCCCGCATAGGTACAACCCAGTACCAACAGGACGCTGAACCTGAGCCAGTGACCAGATGGGCGGGATAAAATGCGTCGCAGCGGGATCATGATGGTTTTCTCCAAAAGCAGGTCGCCGATTTCCGAAAAGGCATGGCCCGGACGGAATCAGTTGTGAATGTAGTCCAGGGGATTGACGGGATGACCGGCATTGCGAATCTCGAAGTACAGCCCATCATTCCCCAGCTCGCCGCCACTGCCCACCGTACCGACCTGATGACCCGCCGCGATTTGTTCGCCCACGTGGGCATCGGTGGAACCCAGGTGCCCATAGATGCTGAGCAGACTATGACTGATCTGAACAATCACGATTTGCCCATAACCTCTGAGTGGCCCCGCATACAGTACCATACCAGGGGCGATGGCACGAACCGGCGTGCCTTGCGCGGCCTGAAAAGTAATGCCTTGCCAGTCCAGGCCGCCGGTCACGCGCGGACTGCCATAGCGGGCGGTAATGGGGCCGTTGACAGGAGCAGGATAGCGGCCATGACCGATGATCGGGGTGCTGGGCGGATGCAGGCCCGCGCTGGAAGCGGGACGAGGTGCAGGGCTGGGCGACGGAGGCGTTGATGGCACTACGGGTGCGGGAACCGGTTGTTGCGGCACGGTGCTGATTCGCGGAGGACGTACTTCCGTGGTCGGTGGAACGGCCTTTTCAGCAGCCCGCTGGACCTGTTCAGCCCGCTTTTCTTCCTGGGCTTTTTGCGCGGCCGCGCGTTGCTCGGCCAGTTTCTCTGCAGCCAGGCGGCGCTGTTCGGCAGCCTGGGCTGCGGCCGCCGCGCGTGCCCTTGCCGCCGCTTCGGCAGCCGCCTTGCGCCGGGCCTCGGCAACGGCTTCCTGATGCCGGAACTGGACGACCAGACGATTCACCAGACCATTGAGAATGTTGGCATTGGCCTGTAGCTCGGCAATTTTGGCCTTGTCCTTGGCAATTCGGTCAGTGAGTTGATGTTCCAGCGTGGCATGTTGCTGACGCTGCTGGTTCAGCGTGTTTTCCTGAGCCTGGATTTGCGCGGCGAGTTTGACCAAACCGGCCTCCCGCTGTTCCACCTGTTGGCGGGTCTGGACAATTTGCGTGGCGGTGTTTTGCGTTTTGACAATGAGCGCCGCCCGGGCTTTGGCCAGAGAGGCATAAAAAACGCTCATCCGCCCCAGTTCTCCAGGTTTTTCCGTTTGCAGCCAGACCGCGAGGGGGGTGCTGCCACCCAGCATGTAAGCCCCTTGCAATTGCTTGCCGAGGATACCCTTCTGCTGGATCAGTTCGGTCTGCAGGGCAGCGATTTTTTGTTTCAGGGCGTTCAGTTTGCTTTGGGTTTGCTGCTGTTGGGCCTGGATATGGATAAGCTTTTTTTGTGTTGCCGCGATTTTTTGATCCAGCACCTGGATTTCCTGGCGAAGCTCCGCCTGGGTTTTTTGGCCGGCGTTCAGATGGGCCTGGATTCGGCCCAGGTTCTCGTGAAGATACTCCAGTTTTTCGCGATTGCTTTGTATTTTTTCCTGAAGGGAACTGGCATCTGCTCCCAGCGGGAGCAATCCCGTCATCACCAGCAGGGTCACCGAGCGAAGCAATATCCGCGATGTCATTTAGATGATCTGAACCAGGTTTTTTCCACCCATTTCCGGGGGGATGGGTAGACCCATGAGATGCAGCAGGGTGGGTGCAAGATCTTCCAGGGCCCCGCCCGTCCGGAGTTCGGCGGGACGGCCAATGTACAGGAGGGGTACCGGGTTACAGGTGTGGGAGGTGTGTGCCTGGCCGCTTTCGCTATCCAGCATCTGTTCGACGTTACCGTGGTCTGCGCTGATGAGCACTTCTCCCCCCACGTGACGGACGGCGCTGACGATACGGCCAAGACTCTGATCGACAGCCTCCACTGCGGCAATGGCGGCACTGAGCTTGCCACTATGACCGACCATGTCGGGATTGGCGATATTGCCAATGATGGCGTCATATTTTCGACTTTCCACTTGTTCCACCAGGGCATCGGTGAGCGCCTGAACACTCATTTCCGGTTGCAGATCATAGGTGGCAACCCTGGGGGAGGGGATCAGGATACGATCTTCACCCGGATAAACGGTTTCGTTGCCGCCATTCAAAAAGAAGGTGACATGGGCATACTTTTCCGTTTCGGCAATGCGCAACTGATGTAAGCCATGCTTGGCCAGCCATTCGCCCAGAGTGTTTTTGAGACGGGTAGGAGGAAAAGCGACGTGGACATGAAAATGTTCGCTGTACTCGGTGAGGGTCACGAAGTCGGCCAGTTTCGGGGTGATCTGCCGGGTAAAACCATCAAAATCAGGCTCGATGAATGGGCGGGTAATCTGCCGGGCGCGATCGGAACGAAAGTTCATGAAGAGCACGGCATCATGATCCTGGATGCAGGTGGGTGTGCTGCCAATGGACGAGGGGGCGACAAATTCGTCACTTTCACCGCGCGCATAGGCGGCTGCCAGGGCTTCCTGGCCGGTGGCGTAGGATGTTCCGGTACCCATGGTCAATAAATCATAGGCCTGTTGCACTCGATCCCAGCGATGATCCCGGTCCATGGCATAAAAACGGCCGATCAGGGATGCCAGTTTGCCACCGTGGGCATTGATCTGGGCATCGAGCTTGTCCAGAGAAGCGGCGGCACAGCGTGGCAAGCTGTCCCGTCCATCCAGAAAGGCATGCACATAGACGCGCTCCGCTGCCCGTCCCCGGGCCAGGCGCAGGGCCGCAAACAGATGTTCTTCATGGGAGTGCACCCCGCCCGCCGAGAGCAGTCCCAATATGTGGACAGCTCCGCCCTGGGCCTGGGCCGCATCCACTGCGGCACAGAGGACGCTGTTCTTGTAGAAACTGCCGTCCAGTATTCCCCGGTTGATGCGTTCATATTCCTGGTAGACCACTCGTCCGGCACCGATATTGATATGCCCGACTTCACTGTTGCCCATCTGGCCGCCGGGCAGGCCTACGGAAGCGCCAGAAGCGTTGAGGAATTGATGGGGGTGACTACGCCACCATCCATCCCAGTTGGGAGTGTGGGCCAGGGCAATGGCGTTATTTTCAGGGTCTTCGCGATAGCCCCAGCCATCCAGAATCAACAGGAGTATGGGGCGCGGTGGGTGAGCCATCAATGTTCTCTGACCAGGAAATGATTAGCAACAATGTGTATTAAAACAGATTGGCTGGATTCTGTCATGGGGCCATCTCCAGAGGCTGGAGATGCCAGATGTCGGCGTTGTATTCCCGGATGGTACGATCACTGGAAAAAACACCGCTGGCGGCCGTATTCAAAATACTCAGGCGTTGCCACTCGGTCTGGTCACGCCACAGGGCAGCTGCTTCCTGTTGCTTGAGTTTATAACTGGTGAAATCGGCAAGTACCATCCAGGGATCATGGGGATTGTTCAGGGCCTGGATGATGGGATCGAAAATGCCCGGTTCAAAGGCATTGAAAAAACCACTGTACAACAAGTCCATCACTCTCTGCAGATCAGGGTCGGCCTGCAGGTAAATTTCGGGCCGATAATCATGGCGTAATTGGCTGACCTCCTGGGCATTCAGGCCGAAGAGGAAAAAATGCTCGGGGCCGACCGCCTCGCGAATTTCGATATTGGCACCATCCAAAGTCCCGATAGTCAGGGCGCCGTTCATCATGAACTTCATGTTGCTGGTTCCGGAGGCCTCCTTGCCCGCCGTCGAAATCTGCTCGGACAGATCGGTGGCCGCACAGATTTTTTCCATGAGGGACACCCGGTAGTCCGGCAGAAAACAGACCCGCAAGCGACCATCAGTATCGGCATCATGATTGACGACGTTGGCAATATTGTTGATGAGCTTGATGATGCGTTTGGCCATGAAGTAACCCGGCGCGGCCTTTCCGGCAAAGAGGACATTGCGCGGGGTGACCTCGGCACTTTCACCCCGTTTGATGCGGTCGTAAAGGTGAATGACATGGAGGGCATTCAGGAGTTGGCGTTTGTATTCGTGAATGCGTTTGACCTGGGTGTCGACCATGGCGCCGGGAATGAACTGCACGCCGGTGTGTTCCTGCACCAGCCGGCCCAGGCGGGCTTTGTTGATTTGCCGGACGGCATCCCAGCGTTTGCGGAATGCGGGGTCTTCTGCAAAGGGGGCGAGCTTTTTCAGATGATCCAGATCGTTTTCCCATTCGTGACCAATGTGCCTGGTGAGCAGTTCCCGCAAGGCAGGATTGGCCCATTGCAACCAGCGGCGAGGGGTGACACCATTGGTCTTGTTGTTGAATTTCTTGGGCCAGAGCCGATAGAAATCGGCAAACAATTCCTCACAGAGCAGTTTTGTGTGGAGTGCGGCGACGCCGTTGATGGAGAAGCTGCCGACCACCGCCAGGTGCGCCATGCGTACCATCTGTTCGTCACCTTCTTCAATAATGGACAGACGCTGCAGTAGGGCCGTATCACCGGGAGCCTTGCGGGCGACTTCCTGGAGGAAGCGACCATTGATCTCAAAAATAATTTCCAGCAGGCGGGGCAGGAGTTGGCGAAACAGGCGCACCGACCAGCGTTCCAGAGCCTCGGGAAGCAGGGTATGGTTGGTATAGGCCATGGTATGGCTGGTGATGTCCCAGGCACTCTCCCAGTCCAGGCCATGCTCGTCCATCAGCAGGCGCATCAGTTCCGGCACCGCGCAACTCGGATGGGTGTCGTTGAGCTGAAAACAGTGGTGTTTGGCAAAATGACGGAAATCCTCGCCGTGGCTGGCCACCCAGTCGGCAACCACGTCCTGGAGGCTGGCCGAGGCCAGGAAGTACTGCTGACGCAAGCGCAGTTCCTTGCCGTTCTCGCTGCTGTCATTGGGGTAGAGCACCATGCTGATATGCTCGGCGTTGTTTTTGGCCGCCACCGCTTCCGGGTAGGCCCCCGCGTTGAATTCACCCAGATCGAATACATCGGTGGAAGCCGCGCGCCAGAGTCGCAGGGTGTTGACGACTTCATTACGATAGCCGGGTATGGGAATGTCATAGGGGACGGCGAGCACATCATGGGTATCTACCCAGCGATGATGTAATTTTCCCTGGACGTCCGTATAAACGTCGCTGCGCCCAAAAAAATGAATATGCCGCACTCGTTCCGGGCGTTTCAGCTCCCAGGGATAGCCGTTCTTCAGCCAGTGATCCGGTTCTTCCACCTGTTCACCGCCCCGGACTTCCTGACGGAACATGCCGTAACCGTAGCGAATGCCATAGCCCGTGACGGGCAGTCCAAGGGAGGCACAGCTATCCAGAAAGCAGGCCGCAAGTCGGCCCAGGCCGCCGTTGCCAAGTCCAGCATCGGGTTCTGCCTCAATGATGTCACGCAGTCTGCGATGTTCCTGTTCAATGGCTTTTTCGGCAGCTTCTTCCAGGCCAAGGTTGAGCAGGGTGTTGCCCAGGCTGCGACCGAGCAGAAATTCCAGGGACAGGTAAAAGGTGCGTTTGCCTTTTTCCTCCGCCACCTTCTTTTGGGTTTTTTTCCAGCGCTCCACCAAACGGTCGCGCAAGCTCATGGAAAGCGCCGTATAGAGGTTGTTTTTTGAAGCGTGTTCCTCTTCGGCACCCAGGGTGTAGGAGAGATAGTGGCGGGTGTCGGAACACAGACTGGTATCATCCATCCCAAGAGGGGGTAATTGGCATGCATTTTTGCGGGAATGTCTGGCAGGCATGGTGAGAGTCCTCTAAAGGCGATGGTAACTGTTTTCATCATAGAATAAGATTATGGGCAACGGAAATGATGGAGGGTAGAGAATAATGGCGAAGTCACTGGCGGATTTCATTCGTCATGCCCGTAGTCAGATTCGCGAAATCGACGTGGATACCCTGGAAGACTGGTTGCGGACCCGCAATGATATCGTCCTCGTGGATGTTCGCGAAATCCATGCTTTCAGCGAAGGCCATCTGCCCGAGGCCATTCATGTGCCGCGTGGCTATCTGGAGGCGCTGGCGGATCCGGATTACGGGCATTGCCATCCGGTGCTTTCCCAGGCCCGGGATCGGGTGGTGGTGCTGTACTGTGACAGCGGTACGCGCTCGGCGCTGTCCGCTGTCACCTTGCAGGAGATGGGCTTTCACGAAGTCTACAATCTGGGCGGAGGCATGAACGTCTGGGAGGCGGAAGACAAGCCCATCGTGACCTGAAAGCCCCGGATCAATCGAGTCGGCTGCCGAAATTATCCTGGTAGCGGGCCTGAAATTCTGCCCAGGTGAAGCGATGATTCTGGGTACCGGCGCTTTCGATTTTGTAGGCGCCCATCAACGCGGCGATTTTCCCGCAGGTTTCCCAGTCCCGACCGCGTTCCAGACCAAAAAGCAGCCCGGCGCGATAGGCGTCACCACAACCCGTCGGGTCGATGACCGCCCTGGGTTTCGCGGCGGGAATGTGGATTTCCTGGCCGTCATGATAGATCACGGAACCCTGATCGCCCTTGGTCACAATCAAGGCCTTGAGGCGCTGTTTCAGCTCGTCGGGCTGCAGACCGGTGCGGGCCTGTACCATCTGGTACTCATAGTCGTTCACCGTCAGGTAGTCGGATAGATCGATAAGCCGGGTCAAGGTCTGGGCATCAAAGAGGGGTAAGCCCTGACCAGGGTCAAACAGGGTCGGAATTCCGGCGCGGGTGAGGTCTTCCAGGTGCTGGACCATGGCGCCCAAGCCGTCGGGTGCCACAATGGCCCAATGGGCGTCGCTGGGAATATGACCTTCCAGATGATTCTCCTGGGCCAGAAACATGGCTCCGGGATGAAAGGCGGTGATCTGATTATCATCCAGGTCGGTCGTGATGAAAGCCTGGGCAGTATAATGATCCGGAAGGATACGAATCAGGCTGGTATCCAGCCCCTGATTCTTGAGCTGCTCCAGGTAGGGCGTAAAGTCCTGCCCGGCGGTTCCCACAATGATGGGGTTGCCGCCCAAGAGTTTGAGGTTGTAGGCAATGTTACCCGCACAGCCGCCAAAATCCCGGCGCATCTCGGGGACGGTAAAGGACACGTTCAGCATGTGTACCTGCTCCGGCAGAATATGGGCCTTGAAACGGTCCTGAAACACCATGATGGTATCAAAGGCCAGTGATCCGCAGATCAGTGTGGACATGGCGACTCCTTGTTGGATTTTCATCAAATTATGGGGTTGGGTGTGGTATTTTTGTTGAAAACAAGGTACTATTATAACAGCTTTTCATGAATCGTGTTGTCCTTTCCGAGGTGGGTCTGGTCATGATCAGGGGTTTGGGTGCTGTGCTGGCGGTTTCCGTGCTGGCTCTTGCCGTTCCGGCATGGGCTGCGGGTGCTGTTGCTCGGGATCAGACCTACGTGGACCTTTTTGGCGGGAATACTTTTTTCAGCGGTGCCACTGGTCTTGCCCAGCAAGATAGCGGCCCCGTGCTGGGTTTGCGTCTGGGGAAGCGTCTGGATGGGCATCTGGGCGTGGAAGCGCAAGTGGCTGCCGCATTTGCCCATTTACAGGATGTAGCACCCCACTCCGGGACTACGGACGCGAATCAGTTCAGCGGAGCGCTGCTGGGTAATCTCTATGCTTTCAATAGTCCCAACACCCCCTATCTCTCTCTGGGTCTCGGCGCTTCCAGCAACCTGTTCAATCAGAATCTGGGGCGCGGTACTTCGCTGATGGGCGTGTTTGGTCTGGGATACCAATATTCTCTGGGAGATCATCTGGGCCTGCGTCTGGATGTCCAGGATCAACTGTTGTTTGACAGCCCAACCCCCAACGCGGCCAATCTCAACAATGTGCAGGTCACGGGAGGTATTTCCTATTTTTGGGGTGGCAGCAAAAAAACGCCCTTTCCGGTCATTGGCCCCTCCCGGCCCTGAAGCTTGAGCCGTTTTTGTCCGTGGAGTGAGCGTCTTTCACTTCGCTTGTCTGCAAATCCTTTGCTATAGTGCGTTCTGTCCCCGACTCATCGGCCACGCCAGCAAGGAGCCTGAACGCATGTCCAAAAGCCATCTTTTTACTTCTGAGTCTGTTTCCGAAGGTCATCCCGACAAGGTCGCAGATCAGATCTCCGATGCCATCCTTGATGCCATTCTGACTCAGGATCCGCGTGGCCGGGTTGCCGCAGAAACCCTGGTTACCACCGGGCTGATCGTGCTGGCAGGCGAAATCACCACAAGCGCCATCGTCGATTATGCCGACGTTGCCCGGCAAACCGTGCGCCGTATCGGTTATGATTCATCAGAAATGGGTTTTGACTGGGCTTCCTGTGCCGTGGTGCAGACCATCGATAAACAGTCCCCGGATATTGCCCAGGGCGTGGATGAAGGAGCGGGCCTGGATCTGGATCAGGGCGCTGGCGACCAGGGCTTGATGTTCGGCTTTGCCTGTGATGAAACCGATGTGCTGATGCCGACACCGATTTACTTTGCCCATCGTCTCACCGAGCGCCAGGCCCTGGTGCGCAAGGATGGTCGGTTGCCCTGGCTGCGTCCCGATGCAAAAAGTCAGGTCACCGTGCGTTACGAAGATGGTCGTCCGGTAGCCATTGATGCCGTCGTCCTTTCTACCCAGCACAGCCCGGATATCTCCCATGCGGATCTGGTGGAAGCCGTGCGGGAAGAAATCATCAAGCCGGTATTGCCCCCGGAAATGCTGCACAAGGATACCAAGTATCTGATCAATCCCACGGGACGATTTGTCATTGGTGGACCCGTAGGGGACTGTGGCCTCACCGGCCGGAAAATCATCGTCGATACCTACGGTGGTCAGGGGAGTCATGGCGGCGGTGCCTTTTCGGGGAAAGATCCTTCCAAGGTCGATCGCTCCTCCTCCTATGCGGGCCGTTACGTCGCCAAAAACATCGTCGCAGCGGGTCTGGCAAAGCGCTGTGAGGTGCAGGTGGCTTACGCCATCGGCATATCCCAGCCCGTCAGTCTGACCGTGGACACCTTTGGTACGGGCAAAATGGATGATGACCGCATTGCGGCCCTGGTTCGGGAACATTTCGATTTGCGCCCCAAGGGTATCATCCAGATGCTGGATCTGTTGCGGCCGATTTATGGAAAAACCGCCGCTTACGGACATTTTGGCCGCGAAGAACCGGAATTTACCTGGGAGCGGACCGACAAGGCCGCGGCCTTGCGGGACGCTGCCGGACTGCGGTAAAAAACCTCTGCGCGGAGAGAATCTCCGCCGGAAGATCGGGTCGAGGAGCGCTGCAGTCGCCAAGGATCTGGCGGTCAGGCTCGGCCCGCTTTCCTCCTGTAAAACCGCGCTCGCTTTCATGATAAAAGGAAACGACCTGCATGAATGCTGTGCTGAAAACTGCTGAAGATTACAAGGTGGCGGATATGTCCCTGGCGGCCTGGGGACGCAAGGAAATCCGTATTGCCGAAACCGAAATGCCCGCCTTGATGGCCATCCGGCGCAAGTATCAGGCGCAACAGCCACTCAAGGGCGCGCGTATTGCTGGCTGCATCCACATGACCATCCAGACCGCTGTGCTCATCGAAACATTGGTGGCTTTGGGTGCCGAGCTGCGCTGGTCTTCCTGCAATATATTTTCTACCCAGGATCAGGCGGCCGCGGCTATTGCCGCGGCCGGTATTCCGGTTTTCGCCTGGAAGGGAGAAAGCGAGGAGGAGTACTGGTGGTGTGTGGAACAGACCATTACCGGTCCTGAGGGCTGGCGGCCCAACATGGTACTGGATGATGGAGGTGATCTGACCGGCTTGCTTCACGAGAAATATCCCGAGCTGCTGGAAAATATTCATGGGGTTTCCGAGGAAACCACAACGGGTGTCCACCGCCTCTGGGAAATGGCCAAGGAGGGCAAGCTCAAGGTGCCCGCCATCAACGTCAATGACTCGGTGACCAAAAGCAAAAATGACAACAAGTATGGTTGTCGCCACTCGCTCAACGATGCCATCAAACGGGCCACCGACCATTTGCTTTCGGGCAAGCGCGCCCTGGTGCTGGGCTACGGTGACGTGGGCAAGGGTTCGGCCGCTTCCCTGCGTCAGGAAGGCATGATTGTACGGGTCAGCGAGGTCGACCCGATTTGCGCCATGCAGGCCTGTATGGATGGTTATGAAGTGGTTTCGCCCTACAAGAAGGGCATTAATGACGGTACCGAAGCCTGTATTGATCGGGAGCTGCTGGGACAAACCGATCTGCTGGTGACGGCCACGGGCAATTACAATGTCTGTGATGCCGGCATGTTGAAGGCGCTCAAGAAGGGCGCGGTGGTGTGTAATATCGGCCACTTCGACAATGAAATTGACACGGCCTTCATGCGTGCCAACTGGGCCTGGGATGAGGTCAAGGCCCAGGTTCACAAGGTCTATCGAGATGCCCCTGCGGGCAAGGGCTTCAACGCCGACAGCGATGATTATCTGATCCTCCTTTCAGAAGGGCGACTGGTGAATCTGGGCAATGCCACCGGGCATCCCAGCCGCATCATGGACGGCTCTTTTGCCGACCAGGTGTTGGCGCAGATTCATCTTTACGGTGAACGTTTTGCCGACCTGCCTGCCGATCAGAAGGTGTCCCGGATTGGGATTACCGTGTTGCCGAAAACCCTGGATGAAGAAGTGGCCAGATACATGGTGGAAGGTTTTGCCGGGGTGCTGACCCAGTTGACCCCCGCCCAGGCGGAATACCTGGGTGTGGATGTCCATGGGCCCTTCAAGAATGACGCGTATCGTTACTGATGGCGTATTCCGTCGAGTTTTTTCCGCCGAAAAATGCCGCAGGTGAGGAACGCCTGCGGGAAACCCTCCGCGTCTTGAAACCATTGAAGCCGGAATTTGCTTCGGTGACTTACGGCGCGGGAGGTTCCACGCGGGAGCTGACCTATGCCACGGTCGCCATGATACGTCAGGACTATGATCTGGAGGCGGTTCCTCATTTGTCCTGCATCGGCTCTACCGAAGACGGCATCCGGGAAATTCTGGAAAGTTACCGTGCCCTGGGTATTCAAAAGATTGTGGCCCTGCGCGGTGATCTGCCCGAAGGCATGACCAACCCTGGGTACTTTGAATATGCCGCCGATTTGGTGGCTTTTATTCACCAGTTTGGCGGTTTTGAGATTTATGTGGCTGGCTATCCGGAAATCCACCCGCGCGCAGTTTCTGCCCCGGATGATATCCAACATCTGGTGGAAAAAGTCCAAGCGGGTGCGGATAGTATTATCACCCAGTATTTTTATAATCCCGATGCCTATTGGCAACTTCGGGACGATTTACAAAAGCGCGGCATTGATGTTCCGATCATCGTAGGGGTCATGCCCATCACCAACTTTGAACAGATTACCCGCTTTTCTGCCATGTGTGGTGCCGAGTTACCCCAATATCTGCGCCGCCGCATGGAGGCCTATGGCGATGATCTGCAGTCTCAGATCCAGTTCGGGATTGAATTGCTGAGTCGGCAATGTGAACATTTGCTGGCGCAGGGAGCACCCAGCCTGCATTTTTACACCTTGAACCAGCATGAGGCGACCGCTGCCATCTGGCAGAATCTTGGACGGTAATCGCGACCTTGATGCACTTTGCGGCGGTATGTGGACGCTATCCGGAGCGCTTCATATTGACCGTCAGACCTTCTTTGTTACACTGATCGAAAGGCGGTCTTTGAATACGCGGGCCAGCGCAAGCATTTTTCACACTATGAGGTCCAAACCATGTCCAAAAAATATCCCGTTGTCGCGGTCACCGGTTCTTCCGGAGCGGGTACCACCACCGTCAAGCACGCCTTTCATGACATTTTTCGGCGTCTGAAAGTCAACCCGGTCATTATTGAGGGGGACAGTTTTCATCGCTATAACCGGGCGGAAATGCGCGAAGCCATTGCCAAGGCTGCGGCTGAAGGAAAAACCATCAGTCATTTTGGACCGGAAGGCAATGATTTCGAGGCCCTGGAGCGCCTGTTCCGGAGTTATGGAGAAACCGGCCACGGGCAGATGCGTTATTATGTGCATGATGAGGTCGAGGCTGAGTTGCGGGGCAGCGCGCCTGGAACCTTCACGCCTTGGCAGGATATGCCCACCGGTACGGACCTGCTTTTTTACGAAGGTCTGCATGGTGGTGTAAAAACCGAAGATGTGGATGTGGCTAATTATGTGGATCTGCTGGTGGGGGTAGTTCCGGTCGTGAACCTCGAATGGATCCAAAAAATTCATCGGGATAACGCCCAGCGCGGTTATTCTGCAGAAGCCATTGTGGACACCATTCTGCGGCGTATGCCGGATTACATCAATCACATTACCCCCCAGTTCTCACGTGCCCATATCAACTTCCAGCGCGTACCTCTGGTGGATACCTCCAATCCCTTTATAGCCCGGGATATTCCTACCCCCGATGAAAGTATGGTGGTCATCCGCTTCCGGGATCACAAGGCCGAGCATTTCCCAACCTTGCTGCAAATGATTCCCGGAAGTTTCATGTCGCGTTCCAACACCCTGGTGGTGCCCGGCAGCAAAATGGGCTTTGCCATGGAAATCATCCTTGGTCCGCGGATAGAACAGATGCTGGAAGATAAAAAAGAAGCTCTCTGATACAGCGCCGGGAGATAAAAAAGCCCCTCAACAACAGGGGCTGCAAGCGGGGCGAGTAGAGCGCTTTGTAATACTATTTTGTTGATCAGTGCCTCAGCCGGCAGGAACGGAAGTGTTTGCCGACCAGCATGAGGAACTGAAGGGTTTGCTGGGTTTCGGGTTTTTTCATCATCTCCCAGAGTCCTGAGATGCCGCCCTTGGGAGCCGGAGCGCTGGCGGCCTCTTCGGTGGCACCACTGAGGCAATGCAGGAAATCCGTGAGGATATGATCCTGATCCATTTTCTCGGCGACGCCGAGCAGATGGTCCATGACCCCGGTCCGCGTGGCCCGATCCAGCAGGCACATGGCATCGGTAGCCAGAGAAGCGAGCCGGGAAACCATTTCGTCACTCATGGAATCACCGACTGCTCCGGCCATACGCGCCAGGTGGACAATGCGCTCCAGATCCCCATTCTCCACCAGTGCCGAGATGGCCGGCAGGGCATTGACCACCTGACTGCGATTCACCCGATCCAGCAAGTCCAGGCCATCGCTGGCCAGGCCGGCCAGACGCCCGACCATTTCATCGCTCATGGAATCGGCAGCCGCGCCACTAAGCCGCGCCAGCTGCACAATGTGTTCCAGATCCCCATTCTGCACCAGACGCACCAGCGCCTCCTGGGCACGTTGCAGTTCATCCTGAGAAGTTTCTGCCAAGACTGCAGCCATGCGTCACCTCCTCAGAGTAAACCACGGGCAGTCGCCCAGTAGAGTTTGTTGTAGGACATCTTGAAGGCATGGACGGCACCGGTGGGTGCCTTGGGCTGGGGTGGGTTTTTGTAATCGAACACGGCATAAGTGGCCCGATCCTTGCCCGCCTCGATGAAGCAGAACACCTTGCCATCATAGCTTTTCACCGGCCGCCCCATCTTGATGATCGCCGCTACATTCTCGGCAGCGGTTTCCGCCTCGAAGTGCGCCGTGGAACCCGCCTTGCTGATGGGCAGATTGGTGGTATCGCCGAGGACCAGGACATTCTTGCCGTGTTCGCCTTCCATGTGCAGGGAAGAACGATTGGTGGGAATCCAGCCATTTTCGCCCAGGCCATTTTTCTCGATGACTTCTTGCCCCTTGTGGGGAGGTACCGCCACCAGCAGATCGTATTTGACGGCGCTCCCTTCTTCGCTCAGCACTTCGGCGTTTTTGCCGTCCACTTCTTTCATGTTGAAGAGGGTTTCGTACTTGATACCCATCCGGTCAAATTCCGGCGCCGCCCATTTGGCCACATTCTCCAGACTGTGGACGCGACCAATGGGGTAGGTGTAGTAGAACTCGGTCTTGTCCAGCAGGCCGCGATCCTTGATGAAGTCGTGCATGGCAAAGGTGATTTCCAGGGGAATCATCGGGCACTTGTGGGGCAGGCCCACCGTCACCACAATGCGTCCCCCCTTGAAGTCCGACAGTTGCTTGAAGAATTCCACGGCATCGTCGGCGGTATAGCAGTTGATGGAATTTTCCTTGAGGCCGGGAATTTTTTCGGGCAAAGGCCGCGAACCCGTCGAAATGACCATCAGATCATATTCATGGATCTTGCCGCTTTGGCACTTGACGTGGTTCTCGGCCAGATGAAATTCCTCGACAGGATCCACATGGAACTCGATACCCGGTTCCAGCAGGCTTTGCTGCTCCCGGACCAGTTCGTCGGGAGTCGCGCGACCCATGGCCACGTAGAGCCAGCCCGGCTGATACACGTGCTCATGGCTGGCAGACAGCATGGTGATGCGCGCCTTGCCGGATTTCATTTCATGGTAGATGCGTCGCGCCAGATGATTCGCGAAAATGGTACCGCCCATACCGCCACCTACAACCAGAATTCTCATGATGTCACTCTCCTTGGGTCGTTTGACCCTGTGAATAACTTACTTGGCCTTGCGGACCCGGATATGCCAGGTGCCTTCGCCGTCCTGTTCCGTATCTATCATTTCATGCCCGACTTTTTTGACCCACTCCGGAACGTCGGCAGCAGAACCGGCGTCGGTGGACAACAGTTCCAGTGTGTCCCCCACCTGCATCATTTTCATGTTGGAAATCAGTTCCATCAGCGGTCCCGGACAAAAACTGCCCCGGGCATCTACGACACGTTCACTCATGTGCTACTCCTTACTCGCCATGTATATGGGGAAATCTGCGCATACCATCAGAAGGTCAGAATCTGACCACCCTCGGCATCACTCAGGAACTTGGTCAGACCCAAAGGCCCTGCCACAATCTCTTCCATGCCGTCCTCTTGGACGCCGAGGACATCCATCGCCATGGAACAAGCCCAGATCTTGGCATCACCCAGTTCTACCGCCTGTTCGAAAATCTGATAGAAAGGGGGCACCTTGCGTTCCGCCATAATTTCTCCCATCTTGCCTTCTGCCGGTGCTTCCTTGCTTTCGCCTTTGATGAAGTAGGGAAAGGCGTTCATGGACAGAAAAATATGGACGGCAGTTCCTGATACGGCGGCTACGGAAGCCGCCATCGCTGCAAATTGCAATTTTTCGCGCTCGCCGCTCAAGCAAATAATGTACATGCCAGCCATATGGACTCCCCTTGTCAGTGGATGCCTAACCAGACAAGCAGTAAATATGCCAGACAAAAATAATGTCATGGTTTTAGTCTAACCATTTCATTATCATGATTGATTAATAAATCATGATAATCTGATTGATGGATTAACTCCGGGTTTTAACCTGGGAGGTTATGGATAATGTCATGACCTGTCATGACAAGTCATGACATTATTGGGAAGCGGATAAAAACTGTTCATAAATAAATATAATTTAGTTATGTCAATAAAAATTTTCTTGCATCCCCATGGGAAGAGGGTGTGTATTATTTGTAGAGATGTTTCAGATCTTCACTCAATGACGCTGGCCGACCAGGCCCCGAGGCAAATGATGGATATGCAAAATCGTGATCCCACTTCTGCCGATGGACAGCCGTCCACCAAGAAGCCGAGGTCTGCACCGGGGCTGGATGTGCAAAGTGTTTTGAACATCCAGCAGAATCCCATGGTTTTGATTGATGAACATTATCGGATCATTGCGGCCAATCGTGCCTATCAGGAAGCCTATGGCATGCAATCTGATGAGGTGCTGGGACGCTGCTGTCATGAAGTTTCCCATCATTCGCCGGTGCCTTGTCACATGCGTGGAGAGGATTGTCCCCATCAGGCCGTTTTTACGACGGGCGAGGCCCACGATGTCCGGCATATTCATTACGACCATCAGAATCATGCCGAACATGTGCGTATTCGTGGACATGCCATAAAAGATCAGGACGGGAATACCTATTTGGGTGAAGAAATCATTCGTCTTCTCCATCATGATGATGAAATTACCTGTGGCGAAATGCGCATGGTAGGCCGTTCTCCGGCCTTTTTGAAATGTTTGCATCATATCGAAATGTCTGCGCGCACGGATGCCAGCATTTTGTTCTATGGTGAAAGCGGGGTGGGCAAGGAACTGGCCTCCAGCGCTTTACATCAGTTTTCAGCCCGGGCTTCAGGAGCCTTCATTACCGTAGATTGTGCTTCCCTTCCGGAGACATTATTTGAAAGTGAATTTTTTGGCCATGAAAGGGGTGCATTTACCGGGTGTCTGGGACGGAAGCGCGGCCTTTATGAGATGGCCGATGGGGGAACCCTGTTTCTGGATGAAGTCGGCGAGTTGCCCTTGAGCATGCAGGCCAAATTGTTACGGGTTCTGGAAACGGGAACCTTTCGGCGCTTGGGCGGGGCGGAAATCTTGCATGCGGACGTGCGCATCATTGCGGCGACTAATCGCAATTTGCTGGAAATGGCGGAGGAAAGGCAATTCCGCGAGGATTTATATTATCGACTGGCCGCCATCACCATTGATCTGCCGCCCTTGCGGGAGCGTCGTGAGGATATTCCCGGCATAGCTCAGGTGTTATTGGAGCGGATCGGGAAAAGTTGGGGAGGGCAGTGGTCTCTCTCGAAAGAAGCGGAAAGACGTTTGTTTGCCTACGATTTCCCGGGAAATGTCCGAGAACTGCGCAATATTCTGCAAAAAGCGGCGGCTTTGGCTGATGGTCCAGTCATTCAGGCTAGCCATCTGGATTTTGAATTATCCCGGCCCGGTGCTGCTGGGCCGCATTGGTCGGCTTCCTCATCCGCCAGTGATGCATCAGTCCACCAAACGCCGCTGCGGACCAGGACCCAGCCGGATGATCTGGATGCCTTGTTACGCCAACACCAGGGTAATCGCCGCCGTGTTGCCGAAATTCTGGGGGTGAGTGAGCGGACGGTGTATCGCTGGTTGCGCCGCAGATCCTGAGCGCTGTCCGCAGATCGGGTGGTTGTCTTCGTGAAAGCCGCGTAGCAGAGTACAATCCTTCCAGCAGGTTGGGAGGAAGACCATGAAAACAGCCACAGAACATTTGATCATTTTTGATACCACCTTGCGCGATGGTGAACAATCTCCGGGAGCTTCCATGACTCGGGAGGAAAAATTGCGGATTGCCCAGGCCTTGGAACGCCTGCAGGTGGATGTCATCGAAGCGGGTTTCCCCGTCGCCAGCCCCGGTGATTTTGCTGCTGTGCAGGCCATTGCCAGAACCGTGCGGGAAAGTCGGGTCTGTGGGCTGGCGCGGGCGCGGGATGAGGATATCCGGCGCGCGGGCGAGGCGCTGAAAGAGGCCAATGCGGCGCGCATTCATACGTTTATTGCTACCAGCCCGATTCATATGCAATCCAAATTACGGATGCGTCCCGACGAGGTGCTGGAGCGTGCGGTCGCTGCGGTAAAGCTGGCGCGGCAATTCTGCGATGATGTGGAATTTTCTCCCGAGGACGCGGGGCGATCCGAGGAGGATTTTCTGTGCCGGGTCATTGAGGCGGTGATCCAGGCCGGGGCGCAAACCATCAATATTCCCGACACGGTCGGCTATAATCTCCCTGATCGCTTTGGGCAACTGATTGCCCATTTGCGGCAGCGGATTCCCAATGCGGATCAAGCCATATTTTCCGTGCACTGTCATAACGATCTGGGGCTGGCGGTGGCCAATTCCCTGTCTGCCGTGCAGCATGGTGCCCGCCAGGTGGAATGTACCATCAACGGCCTCGGCGAGCGGGCCGGCAATGCCGCTCTGGAAGAAATCGTCATGGCCGTGCGCACCCGCAGGGACATTTTCAGTTGCGATACCCGCATTGATACCCGCCAGATTGTCGCGACCAGTAAACTGGTTTCGACCATTACCGGTTTTCCGGTTCAGCCCAACAAGGCCATTGTGGGTGCCAATGCTTTCGCCCATGAGTCCGGCATCCATCAGGACGGCGTGCTGAAACAC
Organism: Acidithiobacillus sp. M4-SHS-6; assembly: GCF_047421495.1. GTDB lineage: Bacteria > Pseudomonadota > Gammaproteobacteria > Acidithiobacillales > Acidithiobacillaceae > Acidithiobacillus. Next base: position 2,416,370 of record NZ_CP175559.1, on the reverse strand, counting down.
CGCGAGACCTATGAAATCATGCGCGCCGAGGATGTCGGCTGGTCAGCGAACCGGATGACCCTGGGCAAACTCTCGGGACGGGCTGCCGTGCGCGCACGTCTGGATACCTTGGGCATTCACCTGGACAAAGACACCCTGGATCAGGTTTTTGCCCGTTTCAAGGATCTCGCCGACCGTAAGGCCGAAATTTTCGATGAAGATCTCCAGGCACTGGTCAATGAAGACCTGCAGGAAGATCAGGCCGAACATTATCGTCTGGGTTATTTGCGGGTCTGCTCGGAAATGGGTACGCATCCCGAGGCGACGGTGGAAGTCTGGGTGGATGGCGTGGCCAAAACCGCCAAGGCGCAGGGCGGCGGCCCCGTGGATGCGGCATTCAAGGCCATGGAAAGTCTGTTGAATAGCAAAGCCCGTTTGCTCTTGTATTCAGTGAATGCCATTACCACCGGCACGGACGCCCAGGGTGAGGTGACTGTTCGCCTGCAGGACGCCAGTGGCCGCGCAGTGAACGGTCAGGGTGCCGACACGGACATTGTGGTGGCCAGTGCCAAGGCTTATCTTTCCGCCATGAATCGTTTGCGTGGCCCGCAGGAGCGGCAACACCCGCAGCTTTAGCAGGAGGAATGGTTATGCAAACGGTTTCCGAGCTCGGATTTTGGCAGCGCATGGCAGCAACCCAGGGCGAAGTCGTGCTGTTTTTCAGCTCCGCAGGGTGCCATTCCTGCCGTATCTGGCGGCGGCTTCTGGCGAAACTGGAAGAGCACCGCGCCAATCTACAGGTTTGGGAGATTGATGCGGGGGTGGATATGGGGATTACCCAGGAGTTTGATGTGTATCATTTGCCGGCTTTGTTCTGGTTTCGAGATGGGCAATATCAACGGCCGATTCAGGTGGAAGCACGGGTCCATGCCCTGGAGCAGTGGCTGGATGCCCATGCCGACCTCCCCCCTGAAGAGTTGCCTTGATGACGGAGTCCACGTCTCCCTGGACTGCGACGGGCTGGCATGGCCAGGCGCTTGCGGCGCCATCTCCCTACTACGATCAGCGCCCTGCTGGTACGGTCGTGGACCTACTGGTCGTGCATGCCATCAGCCTGCCGCCTGAACAGTTTGGCAGTGCCGAGGTACCCCGGTTTTTCATGGGCCGTCTGGATTTTGATCGGCACCCTTACTATCAACAGTTGCGGAACCTGCGGGTGTCTGCCCATTTTTTCATTGAGCGAGATGGCCGGCTTTGGCAGCATGTGAGTGTTTGGGATCGGGCCTGGCATGCGGGCGCGTCTTCCTGGCAGGGACGATCTGCCTGCAATGACTACAGTGTGGGCGTTGAGCTGGAGGGCAGCGAAAGCACACGCTTCTTGCCGGAACAATATCAACGCCTGGCGGCTTTAGCCAGGGATTTACAGGCATTGTTTCCGGCGATCAGTGCAGAGCGCATGGTCGGCCACGCGGATATTGCTCCCGGCCGCAAATGGGATCCAGGCCCGGGATTCTCCTGGGAATATTTTACAGAGGTGTATGCGCATGGCGGAGATCAAACAAGTCCCGAAACGTGACTGGCGAAGGGGTTGGACGGGGCCTTTGGTAGTATTTGTGCTGCTGGTGCTGGGCACCTTGTGGTGGCTGGGAGTGTTTCATGGCGCAGAGGTGCATGAAGAAAGGGGGATGGCCCATGCTTACATCTACCAGAATTTTCAGGGCACTTATCGGCAGATGGTCAAGGCCAGAGGCAAGTTGGCTCCGCAGTTACCAGCCAGTTTGCGCGGTCATACGAAAATCACCCTGATGGAAAGCGAGACAGGTAGCGGGGGCGATGCCCGGGTCAAAGCCCGGTTAGGCTATCTGGTGGATGCGGATAATGGAACCCCGGCAGGGTGGTTACGGGGCGAGTGGCCAGCTCAGGGTGTCGTCAGGGTACAAGTGACCGCCAATGCGGCTATCGCCTCGTGGAAGGCCTATTCAGCCCTGGCGGACTGGGGAAAAGCCCGCGGCATGCCCTTGCATTATCCCTTGTTTGAGATGCTGGGTCCGGGAGACCGCTATGTATTGTTGATGCCCTTGAAGTCCTCACCCGCGTTTTCCTGAGGGCGCCTGTCCTTGCCGTAAAATTTGATGCCGCGCAGAATTTTTTCGCGGCCCTGACTGAGGCGATGCAAGTTGGTGTCGCGCAAGGAATAGATACAGCCGCAGTATTCCTGCTGATAGAACTGTTCCTGCTTGGCGATTTCAATCATCCGGGCACTACCCCCGCCCTTGCGCCAGTTGTAATCCCAGTATTGCAAGCCTTCATGCCGGGCAGCCGCCCGGGCTCCGCAGGCATTGATCTGGTTCATGTCTTTCCAGCGCGAAATGCCGAGGGTGCTACTGAACACGCTGAAACCGTGTTCTGCCGCGTAGAGCGCGGAGCGTTCAAAGCGCATGTCGAAACAGGCGGTGCAGCGTTTGCCCCGTTCCGGTTCCCATTCCAGGCCTTTGACTCGCGCAAACCAGTTGTCCTTGTCATAATCCAGATCGACGAAAGGCACGCCCAAGGCTTCGGCATAGCGAATATTTTCTTCCTTGCGCAATGCGTATTCCGCCTGGGGATGAATATTCGGGTTGTAAAACAAAACCGTATATTCAATGCCGGCCTTGCGAATATCGTCCATGATCGGCCCGGCGCAGGGAGCGCAACAGGAATGGAGCAGGATATGGGTACTGCCGTCGGGAGTCTGCAAGGGTAGGGGAGGCTTTTTTTTGGACATGATCAATACCTGAAAAAGCACTAACTGGGTATAAGCATACAACCCGGCCAACTTTTTGCCAAAAGGAGGCGATGATGCCCAGTGATTTACGCCAGGGAAAATGTCAGGCTTGTGAAGGTGGGGTCGCAAAGAGCGGCCCAAGTCAACCAATTGCTGGAGTGAAAATCGTCTTCACTCCAGTATTGCGGGCTAGAATTCTCAGGCGTTATTGGCAGGGCGCAGCAGAGGGCGCATACCTTCGCGTACCTGACGCTGGATGAAGGCCACCCGGCCGGGTTCTTTTTTGTCCAGTTCCGCAGCGCATTCGGAGTTGGTCAGGGCGGCAGCGCTGAGCATGACTTCCAGCTCGCAGGTGTCGACTTTGGGATCGGTAAGGGCGGCAGGGGCCACATTCATCTGATCACCGACATGCCAGAACATCCGCGCGTTCCACATGCGCAGGCGGACGTTGGGATTCTGGAAAAGTTCTACGCAACGGGTATTGAGAGCCTTGCTATCCACGGTCTTCCTCCTGTAAAAACGGAAAATGGTTTCGCTTGTTGGGGCGAGTGTGCCTAAGCATACTCGAAAATGATGGGGCAGGGGGAGTTTTTTGGGGATTGAAGTATTCCATGCCCGGATAGATTTCCTATGCGCATAAAAAACCCCGCAGGTTGCGGGGTTCATGACCGGGGTGTTTACCGGGTGATTCAGGCGGAGGCGCCCGCTTTCATGTCGATGTTTTGATTGGTGGCCAGTTCGGGGTTGTAGAGATATTCCACATTGCCCTGTTCCACCTGCTTGAGATATTCCTGGAAGTCGGCCTTGGCCTTGTCCCAACTGATGCCCATCTTCTCCACCAGGTCTTCGCAGGGCGAAGCGTGCCACTGCAACTGCACGATCTTGAAGGGATCGGCGCCACAGGCCAGGGCCGCGAGTTGCACGTCGGCGATGATCGGCATGGAGTAATTCATGTCGTGCGCCTTGCCGATCCACTGGTTCTTGTCCAGCGTGGTGATGCAGCCGGTGTCGATGCCGATCATGACGTCGGCCTTGGCTTCTTCCCGGGCGACCTTGATCTTGCGGTTCATGGAGAAGCTGCGGGTGAACTCGCGCTCGGAGATGATGTGGCGGAAACCGAAGCCACAGCAGTCGTACCAGGTGGAGTAGTCGATGACCTGCGCACCCAGGGCCTGGGCGACGGAGGTGCCGACCGCCGTGCGGTTGCCGCCGAGAATGCTGTTGTCGTAAATGGCGTCTTCCTGCACCATCTTGTAGTAATGACAGGCGGCATGGACGGTGACCCGGATGTTGCTCATGTCGATGGTCTGCAGTTCGCTGGCGATGCGGTTGCGCATGACGTGCAGCCATTCGCTGTAATGGACCACCTCTTCGGGGATGACGATCTTGCCGTCCACCAGGCGCCCCAGCTTGCCGAGGATCTTCTTGACCTTTTCCCGCAGTTCGGCGGACTCGATGAGGTATTTGCGGATCTCCTTGTAGTTGCCGAAGGAGGTGCCGCAGTGCACCAAGGGGAAGAAGTGGCCGTTCTCGAAGCCGTGCTGCTTGCCGGAGACGTAGGCCTGATGGAAGTTGCGCAGGAAGACGGCGGCCAGGGACTCCACGTTGCCGATGCCGGAGCCGTGGTAGTTCCAGGCAGTGCAGGAGGTCTGGTCGGTCTCGTCCAGATAGTCGGTGCCCAGCTTGTTCATGAACCACATGAGGCTGGTGGGATAGCCGGGGATGTTGCCGCACTGGCCGCAGCTCTTGTGGTGCCAGAGCTGGTTGGTGGGCACCCGCTTTTTCCAGCCAAAGAGCGTCTCTACTTCGATGGGCTTGTGCTCATCGGTGATACGATGAACGATGATTTCGCCTTCCTTTTCCAGTTCCCACATGTGCTCGCGAACGTCGTCCATGCGCTCGCCCAGGTCCACCGTCCGCCGATCCACGTGACTGCGCACCCAAGCCGTGGCCGCTTCCGCTTCATGGGCCGATAGATTGGTGTCCTGAAAAAAGGCGCCGTGTCCCGCTACGCCTTGCTGCGTGCTGTTGTCGCTCATTGCTGTGCTCCTTGGCCGAATGGCCAGCTATTGCGAATAAACATGACTACTTGTTTATATTGTTGACTATTATGCTCCACAATAATTCCGTTGCCAAGGGAGAAGATTTATGATGCTGGACTTGCGGTTGAATAGAAACTTGCCTTGTTGGCGAGAGCAGGGCACATTTACAGAAACCCAATAAGGATCAACAATCAATGAAAAATACGCGGGAAGCGCAGACGGAATTACAGATTGCTGAGGCGTGTCAGCGGCTTTACCAACATCCTCTGGTACAAAGTAAGGGATGGTTACCCAATTTGTTCTGGCGCACTGCCAGTCGCGAAGATCCTTTTGGGAGCTTGCGGGTGGACCCTCTGGAGCTGGAGGTTCTGTTTGCGGCCATTTGCGGGGAAGACTCCCAGGCGCGGGACCTGCTCGAACAGGAAAAACCGGGGAGGGCGGGTTTCATCGAAAGATCCATCGCCCATGGCGAATTACCCCTGCTGAGCTTTCGTGCTGACCCATCCTGATGATGGCGGAAAATGCAAAAATCGTGGTCTTGTCGCGCTTCGGGAACCTGTATTCCACCCAGCGACTGCTCCAGGCCATTGCTGCTGCTGGCATGGAGCCGCTGCTCCTGGACCCGGAGCAATGTCTGCTGTCCCTGAATGGCATCCACGCTGAGTTGTATGTCAATGGCGAGGCCCTTTTCCATTGTGCCGCCGTCATCCCGCGAATTGGTGGGCCCATTACCGCATTGGGCGCCCGTCTGCTGCGCTATTTTGCCGGAGCCGGAACTCTGTGTCTGAACGGGGCCGAAGCCTTGCAACTGGCGCGGGATAAATTTGCGTCCTTGCAGGTTCTGCTGGCTGCCGGAATAGCCGTTCCGCAGACGCTGTATTTCACTGATTCACGGCAACGGGAAGCCGCTCTGAAGATGCTGGGGGCACCCCTGGTCCACAAGCTCCTGCAAGGTTCCCAGGGCGTCGGTGTCAGTCTGGCGGAAAGCGCAATGGCTGCGCGGGGCATGCTGGATACTTTCCTGAATCTTCAGCATGAAGCCCTGATTCAGGAATTTTTGCCCGGGCGTCGGGATGTCCGGGTGATCGTCTTGTTTGGAGAAGTCATTGCCGCCATGGTCCGGGAATCGGCAACAGAGGATTTTCGCAGCAATCTGCACTGTGGTGGCCGTGCCCGGGCATGGCCTGATCTACCTGATGCCTGGGCAGATATGGCCCGGAAAGCCGCTGTGGCGTTGGGTCTGGATTTTGCGGGAGTGGATTTGATGGCCGATACCGATCAGAATCCGCTGGTGCTGGAGGTGAACCCTGCACCCAGTCTGGAGGGTGTTGAAAAAAGTACGGGCGTGAATATTGCCGAACGGATAGTCATGGCTTTGCAGGCGCACCTGGCATCTGGCTGACGGTGTTGCGGATCCAGTCTTCTGCGGCTTGGGTCAGTGTCGCGGGTTTTCCGCTGGGGGGCAGTGCCGGACCAATCTCTAATTCCATCTGTCCCGATTTTTTGCGCCAGTCATTACGCGCCCAAAAGCAGCCGCTGTTGACGGCAATGGGCAGTAAGGGCACTGCTGCCCGTAAAGCCAGCCCGGCTGCAGTGCTGCTGAAAGGGCCGACTTCACCACAGGGGTAACGGGTTCCCTCGGGGAAAATGACCACATGAAATCCGGCTGCCAGACGCAGTTTGCCTTCTTCCATGACCTGCACCAGCGCCTGACGACCCGCGCTGCGGTCAATGCCGATGGGCCAGGCCAGACGCAGTCCCCAACCAATGATCGGGAGGCGGAACAGCTCCTGTTTGAGGACAAAGGACAAGCGCGGAAATATACACCAGAGGAGCAGGGTTTCCAGGGCCGATTGATGATTGGCGACAATGACGCAGGGGGTGTCGGGAATATTTTCCAGGCCCCGGATGCGATAGTGTAACCCGCAACTGAGGCCGAGCCAGTGGACGGCGACTCGGGCCCAGAGGCGGCTGGCCCAGACCCGTGCTGAGAGTGGCATGGGCACGGTCAGCAAGGTAAAAAAAGCCCAGATAATCGTCCATAGGAAAAAGCCGAGGTAAAAAATGCCGCTGCGCAGGGTTTGTATCAAGGGGCACCCAGTAATAAGGCCTGCACCACCGCTGCCAGATCCGCAAAAATCGGGTATCCGGCCAGTTCGGCTTGCCGACGGGCATTTTGCCCCTTTCCGGTGAGTACGAGGATGGGTTTGGCTCCGGCATCGTGGGCCGCCTGGAGATCGCGGAGGCTGTCGCCAATGGCCGGCACATTGCTCAGGGAAATCTGCAGGCGTTCGGCTATTTCATGAAACATGCCCGGCAGGGGCTTGCGGCACGGGCAGCCAGCGTCGGGCAGGTGGGGGCAGAAAAAAATGGCCTCAATGCGTCCGCCAAAAACAGCCAGTTCCTGACGCATGCGCTGATGAATGGCGGTGAGGGTGCGAATGTCGAACAGCCCCCGGCCAACACCGGACTGGTTGGTGGCAACCACTACCTGAAATCCCGCCCTGTTGAGGCGGGCAATGGCTTCCAGGCTGCCCGGAATGGGGCGCCATTCCGCTGGAGACCTGATGAAGGTGTTGCTGTCTTCATTGATGACGCCATCCCGGTCAAGAATGACCCATTGTGCCATCAGGAGCCCTGGATCTGCGCAAAGTCGGCAATGCCCAGAAAGCTGTCCTGCAGTCTGGACAGCAGGGCCAGCCGGTTTTGCCGGATTTCGGGGTTTTCCGCCATGACCATGACCTGATCGAAAAACTGGTCCACGGAGGGACGTAATCCGGCCAGCAGATCCAGAGCACTGGCATATTGCCCTTGGCGCAGATGCGTATGCACGGATTCGGCCATGGCTTGCCAGTGCGCCCAGAGCTGCCTTTCGGCTGGTTCTTCAAAGCGTTGTGGATCAGGCTCGCCAGTGACCTCCCGGTGCTCCTTGCGCAGCAGGTTATTGATGCGCTTGATCAGCGCAGCAAGCGCCTCGGCAGAGGGATGTTCGGCGAAAAATGTGGCCAGGGCTTCCAGGCGTTGCCGTGCATCCAGGACTTGATGGGGCTGACGGCTGAGCACGGCGTTGATCTGATCTCCGCGAAAACCTTCTTCCTTGAAATATACGCGCATCCGATCCTGAAAAAAGTCGAGTACGGCGATGCTGAGTGCAGTGGGATCCTTGACAATATTTCGATCCAGGGCTTCCAGCGTCAGGGCGACGGCTGCGTCCAGATGCAGGGTTAATCCGGCATCGAGAATGATGCGCAGGACGCCCAAAGCGGCGCGGCGCAGAGCAAAGGGATCCCGGTCGCCGCTGGGAACCTGGCCAATGGCAAAAAAACCGCAGAGGGTGTCGAGCTTGTCGGCAATGGCCAGACACTGACCAGCCCGGCTTTGGGGGGTGTCATCCTCCCGACCGTTGGGCAGATAATGCTGGGCAATGGCCGCCGCGACGTCGGGCTTTTCGCCGTCGTGACGGGCGTAATGTCCACCCATGATTCCCTGCAGTTCGGGAAACTCTCCGACCACGCCGGACAGCAGATCACTTTTGCAGAGCGCTGCAGCACGTTCCAGATCATTCGCGCTGGCCTGACAGAGAGGGCTCAACGCCCGCACCAGCTTTTGCAGGCGCAGGGTTTTGTCATAAATGCTGCCCAGACCTTCCTGAAAGAGGACATGCTGCAGTTCCGGACGTCTTTCCGCCAGGGATTTCTGGCGATCCTGATCCCAGAAAAAAGCCGCATCGGCCAGACGCGCCCGCAGGACCCGGTTGTTGCCGTGAATGACGGCCTGGGCATCCTGACTTTGCAGGTTGGCCGCAAACAGATATTGCGCAAGCAGTTGGCCGTTTTCGCCGCGCAGCGGGACATAACGTTGATGCTGCATCATGACCGTGATCAGCACTTCCTCGGGAATCCGGAGGTAATCTTCGGCAAAACTGCCCATCAGGATCACCGGCCACTCATTCAGTCCGGTGATTTCATCCAGCAAGGCTGGTGGTAATAGGGGCTTGGCCCGCAGGTCTTCGGCCAGGGCTGAAATTTTGCTGGCAATATGACTGCGGCGCAGGGCGAAATCCGCCATGACCTGGCCATGCATCAGGGCTGCCGCGTATTCCGAGATCCGCTCGATGGGGATGGCGGCGGGATGATGGACCCGATGGCCGAAACTCTCGCCTCCGGCCTGCAGGCCAAATGCCTGCCAGTCCAGCACCTGCTGTCCCTGGCGTAAAAGCAGCCAGCGCACCGGGCGCAGGAAGCTATCCTGGCGTGATCCCCAGCGCATGCGTTTGCGTAAAGGCAGGGCGGCAATGGTCTGGCTGGCAATCTCCGGCAGCAGGCTGTAACTGCTGCGTGCGGCCTCGATTTCCCGCCAGGCCAGTACCGGGCCCTTTTCCGTATCGAGGGTGTGCAAGTCTTCGAAGGGCACACCACAGGAGCGGGCGAAGCCTGCGGCTGCCGGGGTAACTTTTCCGCTGGCATCCCGGGCTCTTTCCACAGGAGGGCCGCGCCGGATGCTTTCCCGGGGACGGCTGTGCAGGGCAACGTCCCGAATCCATAAAGCCAGACGCCGCGGAGTGACATAGGCCGTGATCTGACCATAATCAAGTCCGGCTTCATCCAGCAGGCGGGCTATTTGTTCAGCAGCGGCGTCACGAATGGGGAGTTGTTCGCGGGCGGGAAGTTCTTCACAACCGATTTCCAAGAGGCAATCTTCCAGGAGAGGATTTTCATGGGCTGACATCATGCGCTCCGCAGCAGGGGATGGCCTAGTTCGGCGCGGGTTTCTGCATAAATTTCCGCAACCCCCTTGGCCAGTCCACGAACCCGGCCGATAAAACGGGCGCGCTCGTTGACGCCGATGGCATGACGGGCATCCAGGAGGTTGAAGGTATGGGAGCAGTCCAGAACCCGTTCATAGGCGGGTAAAGGGAGTTTGTTGGCCAGGAGCGTGCGGCAGTCGGCTTCGGCGCGATCAAAACGCTGGAAAAGATCTTCTACAGGAGCCAGCTCAAAATTATAGCGGGATTGTTCCACTTCATTCTGATGAAAAACGTCACCGTAGAGGACTCCTGGGGTCCAGACCAGATCGTAGACGCTTTCGACACCTTGCAGGTACATGGCCAGACGCTCCAGACCATAAGTCACCTCACCCATCACCGGATGACAATCCAGACCGCCCACCTGCTGAAAATAGGTGAACTGGGTGACTTCCATGCCGTTCAGCCAGACTTCCCAGCCCAGTCCCCAGGCACCCAAGGTGGGAGATTCCCAGTCATCTTCCACAAAACGGATATCCTGTACCTGCGGATCAATCCCCAGAGCCGCCAGGGAATCCAGATACAGGTCCTGCAAATGAACCGGATTGGGTTTGAGGACAGCCTGAAACTGATAATAATGCTGGAGACGATTGGGATTGTCCCCGTAGCGCCCGTCGGTGGGACGTCGGGAAGGCTGCACATAAGCCGCCCGCCACGGTTCGGGACCGATGGCGCGCAGGAAGGTGGCGGGATGAAAGGTACCAGCCCCGACGGGCATGTCCATGGGCTGCAATAGTACGCAACCTTGTGCGGCCCAGAAACTCTGGAGCCGCTGGATGATTTCCTGAAAAGTCATATGCGTCTCGGACAGTGATTTGGCGCATTATGGCCCAAGGGAGCGGATGCTGTGAAGCGATCCGGAGCGATCCCTGGATAAAGACAGGATCACAAGAGTTCGGCAATACCGCTGGAGGCGCGTTTGGCGTCGAGGAACACCAGTCCCAGCTTGGCTTCCTTGCGGGCGATGATGGTCAAAACGGCATCAGGACCGGCATGAATGAGCAGCACATAGCCATTGTCACCTTTGATCATGACCTGTTCGAGCTCACCCCGGGCCAATTCTGCGGAGGTGCGATCACCCAGTGAGAGCATGGCGGCGGCCATGGCGCCGACGCGGTCTTCGTCCATGCTGGAAGAAAGCAGGGAGGCAATGGTAAGACCATCGGTAGAGATGACTGCGGACGCCTCGATATCGGCGGACGAGCCATTGAGGTCACTGAGGATGGATTTGAGCATTTCTTCGCGCATGGGGTTTCTCCTGATGAACTGTCAATAATTCGGTATGAAATATAAGAAATCAGCGGTAGCGTTTATCCAGCTCCTGGACCAGTGTGACAAAGGACTGATCCTGAAGACGGGGGGTACCGCTGACGATGAGCATGAAACGTTGTTGCCCGATGAATAGCGGCCAAAAACCCAATTCAGATCGGCCGGATGGGTCCAATAGCCCCCAACTTTCCGTGTTGACCCGTAAATTGTTTTTGAGCAGGCGATCGTGGCGGGATTGCAGGGAAAGCAGATCAGCGGAAAGACCCGCCAGTTCTTCCGCCGCTTCATGGGCAAAACCTGCCGCTGCCAGATAAAAACCATTTTCATCGGCGAGAAGGGTTTTTTGCTGGTCCGATAAGCGGGCAAGCAAGGGAGGTAAGGCATCTTCCAGTCGTAGGCCGCTGTCGGCCCGAGCCTGATGGGTACCGCGCAGCAGGCCGAGGCGTTGCAGGCGGAAAACGCTGCGTAGCGCTGCTTCGGGATTGCTGCTTTCCGCCCATTGACAGGCGATTTCGGCAGAAAAAGGGGCGCGATTTCCGCTGCGAAGGACATGCAACAAAATGGCACGGTTGCTTTCCTGATCTGGGCTGGAAGTCGCATAAAAGGCCCCCGCAGGGGTCACTTCGCCGTAGACCTCGGTACGCGCGGTAACCAACTCTATGCTCATGGAACGTCTCCAATCCCTGGGTCAATGGAGTAAAGCAGGGCCATGACCAGATTTTTTATGTCCTCCTTTTTGCGGCCATCAATTTCAAAAATGGGTGGAATCGGATTCAGCATTTTGAGGTCAGCAGTCACTTCGAGAAGCATGTTGGCATAATCCGCAGGGCTTGGCCGGTTTTGCAGATCCGTCTTGGAAATGCCAATCACCACGGGAGCATGGATAATGTAGTCCCTGAAAGCGTGCAGAAAAAAATGCAGATCCTTTTTGGGATTGGGACGAGTATTATCCAACAGGAGGACCAGGCCCAGCCCGCCTGTAGTAAGAATATCCCACATGAAATCGAAGCGTTCTTGCCCAGGGGTGCCATACAGATGAATTTTGGTTTGGGGGTCCAGTTTGAGTGTGCCGTAATCCATGGCTACCGTGGTATGCCCTTTGCGATTCAGCGTCATGTCTGAGGCTTGAGCATCTGTGGATATGATCGGCATATCCGATATCACCGATATGGCGGTGGTTTTCCCCGCGCCAACTGGACCTGTAAAAACGATTTTATTGTCTTCTCTCACAAAATGGCTCCTTGAAAATCATCGTTATCAGCATCGCAGCATGCGCAAGCCCTATATCCCGGCTATGCGCTTCAGGAGGCGGCCCAAAAAGCTTCTTTTGGCTGCGGGGATTTCTGTGTCTGCAGGGGTTGAATGCTGTGGCACCCGAACCATGTTCCCTGGATTTTCTGGAGTGTTGTAGTGCAGTAATTCCAGCGCATCAGCGGCGGCCAGGAAGTTGAATAAATCCGGTACTTCAACGCGCAACATTTTCACCGTGAGCGCTGGCGAAGCAGGAGAGCGCGCCAGAAATGCCGCCAGCCGCAGTGCATCGGGGAGCATGGGCAAGCGGGTCAGATTAGGCCATTGCTTCAGTTGCACCGGCGCATTAATTGGTAGTTTCTGGTTCAGTCGGCCATTGGCCGTCCATGCGCCCACCTGCCAGAGCAAGGATTGCAGGGACATGTGGCGAGCCGTATCGCTGCCTGCGGAATCATCCTCGCGCGGCGCACGCATCTGCAATTTCACCGAAGATGTGCGACAAATATGCTGTATCTGTTCATCATCCGCCAGAGTGATGGCCTGATCCGTCATCGGTTCAATACGTAAGATGATGTGTTGGTTCTGGTCGGCAATGATGGTTGTGGTTTGATCACGTTGAACGATTTGCAGAAGACCCAGCAATCCTTCGTTGGAATTGAAATACTGGACTTCTTCGGGGCGGAGCACCGGCACTGGTTTGGCGGGTATGGCTGGTGCAATCAGCGGAGTTTGTGTCGGAATCGTCTCCGGGACGTTGACGCTCATTGGGGGGATTGTCACATCCGGTCGAATCGGCTTGACATTGGTGTCAGCAGGAGTTTTTTCAGGTGCCTTGGGTGAATCCAGTAAAAGCGATTCCAATGCGGGAAACAAGGTTTCCATCCGCACCGGCTTCTGGAGGATCGGGAACCGGCAGTCTGCGGATGAAGAGACGCTGGTGACCAGAACACGTTGTGTGGGTTCCTCCTGATGCAGCTTGCGGGCGATTTCACGGCCTTGTGGTCCGTCAATATCCACAATGGTCAGATGCGGAACCCGATCATCGGCGGATTCGAGCAGGTGATATTGACGGCAAGTATGCATTTTGAAGGCCATGCGAAAAACCGCTTCCTTGCGGTTATCCATACCGAGGCCACGAACGAGGATGCTGTCACTATGGGAAGTATTATTCGTCATGATCAAATCCTAAATGACCTGTCGTACCGGTTGGCGCTGCATACGTTCGGCAAGACTGAACATCTGACGCATGATTGCTGCATCAGGGGGTGTTTCCATGTTGAGAATGGCACGAGCAAAGCGGGAAAAACGTTCATGGGCACCCATACGTTCATACATTTCCAGAAGGGGTCGGTAGTAAATCTTGTGATCGGGACGAGCGAGGGTAGCCTTTTCCAGAAGATCGACGGCTTCTTCCACCTGCCCATACTCCAGAAGACTGTCGAATTCTTGCAGAATGCTGTCATCGTTGTCCTTGATCACGATCCGATGATCGCGGCGAATCTCCTCCAAAACCAGCGCCGGACTGGTAAATGGAATGGCTGTCAGGGGTAAGTAAAGGCCGTATTGTTCGGCTTGTTCAGCGAGTATATGTTTGTTTGTTTCACTGGCCTCCAGGTGGCCCCAGAGCGGATGATCTCCCAGTTGGCGGCCATGATTCAGCATCCGGGCACGCAGGGCGGCGCCAGCTCCCCATAAGCTGATATAAAGCTGCAGTAATGCTTCTGCGAAATTTTCACAACGCTTTTGCCGATAAAAAATATCCAGCAAAGCCACATGCAGGACCAGCTTGCGAGGATCAAAAATGAGGTTGCGTTTTAAAATGTGTTCGGCTTCTGCATTTTGCTGGGTCGCCTGCAACACACGAACGGTGGTTAATGGATCAACCAGGGTTGCGCTGATACTCCATTCTCTGGGACTGATGGTCTCGAGGTGCGATTGCCCCTGCAGCAGTGCTTCTTCTCCGCTGACAGGTGCGGAGTGCGCCTTGTTTTTTAGATCCGGCTGGGATTTTTCAGAAAAACCGCTGATATCCATATCCAGTGGCTCGGGATTGACCAGGGCTTGTTGGAGTTCTTGCTGCGCCCTGAGCAGCGCCGGTGAAGTCGGTGCCGGGTTCCCGGTATCCTGCATAGTGCTGATGGCTGCCAACTGGCTATTACTGATGCCGGTATTCTCGGCAAGAACGCGGAGCTGGAGGTTCTCTGGATCCGAATGGAGGCCCGTGAGAACAAGATCTTGAGCCTCCACACCGGAGATGATTCCGGTATCGTACAGGTGACTCAGCCAATCGGCAAAGCGATCCATGTCCGGGATCTCTTGATACAGGGCCAGCAATTTTCGGCTTTGCTGGATGTCGTCCGGATGGTGTGCAACATACCAGCTCAGTGATGTAGCAGCCTGTTCCAGATGTCCGTAGGCCAGATAAATTTCAATCTCTTCGAGAATGCTGGTCTCATCAACTTCGGCGCTGGTGATCTGATCTGGTGTAGTTGCTGTGGAGGTCCGAGGAACTTGCGGATTTGGATTGGAAACGGACGCTTCCGCTGTCCTTGAAGCATTGGTTTTTGGAGGAACCTTCAGCAGCCGTTTTCTGTTGAATGATTTCCAGAGTCCCGCAAAGACCAGGAGGATAAGCAGTAATACAATGATGATCAGGCTGCTGAGAGGTAATTCCATGCACGAAGCTCACTTCCGATTGAACATGTTTGCGGCAATTGACGCATGGATCCGTAAATAGGCGTTTTAGGCACCCTGTCAATGTGCAAACAGTGCAAGCAGAGATTTTAATCGGGATACGCTCAGGCGCGAGTGAGCGAAAGATTGGGGCAGTGCTGGCATAACCCGAAAAGGGCAGTGCCTTCACTACCTGGGGAAAACGTTCGCGGCTGACGGTGGCCAAGGTCCATTCGGCACGGAAGGTCCCCTGAAGGGAATCTGCAGGTCAGCAGCCAGATCGGCCTGCGTATGATCCAGGCGAAACAGGGCATCATGCAGTTCCGCTGCAGGTATTCGCGCTCCTTGAACGGCATTTTTTAAGATGATGAGTTGTGGTGATTCCATAGAGGCCTCCTTTTCCCTTATGATAGTGCCGGTTATCAGAATGCTGCCAACGGCTCCTTGTCGGGAGTTGGTCGGGCATCTGAATGGTATTTGCCGCGAACAGGAAGGCCAATGAAGCAAAAACAATGGGGTATCTGGCTGTTAAGTGCTGCACTCACTGCTTTGGGCGTTACTATGGCTGAGGCGAGCGTGTTTCCTTTGCCGGAGCATGGCAACATTGTCGGCACATTACATGCTGTAACTACCCATCGGGAAGATACACTCCTGGATATCGGACGTTTTTATGACCTGGGTTACAATCAGGTCACCAAGGCCAACCCAGGGGTCAACCCCTGGTTGCCGGGGCAGGCCAGCAAGGTCGTCATTCCGGCCCAGTACATTTTGCCTCCCAAACCCTGGACCGGAATCGTGGTGGATATTCCGGCGCGGCGGATTTATTTTTTCCCGAACAATGATCATGTGGTGTACACCTATCCGGTAGGGGTATTTCTGCCCGGCTGGAAGGAAAATCTGACCACCACCCGGATCATCGCCAAGTTCAAGATGCCGGCCTGGAATGTGCCCAAAAACATCCATGCCTGGTTCAAGCAAAAATTTCATATGAATATCCCTTGGTACTGGCCGCCCGGACCTGAAAATCCCATGGGCGAACTGGCCATGGAAACGGGGCTTTCCGGGATATTCATTCATGGCACGTATCATCCCTGGGGGGTAGGTATGCGCTCCAGCCAGGGTTGCTTCCAGATGTATCCGGGGAATGTGGCGCAACTTTTCCCCATGGTTCCGGTGGGAACGCCAGTGCGTATCATTGATATGCCCAATCTGGTCGGTGTGCATGATGGTGAGATCTATCTTCAGTCCTACAAACCCATGGATAGCTATCACAAGGGAGTGCCTGACCTGCAGCGCGCGGTCATGCAGATCAAGAAGTTCATGAACGAAAATCACATTGAGCAGGCGATCGACTGGAGCAAGGTGCGGCGCATCGTCGGTGAGCACAATACCGTGGCCTTGCCCATCGGCGTCCATTCACCCAGTTACCAGACCCTGGCGGCCGCGCTTCCCGCCAAGCCCTATGCGTATGCACCCTATGGTCCTTCCGCCAATGGTGCGGCAGTACCTCCGCCTTTAAAGCTGGCAAAGCCCAGTGATCAGGAGCATCTGCACGTCCATGTCTCGTTCCCCGATCGCAAGGCAGAATAAGGTATCAATCGCCGCTGCCCAGACCCTGCTTCTGGAGTCCAAGCCAGAGCAGGCCGAGATATTCATGGCAGGCCTCACTGCTGATTTCCATGAAAATAGCCCTGGGTAGCCAACTTCCCAGCCGGTAAGGGCGGATCTGGTTGAGGCGATAATCGGTGGGGACGGGAACTACGTCCAGATGGGACAAACGAAACCAGGCCACCGCCCTGGGCATATGGAGTGCCGAGGTGACCAGATAGATGCGCTGAATATGATGCTCTGCCAGCAGGACGCTGGAATTCGCGGCATTGGCGGCGGTATTGTAAGAGTGGGTTTCCGGCCAGATGGGGTTGCTCACATGAAAATCCTGACGAAGGATCTGGGCCATGGTGGTGGCCTCCGCTGCCACGCCAAAGCGTGGCGCGCCCCCGCTGGGTATCAGGGGCAGATGGGTGCGCTTGGCGAGCCGGGCCGCCGCCATCAGGCGCACCAGGGTGCGGGCATTGGCGGTTTCCTGGCGGGATTTCGGTGAAGTCATGACTTCACCGCCACCCAGCACGACAATGGCTCCTGGTTTTTGTGCCCCCGACAAAGGCCCATTCAGCGGCGGATAGCGGTTTTCCAGAGGGCTGAGCAGTAAGCGGGCACCCATCGCCGTGGAAAAAAAATACAACATGGAGAGGGCGATGAACAGCAGTATGCGCCCCAGATAACGCCAGCCCAGCAGCTCGCTGATCCAGCCAAAAATGGCCAGGAGAAACAGGACGCCTGGAGGTTGCAGCAGCGCCGATGCCAGCGTCAGGACCGTGGTATAACGCAGCAGCATAAGACGTCAGGGTCAGTCTTCGGTCATTTCATGAAAACTGCGTTCGGCATGATAGGAGGAACGGACCAGTGGTCCACTGGCGACGTGACGGAAACCCATGGCCAGCCCGTCCAGGCGCAGGGATTCAAATTCGTCCGGAGGGACAAATCGGAATACCGGCAGGTGATGGCGGGAAGGGGACAAATACTGTCCCAGAGTCAGCAGTTCGCAGCCCGCCTGACGGAGATCCTGCATGACCTGACGAATCTCATCCAGCTCTTCGCCGAGCCCAAGCATGAGTCCTGATTTGCTGGGAATGTCGGGATGTTGGGCCTTGAAGGCGGACAGCAGATTCAAGGAGTGTCGATAATCGGCGCCGGGTCTGGCCTGCAGGTACAGACGGGGCACGGTCTCCAGATTGTGGTTGAACACATCTGGAGGGGTGTCCCGGAGGGCCGCCAGGGCTTTATCCGCGCGGCCGCGAAAATCCGGAACCAGGATTTCTATGTGCAGGTCCGGGCAGTGCTGGCGTAAGGCACGGATGACTTCAGCGAAATGCTGGGCACCACCATCGCGCAAATCATCCCGATCCACCGAAGTAATGACCACAAAACGCAGCCCCATGCCGGCGACGGTCTGGGCAAGATGCAGGGACTCTGCAGCATCCGGAGGCTGGGGTCGGCCATGGGCCACATCGCAGAACGGGCAGCGGCGAGTGCAGACATCTCCCAGAATCATGAAGGTGGCGGTTCCGCCACCAAAACATTCGCCGAGATTGGGGCAGGAGGCTTCTTCACAGACGGTATGCAGATCTGCCGCCCGCAGAATCTTTTTGAGCCGATCCACTTCCGGAGACAAGGGAGATCGCACCCGTAGCCATTGTGGTTTTGGCACCCTGGGGGTTTCCACCGGAATGATGGGAATGGGATTGCGCGCGGTTTTTTCGGCACCTCTTCCGGCTTTTTTATCGGTAATGGCTATCATGGTCAGGCACCTCCTTTCTGGAGAGGGCGTTGGAACTGCGTGGACAGGGCTTGCATCAGTGCTTCGGCGACGTCCCGGCTGGCCCAGTCGGGACAAAGGTCATGGACCTGGGTGACGGCAAGTCCGGGCATGCCACAAGGATGAATGCGCTGGAAAGGACCCAGGTCCATGTCGGTATTGAGGCTTAAACCATGATAACTTCGACCCCGTTGCACCCGCAGTCCCAGGGAAGCGATTTTGGCTTCTCCCACATAGACCCCGGGGGCATCCTGGCGGGCATGGGCGCGCACGCCATGCTCTGCCAGAAGTTGAATGACGGACTGTTCCATAATGCTGGTCAATTGGCGGACATTGATACCCATGCGCGGCAAATCCATCAGCAGGTACACAATCCACTGCCCCGGGCCATGATAGGTCACCTTGCCCCCCCGATCGCTGCGGATGACGGGTATGGAACCGGGGTCCAGAACATCAGCAGCATCCGCATTGCGACCAAGGGTAAATACTGGGGGATGCTGAAGCAGCCACATCTGATCAGGCGTTTCTGCATCACGCTGGGCGGTGAATTCGCGCATGGCGTCCAGAACCGTGAAGTAGGGCAGAATGCCGGGCCAACAACGCACCAGTATGGGAGAATGATTCATAAGCAGAGGATGACTCCGTCCACGGCTTTTACTGCCGTATAAATGGCCAGAAGCTGGGCTTCATGTTGGATTTCCAGGGAGATGGTGACGGCACAATAGTGCCCCTGACTACTGCTGCGCATGGCAAAAGCGCTGTCGGGCAGATGGTGGGCATGAGGCTCCACGGCCCTGCGCACGGCACCCAGGAGATCGGCATGTTGACCAATGACCTTGACATGATGCAGATGGGGATAGTCCTCTGCGTGATGCGATTCAGATGTCATTCAGGCTCCTCATCCTGTTTCAGAGCGCTTCACCAATCTTGTGGAACATCCGGGACACCCAGCCTGCCTTTTCGACAGAAACCTGACTGACGACCGGGATGGTTTTGAGAATTTTACCGTCCAGGCGGAAAACCAGTGTCCCCACGACCGTACCTTTTTTCAGGGGTGCCTGCAAATTGGGGCTGACTTCTACCACGCGCTGCAGATCCGAAAAATGACCCTTGGGAACGGTGATGGTGACATTCTGGGTCACCCCCATCGGAACATGCATGGGCGAAAAATCACTGCGGGTGATTTCGCCCACTTCTGCCCCAGACTGGTAAACGGGATGGTTGACAAAAAAACGGTAACCATAATCCAGCAGGGCCTCCACCGCATGGGTGCTGCCCGCCCAGTTGGGTCCGCCCATGACGACGGCGATCAGGCGCCGGCCATTGCGCAGGGCTGTGGCGTCAATGCAGTAACCGGAAGCATCGGTCAGCCCGGTTTTCAGACCATCCACGCTGGGGTCGCGGAACAGGACGGGATTCCAGCTGCGCTGGGTGATTTTGTTGTAGGTATAGGATTTCTTTCTGGTAATCTGGATGACTTGGGGGTATTGCTGGATCAGTACCTGGGAGAGCCGGGCCACATCCAGGGCGGTGGTATACAGATTGTCATCGGGTAAGCCATCGACATTGTTGTAATGGGTGTTATGCAGGCCGAGTTGCCTTGCGGTTTCATTCATCAAGGTCACAAAGCCGGATTGGCTGCCGGCCACTGTCTCTGCCAGGGCCACGGCGGCATCATTACCAGAATCAATCAGGAGGCCATGCAGCAGTTGGTCGACATTGACTGCCAGACCGGGCTGGATGAACATGCTGGAGCCACCGGCCTTCCAAGCCTTGTTGGATATGGAGATATTTTCGTGGGCATTGAGGGTGCCATTCTGCATAGCCTGATAGGTCAGATAGGCCGTCATGAGCTTGGTGAGACTGGCGGGAGCCCTGTGCAGATTTTCACTTTTGGCGGCAATGATCTGACCGGTGTCATAATCCATCAATACATAGCTGACGATGGCAGGCAGTGCGGGTGCCGGAGGGATCGGCAGTTGCGGGGTCGGGACAACTGCAAAGGCGGTGCTGGCAAAAAGCAGCCCGAAAAATACGAGAAAAATTTGACTCATCAGGGATGGGCGGGAAATCATCAGGTCCTCAATACGCAGTGTTTTATCTGGAATTCAATCTTGGGGGCATCTGAAGAATTATAATGATACCCGCCAAGAAAGCTATGTCTGTTTGCTGATTATTCGTGGGTGCGGGGATGGGCATGTACGGACATGAGAATGCCGAGGCCGATCATGAACGTCAGCATGGCCGTTCCGCCATAGCTGATGAGGGGCAGCGGCACGCCGACCACGGGTAAAATACCGGTGGTCATTCCCATGTTGATAAAAATATACAGAAAAAAAGTCAGGCTCAGGGTGCCGGCAATCAGGCGCCCGAAGGCATCCCGACTTTCAAAGGCAATGACCAGTCCGCGCAAGACAATCAGCAGATAGGTGGCGATCAGGATGAGCACGCCAAACAGGCCAAATTCTTCGGCAAAACCGGCAAAAACGAAGTCGGTCTGGGCTTCGGGCAGAAAGTCGAGGTTGACCTGGGTGCCATTGAACCAGCCTTTCCCCCAAAAGCCTCCCGAGCCAACGGCAATCATGCTCTGGATGATATGGTACCCGGCCCCCAGGGGATCGCGTTGGGGATCAAGAAAGGTCAGTATCCGCTCCTTTTGGTAACCGTGCAGGAAGTGCCACATGACCGGTCCGCTGATGGCGGCGATGATCAGTAGGCCAAAGAACCAGCGGCGTCTGACTCCCGCCAGCCACATCATGAAAATCCCGGCGGCGCCAATTTGCGCGGCCGTTCCCAGGTCCGGTTCCTTGGCGATCAGTAGGAAGGGGATGGCAATAAGGATGAAACCGGTGATTGCCGAACGCCAATGCCGCACATTTTCCTGCTGGGAATAGTAGTAAGCCATTAATAGTGGCAGGGCCAATTTCATGAGTTCCGAAGGCTGGAAGGTAATGGGTCCGGCTCCCAACCAGCGTCTGGCCCCCAGGCTGGTCTTGCCGACGACCAAAGTGAGAGCCAGAAGCACCACACCAATCACATAGAGGGCGGGGGCCCAGGCACGAAAGCGTTCCGGCGGAGTATTGGCAATGGCGATCAGTACGGCAAAGCCGACAGCAAAGTGGAACAACTGGGCGAATACCACCCGCAAACTCTCCTGACTACCACTGTATAGCACGGCAAGGCTGATGAGCATCAACAGGACAATCCCGGTCAGTAAGGCGGGATCCAGTTTTTGCAAGGGGCGAAGGAGGCGTTGTTGCATGTTCATGATGATGTCTTCAAATGATGACGTAGGGTGTCCAGCAGATAGGTAAACAGCGGCCAGAGCAAGGCCCCGATCAACGGGCTGAGGAGCAGACTGAAATGCCAGCTTACCGGTCCGGACCAGAGTTGCCAGAGCCAGACGACCAGGCGATGGAGAAACAAGAGCATGAAAATGAAAACCAGTTGTTCCCAGACAAAGAGACGCCGCACTCTGCTCATGCCATTGACCAGGGCATAAATCATGAGGACGGCGGCGATGGCTTGCCCTCCAGGTACATCGCCCATCACCAGATCCTGGAGCAGTCCGATTAGCCATATCAGCGTATAACTGAGCTCGGAGCCGCTGCGAATGGACCAGTACAGCAAGAGCATGGCGACAAAGTCCGGATGGACCATGCCATAAATAGGGCCAGAAGGCAGTGTTTCCAGCACCAATGCCAGAAAAAAGGCAACTATCATGGCCACGACTGTCATGGCTTGCCGTGCCGAATGGTGGATGTATTTTTCAATAAAATGAGGACGGTGGTCAACTGACCCAAGGATACGGAAGGTTTCACGGAGATTTGTGCGAAGGGCTCGTCACCGTTGTGAATGACGGCTGAAATGGTGCCAATCTGCAAGCCGGAGGGGAACCTTCCCCCAAGACCAGAGGTGACCAAGCGATCGCCCACTTTCAGGTGGGTGTTGCGCGACTGGAAGGGAATACTCAGCGCATGAATATTGCCTTTGCCATTGACCAGCAGCGGAATGTTCGTGCCCGTCAGTTGTGCAGGAATGCTGCTATCGAGATCGGAGATCAAGGCGACCTGGGCACTGAGTTCGGCTACATGAATGACCTGTCCGGCGACGCCACCCGCCGCGAGAACCGGTTGTCCCACCCGCACGCCATTGCGACTTCCCAGATTGACCGTAATGGTCTGGCTGCCCGGAGAAAAGTTTTCGGCGACGACCTGGGCAACGGCCATCTTGCCGGGGGGTTGGGGAAAGCTGCCGAGTAATGCCAGCAGTTGCCGGTTTTCATTGCGGAGTATTTCGTTTTCCAGCAATTGGGGTTCCACTAACTTGAGCTTTTCCCGCATCTGCGCATTTTGTTCAAGTAATTCGCTGCGATCCTGCAGATATCGATGCAACGTGCGCCAGTTATCTGACACCTGCATATCCATCCAATGCACGGGGTAACTCAGGTTCCCGGTCCAGTTCTGCAGGTCAGGATGTTTTTCACTGAACGCTGCAACAGCAATGCTCAGCAACACAAACGCCGCTACACGGAGGAGCGGCGGGTAGCGGCGGGGGAAAAACAACGCTGGCATATAGAGCTCTATGACTTCGCCGGTTTAATCGTCGGCGAATACCTCACCCAGAAGTTCCAGTTCTTCCAAAGCGCGACCGCTGCCTCGGGCCACACACGTCAAAGGATCTTCGGCAACAACCACCGGCAAGGAGGTTTCTTCCATAATGAGCCGGTCCAGATCGCGCAGCAGGGCACCGCCTCCCGTCAGGACCATGCCGCGCTCGGCAATATCACCTGCGAGCTCGGGAGGGGTTTGTTCCAGAGCCAGTTTGATGGCACCGACTATGGCACCCAGTGGCTCCTGAAGGGCCTCCAGGATTTCATTACTATTGATGGTGAAAGTGCGAGGAACACCTTCGGCAAGATTGCGGCCCCGGACTTCCAGGCTGAGTACTTCCTGACCAGGATAAGCACAGCCGACGTTCTTCTTGATTTCCTCGGCGGTGCTTTCGCCAATCAACATGCCATAATTGCGACGGATATAATTCACAATGGCCTCATCCATTTTGTCGCCACCCACCCGTACACTTTGGGAGTACACCACGCCGCCCAGGGCGATGACGCCGACTTCGGTGGTGCCACCACCAATATCCACCACCATGGAACCCGTTGGTTCAGCCACCGGCATTCCCGCACCAATGGCGGCCGCCATGGGCTCTTCAATCAGATGAACTTCGCGGGCGCCGGCGCTCATGGCCGATTCGCGGATGGCGCGGCGTTCCACCTGGGTGGCCCCATAGGGCACACAGACAATAATGCGGGGACTGGGACTCAGAAAGCGTTGATGATGCACGCGACGAATGAAATGTTTGAGCATTGCCTCGGTAATCTCGAAATCGGCGATGACACCGTCCTTGAGTGGGCGAATGGCCGTAATATTGGCAGGCGTACGACCCAGCATCCGCTTGGCTTCTTCGCCTACATGCAAGCGTCGACTGCTGCCACTGCGGCGACCGGTGTGAATGGCCACCACCGAGGGTTCCGAGAGGACTATCCCTTTTCCTCGTACATAAATCAACGTGTTCGCGGTGCCGAGATCGACGGCGAGGTCCGTGGAAAAAAGTCCAAGAATGCGTTTCATGATCATCTGGTTACAGGCCTTTTTTATACAAGTGGAGACACGTCCGCGAAATGGAAAAAAGCAGCGCCATTCCCGGGCCGCAAAAATCAGAGCGCAGTCTAGCATGAGGAAAGGTCGAGACAAAATCAGGTGAAGTGGGGAGATATGGCTACAGCGCCTTGTTTTCCCCATAAAAAACCAGCGGTGGATACCGCTGGCGAATGCTGCTCGTCACCTGAAGAAGCTTAAAGCTGGTAAGTTTTCGGAAAAGCAATCCCTTTATTGGTTCGCATATCCTTGTTGAGTACCGGCAGATCCACTTTATCCACCCGGACATGCTTTTGGGATTGCAGCCACTTTGAAAAAATCTCCCAGACCGGTTTGCCTTCCACCGGCTGCATGGCTGCCCATCCGGCCACCTTGTATTTTTTACTGGCCGACATGGGTTTTCCGCCGATGCGCATATTGCTGCAGCGATGGTAGATTTTCTCGTCGGGATTGAAATCATACTGAATATTCCCGACCCGGATCATGTCTCCACCCTGCTGGTAGTAGGGGTTCGGATTGAAGATGTTATCGGCCACCTGCTCCATGATGTTCTTGATCTGCTCGCCGGTGTAGGTGTTGACCGTGACCTGGGGATAGGTGATGGCGGTCTGGCCCAGAACGTCTTCCATGGTGATGGTCTCACCAGGCAGCTTGCAGTAACCCCAGCGGAAACCTGGAGAGAACGAGGCCTCGCAATCCATCTCTTCGCGCAGGGCATCGCAGAGTAATTGATCGAAACTGCCGTTGAAGTTATCCCGCCGGTACAGCAGACTTTCCGTCCTAGCCAGGGGCTGGGCCAGTTTCTCCTGAAAGGGACTACGGACCTTGTGGATATAGTCCGCCATCTCCGCATCTTCCTTGATCAGGTTGGAGAACACCGGCAAATAATGGAAACGCCAGCCATTGAGCTTGCCCTTGCCCACATCCAGATCGAAGCGGGCGAGGATTTTGCCGTTGGTGCTGGTGTTGATGATCAGCGTCTGGCCGACCATGAAAGGCTTGGGACCCATGATGTCGTGGGTATGGCCGCCGAGGATGATGTCGATGCCCTTGACCATGGCCGCCATTTTCTTGTCCACGTCGGCACCGTTGTGGGAAAGCACCACCACCAGATCCGCTTTGTGCTGCTCACGGCACTCGTCCACCATCTTCTGCATGTGCCCGGTATGGATGCCAAAGCCCCAGTCGGGGATCATGTAGCCCGGGTTGGCGATGGGGGTGAAGGGAAAGGCCTGGCCGATGACGGCAATTTTGCGACCACTGACCTCATGGATGTGGTAGGGCTTGAAGACCAGTTCCTGCCAGGTGTTGCTGAACACGTTCTGGGCCAGGAAATTGGCCTTGAGTTGGGTTTTGACCAAATGCTCCACCTGGTCCTGTCCATAGGTAAATTCCCAGTGACCCACGAAGTCATCAATGCCGAGAAGATTCTGGGCACCGACCATATCCGCCCCTTTGGTCCAGAGGCTGGTCGCTGAACCTTGCCAGGTGTCTCCGCCGTCCAGAAGCAGGACCTTGTCGCCACGTTGTTGCCGGTAACGTTTGACCAGGCTGGCAATGTGCGCATATCCGCCAATTTTTCCGTATTTGTGCGCAAGAGTGTCGAAGTCCAGGCAAGAATAGGCATATTGGTTGGATGGCGGAGTGGTTACCCCATAATAATCCAGCATCCACTGGCCACAGAGATGGGGGACCTGATTCAGCACCGGGCCTACGCCGATATTGGTATCCGGTTCACGCCACCAGACCGGCAGCAGTTGCGCATGGGAGTCCGTCATATGCAGCAGGGTGACGTTCCCATAGTCAGGAATTTCATAAGGATCTGCATCGGCTCCCCAGGCGGATTGCACGGCTCCCGGGCTCAAAAAGCTCCCGGCACCGGCTATGCCCATCAATTGCATGAAATCGCGTCTACTTAAGTTCATTGCATCCTCCGATGCGGATTAAAGCCCGCCAGCAGCAGCTTGCTTCATCACGGTAATGATCTGATGATCCAGCTCCTGAGCCACTTTGGCGGATTCCGGGTCTTTCGGGAAATATTTCAGGGCATAAGTGGGGAGATAGGTCATGAGCTTCAGTTGCCCTCCCTGTTCATACATGACAATTTTACAGGGTGCGAAGGCCCCGAATTCCGGTGTGTTTTTGAGAATTTTTGCGCCCAGCACCAAATTGCAAACCTCGTAAATGACATAGGGTTGATTACTTTTGATGCCCCTTTCCTTGAGCCCCTCCTGAACATCCAGCGTGCCGACAACATTCATGTTTTCTGCCTCGGCGCCACTCTGGATGCCCATTTTTATTTCTGCTGGGGTCACGCCTTTTTGGACATTGACAATATACAGTGGGCTGGCGGTGTTGATGGGCGGCATTCCGGCTACCGTCGAGGGTATTTCAGCCCCTTGAGCCAGGCCAGCCAGACCTAATCCTGCACAGAGGGTTGCCGAGAGCAGCAGTGATTTCTTCGTGTTCATGATATTCCCCATTGAATCTGGTAGTGGTGATGACGAGTGAAAAAACGGAGAATCATCACTCGTCGCTGCATTTCAGGACGATATCCCGGCACATTGATCTTGGTGCCGTTACTGAGATAACGCATGAAATATTCCAGACGTTTGTCATCGGCACTTCCCAGCGGTTGGGGTACGGCTCCCACTTTTTTATCGCAACGACGGTACATTTCCGGACTGAATGCATAAGTGCCCAAAGCATAATTTTCCAGAGGCATGTTGGGATTTCGTTCCTTGGAATAGGCATGAAACTGCTTGAGCGTCTCGGCCGTTCCGACCTTGGTATCCCCCAGGTTCCGCCGGTTGACTGCCTGCGCGGTGTCACTGACACCAGCTGGGCCTATAATTGAAAGCGCATTCGGCAAGCGCTTCATGGGTTCCTCCTTTTGATGCAGGGGTGATTTCACTCGCCCCGATATAGGTATCATCAGGCAACCGTCAGCTTGGAGTCAGCACTCCAGTTGCCCCCGGTATTGTCTTTCCAGACCATTTTCAGGGTGCCACTACTTTCGGCGCGCAACTTGAATGCGAGGTAGGGATTGGCGCTGACGGCCGTACTCCAGTCAATGTCCAGCAAGGGTTTGTCGTTAAAGGTGATGGTGACGGTTTGTATGAAATGCGCGGGAATGACTTTTCCCGCCCTGTCCTTGGTCAGCCCCGTGGTCATGGGATTCATGATCAGTGATCGAACTTCGACAATTTCCCCTTTCTTGGCGCTGCTAGCCATGCGAATCATGGGGTTACCTACATTTCCTGCCATGGATAATTCCTCTTTGCAATGGGTGAAGGTTGGGTTTAACCGCCGCAACCACCAATGGTGACTTTGACTTCACGGGGGGCAGAGGCCATCAATACTCCTTTGTTGGTTTTGGCCACGACCCGGACATTGTCGGTTTGGGCCATCTTGATGCGTTGCTGAATGTAGGCCTGACCGGAAGCGGGCGTAAAGGTAAACTGGCTGGCCAGCGGGGTTGGATTGTGATCTACAAAAAGATAAACCGCCGCAATAAAGTCATCTGCCGTCGTGGGGGAATCTACCTCGATAGTAACGGGAACCGCGGCGCCATTTTCGGCGATGGTGGGTGCCGTCAGTTTGACCTTGGGAGATACGGGTATATCGGTTTTACCGATGGAGTCGGACATGGCATCTTTCAGCAACTTGGCATCAAAGGCCTTTGCAGGCCAGCCGGCCACATTATCCGCAAAGGCCAACTGCGGTTTGATCAGGCCCAGGCCGGCGGCCGTTGCCACTGCCCCCGTAGCTAGGCTGGCACCCAAAAACTGGCGTCGCGCAATGGGTTTGTTCATCGTCATTGTCTCCTTAAGGATTATGGATGGATTTTTACTTTTCAAAGACCACAAATCGTCGGCTACCTGTTACCAGCAAAGCGCTCTGAGCAAGCTGTTTATTTCGGTGCTTCATGAAATGCCCCTTCATTGCCGTGCGTCCCGCTGGCGCGGCAAAAATAGTTAGCAGATTTTGTGCCAGCATTTAGAATGGGAATTCTCTAACAATAAACAATAAAATATGGTGTAAAGTATAGTTTTAATCAGGAATTTAATTCGTCTATCTTTACGGTAAGTTATGCCGCAATTCCGGTTGAACGAGACATTTCAATCGGGCCGAGGGTGTGTCGGCGAGATGACTGCTCCTTTGTATTGCGCGGATATGAAGGGGGAAGGGAGCAGTCCAGGGAAAAATCATTGTGCCAAAAGGACCAGATACTACATACCCGTTCCCGCAATGGATCAGGTATCGAGATTATCGTCCTCAGGATCCTGGTCGCCCAGCAAGCCGATGTTTTTCATCTTGGTGCGCAATTGTTTACGGCTGATGCCCAGCAGTACGGCTGCCTGGCTTTGATTGAAACGGGTTTTTTCCAGGGCACTGAGCACCGTTTGTCGTTCCAGGGCCGGTAAGTCAAAGGGACTTGCTGCACTGCTCCCACCAGGCCCTATGTTCTGCTGGCAGATGTCGGCAGGCAGTTGCTGGCGCTGAATATGCCCGTTACGGTTGAGCACCACCATGCGCTCCAGCAGGTTTTCCAGCTGACGGATATTCCCCGGCCATTCGTAGGCTTCCAGTGCGGCCAGTGCGTCGCTACTGATGGTCACCGTCGGGCTGCGGCCAATGGCCCGGCAGACTTGTTCCAGAAAATGATGTACCAGGGGGGCAATATCGGCGCGCCTCTCCCGCAGCGGTGGAATATGCAGCGGAATGACGTTCAGCCGGTAGTAGAGGTCCTCTCGGAAAAGGCCATCCGCTACGGCCTTGGCCAGATCCATGTGGGTGGCCGCGACAATCCGGGCCGCCATGCGGACCGGTTGATGGGTGCCGAGGCGCGTGAATTCCCGCTCCTGCAGGGCGCGCAGTAGTTTGACCTGCATGGCCAGGGGCATGTCTCCCACTTCGTCCAGAAACAGGGTTCCGGCGCCGGCCATTTCCAGCTTGCCGGCCTGGGTACGGGTTGCCCCGGTAAAGGCGCCTTTTTCGTAGCCAAAAATTTCACTTTCCACGAGTTCCAGCGGTATGGCCCCGCAATTGAAAGCGATAAAAGGCTGATCCGCACGATTGGAGGCTTGATGCAGTGCGCGTGCGACGAGTTCCTTCCCGGTCCCGGATTCTCCGGTAATCAGCACGTTGGAAGGTGCGGGGGCCACCAGATCAATGGCCTCCAGCAGGGTTTCTATGGCGCGGCTGACCCCAATCAGACCATGGCGGCGCGGTTCCTGACGCATGGGCGGCAGTGCTTTGCCGTGCCGCTCCAGAGTCTGACGAATCAGGGCGATGAGTTCGCCCTCATCCACCGGTTTGGTCAGGTAATGTTCGGCACCGGCCTTGATGGCTTCCACTGCCTGTTCGATTTCCCCGTAGGCGGTAGTGATAATGACCGGTATTTCCGGGTGCTTCGCCTTGATCCTGCGTAGCAACTCGGTGCCGGAAATTCCGGGCAGGCGTTGATCCGTAAGGATCAGCGCCGGTGAGTCACTCTCGGTCATGGCCAGCGCCTGTTCGCCGTTTTCGGCCTCGAGAACGCGAAATCCTTCGGCATTCAGTACCGCCGCCAGAACACAACGCAGATTTTTTTCATCTTCCACTAGTAAAATCAAATTTTGCATGTTTGCTATGATAGATCTCTCGGTGAGGGTTTCAATGACCGGTGCTTTCGCCTGATGGAGGCAATCCGCAGGGTAAATGGAGAACGAATCTGGCACCAGAAGCTGTGTCACACAATTCAATGCTGCCATCATGCACCATCATGATTTTTGTCACCACGGCCAATCCCAGACCGCTGCCCTTGGTTTTGGTGGTGACATAGGGTTTGAAAATGGTGGCGCGTTTTTCCGGAGGAATACCTGGTCCATTATCCGCAACGGTGATGTTCAACTGGGCAAGGTTTTCTTGTTCTGCGGAAAGCTGCAGTGCGCCTCCCTGCATGGGCAGGGCATCGATGGCATTGAGAATCAGATTGCTCAGGGCCTGTTCCAGCAGCGAAGGGTCGAGTCTGGCATGGAGTGTTTCCGGACAGTCCAAGGTGGTCACGATGGCTTTGGTCTCCAGATCGGCTCTATGTCTTGCCAGGCAGCGTTCCAGCAAAGAACGAATGGGCGTGTCGACCGGAACGGCCGCATAGGGGCGACCAAAGTCCAGAAATCCCTGGGTCATGTCATAGAGGCGTTGCACTTCTTCCTCAATGATGCGGATAAAATCGCCTTGATTATCTGCCTGACCATAACGCACCAGATAACGGGCAGCCCCCCGCAGGGAAGACAGGGCATTACGAATTTCATGGGCTACCTGAGCGGACATTTCACCGATGGTGGCCATGCACTGCATGGCTTGTTGGCGCTGGTGCAGTTGACGAAGCTCCGTCAAATGTTCCTTGAGACGTTGTTCGGTCAAGCGGAAGGCCCACTCCAGACGATGGAGCTCATCGCCGGACTGAGGAGGGCGAATGATGGTGAACTTCTTGTCGAGGCCCAGGCGGTTTTCCATGCTTTCGATTTCATCCAGCAGTCTTAATACCGGACGGGTCATGGCCAAACTGACCAGATAAGCGCCCAGCACGCCCAGCAAAGCGGTAATCAAGCCCAGCACAATCAAGCGGTTGATGGTTCTGTCCAGGCGCTGATTCACTAACCCGTTGATATGTGCGCGATTGCCTTGCAAATAGACGGAGCCCAGCTGATTGCTGCCAGCCAGAATGGGCGCGACAAAATGATCCATCCGATGGGCGCCGCTGCCGGCAAATGTCGGGGATAGGGTTTGCCCCAACTGGTGGATATCCGGGCTGGCGACTACCACCTGCTGACGGTTGGTGATGATAATGGAGCGCACCAACGGATTGCGCAGTTTCGCCAGCTTGCCCAGTTTTCCGCCATCTTTGAGGAGTAGTGGATCCGCAGCTGAACTGGCCAGGGTTTCCGTCAGCCGCAGCAGTTCGGTTTGTACCTGATGGGTCAGATCATTACGAACAGACGTATAGAGAAAAATGGCAATGGACAGATAAATCAACGCCACGAGCAGCAAGACAAAAGTCATGCTTTTGGCGCGCCAGGACATGTCCTGCCAAAAGCGGGTCATCAGCCCCAAACGACCCGCAACCATCGAACGCGATTTGCGGTTCTCCGGACTATGGGGAGAAACCGCAAGCATAAGCTCAGATAGCTTTTTTGCCCTAAGCATGGGCTAACATGCGGAAACCCATGAATCCGGCAGAACCCAGGGCATCGAGGGGTAATCGTGCCACACGTTCCTGGACCGCAGCGCGTTGTTCACTGCTCAGCGTGCGCTTGACCGCCAGGGTCCATACGGGTGCCCGACCTGCACTCTGGACCATGGACCAGATTCCCGGCAACTGTTTTTCGAGGGTTTTGACCGTAGCGCTGCGCACTAAACCCAGTTCAGCCCGGTTTTCGGCAAGGGCTGTAAACACCGCGCGTTCCGAACCCTCCGGAACCCAGATCACCGGCCTGGTCCCCGCCAGACGCAATAATTGTTTTTCAGCCAGCGAACGGGCACTGCAGTAAGGACTGGAAAAAGCGATGCGCAAGGGGCCATTCGCGTTTGGCGAAGCGCTATCCCTGCGAATGATGGCCAAGCCATACCTGTCAAGGCGTGAGACTGACTGGGCAACGGCAAGCATCTGGGTTTTTTCCATGACCACCATTCTGGGCGTGAGCAGGGCAAAGGCAAACTTGCCCGTTTGCCCATCCCTGACGAAAGCCTGTTCGTCAGGAGGAATGACCAGTTGTACCGGGCGACCCGTGGCTGCGCTCAGGGCTTTTTGCAGAGGCGCAAAAATACGGTATGCGGCGATGGGAGTGAAAGTCGGCGGAATTCCCAGAATCAGGGCTTGTTGCGGGATCTTGGGTGATAGTTTGACACCGTGAATTTCCTGATACAGCGTGCGCAGCGCATTATAATCCCCGTCATTGGTCGCCTTGAATCCTGCCGCCAGGCCGCCGAGGGCATGGATGCTGGCGGGGTCCCGGGTTTTGGCGTCCAACAAGGCCATTGTGAGCTGCTTGCGCACGGTGGCGGGCACCCCAGCGGAGGCGGCCAGCAGGTCGCCGGGACCCACTGCGGCATCGGCAATCACCCGCAAGGTTCCGGAATGCAGGTAAGGCGCTGCCACGTTTTCGGCGACGGCCGTGGCATCATAAAAACGGGCTGCCACATCCATGAGGGCACTTTGATCAGAACCGCTTTGGCGGAACGCGCTGAAGCTTTTGGGCGTCATCCCCAACTCGCGGAACATGGACAAAGGTATCAGGGAGGAGGCGGCGCAGGCCGGGTCGCCCATGACAAAGCTGTGATTCTTGAGCTGCAGGACATTGCGGATCGGACTATCATGCCGCACGACGATCACACTATGGTTGCCTCCTGGTGTGGGAATGACACCCGCGAGAGGATAATAGGCCTGCTGATGAGCGCTGCGTATGTAGGCGATGGGACAAAAAAGGACCATTTGCGGGGTATTTGTGTCGGCCTGATCGTAAAAACTTTGCAGATTGGCGCTGAACTTTAAGGTGATCTTTTGATCGATGGCCTGACTCAAGTACTTGGCCAGGGGGGTGAAAGCGGCATACATGACGGCGGGACTGCTGACAGGGGGCAACAGAAAGCGCAGATCGGCTTGCGCCGGTAGGGCGAAACAACAGAGAATCATCCATAGCCAGAGTCGTATGGGGGTTTTCATGAGCAATTCCAGGGCCGTTGGAACACAACGAAATACCTAAGCAAAAGGAGTGCCAGTTTCATGCCTGTTCCTGAAAGTCTAAATCATTTTAATGCCCAGGGCGAAGCCCACATGGTCCATGTCGGTGCCAAGGCGGTCAGCGCAAGGGTGGCTGTGGCTGAAGGAGAAATCCGGATGGCAGAAAGCACTTTCGAGCACATTACCCAGGGGCAAATGCATAAGGGGGATGTGCTCGGCATTGCCAGAATAGCGGCCATCCAGGCCACCAAAAGAACCTGGGAACTGATCCCTTTGGCACATCCATTGCTCCTGACGGGAGTTGAGGTGGATCTGATCCCTGCCGTAGAGCCAGCCCGCATCATCTGCCGTGCAGAAGTCCATTGTAGCGGACAAACCGGAGTGGAAATGGAAGCCCTGATGGCCGTATCTGTTGGGTTGCTCACCGTCTACGATATGTGCAAGGCGATGGACAGAAGCATGGTCATCGAGGCAATACGCCTGCTCAAAAAAGAGGGTGGCAAGACGGGTCTCTGGACAAGAGAGACCCCTCCCTAGACACGGATTATTTACCCCGGTGCGGACTGGAGCTATACCGCATCATGACATCGGTGTCTTTCCAGTTGGATTCCTTGAGAATTTCGTCGGGAATCATGTAACGATCCTGGGGTGCCACGTCCTTGAATTTCACTACACGCAGGACGTCGGCATAAGGGAGTTTGCGCAGCAGGCCATCCTTGTCGGTGGCACGCACGATCATGGCGTCCTTCAACAGGGCATATACATAGAAATTACCGGGTCTTAACTTGCCTTCCTTGTCTTTCCAGGCCACGGTAATACGTGAATGTTCTTTGAAATCATTGCGAATCATGAATGCATCTCCTTGGACTAAGCACTGTTAAACTAATCATCGTCTCTGTCACAAAGCAAATAAGCACTATTTATTACAAAATCAAAAACGCTGACTTGCTTTATCAGGTACGCTCCGCCAAGATCCCGGCGATAACGGATGTCCCCGATTTGGTGCAGCCAGACGCGAGGTTCAAATATGGCTACGGTTATGGAATTTGAAGACCACAGCAAGCAGGAAATCAAGTATTCCACTTGCTACATGTGTGCTTGTCGTTGTGGAATCAAAGTCACTGTAGAAAACAATAAGGTACGATTTATCCAGGGAAACCGCAACCACCCGATCAATCAGGGAGTGCTCTGCGCCAAAGGCTCCGCCGGTATCATGAAGCAGTATTCCCCTGGCAAGTTGCGTAATCCGCTGCGTCGTAAACCAGGTACCGAGCGTGGGGCCGGAGAATTTGAAGAAATTTCCTGGGATGAGGCGATCAATACCCTGACCGAAAGGTTGGCTCACATTCGCGCTACGGATCCCAACAAGCTCGCCTACTTCACCGGTCGCGACCAGATGCAGGCGCTGACCGGATTGTGGGCGCAGCAGTTTGGCACCCTGAACTGGTCCGCTCACGGCGGTTTCTGTTCGGTGAACATGGCCACTGCGGGGTTGTACATGCTCGGTCACGCCTTCTGGGAATTTGGCGACCCCGATTGGGATCGCACCAAGTATTTCATGCTCTGGGGGGTCGCCGAAGATCACTCTTCCAATCCCCTGAAAATCGGCCTGGAAAAGCTCAAGCGGCGGGGCGGCAAATTTGTCGGCATCAATCCGGCACGTACCGGCTACCAGGCCATTGCCGATGAATGGGTGCCCATCAAGCCCGGTACTGATGGTATGCTCGCCCTGTCCATGGTGCATGTTCTTCTCCAGAATGAGCAATTTGACTGGGATTTTCTGCTGCGCTACACCAATGCCCCCTTCCTGGTCGTCAACACCCCTGGAAAAACGGGAGATGGCCTGATTCTGCGCGATGCAGAAGGACATCCCATGATTTGGGATATGCAGAAAGCCTGTTTTGCCAATGGCATGGAGGCAGGTTCCGCAGCTGCGCTGTTCGGTGAATATACGGCTCCGGATGGCCGGTCTGTACGTACGGTCATGTCGGTTCTGGCCGAGCGTTATCTCAGTGATGAATATTCTCCCAAAAATGCCAGCAAAATTACGGGCATTCCCGCCGAAACCATTGAGCGTCTGGCCCTGGAAATGGCCCATGTGGCCTTCAAGGAAAGCATTGAAATCCCTGTAGAGTGGACCGACTGGGCGGGACGCAAGCAGGACAAGTTCATCGGTCGCCCAGTGTCCATGCACGCCATGCGGGGAATTTCGGCCCATTCCAATGGTATGCAGTCAGCCCGGGCCATTCACTTGCTGCAGGTACTGCTGGGCACCATCGACTGCCCCGGTGGCTTCAGATCCAAGGCCCCCTATCCCAAGCCCGTGCCACCCCCCATCAAGCCTGCCCAGCACAGTGCGCCCAATACCCCGCTCAAGTCTTCGCCGCTGGGTTTCCCGACGGCACCGGAAGATCTGGTCATTGATGAAAATGGTCAGCCCAAGCGCATTGACAAGGCTTATTCCTGGGAAGCCCCCATTGCCAATCATGGATTGATGCACATGGTGGTCACCAATGCGGTCAACAAAGACCCCTATGCCATTGATACCCTGATTTTCTTCATGGCCAACATGAGTTGGAACTCCACCATGAATACGGCCAATGTTCAGGACATGCTCAAATCCAAGGACGAGAATGGTGAGTACAACATCCCCTTCCTCGTGGTGGTGGATGCCTTTCATTCGGAAATGGTCAATTTTGGCGATCTGATCCTGCCGGATACCACGTATCTGGAGCGCTATGATGCCATTTCACTGCTGGATCGCCCGATTTCGGAACCCGACGCCATTTGTGATTCCATTCGCCATCCCATCCTGCAGCCGGATCGCAATGTCCGGCCCTGGCAGGAAGTCATGGTGGATATCGCCGGTCGTCTGAAATTCCCGGCCTTTACCAAGGAAAATGGCGAGCCACGTTTCTCCGGCTACAAGGACTTCATCACCCATTACGAGCGTGCTCCGGGGATTGGTTTCCTGGCGGGTTGGCGGGGTGAAGACGGAGAAACTCATCTGCGTGGGGCCCCCAATCCCCAACAGTGGGATCGTTACATCGAAAACCAGGGCTTTTTCAAGTACCACTTGCCGGAGTCCATGGCTTTCTATCGCTTTGCCAACAAGGAATACCTGGAATTGGCTCAGCGGGTTGGTTTCAACCCGACGGCTGACCCTATCATCATCGAGTTGTATTCCGAAACCTTCCAGCGCTTTCGTCTGGCCGGAATGGGTCTTTACGATGGGCCGCAGCCCAAGGATCCGGTGGATCGCGAACGATTGGCCACCTACTTTGATCCGTTGCCCGCTTTTTATGAGCCGCTGGAGCAGCAGCGCGTCGACAAGAAGGAATATCCTTTCTTTGCCGTCAATCAGCGGCCCATGATGATGTATCACTCCTGGGACAGCCAGAATGCCTGGCTACGGCAGATTATCGCCCAGAACTATATGTATATGAACCGGAAGCGCGCCGAGCAGATGGGTATCGCCGACAAAAGCTGGGTGTGGGTGGAAAGTCACAACGGCAAAATCCGGGTGCAGGTCAAACTGATCGAGGGTTGCCAGGAAGATACGGTATGGACCTGGAATGCCATCGGCAAACAGTCTGGTGCCTGGGGTCTGAAACCGGAAGCGGCTGAAGCCACTCGGGGATTCCTGATGAATCACCTCATTTCCGAGTTGCTCCCGGCCAAGCAGGGAGAAAGACGGCTGACCAACTCCGACCCCATTACCGGTCAGGCGGCCTGGTACGACCTGATGGTGAAAGTCTATCCGGCGGCCCCCGGAGAGGAGGGCACCTGGCCGGTGTTCCCGACCATCAAACCCCTCCCAGGGGATACCCCGGCACCGGACGTGCTGCGCTACCATACCCACCAGCCCGTCAATCTGAAATCCTGACGGGCCAAGGAGAATGCCATGAGACTCGGTTTAGTCATTGATCTGGACACCTGCGTTGGCTGTCATGCCTGCGCGGTGGCTTGCAAAGAATGGAATACCAGTGGTACGACGGCGCCCCTGACCGACTACGACCCCTATGGGGCGAAGCCTTCGGGGGTCTGGTTCAACCGTATCCGCCATTTTGAAGTAGGCGATTACCCCTATAACAAAACCATCAATCTCCCCATGTCCTGCATGCATTGTGAAAACGCCGAATGCGTGACGGTATGTCCCACTGGCGCCTCCTACAAGCGTGCCGAAGACGGCATCGTTCTGGTGGACCAGAACAAGTGCATGGGCTGCAATTACTGCTCCTGGGCTTGTCCTTACGGTGCCCGCGAGCTGGATCGGGTTTCCGGAACCATGAAAAAATGTACGCTCTGCATTGACCGTATCTATGATATGGAAATCCCGGAAGAGGAAAGACAACCCGCCTGCGTGTTGACCTGCCCGGCACATGCCCGCATGTTTGGCGATCTGGATGATCCCGAAAGCCCGGTCAGTCGTGCCGTTCGCGACCGGGGTGGCTACCAGTTGATGCCCGAACTGAATTACAACCCCACCAATCACTATTTACCCCCGCGCGTGCACGCTCCGATTCCCACTGAAGAACTGAAGAAAAAAGCCGTTCGCAAGGTGAAGGAATGGGTCAATCGCGTTGTTGAGCGTTAAGGAGAGACCATGCATCCGGCACTCGCAGTTATTTTTCTGACGCTTTTCTCAGGCGGTGGATTTGGCATCATGGCATTGACCGCCATCATCAATGATTTCCAGATCGATGGTGGCTTGAATCCCCTGCAGACCATGATCGCGGTCATTCTCTCCCTGGTCTTTGTCAGCATCGGCATGCTTTCGTCCACCGCCCATCTGGCCAATCCGAAAAACGCCTGGCGGGCATTTACCCGTTGGCGCACCTCCTGGCTGGCCCGAGAAGGGATTTTTGCGGTGTTATATTACCCCTTCGCCTTCGCCTATCTGGTCTGGGTTTTTTTCACCGCGGGTACGCAGGATACGGTGGGCTTGATCCTGGCGAATCTGGCGGGTTTGATCGGCCTGATCACCATTTTCTGCCAGGGCATGATTTATGCCGTGCTCAGAACCATCCGCCAGTGGAATACCGCCCTTGTGCCGGCCAATTTTTATGTGATGGGTCTAGCCATCGGCGCCACCATTCTCGCCGCTGAACGGATGATCATGGGCGCACCCGCACAAACCCTGGTGGGAATTGCCCTTGGTCTGTTGGTGGCCGCAGCGGTCATGAAAGGCATTTATTACTTCTGGATCAGCCAACCCAATGGTCCCACCATTCGCACGGCCACGGGCTTCAACCGTTTCACCGTGCGTATTCTTGAGCAGGGCCATACTTTTGCTACCTTCCTGACGGAAGAATTCGGGCACACCCTGCCCAGTGCCAAGGCGCGCAGTATTAAATTCATGATGTATATTTTTGCCTTCATCATTCCGGTGGCCGCCCTGATCATCGGGATGCTGACGGGGCAAATGGCTTTCCCCTGGATTGCTGTGATCTCCGTGGTATTCGGTATTGGCGTTGAGCGCTGGCTGTTTTTTGTCGAAGCGCAACACGTCATCAATTTGTACCATGGTCGTCAGCAATGTTGAACCGAGTCTGGAAAGAGGTCTAGTATAAGTTCCTTTCCGGTCTGATCGAGGTGAAAAATATGGCGCAGGAGGTATTGGCTTCACCGCTACGAGAATCCTCCCTGGCGGATCGCTTCGGGAGGCAGATTACCTACCTGCGCATTTCCGTCACCGAGCACTGCAATTTTCGCTGCGTTTATTGTTCTCCCGCCGGAGGCACCCCGTTTTTTGCCAGAAAAGATCATCTTCAGATAGAAGAATATGATCGACTCATTGCCATATTCGCCAGTCTGGGGGTGCGCCATATGCGTTTCACCGGGGGGGAACCCCTCATTCATCCCCATCTGCATACCCTGATCGAAGCCGCACAGCGCCAGGGTATTGGTAAAATCAGTGTCAGTACCAATGGGTTGCTATTACCCCGCAAGGCGGAGCTGCTCCGTCAGTCGGGAGTCAATAACCTCAACATCAGCCTGGATAGTCTGGATCCCGAAGTATTTGCCCGGGTCACCCGTGGCGGCAAGCTGCAAGAGGTTCTGCGTGGAGTTACGGCGGCGGTGGTGGCGGGTATCCCCCGGATAAAACTCAATGTGGTACTGATGCGTCAGGAAAATGGGCACGCCCTTGCTGATCTAGTGCGCTATGCGCTGGATCAGCATATTGATATCCGTTTCATTGAAACCATGCCTTTGGGAGAAGCGGGTAGCGAAACCCGGAATACAGACTTCCTGAGTGCCAACGAAGCTCGGACGCGCATCGAAAAAGAGTTGGGCACCTTATATCCGGCTTTTCGCCCGATCGATAATGGTCCTGCCCAGCTTTATCAGTTTGCTGGACAGCCTCGCTCCCATATTGGATTTATCACGCCCATCAGCGACAATTTTTGCGCGACGTGTAATCGGGTAAGGTTGACCGCCAGTGGCCGCCTCGTATTTTGTCTCGGGCAGGAAAACGGGATGGATCTGTTGCCGCTGCTTCGTGGAGCATATCCCGATGCAGCCATAGCGGAACAAATCCGTGCGCGAATCTGGCAGGATAAACCCGAACGACACGAGTTTGTGGCTGATCCTGAACGTTCCTCCCGGGTTTTCATGATGCGACTGGGTGGTTGAGGATGCTGGTGCTACACGTGAGCGAGCACATGGTGTAAGCTAGCAAATGACGTCAATTTATTAATTGGTGAACAGCTTATGTACGGTTTCCAGGAAATCACGGCAGATCAACTCAAGGATCTGCGCGATCAGCAGGGTGAGTTCATTTTGGTGGATGTACGTTCGCCTGCCGAAGTGGCACGCGGCGTCATTCAAGGAGCACGGCATATTCCTCTGCACATTCTGCCCATGTCCCTTCAGCAATTGGACAAGTCCAAAACGGTGGTCTTTTATTGCCTCAGCGGGGGACGTTCTGCTCAGGCTGCGGCCTTTGC
The DNA here is from genome assembly GCF_047421495.1 of Acidithiobacillus sp. M4-SHS-6. Classification (GTDB taxonomy): domain Bacteria; phylum Pseudomonadota; class Gammaproteobacteria; order Acidithiobacillales; family Acidithiobacillaceae; genus Acidithiobacillus. Next base: position 2,376,871 of record NZ_CP175559.1, on the reverse strand, counting down.
GGCTGCGCAAGGCTTTGATCAAGTGCTGAATTTGCGGGGTGGAATTTCCGCTTGGGTGAATCGTGGGCTGCCCATCGGGCAGTTGCCCGGTCAATAAGGATTTTCTAAAATAGGGGTGCTTAATCATCAAATCAAAATATTTGCCTTGCTGTTCGCCCTTTTCCTGATACAGTCTTGCAGGTAGTTTTCAGACATCAATAACTTTAGGAGGTTAAACCATGGTACAAGAAGATCAAGTACTCGACGCACGCGGCCTGAATTGTCCTTTGCCTATTCTGCGCACCAAGAAGGCGCTTGGCGAGCTCACTAGCGGTCAGGTCCTGAAGATCGTCGCAACCGACCCCGGTGCTGTGAAAGATTTCGAAGCCTTTTCCAAGCAGACCAAAAACCCGCTTCTGGAGCAGGCTGAAGCTGCAGGTGAATTTATCTTCTTCATCCAGAAGGCCTAATTGCATGAGGTTGGGCTGAGAGCCCGACCAGGAGTTAAAAATGGACGAGAAAAAACTGGCGATTATTGCCACAAAAGGTACGCTGGATTGGGGTTATCCTCCCTTTATTCTGGCATCCACCGCTGCTGCCCTGGGTTACAGTGTGGAAATCTTTTTTACCTTTTACGGCCTGCAATTGCTCAAGAAAGATCTGAGTCACCTGCGTGTCAGCCCCTTGGGTAATCCGGCCATGCCGATGCCCGTCCCGATGCCTACACTGATGATGGTGTTGCCGGGTATGGAAGGAATGGCCACCTCCATGATGAAAAGCAAAATGAAGGCCAAGGGTGTAGCCAGTCTGGATGAATTACGTGAACTGTGTGTGGAAGCCGAAGTACGCATGATTGCCTGTCAGATGACCGTTGACCTTTTCGAGTTTGATACAGCAGACTTCATTGACGGAATTGAGCTGGGTGGCGCGGCTGCCTTTTTTGAATTTGCCGGCGAGTCCGATATCACGTTATTCATTTGAACCAATGATCTGCGCTGCGGGTCACAACAGGTACGACGTATTAATTACGAGCGAGGAGCGAGTAGATGGCGACTTACGCTGAAATGAAAGAGATGTTTGACGAAATCCGTGCGGATTTTCGTTATGACCACGAACTCAATGGCTGTTTGAATTGTGGCATTTGTACGGCTACCTGCCCGTCGGCGCAGTTCTATGATTATAGTCCCCGTGAAATCGTCCAGTTGCTCTGGACAGAAAATGTGGAACAGATTTATGACGCCATGCAGGAAAAAATCTGGGCTTGTGCGCAGTGCATGACCTGTGCGGCGCGTTGTCCTTTCAAGAACTCCCCCGGCGGACTGGTCATGATCATGCGCGAAGTATCCATTCGGCATGGTATGCAATCCGCCAAAGATGTGTTGCGCCCCTTCGGTCGTGTGATGCTCAAGCTGATTACCACGGGCAATCAGCTTTCTCCTGACATGATTCAACCTGATCACTTTCCGGACTGGGGTCCCAATATTCAGAAAGTCGAAGGCGATTTGCGGGTTCTGCGCAAGGCTATCCCGGTGCGGACTCTGCAGACGGTAGAAACCGCCTGGGAAGTATCCCTGAAAACCTCCGTTGAAATGTACACCATTTGGGAAATGACGGGTGTGTTGAAGTCGCTGGAAACCATGGATGAAAACCTCTTTGATGTGATCGAGGACTTCATCGATGAAAAGCGGGAAGATTACGAAGACTGGCTCAAGAGTCAGAAAGACTGACGGATCAAGGAGATGGTTATGAGCGACAAGAGCACGCAGCAAGGCGTGGCGGGACACGGCGCCTTTTTTCAGGACACCAATCTATCGGCCCATGAAGCGGAAGCAGCCACGGCCTGGGTGCGCAGTCACGTGGATCGGCGGACGATGGATCTGGGCGAGCGCATGGACGACGTTCGCGAGCACATGTGGGAACTGGAAAAGGAAGGCGAAATCATCGTTCATCGTATCACCGATGAGCACAAGCCCATCGAAGTAGAGACCCTCTTTGGCTGGAAAAAGCGGGTGCCCACCAACCAGCTCTGGCACCACAAGAGCTGCGGCCAGTGTGGCAACATCCCCGGCTATCCCACCAGCCTCATGTGGTTCATGAATCATTTTGGCACCGACTATCTGGACGAAACCGACCAGACCTCCTGCACTGCCTGGAACTACCACGGCTCCGGCATCGGCAACGTGGAGTCCCTGGCCGCCGTCTTCCTGCGCAACTTCCATCAGGCCTACGTCTCCGGCAAGCAGCACGGCTTCGAGAACGGCCACTTCTTCCCCTTGGTGCACTGCGGCACCTCCTTCGGCAACTACAAGGAGATCCGCAAATACCTCATCGAATCCGCCGAACTGCGCGAAAAGGTCAAGAAGATCCTCGGCAAGCTCGGGCGCCTGGTGGACGGCAAGATCGTTCTCCCCGAGGAGGTGGTGCACTACAGCGAATGGCTGCATGTGATGCGCAACCGCATCGCCAGCGAACTGCAGACCATCGACATGAGCAACATCCGGGTGACCACCCATGCGGCCTGTCACTACTACAAGATGGTGGCGGAAGACGCTGTCTATGACAACACGGTGCTGGGCGGCAACCGTACGGCGGTTGGCACCTCCGTCGCCCAGGCGCTGGGGGCCCAGGTCATCGACTACTCCACCTGGTACGACTGCTGTGGCTTTGGCTTCCGGCACATCATTTCCGAGCGCGAATTCACCCGCAGCTTCACCATGAACCGCAAGATCAAGGTGGCCCGGGAAGAAGCCAACGCCGACGTGATGATCGGCATCGACACGGGCTGCATCACCACCATGGACAAGAACCAGTGGATCGGCAAGGCCCATGACATGAACTACAGCATCCCCATCATGGCCGACGTACAGTTGGCCGCCCTGGCCTGCGGTGCCGACCCCTTCAAGATCGTCCAGCTCCAGTGGCATGCTTCACCCTGTGAAGATCTGGTGGAGAAAATGGGCATCAGTTGGGACAAGGCCAAGGCCGATTTCCAGGAATACCTGAAACAGGTCGAGCAGGGCAATGTGGAATACCTCTACAACCCCGAACTCGCCACCAACCAAAATATCAACATGAAAGCGGGCGCTTAAGGAGAAAAATCAGTGAGTGCACAGGATACAGTATTAGTCGTAGGTGCCGGCCCTGCCGGTCTGTCAGCAGCTGCCACCATCGCTTCGATGGGCAAGAAAGCCGTCATCGTTGAGAAAGAAGATGTTCTCGGCGGCGCGCCCATCATTTCCGGCTACGCCAAGCTGGTCCCCTCGGGTGAATGGGCCAAAGACGCCATCGGTCGTATGGTCAGCCGTGTGGAAGGGGACGGAAATGTCACCATTCACAAATCCTCCAAAGTCAGCAAGGTTGAGGGGGAAGCCGGCAATTTCACGGCTACCTTGAGCAATGGCGACAAGGTCGAAGCTGGCGCCATCGTGTTGGGCACGGGCTTTACGCACTTTGACTCCATCAACAAGCCGGAGTGGGGTTTCGGCACCTATGAAGATGTGTTGACCTCCACCCAGATGGAACAGATGATCGCTACCGGTCAGATTCGTTGCCCCTCCGATGGTCGCGTGCCGGAGCGGGTGGCGATTCTCCTTTGCGTGGGCTCCCGTGACCGGCAGATCGGCCGTGAATGGTGCTCCAAGATCTGCTGCACCGTTTCTACCAATCTCGCCATGGAAATCAAGGAAATCTCACCCAGCACGGACGTGTTCATCTATTACATGGATATTCGTACTTTTGGTCTGTACGAAGACAAGTTCTACTGGAAGAGCCAGGAAGAGTTCAAGACCAAGTTCGTCAAGGCCCGTATCGCCGAGGTCACCAAGTCGCCCGATGGCCGCTTGCTGGTGAAAGGAGAAGACACCCTGGTCAAGCGTCCTATCGTCATTCCCATGGATATTGTGGTGCATGCCATCGGGATGGATCCCAATGCACTGAACCCTGAAATTGCCAAGACTTTTGGTATCGGTCTCGAAAAACACGGCTTCATTGATCGTGCCGAGCAGTACACCAACAGTCAGGGAACCACCCGTAAGGGCGTTTACGTGTGTGGTGCGGCTACCGGTCCTGAAGACATCGATACTTCTATTGCGCAAGGCCAGTCCGCGGGCTCCCGTGCGGTAGCCGATCTCTTTGGACAGCAGAAAGTTGCCAGCTGATATCTACCAAGGCAGGAACGAAGAACACATCGTTCCTGCCACGCTGCCCATAGAGCTCGACAAGGGCCTGCTCAATCGCTCCTTTTATGAATTGGAGGAAGCTTTTGAGGGACAACAGGGTCTGGCCGATCTGGTGAGCAGCATGGCGGCAAAAACGGCGAGCTTGCGCCGTCTGTTGCTGGAAGAACAGCAACCTCTGACCGAATCGCAAATGGAACATCTCGTCGCCCAAATGTTTACGGCGCGGCGAAAAATCTGGCCACTCATTGAGGAACAAGGACCGGCCAAGGTCGGGGAGTTGATGCGCGATCTCCTGACCGGGCACGGTGACCTGGTGCAACGGATGACCCGATTTGAAGAGGCTTTGCCAGCTACCGGAAAAGTCAAACGGGTGATCAGGGATGTGGCTGCTGAAGTACTGCATTTCAGTGATCCGGAGCGCTACCCCTTGATGACACGTTGGGTCTGGGACCAGGGCACCAGCTCTGGAGCCATTCGCGAGTTTATTCGTGGTGGTGATTATCTCACGGATTTCCCTTTTGGCGAGAGTCCCGAGATGTTTGAGGGGCTGCGCCAGTGGATGCGGGAAACGTTGCTGGAGTTGGGCGTGTATCGTGACGTTCCCTATATGGTGGACATCATTCTTGCCCACCAGTATTCCCAGTACGTTCGGGCGATGGCAGAAGGCTTCTTACGCTCGGACTTTGGTGGTCAGACGGATTTTACGGAACAGATTCGTAAGTTGCTGGGCGTAGAAGTGCACCGGCGGATGGGCGGGTCTCGTATCAAAAGAGACGACATTCATTGATGAATTAGGGTTTAGGAGCAGCTATGGCTATTCATGAAAAAACACTGATCGATCCAGATCGGATTTTACAGCACGACCATCTGGTAGTGGACGGAGTGGATGTATCGGGTTCCTGGAACACGATGATTACTCCCCGTACCCTTACCGACTATGAAGAAAACTTCGAGAAAATCATTCAGAGCTACGGGGGTGGCGAAAACGTGCATCGTTGCTGGCAGTGCGGTTCCTGCACCAATTCCTGCACCATGTACGCCCAGAACGTGGATTTCAATCCGCGTTACTGGATTTACCTGATTCGTCTGGGTCTGAAGGCAGAATTGCTCAAGGACAAGGACATCATCTGGCAGTGTGTGTCCTGCAACAAGTGCACCAACATCTGCCCCAAGGATGTTCGTCCTGAAGGTGTGATGAAAGCCACTGCTCACTGGATGGAAGAAAATGGTTTGACCCCCAAGACCCTGTCCACCCACTTTGACGAAGAATTCACCCATGAGTGCATCGAATTTGGGCGCATTGAGGATACGGAAGTGATGATGGGTTTTTTCAAGCGCTCCAATCAACCACTGGTGCAACCCTGGATTGTGGAGTTTGGAAAGCGTCTCTCCAAGGGGCTGCCTTTGGGACAGTTGGCGAAAATGGGACTGAATGTGGTTTTCCGTCCAAAAACCAAATCCTGGGGCAAGACCGGCGAAGTTCTTGCGGAATACGTGAAAGCACAGAAGGAGGCTGCTCATCATGGCTAAGGTTGCATATTATCCGGGTTGTGCGCTGGAAGGCTCCGGCGGCCCCTACGACAAGTCCACCCGCGTTCTCGTCAAGGAACTCGGTCTGCAGATGGAAAATCTGGAAGACTACAATTGCTGTGGGGCCATGGAGGTGAAGAACATTCACCCCATGCTGCAGACCTACATGTCTGCGCGGAATCTCGCCATTGCCAGTAAACTGCAGGGTTGCGACACGGTCATGGCTCCTTGCAATGGCTGCTACCGGAACCTCAAACAGACGGAATACGAATGCGCCACGTCTGAAGAAACCATGAAGACGGTGCAGGATCTGGCCGACAAGTCCGGTGACCCGGTCTATGACGGTGATGTGCGTACTCTGCATGCTCTGGAGTGGTTCATGGAAGAAGTGGGTCCCGACGGCATCAAGAGTAAGGTCAAGAAGAGTCTGAATGGGCTGAAAATTGCCAACTACTATGGCTGTATGTATACCCGCCCCCGTCAGATTTTCCCGGAAAAAGACCAGGGTCCCGGTTCTGAATCCAGCTACGCACCCCACTTCATGGATGATCTGCTCAATGCGGCGGGTGCCGTTGCGGTGGATTTCCCCCTGAAAACGGCCTGCTGTGGCGGTGCTCACACTCTGTCTGACTCCGATACTTCCACCCAGTTGGTGCTGAACATTCTCCAGGCCGCAGAAGATGCTGGCGCTGAAGTGATCGCCACGGAATGCCCGACCTGCCACTCCGGTCTGGAAATGCACCAGATTCGTGCGGAAATTGAGTTTGGTATCAAAACCAACGTCAAGGTCATTTACTTCACCCAGTTGCTGGGTTTGGCAATGGGTCTTTCTGCACGCAAGGTGGGTATTCCCGACAATGTCAGCGACTCCATGGACCTGCTCGCGGCTAAAGGCATCGTCTGACAAGGTTGAAAAGCGCCCTTTGCGGGGCGCTTTTTTTACCTGCCGCTGTCAACCAGGGAGAGGCTATGGAATGTAACGGATGCGAATTTCGCGCCGAATTATATTACGATCAGGAGTGTCAGATCTGGGTTCGCCGCGAAGGTGATGGCACCCTCACGGTGGGCATGACCGATATTTCGCAGTCAATTGCCGGAAAAATTCTGCATGTGCGGGTGCGTCGTCCCGGGACGCGCCGACCCGTAGGTAAACCGGTAGCGACCATCGAGAGCGGTAAATGGGCGGGGCCGGTACCCAATGTGTTTGATTGCATCATTGAACTCGCCAATGAAGATGTGCTGGAAGATCCCAATTTGCTCAATATCGAACCCTATGAAGCGTGGATTGCCCGGGTCCGCCCGGTGGCACCCGTGGACGTTGCCTTGAAAAAGCTGTCTACTGGGGATGCGGCCTTTGAGTTATATCGGCAGCGCTGTCTGCGCGATGATATTCATTGTGAGCGAGGGATGCGATGAGTGACCATTATCTGGATGATGACGGCGAAAAGTCGGTGGTGATTGTGATGACCAGCGGCCCGAGTACGGCACATCGTTGTGCTACCCCGTTTTATCTGGGTTCGCTGTTGTCTTCCATGGACGCAGAGGTTAAGATTTTTTGCACCATGGAAGCCGTCATGCTCATGAAAGTGGGGGTTGCCGAAAATCTCGCCGCGATGGAAGGCGGCAAGCGGATCATCGATTTTATTCGTGATGCCAAAAATGCGGGTGTCCAGCTCTATGTGTGCAGGCCGGCCCTGCCAGGCTATGAGATGGAGGCAGACGACCTGATTGATGAGGTGGATGAAGTGGCTTCAGCAGGTGACCTTGCTGATCTGATTTTATCGGTTGACCGGCTTTTGTTTTTTTAATTTAAAACCCGAAGGAGAAAATGATGGGAACTGTACGTGGCTGTGAAATCCCCGAAGACCTGATGTACAACGTTGAAAATAACGTATGGCTGCGCAAGGAAGATGACGGTAGTGTCACCATCGGCATGACTTCTTATGCTTGTGCATTGGCCGGTCAGATTGTTTCCTATACCCCCAAGGGCGCTGGCAAGGACATCAAAAAAGACAAGTCTGCCGCAACGGTGGAATCTGGCAAGTGGGTAGGTCCGCTGAAGAGCCCGGTGAGTGGCACCGTGCTTTCCAGTAACGATGCTGTGGCCAAGGATCCGAGTCTGATCAACAAGGATCCCTATGGCAGCGGTTGGATTGCCAAGCTGACTCCTGCGGATTTTGCCGGTGATTCCGGTGAACTGAAGACCGGTGCGGATGCGCTGGCCGCCTTTGAAGAAAAGATGACAGCTGATGGTTTTGGCGGCTGCTGATTTATTCGGATAGCCCTATCCAGTCAGACGGCCGCATTTGCGGCCGTCTAGCTTTCTCCATGTATGACGAGGATGGAAATTAATATGAACCCATGGTTAAACGCTGTTTCGCAAGTGGAAGCATTAGAAGATCTGACGCTCAACGCTGATCTGGTGGAATCCATGCGCGAACAGTGGTCGGGCTTGTCTGGCAGCCAGGTGGGTCGTATCAATTTCTATACGCCTTCATTCAAACACCACGAGACCTCCGAAGTGTCGGCCTGTGGAAAAAATGCCTTTCCGGCCATTTCCATCACCGGTGGCGACTGTAAATTACAGTGTGATCACTGCAAGGCCAAAATCCTCGAGCCCATGATTCCTGTGCGCAGCCCTGAAGAACTGGATCGTCTGGTCGATCAGATCGTGCTGGACGGCGGCCGGGGGTTGCTGCTTTCCGGTGGATCAGACCATCAAAATGTGGTGCATTACGAGCCCTATTTCCCCATGGTGCGTAAAATCAAGGACCGCTATCCCAATTTACAAATAGCCATGCATACGGGTATTGCGACTCCGGAATTTGCCCGGGGTATGGAAGATGCCGGTGTGGACGTGGCCATGATGGATGTGATTGGCGCTCAGGACACCATCCATCAAGTTTACCATCTGCGCCGCAGCGTGGATGACTTCGAGGCTGCCCTCGAAGCCTTGGTAGCCACCACAATGAAAGTCGTCCCGCATATTGTCATCGGTCTGCATTATGGCGAACTGCTGGGCGAATGGAACTCCCTGGAGATCATCCAGCGCCATCTGCCCAGTGCCTTGGTGCTGGTAGTGATCATGCCCCAGTATGCGTCTTCCAGTCGACCTTTTGTGACGCCACCTACCGATGAAGTGGGCAAATTTTTCATGGATGCCCGTGCTGCCCTCCCGGAAACCCCGGTGTTGTTGGGTTGCGCCCGACCCTCCGGAGTGCATCGTTCCATTACCGATACCTATGCGGTCATGGCGGGTCTCAATGGGGTGGCCTTTCCCTCTGATGGTATGTTGGCATTGGCCAAGCACCTGGAGCGGGATGTATTCGTAACCCCGTCCTGTTGCTCCATGATTGTCGGCGAGGAAGTCCTCAGTATGGGAGATGAGTCCACTACCGTGCCCCTCGATTTCGTCCCGGCGGCACCGAAGCGGCGGACCCAGTTGCGGGATATTCCCATCGTGTTTTCTGCCTGAAAATGTCGCGGATAGTCATGACGCGTATGTACTGCTGCTGGATTTGCCCGGCATGAATGTCACTGCTCAGGATCCCTGGCTGGTGGTCGATTCCGGCCTGCGTCCTGCGGATGAGAACATGGCGCTGGACAAGGCCCTGCTGCAGGCCATGGCCGAGGGAAATATTCCCAGTATTTTTCGCTTCCTGCGCTTTGAAGAGTCGGCACTGGTCGGTTATCACCAGTCCCCCGACCAGGAACTGAATCTGGCGTTTTGCCAGGAAGAAGGCATCGCGGTCCAGCGCCGTCTGACCGGTGGCGGCGCCCTGATATTTGATCCCACCCAGATTGGCTGGGAACTCGTCTGCCATCGTCAGGCCTTGCCCAAGGGCGATATGGCGGCGCTTTCCCGACAGATATGTCTGGCTGCCGCAGCGGGATTGTCTACCCTGGGCGTTCAGGCCTCTTTTCGTCCGCGCAATGACATTGAAGTGGAAGGTAAAAAAATTTCCGGAACCGGTGGGATCATGGATGGCGAGGTATTGCTCTTCCAGGGTACCGTACTGGTGGACCTGGATATTCCCAGAATGCTGCGGGTGCTGCGGGTGCCTCTGGAAAAGCTGGATGCCCATGCCATTTCTTCGGTAGCAGAACGGGTCACCAGCCTCAAGGCCCTGCTCGGGAAGACCCCTGCATTGTCCCAGGTACAGGAAGCCTTGCTGGAAGGTTTCCGCCAACACCTGGGTTTGTTGTTTACGGCGGGAGATATGCCGGAGGCCGTGATGGCGCTCTTCCCCGAGATGCTGGCGGAAATCCGCGATCCGGAATGGTTGAATGTGAATACCCGGGAACAAGCCGGCATGCCCTTGCGTAAAGCCAGTCTGCGTGCACATGGAGGAACCCTGCAGGCAGAAATTCTCTGGGACAGCTTTGGGAATCGGATCCGGCAGGTCCATTTCAGCGGGGATTACTTCATTCAGCCTCGGCGCGCCATTGTCGACATGGAAGCCGCCTTGCGTAACGTGCAGTTGAACGAAGTGGATGAGATTCTGGCAGATATTTTTGAAAAACAGCAAATAGACGGTTTCGGTTTGCAGCCGGAAGACTTTGCCAGCGTCTTGCGACTGGCAGCGGAACAGCCATGACCCTGCAAAAAGTCGATGTGCTGATTGTCGGAGCGGGACCTGCGGGAGCTGCCGCTGGCCGCGCCGCTGCCGAAAAAGGCTTGCAGGTGCTCTGCATAGATCGTCGGACACAGGTCGGCTTACCCGTGCAATGTGCGGAATTCGTCCCCATGCCGCTGCTGCGGACGGTACACGAAACCCAATCCCGGGTACAGGACGTGTCCGGCATGATGACGGTGCTGCCTTCGGGTTTACAGCATCATAGTGTATTCCCGGGCATCATGATCGACCGGAGTCGCTTTGACCAGGGCCTGGCAGATCTGGCACAAGCAGCAGGCGCCGAGATAAAAACCCGCACCGCCTTTGTGGGTTGGGATGGTCAACGCGCCCGGATCAAATGCTCTTCTGGAGAGATTCAGGAGATAGCGCCCAGGATGCTGATTGCCGCCGATGGCCCCCATAGTCCCGTGGCAGAAAGCATCGGTCTAGCCCATCAACCGGTAGTCTATACCCGGCAATATACGGTACCCTTGTGTCACGATTATGCCGATACGGACATTTTCCTCTCGGATGCTTTTCCGGGCGGTTATGGCTGGTTGTTTCCGCGGGGTCCGGTGGCCAATCTGGGCCTGGGTGTGGACAAGCGCTTTGAAGTTAATCTCAAAAAGCCGCTGGAAGAACTCCATCAACAGATGGTGGATCGAGGGATTGTCGGTCAGGAGGTGCTCGGCAGAACCGGTGGAGCCATACCCGTAGGCGGTTTGCGCCCCATGATTCATGGCCATGTTCTGCTCTGCGGTGATGCGGCAGGATTAACGCACCCCATTACCGGAGCCGGTATTCCCGCCGCTGTCATCAGCGGGGAGGCGGCAGGTCTCGCCGCCGCCGCCTATCTGGCCGGAGACGGCGACGCCCTGGAAAGTTACGAAGAGGACATGCAGGATCAGTTTGGACCGGCTCTGCGCCGGGCTATGCAACGCAGAACATCCCTGGAAGCCGTATGGCGCAAGCCCGCAGCCCAGGAAGACCAGGTCATGCGATCCGCCTGGATCGCTTTTGATGAATATTTTGCCGCTTGAGGCGGATTGACAGGAGGAACGTCCATGAGTGCGGTTGTCGAAAAAAATGCTCAGACCCTAAATTTTTATCGCCCGGATTATTTCGTCAAAACACCGACGATGCGTTCCCCGGACTATGTGCAGTTGAGTACGGCCGCAGCCATTACCCTGGGATTGATTCCTGGCGTGATGCACCGTACTTCCTGCACCAACTGTCTGAATCTATTGATGACTTATCCTGAAGGCTGCCGTGCAAACTGCAGCTACTGTGGTCTGGCCCGCCATCGTGAAGAAAGTCGTGATTATGCCGACCGCAATTTCATTCGTGTGGACTGGCCGACCGTGCGTGTCGAAGAAATGCTGGACCGCATTGCCCAGAACAGCGACAAGGGCAATTTTCAGCGGATGTGCATCAGCATGATCACCCATCCCGATTCGGACAACGACACCATGACCATGCTCAAGCGCTGGATGGAAGTCGCTCCCCATATCCCGGTCTCCATTCTTTCCAACCCTACCACCATGGAAAGACAGGACTTGATTAATCTCAAGGAAGCTGGTGCGGATATTTTCACGATAGCTCTGGATGCGGTTACCCCGGAAATTTTTGAACGGACCCGTGGCAAGACCGTACAAAGCCCCCATTCCTGGGATAAATACTGGCAGGTTATTGAATGGGCCGCAGAAATTTATGGCCCTGAAAAGTTTGGCGCGCATCTGATTTGTGGTATGGGTGAAACCGAACAGGAAATTCTGCAGGTTTGTCAGAAAATGAAAGACATGGGCGGCCATAACCATATGTTTGCTTTCTTCCCGGAAAAGGGTTCCATGATGGAAGACTGGGATCCGGTTCCCCACGATCACTGGCGTCGTGTCCAGTTGGGTCGTTTCCTCATCGATTATGCCGGCGGGCGCTATGAAGACATGCAATTTGACGAATACGGCCGGATCGTGGATTTCGGCTATCCGGAAGCCGATCTGGAAGATATCATCAACTCCGGCAAGCCCTTCCAGACTTCCGGTTGCCCTGGCAAGGATGACGAAGAGGTCAGTGCCTGTAACCGCCCCTATGGTGACTCTTCCCCCTCGGACATTCGTTCTTTCCCCTTTGCCCTGAACCAGCAGGACGTGGAAATCGTCCGCCGTCAGATGAAGTTGCAGGATCTGCAGTTTTCTGATCAATAAGAACGTTGAGGCAAATATCATCATGAACAGCTTGACAAGCTGGTCAATGAAAAACGGGGTTTCGGCCCCTTACCCTTACCTTGCGTCCTGCAGGGCTTTGCGCGAAACTGGCCGAAACCCGAACCGCAAGGAATCCCATGAAGTCCATACCGATTACTGATGTCAGCAGTCTCAAAAATGAACTGAACAAGTATAAGATGGGGAAAAAGCTGGAAATTCCCCGTTTTAATCAATTGGCCAGAATGGCGTATATGGGGAGGCTGGTCATGACGCCTCTGGACCCGGAGGATCCGGCTTGCAAGTCTTTTTTGGTGCATGTTCAGGAGCCTTTGGGCCTGGCGGCGCATTTTATTGATCTGGATGAGGATTTGCAGGATGCCATTCTCATCCTGGACAGTGAGCAGGCCATGGCCATGGCCGATATCATGCAGGCGGGTGTGGAAGAGCGGGTGCGTTGGCATGAAGCCCTGAATGAGCGAGATTTCTATTTCTCGTCCTTTTACCGGCCCAAGGACAAGGAAAGCCGGGAAGAGAATGCCTGAGATGATGGTGCTCAGTGTCTCTCTCATGCCTTTAGGGCAATGCTGAAGGGTGCGGTTACGCGTCATTTCCTTGGGGGTGCTGTCCCCGGAGTTGCTGCACAAAACCTATATGGGCCTGGCAGAAGCCCAAGGTGATGATGATCCTCCCGTTCTGCTGCTGGCCCAGTCTGAAGCCCATCTGAGTCTGGGGGCGGCCCAATCCGCCGGGGCTGAACTGGATCGTGCGGCTTGCGCGGGTTTGGGGGTTCCCGTTCTCCAAAGGGCGCTGGGCGGTGGTCTGGTCTGGGTAGACCGTGGTCAGCTCAATTATTTTTTCATTTTCCCGAAGGCCCAGGCCATACGCCGTGCTCCAGAGCTTTTTGAGCGTATTGCGCCCTGGATAATGGCTCTGCACGCGCGTTTTGGACTGCAGGTTGAAGCCCGCGATGGCCATGATTTCTGGTGTACCGGCAAAAAAATCAGTGGGACAGGGGCTGCGACCATTGGCCGTAGTCTGGTGTTGGGGGGCAGTGTGATGCTCCAGATAGACTGGCAAAAGTTCGTGGATTGTGTGGCGGCCCCCTCGACTGGATTTCGCTTGTGGCTGGCAGAAGCCTTGCAGGACAGCTTGTGGACCTGGTCTCGCCTGCTGCGGCAGGTTCCTTCAGCAGAGGACATCCGCGGGGCTTTTCCGGGGGTGCTGGAATCTTGTGATGTGCAGGTTACCTGCAGTTCTGCGCTGCGCCCGACAGAACAACAAGCGGTGTGCGCTGCGGAGCTGGAGGAGCCCGAATGGGAGGTGCCAGCAGCCCGGCGCGTGCCCGCCGGCATCAAAATCAAGGCCAAGGCGTTTTTGACGGAACGGCATTGGCCGGATGGGGCCTGTTTGCGCATCTGGACAGAAAGTGGTTGCTTCCGTAAGGTGGCGGCTTCTGCCTGGTCGGAATGCCAATGCCGGGTATTCACAGGATTGTCGGCAGATTCCCAGGCCTTTACCAGCGCACTGCAGCAGTTGGCGGGGGATGCATTTGACCTGTGGTCCGCCCGTTTTGCCGAAATCGCCATCTGGAAGGATTGAAATCCGCAATAACAGGAGATGCACAATGCCCAGTATTGAAGAACGGATGCGCAAGCGTTTCATTTTGATGAATGGCGATCCTGTCTTGCGACAAGCAGTGGAAGCGGCCATTCCGGAAAAATGGGAAGTGACCGAAGCGACCGGTCTGGAGGCTTTCGAGGAATGGCAGGAAATCCTCCTGCATCGCTTTATGTTGCTGAATCTGGAAGATCCGCAGATCAACGATCCGATAGAGTTGATCGATCAGATCCGCCGCGAGTATCAGTTGAATATTCCCATTTTTTGTCTGGGAGGAACTCGGGAGATACGAGATCGGGCGCGTTCAGCCAGAGCTGATCGGTTTTTTGACCGGGAAGAGGGCTTGCAAAGACTGCCGGAGTTTTTTCAACAGTTTGCCTGGTAAAGCGCCGCCAGGACTTGCCAGGCGGCGCTGGGTGCTTTTTGGCTGAGGTCGCTTCAGCCGACTTTGGCGTGGGCTTCGGTATCGAGCAGCAGCTCATGGATTTCGCTCTGACCATCGGCGCTGACGGTCAGGGTAGCGATGCGGATGCCAGGATCCTTGAAGGTGACTTCGTAAGAAAAAATGCCTGGCAGTTCCAGTGTGCTTTCTTTCAGAGTCTTGCCTTCACAGGTGACGCTGATCTTGGCACTGCCCTGGCCTTCCAGCATGGCCTGAATCCGGAAAGGATGGCCGACGACGCGGCGATAAACCTGGGGGTCGCGGTTGGCATTATATTGCAGGTTGTTCAGTTTGACCATCTTGACGAGTTTGCTCATGGTTACCCCTTTTAATCACACTATAAAACGAATTATACACGCATTTAGCTAAAACTCTTTTATCCTAGACGAAAATCTCCCGGAGTGGTAGCGGGTTTCACCGAAAAACCGATCAGGAGTGATGATGACCAAGTCAAATGATTTGATTGCGGCACTGGATGCCGTTCATGGCCGTATTGAAGCACTGGCTAAACAACAAAGCGCTGGCATGCCTTTGCCGGAATTGTTGGCGGCGGGTATTGCCGAAGCCGAAGCCATGCTGCGGATCATGCTGGAAACCGAGCATAAGCCCTATGCCAGTGATGCTGATTTGTTGGAATTATGGAAAACCCTGGTCAAGGGCAAACCGCACTGGAATACCATTCGCGACAATTGCCGTGAACTGATTTACTACCGGAACTGTCTGAAAGCGGAGCGTCAGGATGCCTTGCCCGCCCAGCCTGAGCGTATGGTGATCCATACCCTGCGCCATATATTTTTGTATTTGCGTAGCCATGCCGAACAACATCTAGAGGGTTGAGCAATGAATGCGATGATTATCGAAGAACCTTTTTATCAGCCCGTGGCCAATGAACTCGGGGTATTTATGGCGGCCTGGAGCCGCCGTTTGCCGGTGATGCTCAAAGGACCGACAGGTTGTGGCAAGACCCGCTTTCTGGAGCACATGGCCTGGCGTCTGAAAAGACCGCTCATTACCGTAGCCTGTCATGAAGATCTGACCAGCTCGGATCTGGTGGGGCGTTTCCTCATCGAAGGCGATGCCACGGTCTGGCAGGACGGGCCTTTAACCAAGGCGGTCCGTGAAGGGGCCATCTGCTATCTGGATGAAATTGTCGAGGCCAGGACGGACACCACGGTGGTCATCCATCCGCTGACCGATCATCGCCGCCATCTGCCCATTGAAAAGCTGGGCACGGAAATCAATGCCCATCCCGATTTCATGTTGGTCATTTCCTATAATCCGGGTTACCAGACGGTGTTGAAAGACCTCAAGCCTTCTACCAAACAGCGTTTTGTGGGCATGAACTTCACCTATCCTCCAGCAGAGGTGGAAACCCGGATCGTCATGAAAGAAGCGGGGCTGGATGAGTCCCGCTCCAAGGCCTTGGTAGCAGCGGCAGACAAGGCCCGCAACCTCAAGGATCAAGGCTTGCAGGAGGTGACTTCGACGCGGGCGCTGATCTACGCCGGCGCACTGATGGTGGCCGGTCTGGAGCCGCTGGAGTCCTGCACCATGGCCATCATCAACCCCCAGACCGATGATCCGGAACTGAGTGAAGCCCTGCTGGAAATTTTCCGGACTTTCTTCCCGGAACGCTAAGGAGCTTTCATGTCGGAAGCGACCGAAGAAATCCTGGAGCATCTGGCGGCCATCAGTTTTGTGGCCGGACGCGATGCCCGCAATGCCCTGCCCGCCGTAACCCCGCTGGGTGAAAGCGCCTGTCTGCGTTTTCTGGAAACCGGCAGGGATCTGTTTTTTTATGACCGGGAAGCGGGCAAAGCCTGTTTTCATGCCACGGCGACCATGGTGGCGGCCTTTGGCGGGCTGGACCCCTGGCTGGAACAGGCCCGGCAGTTTCTCACCCAGCGCGGCACCTTTCGCGCGGTGGTAGGCTTTTTTCAGCAGGCGGCTATGGTCCGGTGTCATTGGGGTGCCGAGGGCGAGGCCTTGTGGTTTCGCCTGGGTGCCGCCTGGATTGATCGCCATGTGGATAGTGCTGCGGCCTATTTCCGGATGCCGGTGCAGACCCTCTTTGGGGAGCAGGGCACAGCGGGACTGGAAGCCCTGTTACAGCCCGCCGAAAGTCTCGCCAAGGGCCGCCTCGGGCTGGGAACTTATCTGGATGGGGCCATCAAGGTGCGCGGCATTTGTGGTCTGAATGGCGTGGCGGAATGGGCAAGACGGGGTGCCGATGTGCTGGCGGCCGGACGGGTGCGGGGGGAAGCCTGGTTTCGGTTGGAAAGTGACGAAGCCCGGGGTTTTTTGCTGGAGGTGCTGCCCGGTTTCCGCACGGGGGTCCATAAGCGCTTCTTTGGTTTGCTTTTGCAGGCTTGGACGGGCTTGCATCTGCCTCTGGAAGAAGGCGACTGGAGTCTGGAAGGAGGCCGCAGTTTTCTGGAAACCGACGGTCGCAGCCTTTTTGTGCCGGCAGTCATGCCGGATCGGGAAGAAGCTCTGCTGGCTTTTTACCATACCGGCGCGCATCTGGCTTTTGACAGTTACGAGCAGGACGCCATTCATGCCCTCTTTGCGGAAATCGGGATGGAGCATCCCCCTCTGGACTCCGATCAGCGCATCACCTGGCGTCCTCTTTTTGCCCAGTTTGGCGAGGATTTGATCCGCTTCCAGATGATATTTGATCTTTGCGAAGACCTACGGGTGGATGTGGCTCTGGATCGGGAAATGCCGGGGTATATCTCCCGAATTTTACAGGCTGCGCGCAAGCATGGACTGCCCGAAGGCTTGGCCGCTGCTTACTATGAGCAGGCACAGCACTATCTGGAGGATTACCAGCAGGGCCGCCTGGCTCCGGAGCTGGCAGATCTGACCCGTCCTGAAGCCGGGATCGTGGATGCTTTTCGCGTCGCCCTGGGGCTGTATGCGACGACGACACTGCCTCCTTTGAGGCTGGTGGAGCGTGCCCGGGCCTATCTGCCCGGTCATTCCCCCAATGCCGCGCGCCCCGTTTATCCCCGGCAAAAACGCGGCAATGGTGCCCCGGAGATGGATGGGGACAGTGCCCTGGGGGCGGCGGGACATCAGGAAAAGCCCAAGGAAGCGCCGCAATCGGCGGAAGGGAATGATCCGGATATGGAAATTCCGCCGGAGGACATTCAGGGCAGCGGCGGTCGGGTGGGGGTGGGTATTCCGTTGCCGGCCAAGGTGGCGGGTAGTGGTCGGGGCGTCAAAGGCCCCAAGGGTGGCTGGCCTTACCGGGAATGGGATTACCGCCATCAACAGTACAAGAGGGATTGGGTGCGGGTGCATGAGCGCAAGCTCCGTGAGCAGGATGAAGCCAAAGCCATCGAGATAGCCGCTGAATATGATGGCACCCTGCGCCGCCTGAAGCGCGCCCTCCAGGTCCAGAAGCCGACGCGGATGTCTCCCCGCCGCCGTCAGTATGAGGGGGAAGAGCCGGATCTGGAGGCTGCCGTCCAGTTTCTCATTGAAAAGCGTGCAGGACATTCACCTAAGGCCAGCGTGTATTTGCAGCGGCGTCCCCAGCAACGGGATACGGCGGTATTGCTGTTGGCGGACTTGTCCACCTCCATCATGGCGGAAGCCGGGGACTCGGGGGTGCGGGTGGTCGATCGTCTGCGGGCGGCCATGCTGCTTTTTGGCGAAGCCTTGCTGGAAGTGGGAGATCCTTTTGCGGTCTATGGTTTTGCCAGCAAATATCATGATGAAGTGCTGATGTATCCCATCAAACGCTTTGCCGACAAGTTTGATGCTCGTGCCAGAGCCATACTGGGAGGCTTGTCGGGACGTCTGGCCACGCGTATGGGGGCGGCGATCCGCCACAGCACCTGGTTGATGCTGCGCAGTCCGGCCCAGCGCCGTTTGTTGCTGATTCTCTCCGACGGTCGCCCGGCGGATTATGATGACGGTGGCGATCCGCGTTATTTGCAGGAAGATACGCGGATGGCCGTGCGGGAAGCCCTGGAATTGGGCATCCATGCCTTCTGTATCAGTCTGGACCCCCAGGGCGGGGAGTATCTGCCCCAGGTATTCGGGAAGGGGCATTATCTGGTGCTGCCCCATCTCGACAGCTTGCCGGCGCGTCTGCCGGAAGTGTATCTGCGCCTGCGGGGGCACGGCGGATGAATGAAAAACAGCTCCTGCAACCCTGCATTGCCGCGACCCGTCCGGCCCGTTTTGTGGGTGCCGCCCGCTACCGACGCGCCAGCTATGGCAGCAACCATCCCCTGGCCATTCCCCGTGTTTCCCTGACCTTGGACCTGATCAACGCCTATGGGGCCATGGCCCCCGAGGAATATTGTCTGGGGCGTCCAGCCAGTCATCGGGAACTGTTCGGATTCCATGCCCGCGATTACATCCAGGCTTTTGAACGTGCCCAGTTTCGCGGCAAGGTGCGTGACGCCGACCGCAAGCAATATCAACTGGGAACTCTCGAAAATCCCTATTTCCCTGGTTTTTTTGATACGCCCAATCTGGCCACGGGCTCCAGTATCCTGGGGGCGGAGCTGGTGTTGCAGGGCTTCACCGCCTTCAGTCCGGCAGGAGGCATGCACCATGCCGCTCCCGGTCAGGCGCGGGGTTTCTGCTATCTGAATGATCCGGTACTGGCCGTCCAGCGCCTGCGCAAGGCGGGGCTGCGGGTACTCTACTGGGATATGGATGCCCATCATGGCGACGGTGTGGAAGCCGCTTTCCGGGAAGATCCTGATACCCTGACGGTTTCCCTGCATATGGACACGGCTTATGCCTATCCGTTTCAGGGAGGCGGTTTGGATGACCAGGAAGGACTGGCAGTGAACCTCCCCTTGCCTGTGGAAATCAATGACACGGAATATGCCCACGTTTTCGCTGCCCTCTGGCCCCGAGTCCTGCGGCAGTTTGCCCCGGATGTGCTGGTCCTCCAGGCGGGTACGGATATTCTGTCGCCGGATCCCTTGAGCAAATTCCGCATATCCAATAGCCTGTTCGGGGACGTGGTCCGGAGAATGGTTGCCGAAAGCCCGCGTTTGCTGGTGCTGGGCGGGGGAGGGTATCATCCCATAGCCCTGGCCCGTTGCTGGACCGGCGTCTGGGCGGCCCTGTCGGGACGCACTTTGGATATGGCCCTGCCCGAAGCCGGACAGACCCTGCTGCAAGGCGTGGAGTGGGATCTGGACGATGAAGACGCTCCGGATTACAGCCGCCAGTTCCAGTATCTGGATGATCTGCCCTTGCCGGGACCACTGCGTCCGGAAGTGACAGAACGTCTGGATTATCTGATACATCATCATCCTCTTTTTGCCAACAGGAGACATGCTGCGTGAATGCTGCGGATAACCCCTTGATTCCCGGCGCTGCCAATAGTTTGGGCAGCAAGGCTTATGTGGCGCGCTTTGCGGGTACCCTGGCGGAAGAACATTTCAGTGATTTTCTGAATACCCGGATCAAGCTGTCCTCGTTGGGGGTGGGCACTTTCCCCGGCGCGGTGGATGATGTGACGGATATGGCCGTGGCTGCCATCGTCGCCCAGGCCCTGCAGTCCGGGGTCAATGTGATTGATACCGGCGCCAATTATCGCTTTGGCCGCGCCGGTCGGGCCGTTGGCGTCGGTATTGTCAAGGCCATGGCAGCAGGCATTCGCCGGGAAGAGTTTTTTGTGGTGGGCAAGGGCGGATTTCTGACCTTCACGGCGGGGCGACCGGAAGATCCCCTCGCATTTTTCCGCGAGGAGGTGGTCGCCAAAGGGCTAGGCCAGGAAGAAGACCTGGCCGGGAATGTGCATTGCCTCAGTCCCGAATATATCGCCTGGCAACTGGATGACCTGCGTCAGCAAACCGGTCTGGAAACCCTGGATGTATTTCTGGTGGATCAGCCGGAAGTGCATATTCCCCTGATCGGCAAGGAACGGATGTACCAGAAACTGCTCAAGGTATTTACGGTGCTGGAACAGGCCGTCCAGGAAAACAAAATTCGCTATTACGGGATTTCCACCTTCAATGCCTGCCGGGTGGAAACGGACCATACCCTGTTTCAGTCTCTTACCAGCCTGATCGGATTGGCCGAGAAAGCGGCGGGGGAGGGCAACCGTCACCACCTGCGGGTGGTGGAACTGCCCTTCAACGCCCTGATGCCCGAAGCCTACACGCGCTTCAGCCAGGTGACCGGACAGGGCAATATCGGCTCCACCATTCAGGCGGCTTTTCAACTCAAGTTGACCATCATGGCCAGCCACCCCCTGGGCAAGGGGTTGCTGGCCCAGGAAGAAATCCCGTCCCTGCAGGAAGGCATTCCCGAATTGGCCAACGCCGCGCAGCGGGCCATCCAGTTTGTAAGGTCAACGCCGGGTATTGGTGTCACCCTGGTGGGCATGAGTTCCCCCCTGCATCTGGCCGATTTTCTGGCCGTCGCCAAGCAGTTGCCCCTTCCCAAAGAGCGTTATCTGGCGATGTTCGAGAAGGAAAAATAGTTGGTTTCATTCGCCGGAAAGCTGTAGATAACGGCCTAACGGTCTTCAGATGCCTCGTCATTAGCCTTGTCTTTAGCGCCGCCGGCAATTTCCCGCAACAATCGCTCCTGCTCGGCAAAGGACATGCGTCTTTGTCCCGGTGCAAAGCTGGGCTGGTGCTGGGCGGCGGGATGGCCAGCCCGCTCGCTTTCCTTGATCGCGGTGTAGTTTTGCAACTCCCGTTGCCACTGGGCAGAGGCCTCGCCGGTATCGGCGCGGCCCTGGTAATTGGCGGGCGCGGCCGGCGTCTGGCGGGCAAACCAGGTGGCCTTGCGCAGTTCCTTGTTGTAGGTACCGATCCACGGACTGATGCGGCTGAGATCCCAAAGGGCGATCCCCAGCAGCAGCACCGCCAGGACAATGGCTTCCCAGAACAGACCGAACACGGCAAGCGCCACAATGGCCGCCGTGACCAGCGGAAATGCCCAGGCCCAGGATTCTTCCAGATAAAAACGATGGGCGCCAAGGGGAAACAAACACCAGTATAGATAGGCCCATAGAGGTTTTTTCTGGAGTTTTTGCAAACGAATTTGTAAACTCTGTACCCCGGCGCCTTGCAGATCGAGCTTTTCCCAAGCCTTGGGCATGGGTTATCCTCCGTAATACTGTATTGAAGCGCTCAGATATTACCCCTAAACTCATTAAAAGTCGCGGGTGACTAAGGATTTCCATGGCAGATAGACGGTTACAGGTTTTTCATACGGTGGCAAGGTTGCTCAGCTTTACCAAGGCGGCAGATACCCTGCACATGACGCAGCCCGCGGTCACTTTTCAGGTGAAGCAGCTCGAAGAACAGTTCAATACCCGCCTTTTTGATCGCACTCATAACCGCATCAGCCTCACCGAGGCGGGCATGGTGGTGTACGAATACTCGGAACGCATCATTTCTCTTTATAGCGAAATGTCCAACCGGGTCGGGGAAATGACGGGAGATCTGCGCGGTCATCTGTTGATTGGTGCCAGCACGACCATTGCCGAATATATGCTCCCCCGCCTCCTGGGAGACTTCAAAATGAAATATCCCGATGTCCAGGTCCGCCTGCATGTGGGGAATACCGACAAAATCGTCCACATGATTGAAGATAACAGCATTGACCTGGGACTGGTGGAAGGAGTGGTGACCAATAAAAGTCTGGCCACCCTCAAGTGTTGCATGGATTCCATGATCGTCATCGCCCAGCCGGACCACCCCCTGGGCCTGCATGAAAGTGTGTCTGCCCAGGACCTGCTGGATTATCCCTTTGTTTCTCGTGAAGAAGGTTCGGGGACTCGGGAAGTGACCATGGAGTATCTGCATCAGGCCGGTATAGATACGGAAGATTTGCACATCACCATGGAATTGGGCAGCCCTGAAGCCGTCAAGGGTGCTGTGGAAGGGGGACTGGGCGTGGCCATTGTTTCCGAGGCGACGGTACTGAAAGAACTGGCCCTGGGGATCTTGCTGGCCAGACCCTTGAGTCCGGCCCTGGCCCGGCCCTATTTTTTCGTCTATCAGAAGCAGAAATTCCGCAGTCTGGTCATGGATGAGTTTCTGGAGTTTGCCAAGGAACGTTGCAGCAAGGATATGCTGGCCATGCCAGTGCGCCGCGAAGTCTAATCAGTGGACAAGTAGTACGGAGAATTCATGAAGCATTTTGCTGTCGTGCAGCACAGTTATTCCGAGTTTCTGGGAATTGTGGAAAGCCAACTGGAAAAGCGCGACATTGGTTTCAGTTATTTTCGGGTGTTTTTGAGTGGTGAACTCCCGGGAAATGCCCTGACTTTTGATGCCCTGTTTTTGCTGGGTGGCCCCATGTCGCCGCTGGAAACCGAAAAATACGCCTGGCTGGAGCAGGAAATCAAGACCATTGCCATGTTCCGCAAAAACCGCCGGCCGGTGCTGGGCTTTGGCCTGGGAGCGTTGCTCCTCGCCCAGTATGAAGGGGCGGAATTGCAGTTGGAGCCCTATCACAACGCCTACTTCACCACCGCCCATGCCACGGAAACGGGCAAGGATGACCCTCTGGCCCAGGCGGTTGATGGTGCCCAGGTGATGGTCTGGTCGCCGGGAACCGCTATTTTGCCCAAAGGTGTCGAGCCGTTGCTGGTGGATGATGACGGGCGCTGGATTGCTTTCCGTCCCGAAGATGGGGCGGTGGGTCTGCTCTTCCGGCCGGAAATGAAGCCCGGTCTGATTGAAGACATTCTTATGGAGGAGGACCGCGAAACCCCTGAAAACGTCGGGGAATTGCTGGAACAATGCCGGCAGCTCTGGCCGGAAATGCAGAAAACCACGGATCGGGTGATTGTCGCCCTGGTACGGGAGTTGGCGCTGATGACGGAAAAGCGTAAACCGCCGGTATTTGCCCTGAAAGTGGATACGGGTAGCGACGTATGAACAGCCGGGAACGCCAGTTTCTGAAGGTCATGCGCAAACTGGATGCTGCCGGACAGGAGCAGGTGCTGGCTTTTGCTGAGTTTCTGCGCAGTCGCCAGAAGCCGGAACAGCCCCAGGAAAAGGTGATTGAAAAGCCTAAGCTACTCCCAGCTCGGGAAGGCGAAACCGTCGTGGGGGCCATCAAGCGTCTGCGCGAAAGTTACGCCATGCTGGATGCCAAGGACATGCTCAATGATACGTCCAGCCTCATGACCAAGCATGTCATGGGCGGGGTCGAAGCGGAAACCGTCATCGCCGAGCTGGAAATCATGTTTGAAAAGCACTACCGGCGCTATTGTGGTACGACGGAAGATGCCTGATGCATGATCTGTATGCCCTGGTGCAGATCCTTCTGCACTTTGACCCATATTTGCTGCTGTTTCTCAAGGAATATGGCGCCTGGGTATATGCCCTGCTTTTTTTGATCCTCTTTGCGGAAACCGGGTTGGTCATCATGCCTATTCTTCCCGGTGACTCCATGCTCTTTGTCTGTGGCACCCTCGCCGGTGTCGGGGCCATGAGTCTGCCCTGGCTGCTGGTGCTGCTGGTAACGGCGGCCGTGTTGGGTGATGCGGTCAATTATGGGGTGGGCAAGCGCTGGGGTATTCATCTGTTTGGGGGGAAATTGCTGAATATCCGCCATCTGGAAACGACCCAGCGTTTTTACGCCCGGCATGGAGGAAAAACCGTGGTGATCGCCAGGCTACTCCCCATCATCCGGACTTTTGCACCCTTTGTGGCGGGCATTGCTGCCATGCCCTATGGGCGCTTTTTCGCCTTCAACCTCACTGGCGCTGTGCTCTGGGTGGGTGGTCTGCTCGGCGCGGGTTATTTTCTAGGCAGCTTCCCCTGGGTAAAAACCCATCTGAATCTGGTGTTGATCGCCATTGTTGTGATTTCCCTGCTGCCCGCCGGCATCGCCTGGTTGCAGCAGCGTCTGCAGACAGCTGGAAATCCGGCACCCTGAATTCTGGTCCTGAATCAGCCTTTGTTTTCCTGACGTTCAATGGTCCGCACGATGCGGCGTTCGGCGCGTTTGACCAGCCAGTTGAACAGCGCCTGCTGGTGCGGGTCGCCGGCAGCGGTATGTTCCGGATGCCACTGTACGGCAAAAATGTCGGGGTTGTCCGGCATGTCCACCGCTTCGATGACGCCATCCTCGGCAATGGCATTGATGCGCAGGGAAGGGGCCATGTTGGCAATGGCCTGATGATGCCAGGAAGAAATTTCCAGGGTGTCGCGGCGCACGATGCCGCCCAGCAGGGTGTCGGGCAGCACAATGACTTCATGCATGATGGGGTCCCCATCCTGGTTGCGATGGCAAATGCGGGTGCCGATATTTTTGGGTAAATCCTGAAGGAGATCTCCACCCAGGGCGACATTGATGATTTGCAGACCGCGACAGATGCCCAATACCGGAATGCGCCGGGCGATGGCTTCCCGGGCCAGGGCGATTTCTGCGGCATCACGATCCGGATGGACCATGTGGATGCTTTCATCGCAGGTGGCGCGATAAAATTCCGGAGAAATATCTCCACCACCCGTCAGCACCAAGGCATCGCAGCGCGACAGGATACTCCGCGCTTCAGGGCACTGTGGCGGAAAGAGGATCGGTAGACCCCCCGCCTGACAGACGGCGGCGGCATACTGAGGGGCCAAGGAAAAAGGTTCGCCATTACGCTCGTAGGCACTGAGGGCGATGATGGGGGGTTCCGGGGGCAGGATTTCAGCCATCGGCGCTGTTTCCATCGAGGCTGAGAATGGGCCCATAGAGTTCCGGGCGCCGATCCCGGAATACTCCCCATTCAGCGCGTTGTGCTGCCAGTTGCCGCAAGTCCAGATCCGCATAGAGGATGCCTTCTTCCAGATCGGCCTGGGCGAGCAGCGCGCCGGTGGGATCGCTGATGAAAGATCCCCCATAAAAGGTGAGGGTACTTTCTGCGCCGATTTCCGTGCCGATACGGTTGGCGGCAACCACAGGCACCAGGTTGGCGGCCGCATGACCCTGCATGACCCGGGTCCAGTGTCCCCGACTGTTGATTTCCGGGGAGCGCGGTTCGGAGCCGATGGCCGTGGGATAAAACAGGATTTCGGCACCTTGCAGGGCCATGATGCGGGCCGGCTCGGGAAACCATTGATCCCAGCAGATAGCGACTCCAATCCGCCCATAATGGGTGTTGAAAACCTTGAAGCCGGTATCGCCGGGGCTGAAGTAAAACTTTTCCTGGTAACCGGGACCATCGGGAATATGAGCCTTGCGATACAAGCCCAGATTTTTGCCGTCGGCGTCAAAAACGATCAGGCTGTTGAAAAAGGCATTGTTGGCACGTTCAAAGAAGCTCACCGGCAAAACCAGATGGCGGGCTTTCGCCAGCTTTTGCAAGGCCAGCAATGCCGGATGGGATGCGCGGGGCTGGGCCAGAGCCAAAAATTCCGGGTTCTGATCCTTGCAGAAGTAGGGTGTGCTGAATAATTCCTGGAGGAGGACGATGTTGGCGCCCGCATCGGCCGCATTATTCACCATCCATACGGCTTTGCCGATGTTTTCTGCTTCGTTCTCCCCAACGGCCATCTGAATGGCAGCGACTTTTACCTGCACGATGCGCTCCTGTCCCAGAATTGGTGGATCATTACCCGATTACGAGTATAGAGGAGCTACCGAAGCGGACAAGAGGCCATGCCGGGTATCTGTTCGGCTCAGGATCGGTAACGGGGATGAAACGTCACAACGGTTTCGGTTGCGGATGGCTCTCGCCAGCGCCAGACCAGCATGTCCGGGCGCTGAGACGCATGTTTGCATCCTGTGCAGGTCTCCGAGGCGCAGGTACTGCCGCAAGATTCCGAAACATGAAGCGGAACGACTTCGGCATGACCACGACGCTGCCAGTAACGCAACATGTCGTCTACGATATCCGTTGACAGATTCAGGGTGGCGGCAATCTGGCTGCTGGTCAGCAATGCCTGCTTGCGCAGGAGGTCGCGCACTGCAAATAGCGTCGTCATGACGCCGCCTGTTTGCGGAGGCGGGCTGGGCGGGAATCATGGCGTCGGCCATAAATGCGCAGGGCCATGATCAGTATGCCAAACACTGCCAGAATAGCGGTAATCCAGGCCAGGGATCTGGCCGGGTGAAGGGCCATGGTCCCGATCTGATAAATCATGGTGCTGCTTCCCCAGGCGAGGCCCGTGCCATAGAGCAGGGAAAATCCCATCCATCCCCAACCGACTTCCCGGCGCAGGGCACCCATGGTGCTGGCGCAGGGTACATAGAGCAGGACAAATACCAGATAGGCAAAGGCCGATAGGGGCGTGAAGCCGGCAGCGATGGCCTGCAGGGTAGCGCTCTCGGCACCGGAGGCTTGCTCAGTGGCGGATGTAGAGCCCATGGCCGCCAGACCCAGGGGATCATCCAGGGTGCGGAAAAAAGTCAGGGTATTGGCGGGAATGCTGTGCAGGGCATCCTCCAACTGTCCGGCAATGTCGGGATGGCGGTAATCGGCCATCAGGTCGGCAGCATTCTGTCGCTGGTAAATGCCATTGAGGGTCCCAATGACGATTTCCTTGGCGGCCGCACCCGCGATGAGGCCCGATACAGCAGGCCAGTTGTCCTTCTGGATGCCCATGGGGGCAAATATCGGAACCAGCGCCTGGCTCCCCTGGGCGAGCAGGGAATGATCGATGTCCGTACTGCGCAAGCCCTGGCTGGTCCAGCCGATACCGGGCAGGATGAACAAGACCACACCGATGACGGCGATGACTTTGCCGACCCGAAAGAGGAATATCCGCAAACGCTGCCAGCTTTGCAGGACCACGCTGCGAAAGCTCGGCAGGCGATAAGGCGGCAATTCCATGACAAAGGGCATGGCCTCGCCGCGCAGAGCGGTCTTGCCCAGCAGCCAGGCGGTGAGCAGGGCCACGAGAATACCCAGGACATACAGGGCAAACACCACCTGACCCCCATTGCTGCGGAAAAACACCACCGCAAATGCCATGTAAATGGTAAGCCTTGCCGAACAGGACATGAAGGGCTGCATCAGCACGGTCAAAATCCGTCCGCGCGGATCTTCGATAATCCGCGCGCCCATGATGGCCGGCACATTGCAGCCAAAACCGATGACCATGGGAACCAAGGCATTGCCCGGCAGACCAAGGCGGCGCATCAGGCGATCCATGGCATAAGCGGCGCGGGCCATGTAGCCCGAGTCGTCGAGAAAGGCCAGAAAGAGAAAGGTGAGGCCAATGGGCGGTATGAAGGAGAAGACCAGATTGAGGCCACCGCCCACGCCACCGGCGATGACCGCAACCAGCCAGTCCGGCAAGCCGGCCATCAACAGGAGATGCCCGACGCCGTGGATCAGCAGGGCGGCCGAAGCCTGATCAAAAAAATCCAGGAAAATATTGCCGCCACTGAAGCTCACCACAAATACCAGATAGAGGACCAGCAGGAACACTGGCACACCCAGCCAGTCATTGAGGACGACGCGGTCGAGATGATGATGGATGCTTTCGCGCAGGCCAGCCTTGCCCGAGCGTTGCAAGGTGAGGGCAGCCATTTCCTGAGTCCAGGAAAAGCGCCGGTCCATGATCAGATCGGCTGGATCTTCGCCAGTGATGGCCTGGAGTTGTTCGCGCAGGCTTTTCAGCAGTGTTTGCGTCTGCTGGCTGTCCGCTTCTGCAGAACCCTCCTTCAGGCGCAGGGCTGCGATGCGGGTTCGAGCAGTATTGGGATCGGACAGCGTAACCGCCAGGGTTTGCAGGGCTTCTTCCACCGGCACTGGATACTGCACCGGGTGTCCCCGAGGCCGCTGCTGCAGCGCCTGGGTCATGGTCAGCAATAGCTGATCCTTCCCCTGATTTTTGCGGGCTACCATGGGTACTACGGGAATCCCCAAAGCCTTTTCCAGATCGGAACAACGCAGTTTCCAGCCCCTCGCTGCTGCTTCATCGGTCATATTCATGAGCAGCAGCATGGGATGGCCGGTTTCCAGCAACTCCGCCGTCAGGGCGAGGTGGCGTTCGAGATTGGAAGCGTCAACAATGTTGATGATCAGATCGACCGGCGCATCCAGCAGAAAATCCCGGGCTACCCGCTGATCTTCGCCACCACCACCCATCAGACTGTAGACACCGGGGAGATCCACCACTCCTATTTTATGGTGGCCTAGTTGCAGGCTGCCACTGCGTTTTTCCACCGTAACCCCAGGCCAGTTGCCGACCTGTTGATGGGCGCCGGTAAGCAGATTGAAAACCGTGGTTTTTCCGCAGTTGGGATTACCTGCCAGAACGACCATTTTTCCAGAAGATGTCAAGGCAGTCGTTGCATTATTGGGATGACAAGCGCTCATGTCCGTATTTTTTCCACAAGAATTTCCTGGGCCAGGCTTTTGCCAATGGCAAAACGTCCCCCCTGAATCTGAATGACCACACCGCGTTTATTGGGGCCATGGACGATTTTCAGTGTGACTCCCGGACGGATGCCCAGCATTTTCAGGCGTTGCCGCAGGGCGAGATCTCCCGTGATCTGGGTGATTTGAGCGGAATGCGCGCTGCTGAGTTGATCCAGACGACAAGACGATGTTGCTGATGGATGGGTAGGCATGGGATGAATGTCCGCTTCAGAAAAATTCGACATGCAGACGGAGCATGCCCACCAGCGCATCGGGATAGTAGCCCGAGGGATGCTGAATATACTGCAGGTCTGGCTGGATATTGATGTGCTCGGTCAGTTTTGCCACATAGGTCAGTTCATAGCTGGTTTCGGCAGCATGAATACGGGACTGGTCCACATCCAGACCCGTGGCCACGACATTCGGGCGTAGCCAGGCTTTGGCCATACCCACGGAAACACTGTCGTCCGGACGGCTGGCAAAGGGGTGCCCCAGGCGCAGGCCCAGACCCAGATACCAGGGAACGGAATTGATATTCTCGGGAGCTGCTCCGACCTGCAGAAATGCACCCAGTTGCCGGTCGCCAGCCAGTGTCCAATTTCCTTCCATAATGCCATAAGCCCCCGCAGTGCTCGGCGACAGTCCATAATGCTCAGGATTGGCCTGCTGGTAACGCCAGACACCGACTTTCAACGCATACTGGCCATACGCATCGCTGTTGTCTTCCATATCTTCGTCGGCCTTGTGACCCCAATGCAGCGCGCCTTCCCACAGAGCCATATAGCCCCTTTCAAAAGCGGACGTCTGGTGCTGGGGATCTCCCTGAAAAATCGCAAACTTGTTACTCAGATGCGCGCTGTGAGTGCTGACCAGCAGGCCCAGCCCCGAATAGGGATAGGTGGCCGTGCCGGGTACATTCACCGTGATGGTGGGGGATATGCCAAAAGAGCTGTTGAGGAGTTGCAGGGCGTTGGCGGTCACATCGAAGTAATAATTGACATCCATATAACCGACCCGGGTGTTGAGCCAGTCATTCCAGCGCTGCCGGTAGGCGGCATCGTAAAAGCGCACGGCGTTGGGTGCCCAGATGTTGCTCGCAGTCTGAATGTCGCCGCTGTAGTTTTGCTGGACAGCGCTACTGTAAATGCCCATCAGGGAGAGGGTGAATTTGCCACCTTTCCAGAGCCCGGCTTTTCCGGTGTCATATTCAGCGCCGATCTGCCCGACGATATTGCCTTCACTACCGGGCTTGATCCCCCCGGAGAAATTGGAATAAATTTCACTGTCCAGATGTCCCGCCCAGGATAGCCCATTCTCGATATGGATGTAGGCGGGCAGATATTTGGCAGAGAGGCCGGGGATATTGGGAACGGCGGATTCGGGAGTGCCGTTCGCAGCATCCGCGAAAGCCGCTTCCGAACAACCCAGAAAGGACGCTGCACACAGTGCCGTTAACACTGGAACACGAGACTGCATGGATACGCTCCGTTATTAGAATATTAACGATAATGATTCTTAATATTATAAAAACGGTGCTTCCTGTCAATACCTTCTGTGGAGGCTCTTCAACGTCTGCGCCAGATTTTTGGGATCGAGAACCTGCCAGACAATCCGGGGCTGGTTTCGGCTGTTTTGGTAAAGCATGGTAGGTACCGTCTTCTGACCGGTGGCTTCGAGAATATTGAGATTGTTTTTCAGGGCTTTTTCGGTCGCAGCGCTGGGCAGAATTTCCTGGATGGCACCATCATGCCCTTTTTCTGTAAACCCTTTTTCATTTTCCCAAAGGGCCTGAAGCGGGTTTTTGGCTTCCAGAATGGCAGCGGCCTTGCCCATGCTGGAAGGCTCCAGAAAACCGACAGGCACATAGCGGATAGTCAGGGCGTCGGGTTTCAGGAGGGCTTGCAGTTCGTTGATGAGGAGATGGCAGTAGGGGCAGTTGGGATCGAAGATGAGGTAGATGGTGTTCGGACCAGTGCCCTGAGTGAACCAGCGCGCGTGCTTCAGTCGCTGCCAGATCTGCGCCGGCGTTGCCGCTGTGCGGTTTGGGGCAAAGCTGGCGGCTGCCGTGGCCAGTGTCGTAGCCTGAGCCATTGTACTGAGACTGCCTGCCATGAGCATGACCAAAAACGCCAACCCCATGGAAAAAATAGGCTTTCTTTGATTCCCTGCAACAAAAAGAGACATGCGCGTACTCCGCTTTTGTTCTATCTTCGGATATTCAAGCAATACTCGGGCCAGTTTCAATTAAAGTATCGGGCGTGTAACAAAAATGACGTTTCAGGGCTTGCCTGTTTGGACAATTCCCCCTATATTCCCAAGGAAGGACTATGGAGCATTTATTTTACTAATGGCTAATATTCGGATGCATTCGGGAGAAAATACAGGGGTCTTTGGGAGCTTGCCTCTCCGGGATTCCGCTATTTTTGGTCCGAGCTTAGCTTGGGTGCGCCATACTCTGGGTAATGTGGATCGAGCCGAACCGTTGTTCGGCTTTTTTATTGGGTTCAGGGGGGTAGCCTCGAAGTTTCTCTATCTGGTATGAGAAATGGCAATGTCGCTGCATAATCAGCCTCTTGGCAGATTATGCAGCGATAATTCCCAGGTGATTCTGGAGATTAAGAATGAAAAAGAAGCATCGCTGGCAGATGGCTTTGGCAATATCCATGTGTTTAGGTTGGTCAGGTGTGGCTCAGGCTAGCACCCATCCGGTAAAGGCATATTCCCATCGGGGGGTTAAGCACGGCTTCCATCATGTGAATTCTCACGGGCATTTGCTCTCGGCGCGGTATCATTCCGTCAAGCATCTCCATGCCCTTTCAGGCAGGCACGCCCCTTTGCCCGTGGTTGAAGATGATTATACGGCCCTGACACCCACGGCCTTGCAATTGATGCATCTTTCTCCCGTCGAATTTGCGGGGGTAGGGGCAGAGCCTCAACCCGTACCGGATTACGCCTATCATTTCCAGTCTTTTCCCGAGATCAGCAAGAGTTCTGTCGCCAGCCCTGAATTTATCGATCAATCCCTGGTGCTGGTGAAAACTGGGCTGACAACCGCGAGCACTCCTGCAGATGCGCCGGTCAAGGTGGCCACACCAGTGGATGCCGTGACGGTCACTTCAACGCCCGATCAGTCGCATTTGCGTTTGGCCTTGGAAATGCTGGCCAGTCAGGCCTATCACTGGGCTCGTCATCCGCTCCAGGCTTTGGAGGCCAATGGGGATGTCACCACGGGTCCGCAGGCTGCTGCTGCGCAATTGGCCAATGATATTGCGCAGCAGGCCAGCCGGTATGCGGAAAGCGACAGCAGCGATGCTTCGTCTTCCGGAGACTCCTGGTTGTCACCCCGCGCCATGGTGGTTTCCGCGCTGAAGTTTATTGGCGCGCCTTATCGCTGGGGAGGCATGAGCCCTTCAGGATTTGATTGCAGCGGCTTTGTGAAATACATACTGGCCAAGTTTGGCATTCGGGTGCCGCGCACTTCTTATGCCCAGGCCGCGGAATTGCGCAGGGTGTCCCGGGAAAACCTCAAGCCTGGAGACTTGGTGTTTTTTGATACCATGCATCGGCCATATTCCCATGTGGGCATTTATATCGGCCATCAACGTTTTGTCAGCGCCCAGACGCCGCGGACGGGTGTGCAGGTGGGAAGCCTGAATGATCCATACTGGGCAGCCCATTATGATGGTGCCCGGAGCCTGCCGGGATCTCACGCTTCCTGAGTTTCAGGATGCGTTCACAGCTTTCCGTAGGAAAGCAGGCCACCCAGAAACACATCCATGCCGAAGAAATGTGACGACAATCAAGCTGATGGATGCCCACCAGGCCATTGCTCGTCCTTCCCGGTTGCGCGGAAGGCGCCGATGCTCCGGATCGGCCAATGGCTCAGGCAGTCTGATTCATGTCATCAGGATTTTTCCACTCATGCCGCAGGGGTTCAGCAGCGAGTTTGTCGGGTGTGAACCCTTCCTTCTGCAGCAGTTCAGCCAAGGCAACGGCGGCATCCCCTGCCAGCTTGCCATTGTCCAGAATGTTCCGGGCAACATGTTCTGCTTCGGCAGCGGTCAGCTGCAACTCCACACTGTGTTCTTTTTCTTCCCGAATCTGCATAAGTTCCTCCTTACTCGAAAACGTGTGGTGGTTGCTGGAAATGATCGTCGATTCGATAATCCTGCTCGGCCAGCAGGTAAACCATATCCAGCGTGTCCTTGGCGAAACTTTCGGCGTTTTTGACAATGGGTTCGACTATTTTTGACAGATCCTTCTTGTCGAAACGAATGGTGATGCCTTGCGCATCCTTATGAACAACCTCCATATAACCCTCCTGTGTGGGATGAGAATCAGGGTGTATCAACCCGCAATGATCTTTATAGGTTTAGTTGCTGAGCCGCTCGCTGTCAAAATTGTCCGTCAGTCTTGGGGCGGGATCTGCGGTGGCCCACTATGGTCCATCCTGGCCAGCAATTGAAAACCCCCGATGACGCCCAGTATGCGCGCGCGCAAAGCGTCGTTGTCAGGAAGGGTCGGCCAGAACTTACATTGGGTATGGGCGGCACGTTCCCGATCAGGGATGCCATCACAGTCCAGGGCGATCAAAAGGTCCGGCCAGGAGAGCTCCGTACACTCGGCCTTGGCCTCCAGCCATTGGCTGCCCAACTGATTGGCCAATTGTGCGGCAAAGTGGGCTTTTTCGGGCTGATGGGGGTGCCAGAAGAGAATATGTGCGCGGCGTTTGTACATGAATGCCCTTTTTGTGACGGAAATATGTAAAAATAGCAGGACGAGTTGCAAAGCGGGAGTAGGCATGAAATTCAGGCGTTGCCAGTGACCATACGAGACTGGTCAGAAAAGCTGGGTCAGAACGGGGCATTGGCGCAACGCCTGCCGCAGTTTCGGGCGCGTGCCCAGCAGCAGGCCATGGCCGCGCAGGTCGCTCAGACTTTGCAGCAAGGCGGGGTGGCCCTGCTGGAAGCCGGCACTGGCACCGGGAAAACCTTTGCCTATTTGTTGCCGGCCATGCTCTGCGGACGCAAGGTGCTGGTTTCCACCGGTAGTAAGGCGTTGCAAGATCAGATTCTGGAAAAAGATATTCCCGTGCTTCTGAAGGTCGTCGGAAAACCGCTGCGCATCAGTCGCCTCAAGGGGCGCTCCAATTATTTGTGCCTGCACCGCCTGCAGCGCTTCAGTAGCGATGGGGTGGCCCCGCTCCTGGCTGCCCCCCTCGCCAGAATGGTGGATTGGGCCGGTCGCACCCGTGAAGGGGATATTGCCGAAGTCGGCGGCATTCCTGAGGACTCGGGAGTCTGGCCGCTGGTGACATCCACCCGGGATAATTGTCTGGGGAGCGACTGTCCCGATTATCAGCGCTGTCATGTGGTGGAAGCGCGGCGTAAGGCCCAGGAGGCGGATTTACTGGTGGTGAATCATCACCTGCTGTTTTCCGATCTGGCCCTCAAGGCCAACGGGATGGGCGATCTGCTGCCCCGGGTGGAGGCGATGATCCTCGATGAGGCCCATCAGGTGCTGGACTTGGCTGGCCGTTATTTTGGCAGGCAGCTCAGTAGCCATCAGCTTTGGGACTGGGCCAGGGACAGCCGCAGTGAAGCTCTCGCAGAAGCACCCGACGATACTCCGCTGCTGCAGGCTGCCGCAGAGCTGGAAAAGGCGACCAGCGCATGGCGCAGCGTCCTGGGCGCGGGAGAGGAGCGTACGTCCTGGGCGCTAACGCCCGGTTCGCCCGCCCAGTCGGTATTCATGCTGGTCTACCAGACCGTCAATACATTGCAGCAACTGCTGCAGCAGGCTTCTGCACGCGGCAAGGGACTGGAGCAATGCGCGGCTCGGGGGGAGGTTTTGCTGGCCAGCGTCGTGTTTTTTCTGCACCATGACGCGGCAGACATGGTTTTCTGGATGGAGAAAAAACCCCGGACGGTACATTTGCACGCGACACCCCTGGATGTGGCTCCGCCCCTGCAAAAATACTTGCTGGAACCCGTTGAGGCAGTGATATTGACCAGCGCCACTCTCCGGGTGGGGGACAGCTTTGCCAATATTGAAAGAGCCCTTGGGCTTTGCGGGGCGCAGACCTTTGCGGCGGCGTCACCTTTTGATTATCCCCGCCAGTCTTTGCTGTATTTACCTTCCGGTCTTCCCGAACCCCATCATCCGGGTTACACGCGGGCCTGTCTGGAGGCGGCCATTCCCGTGATTCAAGCCTGTGGCGGACGTACTTTCATGCTGTTTACCAGTCATCGAGCCCTGCAGGAGGCCGCATCCCATTTACCTCAAAGCCTGGACTTTCCGGTGCTGGCGCAGGGAAGCATGCCCCGTTCCCGCTTGCTGGATCGTTTTCGTAGTTTGGGAAATGCCGTCCTGCTGGGCGCGGCCAGTTTCTGGGAGGGCGTGGATGTGCAGGGCGAAGCCCTGTCCTGCGTCATCATCGACAAGCTGCCTTTTGCCAGTCCCTCCGACCCGATTCTGCGGGCGCGCACCGAGCAATGTCAGGCCGCCGGCGGTGATCCCTTTCGGGAACTGCAGATTCCCCAGGCGGTGATTGCGCTGCGCCAGGGGGTGGGACGGTTGATTCGCTCGGAAAATGATCGTGGCGTCCTGATGTTGTGCGATCCCCGCCTGCGCAGTAAAGGCTATGGCAAGATTTTCCTGGACAGCCTGCCACCCATGCGGCGGGTGACGGACCTGTTTGCCGTGCAACAGTTCTGGCAGGATGCGGCGTCATGAGTATGCCGGTTTTTCTGGCCATGGATACGGCTACCGAGGCTTGCTCAGTGGCGATCAATGGACCAGATGGGCTGATCGAAGAATGTCAGGTGCTGGCCAATGCCCACAGTCAGATTCTTTTACCCATGATCACCCGGATATTGCAGCGCGCCGGTTTGCAACTCATCGATGTGGATGCCATTGCCTGTGGGATAGGGCCTGGCGGTTTCACGGGCGTGCGTATTGGCGTGAGTACCGCCCAGGCTTTGGCGATGGCCCGGGGCTTGCCTGTTTATCCGGTTTCCAGTTTGCAGGCATTGGCGGCAGGCATTGCCCAGCCCCGGGTGCTGACGGCCCTGGATGCCCGTAAAGGCGAAGTGTATGCCGCCGTGTATGTGCAGGGTGCCGACGGCCTACCCGTATTGCAGGGGGCAGAGCGGGTTTGCCCGCCCGGGGCTACAGCCTGGCCAACGGAGGGGTTTTATTGGGGAGTGGGCACAGCCTGGCCCTTGTACCATGCCGGATGGCAACAGGAAAACATTCTGGGATGGACGGAAGATCATTATCCCCAGGCCGCAGCCGTCCTGCGACTAGCCAGTGCCCGGCAGTTGAGGGGGGACACTGGTTGCACGGCAGCTCAGCTGGAGCCTCATTATATCCGGCCTTTTTTGCCGGTGGGCCAGCAAAAATGAACCTGCGTCCCATGCTGGCGAAAGACCTGGATGCGGTAGCAGATCTGGAATCCCGTATTTCTCCGGGACCCTGGACCCGGGGTATATTCCGGGACTGTATCCAGGCCGGATATGATGCCTGGGTCATGGATGACGAAGCCGATGATCTGGCCGCATTTGGGGTGCTCTCTACGGGGGCGGCGGAAGCCCATGTCTTGAATCTCGGGGTGAGCCCGACCCTGCGGCGCCGGGGCTATGGCCGCAAGATGCTCATGCACCTGCTCTGTCGTGCCGGACAGTTGGGGGCGGAGCGCGCCTTTCTGGAGGTGCGGGTTTCCAACGTCGCTGCCCAGCAACTCTATCGTTCCGCCGGATTTCATGAAATTGGGGTACGCTTGAATTATTATCGTAACATCGAAGGTCGCGAGGATGCCTTGATCCTGTCCCTGCCACTGCAGCGCGATATGCATTTTTTCAAAGAAGGTTAAAAATCATGTCCTCTTCCCCCGAAGCGTTGGAATCGACGGCGGATGCATTTATGGATGCCATTCAGCGCCGCCGCACTTTTGCCATTATATCCCACCCCGACGCGGGTAAAACCACCCTGACCGAAAAACTGCTGCTCTTTGGCGGCGCCATTCAGCTCGCGGGCACCGTCAAGTCTCGCAAAAGCAGCCGCCATGCCACCAGCGACTGGATGGCCATCGAAAAAAATCGCGGTATTTCGGTCGCCAGCTCGGTGATGCAGTTTGAATATGCCGATCATGTCATCAATTTGCTGGATACGCCGGGTCACCAGGATTTTTCTGAAGATACCTACCGGGTGCTGACTGCCGTGGATTCGGCCCTGATGGTGATTGACGGCGGTAATGGTGTGGAAGCCCAGACCATCAAGTTGCTGGAAGTTTGCCGCCTGCGCGATACACCCATCATTACCTTCATGAACAAGTTCGACCGGGAAAGCCGGGACCCTACGGAGCTCACGGATGAAGTGGAGTCTGTGCTGGGGATTCAGTGCGCCCCGGTCACCTGGCCCATCGGCATGGGGAAACGTTTCCGGGGCGTTTATCATCTGCTGCGCGATGAAGTGCTGGTATTCGCTCCGGGTGAAGAAACCCGTGATCAGCAACTGGAACGCATCGTCGGTCTGGATAATCCCGAACTGGATCGCCGCTATCCCGAAGAAATGCCGGAATTACGCGAGCAGGTGGAATTGTTGCGCGCTGCATCCCACCCCTTTTGTCTGGAGGGTTTTCTGGAGGGTCGGCAGACCCCGGTATTTTTTGGCTCGGCCATCAATAACTTCGGGGTGCGCGAGTTGCTGGGGGCGTTGATTGACTGGGCACCCTCACCCCGCCCCCGGCCGACCACCGGCCGCATGGTCAGCCCCGAAGAAAAGGCTTTCAGCGGTTTTGTGTTCAAGATCCAGGCGAACATGGACCCCCAGCACCGGGATCGAGTCGCCTTTCTTCGGGTGTGCTCCGGACATTTTCAACGGGGAATGAAAATCCGCCATCTGCGTCTGGGGCGAGATATTCAGGTGCATAATCCCATCACCTTCCTGGCCCAGGAGCGTGAGCTGGTGGAAGATGCCTATGCGGGTGACATCATCGGCTTGCATAATCACGGCAGTATCCAGATCGGGGATAGTTTCAGCCAGGGCGAGGCCTTGCAATTTACCGGGATTCCGTATTTTGCGCCGGAATTGTTCCGCCGGGTGCGCCTGCGCAATCCCCTGAAAGCCAAGCAATTGCAAAAAGGCTTGCAGCAATTGGCGGAAGAGGGCGCCACCCAGGTGTTCAAGCCCTTGCAGGGGGGCGACATGATCCTGGGAGCCATCGGAGTGCTGCAGTTTGAGGTGGTTGCCGAGCGATTGAAAGGCGAATATGCCGTGGAAGCGCTCTTTGATCCCGTCGCTGTCCAGACCGCGCGCTGGATTCATTGTGAGGACCCCAAAATACTCGCAGAATTTACCCGCAAGCATGAAGAACAATTGGCGGAAGATGCCGGTGGACGGCTGGCCTATCTGGCACCGTCCCGGGTGAATCTGGACTTGACCATGGAGCGCTGGCCGCAGGTGGTCTTCCATGCCACTCGGGAACATGCCGATACCTGACAGTTCTGCCAAGGAGTTGAGATGAACCTGGCCAAAATGCTCTTGTTTTTGTCGCTCGTCGCCCTGCCGGCACTGGCTGCGGCAGAGGATATGGAATCTCTGCGCAATCAGGCCGAAACGGACCCCGCCGCCCTGCACCATCTGCAGGATCTGGCCCAGGGCAATAATGCCGAAGCCGCGTTTTATCTGGGGACGCTCTACGCGCCACGCATTACCCGCGAGGAAGTCACCGTCAGCAAAAACTGGCCGGAGGCCCTGCATTGGTATCGGAAGGCCGCACGCCTGGGGTTGGCGCGAGCGGATTTTGACCTCGGCCTCGCTTATGAAAAAGGGTTGGGGGTGCCCAAGAATCCCCAGCGGGCGCAGACCTATTTTGACCGCATGGCTCACATCGCCGAAGCGGAAACAGCCCTGCCCCGATAAATGAGATATCCGTCGATACTGTTGACTATAGTTTCAGGTTCTGCGCCAAGCGCCGATATTGAATGGCCTCGGCCAAATGTTGGGTGTGGATGACGGCACTGGCTTCCAGGTCGGCAATACTGCGGGCGATTCGTAAAATGCGGTGATAGCCACGGGCAGACAGGTGCAGCGAATCCGCAGCACGAGCCAGCAAGCGGACGCCCTCGGGCGGCAAAGCGCAATGCAGGTCTAGGGCCTCGCCCTGAAGCTGGGCGTTTCGCAGCGACTGGCGTTGCCACTGCATATCGATGGCGGCGCTGATCCGCTCCCGCCAATAGGCAGAGCTTTCGCCCTGCGGGGCGTTTTGCAACATCTCTACCGGCAGGACAGGGACCTCCATTTGTATGTCCATACGATCCAGCAAGGGGCCGGACAGGCGGCTGCGGTATTGGGCAATCTGGGCTGGCGTACAGGTGCAAGGCTGGCGAGGATGCCCTAGATTGCCGCAAGGGCAGGGATTCATGGCGGCAATCAGTTGAAAACGAGCCGGAAAGGTACTCTGGCGGGCGGCCCGGGAGATGTGGATTTCACCGGACTCCAGCGGCTCCCGCAACACTTCCAGCACAGTCCGTGAGAACTCGGGCATTTCATCCAGAAAAAGAATGCCATGATGGGCCAGGCTGATTTCTCCGGGACGGGGATGTGAGCCTCTGTGACTTCTACCAATTAATGCTACACTATGAACCATGAAACAACTGCTTACGCCGCTTGATTTACACCAATTGCTGCTACACAATACCACCAATAGCCGCTACAAGGTTCAAGATGAATATCAATAGCTGCAACAAAGTTGATAACCCCTCCAGGCGCAAGATCGGTACGACCCGGCGTAGTGTTTCCGGGCTTTATCCGTTTCGCGGCGTGGGTCCAGTAGACTTCGAGTCTACGTTGGAACGCGACTTTTTGATCCGACTTGAAACGGACGGAACGGTGCTGGATGTGGTTTCGCAACCTGCGACCATCGAGTTTATTGGTTCTAACGGGCAAACCTATCCTTATACGCCTGACTATCTGGTGACTTATCGGGCTTATCCTGGGCCTTACCGCGCTCCTATTCTTGTTGAGGTGAAGCCCACCAGCGAACTGGACGAGCATCTACCCGAATGGAAAGCAAAATTCCGTGCGGCCATGACTTATTGCAAGGAGGGCGGCTACGTATTTCATTTGAGGCATGAACCGCGTATCCGCGACCAACGCTGGAAGAATGCCATGTTTCTGCAGCGGTATCGGCAAATGCAGTTCGTGCCGGAAGAGTCTGAATGGATTATCGGGAATCTGCGTCAAATGGGGACAGCGACGTTCGATCACCTGTTGGCCCGCCACTTTTTTGGAGAAGTGGACCGCGCCATAGGCATTAGCCACCTGTGGCACCTGCTGGCGACTGCACGGATGGAGTGCGACTGGTCACAGCCATTGTCCCACGCCAGCGAACTTTGGGTGCCGGATCATGACTAAGCCGGCCCGACAAACGTTTCTGCCTGCGCCAGGGAAGATGGTGGTGACCTCCGGAAAGATTTATCGCATCACTGAGGTGCTAGATTTGGAAACCGTCATTGGGTTAGATGTGGAGTCTGCCCGGAGTTGCACCCTGCGTATTGCAGACTTGGCGCCTGCAGTGGGTGGCACCGTAATGGTTCGTGATCTGGATACCGTTGCCGACGAAGACTGGAAGACGGCGCAATCCCGATATGCCGCGATACAACCGCTTCTGGACCGATTTGACGTGGGGCGACGTGAAGTAGAGGCCCGAGCTCAAGAGGTGGGAATCAACTTCACCACGCTTTACCGTTGGCTGAAGCTATATCGGGATGCGGGAACTCTTGACGGACTCATGCCGGAGAAAAGAGGGGTCAGGAGAGGCGCCAAGAAAATATCGTTGCATGCGGAACAGATTATTCAGGACGTTATCAATGCGTTGTATCTGACTGTGCAGCGGCCCTCCGTTCAGAAAGTGGTTTTGGAAGCGCGCCGACGGTGCATTGAAGCGCAACTCACTGAGATCCCGCACCCGAACACGATACGCGCCAGGGTTGCTGAGATTAGTGAGCGGGAGACGCTACGCAAACGGGGATATCGTGAGAAGGCCAAGAACAAGTTTATTCCTGTCCCTAGTCAGTTCCCCAACGCGGATTATCCATTGGCTGTTGTGCAGATAGACCACACACCCGCAGACATTATTCTGGTTGACGATATTTATCGCAAACCCATTGGCCGCCCCTATATTACTATGGCAATAGATGTTTTTAGTCGCATGATCGTTGGCTACTATCTGTCCTTTGACGCACCTTCGGTAACCTCTGTGGCAATGTGTGTGGCGCAAGCTATACTTCCCAAAGATGATTGGTTGGTCTTGCATCATGTCGATGCAAAATGGCCGGTGTCTGGTCTGATGACGACCATTCATGTGGATAATGGATCGGATTTTCGCTCGGAAAGCTTCCGTAATTCCTGCATGATGTACAATATTCGGCTTGAATACCGCCCGGTAAAGCAGCCCCGCTATGGTGGTCACATCGAACGTTTATTGGGCACCATGCTGAAAGAGATCCATGATCTACCCGGAACTACGTTCTCGTCGATAAAAGAACGGGACGAATACGACTCCGAGAAGCACGCTACGATGACCAAGTCGGAATTTGAAACATGGCTGGTTACTCTTATTTGCAAGGTGTATCACAAGCGACTCCATTCTTCCATCGGTATGACGCCCGAGAAAAAGTGGGAACTGGGTATCTTCGGGGATAAAGACACCCCGGGCCGTGGAATGCCCGCGTTACCTGCGAATCGTGAGGTATTGTTATATGACTTCTTGCCGATGTTCAAGCGGACTATTCAGGCGGATGGTGTTTCCGTAGATGGGCTGACCTATTATGCGGACGTTATCCGGCAGTGGATCAATGCGGATGACCCGGATACCCCCGGTAAAAAGCGGCAATTCATTTTCCGCCGTGATCCCCGTGATATCAGCGTGATCTGGTTCCATGATCCTGAGTTAAAAATGTATTTTCGCGTCCCATACGCGGATCAGGCGATGCCGAGCATGAGTATCTGGGAGTACCAGCAGGCGGTAAGTCGCGCTCGTCAGCAGGGTATGAAATCTGTGGATGAGGTCATGGTGCTCCAAGCCTTGAATGATCTGCGGCAACAGGTCGATGGCTCGTCGGAAAGGACGAAAAAGGCGCGTCGCCAGCAGCAAAAGCGCAAGGAACACGCGAAAAAGGTATCTCCATCACAGCCGCTGACTTCAAATAGAAGCGTATTGGAGAAAGCGGCCCCTGCCTCGATGTTGCTGGAAGGCGTTGTTAAGCCATTGGATGATATTGCATGATAGACCTCGCTCATATTCATCCGGAATTCCGCCATGTTTTAGGAATGTCGGATAAGGACCGCATGGCATTTCTCGACGAGCCGCGTTGGATTGGTTATGCCCAGGCTAATCGCCTTTTGGATAACTTGCGCGGTTTAATGGAAAAGCCCATGCGCCCACGCATGCCTAATCTGCTGATCGTTGGTGACTCCAATAACGGGAAGACAACGATTATTCGGCGCTTTCAGAAGTTGCATGGAGAGGGCTACGTCAATGAGAATGCCGAACCCGTTAAACCAGTTATTGTAAGCGAAGCGCCGCCCAGCGCAGACGAAAAGGGGTTGTATATAGCGATCCTGGAGCGTTTCTGGACACCGTACCGAGCGACGGACCCGGCTTCTAAGCTGCGCTATCAGGTGGTTCATCTGATGCGAGACTGCCATGTGCGTATCCTGGTAATCGATGAGTTCCACTCTCTCCTGACGGGGACGGTGACCAAGCAACGCGAGGTCATGAACGCCATCAAGCTGCTATGCAACGAATTGGCGATTCCCATCGTCGGCGTGGGCACCAGAGAGGCCGTCCGGGTTTTGCACACGGACCCACAGCATGCCAGCCGCTTTGATGTGGTCACGTTGCCGCCATGGGAATTGAACCCAGAGTTTCAGCAACTGGTAGCGAGTTTTGAACAAGTATTACCGCTTAAAAATCCCTCTTTGTTACATCAAAGCGAGACGGTAAGTCTGCTTTTTGCTATTTCCGAAGGGAATCTGGGTAATCTGCATCGCCTTTTGGTGGCGTGTGCGGTGGAAGCCATTAAAACTGGTACGGAGAAAATCGACAAATCGATCATAGAGGGAAAGCAATGGCTACGGCCTACGCGTGGCATCCGGGAACTGGTATAGATCGCCCGCGTTGGGTGCGTTCTGTACCTCTGCTGCCCGATGAAATTATCTCGTCGTGGCTGGTGCGTGCAGCGCTTGCCCAAGGCTGCGACCCGATGGTGCTTACCGGAGACGTATGGCCAAAGTGGCGCATATGGACGAGAGACGTGGACCGTTTTCTTGATGACGCACCGTTAAATAAGCTGGTCGTCCCTGCGGGAATTCCGCTGTCTTCCTTTCGCGCTGCTACGCTGAAAAGGATCGCTGAGCGTGTCAGTAATGGACCCCTGCCCGACAAGGCCGTGTGGCCGTGGATATTGGCGCTGGGTGCGCGGAATACCAAGAGGCGAAGCGGTCTGCAGTATTGTCCAGCTTGTCTGCGCGATGACCGTATCCCCTATTATCGCCTGCAATGGCGTCTCGCGTGGCATGTGGTTTGTGTGCATCATCATTGTGCTCTGCTGGACCGCTGCCCACATTGTGGGGTGCCCTTAGAGCCACACCGACTGCATGCGAAGGATGGTCATGTGGCGGTCTGCGCGACCTGCAAAGGAGATTTGCGGGATGTGGGCGCTATTACGCCATGTTCGGACGATGTCATGGCGTTCCAGGATGCAGGCGACGAGGCGATTCGTCATGGCAGTGGTCAGTTCATGGCACACCCGACGGAGACCGATGCATGGTTTGCCGGTGCGTCTTTTTTGTCCGCATTATTACGAAGAGCTAATCGTAGCGATGCGGAGGCTTTGCACGCATTTCTGGAGCGGATGGGGGTTGCAGTCCCTGAGTTACCGCTGAATCCCGGCACAGGGGTTGAACTGCTTGGCACAGCGGAACGTCACCTGTTGCTGGGCGCGCTGTGGAAACTGATGCGAACCGACTTGGCCGACGTGTCTAAGCATCTCCAGGAATCCGGTATTACCCGCCAAGGTTTTGTGAGCAAGGGAGAACGGATGCCAGACTTGTTCGCTGAGGTTTTCGCGCAACTGCCTGATAACGCCAGAGGGTACAGAAAGCAGGCAATACGCGAACCTGGCCAACCCCGGCCGCGTCACGAAGTAATGCGCATGTGGCAGCGATTACAGCGCAAGCTGGAGATGTCGCTGCGATGATGGATATGGTGGTGACGCCTTCGGCTGAGGTGATTTGCGACGAATGTGGCAAGCGAGGCAGAAAAATAACGCGGGTTTATCACGGCCATAAGTATTGTTCCACATGCTACGCACGAGAATTTAAGC
Organism: Acidithiobacillus sp. M4-SHS-6; assembly: GCF_047421495.1. GTDB lineage: Bacteria > Pseudomonadota > Gammaproteobacteria > Acidithiobacillales > Acidithiobacillaceae > Acidithiobacillus. The sequence goes on along the minus strand of NZ_CP175559.1, from coordinate 2,332,608 downwards.
GCCGACTTTGTCCGAAGTGTGGGAACTACGCACGGTTGCCGCGCAGGGATATGGCTGCTGTGTGTCGTCGCTGTGCGGTGGCCCGGCCCTGCATCCGGTGTGGAAAGACAGACTTCCGAGTGGGACGGGTGACGCGCTCTGGCCCTGTATGTAATTCCTGTGCGAATTATTTTAGGGAGGCTGAGGCCTGTGAGCTTTGTGGCGAGTTGTCGAGAAGGCTAACGCGGGTATCTCGGTTCAATCATAATCTACGGCTTTGCCCAAAATGCGCCCATGCCGATCACGGAAACTGCCATGCCTGCCACCACCATAGACTTTTGGTGGTGACCGACGATGGGCGGCGCTTGTGCAAAGTATGTCTTGATGGCGGAATGATCCTCTGCCATGAATGTGGACAATCTATGCCGGCTGGCAGAGGTGCTCAGTGTGAGTCCTGCTATTGGCGATGCCTCATGAGAACGCGGATATCTATGAATCGGGCAGCTTTTTCTGTGCGGGTTATGGCGGATCATTTTGAGGGATTTGGTGCATGGTTGGCCGTCACTGTCGGGGATAACAAGGCGGCCATTTCCGTGAACCGCTATCTATCCTTTTTTCTGGAGATCGAGAAAGTTTGGGAGGCTATCCCCAACTATAACCGTTTGGTTGCTCACTTTGGCGCTGAAGGGCTACGCAGAGTGCGGCTTCCCATGCGATGGATGCAGGAAGTTGGGTTGGTGGTCAAAGATGTTGCTGTGCAGGCAGAGGATTCCGAGAAACGGCAAATTGCTGGTATGCTAAAAGCGCTGGAAGGCGATCCGGCAGGATTACGGATACTGAAAGGCTACCACGACACACTTTTGGTAGAGGTAAAGGCTGGAAAGCTGAGTTTGCGCTCCGCGCGCCTTGCCATGGTACCTGCGAAAGCCCTGTTGCTGGAGAACCAGAAAATGGGACTGAAGAAGCCAGACCAGAATACGGTGGAAGTTTATTTGGCTAAGGTGCCGGGTCAACGAGCAGCTTTATCGGGTTTTGTGCGATATTTGCGTGAGGTGCATTCGGCGGATGTTGTGGTGCCTAAAGTCAAAGATGGTGCCGCCCAAAAGGTCCGTCAGCGAAAATTAGAGCAGGAAATGCTGGCGATGATGCGTGAAAGTGGGGAGGGAGAGGAATTTCTGCGCCGGTGGGTGTCGGTGGGGTTGGCGTATTTTCATGGATTGCCGAGGAAGGTGGGGCGAGGGGTGGACCTGAAGATGCTGAAGGCTGATGGCGAGGGTGTGGTTTTGTACTTTTCAGGTAAGTCGTACTGGTTGCCCTCGTTCACTGGTATTCCACTCGTCCAGGACCGCCTCCATGCCAGATGCTGAGAGTCGTGGACCCTGGCCGTATCGGCATCCGGTTGCGAACCAGCTTGTGCTTGCGGTCCACGCTCACCGTAACCTTGTGGCCGTGATGGCTTTTCCCGTGCTTCCTGGTCCAACTGGCATCCCGATCCTTCTGCCGCCGTTTGGCCGGACGCCAGTCCGCCGGGACGGCGTTCTGCTCTAGGATCTCTTTATCCCCCTTGGTGAAGTGCTGCTTGGGAGCGGGCACCAAGGCCGCATCATGATTTGCCCCGCGTGGGCTTCCAGACTCTGGGCACGGATCTGTCGATCCAGTTCAGCGAACAGTGCCGCCACATCGTCCGCGTCGACGCGGTTCTCAAAGTTCCAGATGGTCGTGCGGTCCAGAATGTTCGCGGATTGCTCCAGACCACAGAAGTGTTGGAAACTGCGGCGACCCATGAGCTGGAGCTCGGTCTGCTCGTCGGACAGTCGGCGATACAGTCATAGACTTCCTGGCGGCTGGACGCTTGGAAGGATCTGGCCTGGGTACCGTTGGCGAAGGCACGTAGTTGCTCCAGGGTGCTGAGCTTGTCGGTATGTAGAGTCACGATCATCTCCGGATAATCCCAGACTCCAGTCCGCTTTCAAACCCATCTCAGCGTGGAAACACGCTATCCCGTTCAGACTCATGTGTCGTTGGACAAGGCTTTACCTTGACAGGAGATCGTTGTGAGGGATAATGCAAATATGCTCTGTCACACTGCTCCCATCGGACGTTGGCCTACAGGAGAAGCATCGGCGTCGAACGTTCTTTCCTGCCCTAGTTCTGCGAGGAGTTTTGTATTGCGTCAGAGGCTCCCCACCGTAAACAATACTACCCAACTGTTGGAATCTTCCGTCTGGATTTCCAATGATTCTCGCCCCGATATGCCATGTCGCCGGCCATTGATCTGGTTGGAGTGCTGCAATGCTAATGGTCGGAGGCTCACCTTGGACGCTTTCGTTGGTCCAGTATGGGCTGGAAGCGGTGCAGATCAAGCATCGGTAGAAACACAACGGAAGACTCCATGTCAATGCTAACCGACGTTGCTGAATCCAGCGCACGTATCTCGGGATTGACGTGGCAGAAAAATAACCATTTCATTCTTTTCGACGCAGCTGTGACACGCTATCCCGACAAGGTCGCCATATTCGACGCAGATCGTAGTTTCACTTACCAGGAACTGTTCGTGCGAGCTAGGAACCTAGCCGACGTATTGCGTGTTGCGGGAGTCGACAGGGACTCGGCGGTTGCCGTCTGCCTCCAACGGTCTACAAATTGGGTCTTAACGCTATTGGCGATATGGGAACTAGGCGGTTGTTACATACCCGTGGATAACATGGCCCCGGTAGAGCGAATCAGATATGTGCTCGACACCAGCGGAGCGTCAATCGCGATCATCGATGATACTACTGCCGAAAAGTTCGTCGATCTGGCAAGTCTCATCAACATTGAGCGTTGCTTTACGGAAAGCGTTCATGAGTCGGCCAGTGAGGCCCCGATCGGAAGCGAGGTCGGAGAATGTAATCGGGCCTATGTCATTTTTACCTCGGGCACTACGGGCTATCCCAAAGGTGTGCAGATCGATCACGGCAACGTGACGAACATGGTCATGGAGCATGTTCGCAGTGGAGAGATCAAATGCAGCGATCGGATTGCGCTGTGCATGTCCTTCGGATTTGATGCGTCAATCCGCGACATCGTCGGCGCATTAGCAACCGGTGCCACCTTGTATATCACCAGCGCAGAAGAACTCGAACTTTCGGCCTTTTGCCATATGTTGGCAGAGCGTCGGATCAGCTATGCAGTCGTGACGCCTACATTGCTGAGTGCGATCGGCGTGCCACCACCACTGCCTGACCTGAATACCATTGTCTTGGCCGGAGAAGCGCCGAGTCGCCAACTCATTCGAACTTGGGGGGTGGGCCGGTTGTTAATTAACGCTTATGGCCCAACCGAGGCGACGGTCTGCGCAACTAAGCGTCTCTACCCTGGCGGAGTCATCGGAGCGGATGAGCCAGTCTCTATCGGTCACCCTACCTATGGAATCCTTGCGGAGGTGCTGGATGAGAAATATGCCCCCGTACCAAAAGGCGATGTAGGGGAGTTGTATATCGGCGGCGCATCGCTGACCCGCCTAGGGTATATCGGTGATGCTGCGCTAAACGCACAAAAATTCGTTGACTTACCAACTATCGGTAAAGCATATCGAACTGGAGACAAATGTCGCCTATTGCCGAATAACGAGTTGGAGTGGGTGGAACGCTTAGACGACCAGATCAAGATCAACGGTTTTCGCATTGAGTGTGCAGAAGTTAGGGAGGCGATTACAACCATTCCCGAGGTCACCGAATGTCTGGTTCGCCCATGGCGGACCGCTGCACGCACCTATCTGATCGCCTATTTGGTAATGCGTTGGACTCGAAACCGCCTGTCACGCGAGTCCATCGCGCAATATGTCAAGGATGCGATTCTCAGACGATTACCAGCATATAGCATCCCTTCGTTCATCATCGAACTGGATGAAATACCAATGAATATCAACGGCAAGGTAGATATCAAAAGGCTGCCAATGCCAACATCTGACACGACGCATCATCCGCCGTCCGGATGTAACGAAATAGAGGCCGCGCTTTGGGATGTCTGGTTTGACGTGTTGCCGAAAGATCTGGCAATCGGGTTTTCAATTGACACGGAGTTTCACGCAGGTGGCGGAAGCTCTATTGAAGCGCAACAAATTCTTCACCGAGTCGCTCAGCAGTGGCATTGCAGAATACCCTACCACATGTTTCTGGATGGGCGCGGTACTATCCGCTGGACAGCACAGCTGCTACAAGCAGGAGTTACCAAAGCCTCTGTAGCCAGATCGGAACAAGCTTGTGAAAGCGGCGATCTTTCGATCTATGTTAAGCCCGCTGCTCCTTGTCTTTCAATTGTCCGACAGGAAAGTCGCAGCGAGAACCCAACTCACCACTTTCTCTTGACTGGCGCGACCGGATTCCTGGGTGTGCACCTGCTAGCAAGCTTAGTTCGTCTTGGCGTCGAGGTGACATGTCTAGTCCGGTCGGATGCCGAATTATCAGTTGTCATGCGCCTACAGCGCACCTTAGACAAATACGACATTCCCTTGAATGTCCGGGAAGAAGGTATTGAGATTGTCGTCGGGGATATCACGGACGTGGACTTCGGTTTGTCGCGCCACGAATTTCGACGGCTTTCACACAGCATCGATGCTATCTTCCACTGCGCCGCAGACGTGGACTTCATCAAGAGTTACGAGCAGCTCGCGCCCACCAATGTAAAAGGGACGGCGCAGATTCTTCGGTTTGCGGCCGCAGGGCGAATAAAGAAATTCAATTACATCTCGACCCTAGCGGTTTTCTTTTCAACGCAAGCCGCCACAGGGAGTTCAGGCGAGTCATCTTCTTCACATTACAGTCGAGGTCTATTCGGTGGCTACGCACAGAGCAAGTGGGTTTCCGAACAGATCGTGATGGACGTCAAGAGCCAAGGTTTAGACGTTAAGATTTTTAGACCTGCACGACTTTGGGGCAACACGCAAACGATGCGGCATCACGAACAAGATCTCTATGTCCGCTTGCTGAAGCTAATTGCTCTGACAGGAAAAGCTCCCGATATCGATTACTCAATGGACTTCACGATGGTCCGAAACGCTGCGGACGCTATGGCGCGGCTTGCATTGGTTGCTCCTGCAGACTTCTACCATATTCTGGACGAAAGGACGGTGCATCTCAAGGATCTTGCCGAATGGGTTAATGAATCGGGCCACAAAATCGAGATGATTAGCTATGAAAACTGGTTACACATCTTGAACACTGAGCTTGCGGCCAAGACGCTCGGACCGCTGGTCTCGGTATTCTTAGATCCCATCAATTGTCACGGCACTCTGTTCGACAACTTGCTGCGCCTGCCAAGATACGCAACTGGCGTATTTCCGAACGATAAGGCCAAACAGATGCTGGGCAATTCAATGTTATTTACGCGAGGTGACACGCCAAAGGAGTATAGTAAATATCTCCCGGCAAAGCCGGGAGCTTTAGTTCGTGAGCCGCTCAAAGCGGCTTAAAACGGGGACGCTAACGCGGCCCCTCAGTTTTGGCGCCACCACTGGGTGGCCCGGATCAGCTCCATATGTTCAACTGATCTACTCGTTCATCCTCTTTTTCCTGATGGCGAATATAATCTCGAATCATCGCCTCATCTCTACCCACCGTCGATACAAAATACCCACGCGCCCAAAAATACTGGCCCACGAAATTACGCTTCCGTTCACCGTAAGTCCGCGCTATATGGATCGCGCTCTTGCCCTTGATGTAACCCACCACACTGGATACTGCGTACTTCGGCGGTATCGAAATCAGCATATGAACATGGTCTACCATCAGATGCCCTTCTTCTATCCGGCTTTCCTTATGCCGGGCCAAAGCCCGAAATACCTCCCCAAGATCATTCCGTAACTGACCGTACAACACCCTACGTCGGCACTTCGGAATAAATACTATGTGATATTTGCACTCCCACTTGCTGTGCCTTAGGCTCAATCCTTCTTCCATCGGTTTCTCCTTCATCGTGTGCTTGGCGGCTCACAACGTCGGTTCTCCGATGGACGCCACTATATGTCAAACATCTACTGTCACCCCGGCAGAGCCGGGGGATTTCCTATTTTTGGTTAAAAGGTGTTTTAAAGCATGGCACAGCCAGAAAAAAACCACCTGCGTTTAGCGGAATTGGTATGAAAATAACATCAAACCCAATCTTTCTCTGGGCGCATCCACGGTCGATCTCCACCGCCTTCGAACGAATCTTCATCGAGCGGGGGGACTTCAACGTTATTCATGAGCCATTTTCGCAAGCTTTTTTCTTCGGAGGAGAAAGGGGGCATGCAAGGTTCGCCGATCAGCCCGTGCAAGCAGGGTACACTTTCAAGGAAATCTGGGACGATATTGAGCGGGTGGGTCGAGCAAACGGGAAACCGTGCTTTGTCAAAGAACTCGCGTTTCACATGCGGACGCCGTTACGAAGCAAGTTTCTTTCACAGATCATCAGTACCTTCCTCATCCGCCATCCTGAGAAGTCGCTCGCGTCCATGTATAAGAAACTGCCGGATTTCGACTGGATTGAAGCTGGCTATGAGTCGCTCTACGAGATATATGAGGAATCGTCGCGCCTGCAACCTGAGGCTGTGATCGTATTTGATGCAGACGACCTTCTCCGAAACCCAGTGACGATGCTGAAGGAATATTGTAGCAGCATTGGCGTAGCATTCCTGCCGCATAGTCTGAGTTGGGAGCCAAAGGTCATTCCAGCTTGGAAATCGTGGGAAGGTTGGCACGACGAGGCGCAGTATAGTAATGGCCTCATGCTGGAGGCGCAGAAGAACGCTTCTGTCCTGCCAGACCGTGTCCATCGAATGATCGAACGAGCGATGCCGATTTATCAGGCAATGAAGTGTATTGCCGACAGAACTTGGCACGAGGCCGAACGACACAGACGTAAAGAGGATCAGGGCGATTGTCAAATATCCGACGAAATTCAGCAGTGAGTATGGCCGGTCCGTGCTGATTGTAGTATATTTTCATGCACTACGCCTTCGCTAGTACCAAGCATGCTGTTCACAATTGAGGTGGAGAATGGGTGGATGCTCTCAGAGACGCTAAAATGACTACATCGCTCCTCAATCTGCGGAGTGCCTCGTCAAAATGGGGGCCAAAGGTGACAATATGAATGTAATGCTGATAGTAAACGCTAGATGCTATGTTTTTAAGGCTGCTCTGAAAATGCTGTTGGACATGGAGGAGTGAATGAGTACGTATTGGAGCCCGGCGTTGGCTGATTTGGTCCCATATATTCCGGGTGAGCAGTCTAATCAGGTGGGCTTGGTCAAGTTGAATACCAACGAAAACCCATTTGGTCCCTCGCCCGCGGTCATTGAAGCGCTACGAGTGTGGCCAGGCGACAGGTTAAGGCTCTATCCTGACCCTGATTCCACAGCTCTGCGCGAGGCGCTTGCGCATTATCATGGTGTCGAGATCGATAGCGTCTTTGTTGGGAACGGGTCTGACGAAGTGCTCGCCCATGCGTTTTGCGCACTACTTAGGCATGACCTGCCGATCTTGATGCCGGACATCAGTTACTCTTTCTATAAAACTTTTTGTTTGCTATATGATATTGATTATATGGAGCTTCCACTTGACGCGAACTATCGCATCAACGTTCGCGATTATGGAGCACTTTGTGGGGGTGTCATTTTAGCAAACCCCAATGCACCGACCGGGCATGCCATCAGCAACGCTGAGATAGAATATCTGCTGACGTTGCACCCAAATCAAGTTGTAATCGTTGACGAGGCATATGCGGATTTTAGTGGCGCTACTGTAATCCCATTACTGGATCGTTATCCGAACCTCCTGATAGTTCGGACCTTCTCCAAGTCACGTAGTTTGGCAGGCATCCGCGTCGGCTATGCGCTGGGGAACTCAGAGCTGATCGCGGGTTTAGATTTGGTCAAAAACAGCTTTAACTCGTACCCTTTGACGTCGCTTTCGATTGTAGCGGCAATCGCATCGCTGGGTGACCAGAGTTACTTCACCGGCACCATTGCTGAGATCGTGCGACTACGCCAATGGATATCAGAAGAGCTTCGACATCTGGGGCTGACCGTGTTACCGTCGTCAACAAACTTTATCTTTGTAACCCATCCAACTTATACCGCTTCGCAACTCATGACTGGTTTGCGCCGACACAGAGTGCTGGTCAGGCATCTCAATGGGCCGCGTATCCAAAACTTCCTGCGAATCACCATTGGTTCCGAAAGCGACTGCTTTGGTTTACTGGCAGCTTTCGAGATGGTTTTATCTGAACAGTTCTCTGTGTCTTAACCTGATTAGGCAGCCTCTTGGAGTTTATTGCGGGACCCGAAAGGCTGTGTTACGATATTAATCGTTAAAGGTAAAGTGGGCTTGAGGGACAACTGGATATGCATGGTAGGAACGGCTCTTAATCCACCAAATCCTCCACAAGTTCCAGAAGATCCTAAGGGTTGCTGGGACTTGCGTGGGGGAAGAGAAGCCACCACATCTGGGCTATAATTAGTCTAATTGCCAATTCGAACGAGCACTATCACCCCTCCCGTGAATATCTTGTATGCTGCTGACAACGCGAAACCCTTGCGATAAGGTCCCAGCATTCGATTGACAACAAAGATTAGCATGTGCGCTTCGGTATCAATTGCCGCCAGTCGTATTGCCGAAAAGTCGAAATAGTAACCGACTTTTGGATAAAGTGCCTTAAACACACTCTCCTTTGCTGAAAATAACAGCGTGAGCGCCTTATGGTAGGTTAGTCCGCACGCCGCAAGCAGATCGCACTCCGTGCGGTCCGCTGCCTGCGCTTCCAGTGCGCTACAGATATATGGTGCAATCCAGTACTCGATATCTATGCCAATAGTATCGGTATGCGTGGTGCGCCAAACGGCGCAAAGTGCCTTGTTTTTCGCATGACTTATTGAGCCGACGATACCTATGGGCCAAAGCGGGCATCGCCGTTCATCCGATTCGATGTCACATTTAAAGAAACCGAGCCTCTCCAGTGCGAGTTTTGCCACATACCGTCCCGCGAGGTATTCAGCTCTTCTTTTTATTACAGAACTGGCGATTTCTTCAGTAAAAGAAATCCCCAACCTCTGATACAAATTGTCCATAAACTTCGAGACATCAAAGCTGACGAGCATAAAAACGCCGTCGGGGTTTGACTGCAACGTATTCGCAGAAATAATAAAGCCCCCCTCTTCATTTACTGAAGGAATACCCTGAAAACGCTTCATGCCTCCCTCTTAACTTTTTTCAACTGCGAATCGGACGACTACATGCTCCATGCAGGCAGATGTTTCCCAGACACTCCGTGCAACGCGCTCAAAGGAAATGAAGTCTTGAGGCTGCCAATGGATATTTGCACCCAAGGCAACCACTCGTCTACCTAGAGCCTAGTCCGATGTGGTCACGCACCCCTCATGCTCATGGCACCCACCCAGTACCTGCAGCGCTACCAAGACGTCCGTGCGGGCCGGATGTCCTGGACGCAGATGACTCGCGCATACAGGCGGTCTTGTTGTCTCCCCGGAATACGCCCTAAAGTTCAGTATAGTACCACTCCTACCTTTTTCAACGCATTCCGTGCTGCTGATTCGCAAGCCACTTTGTTACTTTTTGAATTCCTATGCGGGAACGTCCAAGCCTGTCCTGGGCAGGATTTTAGCAAGCCTGTGCTAAACACCCCATTAGTTAGCGGAAGATTCTGCATGACTAATGTGATCCATTTACCTATTTCCTTTTCTTTATCGAGTCGGAAAACCAGACCACTAAATGAATCTTCTATGTTTTTCGTAGTTCCATCGGATTGAGTCTCTGTCCATGTGCGTCGTTCTATCTCTATTATGAACACATAACCTACGCTGGATCGAATCCATATAACCGAGACACCACGTTGGCGCTTCGGTGTGGTATCAATGATTGACCAAGTATAGCCCTTGTTCCCCTTGTTGAGTGATGGGAAGGGTATCATTAATGGTCTCACACCACTCTGCGCGCCATTTTTTAACGTATAAAATCCGATGTCAAAGATATTCTCACTATATTGTTTGGCTAGTCGGCGGAGAGCTTCCCACATATCTAATAAAGCACCACTTGATTCTAGCTGGATCGGCTCGTGGATAGACGCACGTCCAGTGTCCTTGCCTGTACCATGGGGTTCACCGGCAGAGACTGCCGAATTGAAGGCTGGGCTGATAATTGCCTTTCCATCCCTCGTGCTTTGCGTGCGCGATCGCCTGATAGGGATTAATACGGGCGATCTCCCAAGCCACTCCCATTTCGATTCATCCAGGTCTACAGCCCCTGTTCCTTGATCGGGCGCTTCATCTTCGGTCAGTGACAACCCTTCTGGGACCAAAGTACAGGTCACGCGTACAGCGCCTGTCCATGCCGATCCATTTATCGTTTCTTCGTCCGCTTCTCCAGTTTTATTTGTGTTCGCACGATCATATAAGATATTTGGGCTCTTCGGTGGAGACATGCCGAGTATGTTCAGAGCTAGGAATGTTTTTGTTTTTGGAATGTTGATCCCAGCTACGCGGATCTTGCCTAGCCCCTGATTCCATGGCGACACTTTCAGGAAAATAGGTTTGGTGCCCGACATGCTTTCTGCCTGAGACCAAATTTGCTTTGCTTGGTTACGCGCATAGGAATCGTATTTCAGGTGTGCGAGGAAAAGGGCATCGTCGTCAAGCATGTCTCGGCCCAGACAAATTGCCCATGTTCCCGGGTTGGATGGCAATGGTTCAGATGGTGTGGCAAAAAATCGCCGTTCAGCAGCACTCCAAGGCAAGGTCACTAATATACGTTTGACTGTTTCGGAAAATCCATAGCAGCGGGAGAAAAACTCCATACAAGGAATCAGAAGCGATGATGTATTTTCATCCTCTGTAGAGAAGTGGAGCAGCCAACTGTCAGCCATCGCATTGGGACAACCCGTGAATATGGGGTACATATCACGGGGAATGAGTCTACGCTCATCTGATATGGCGTTTTTACCTATGGAAGAGTAGTGCCATCCGGCTGGTGAAAAATTGACGTCAAGTATCTTGGTGGTGTAACTGGCTCTGGCGACCAGTTTGCCGTCGTGCCATACAGTTCCTATGCGCATAAACCCTAGGCTGGTGACGTTAACGCGCTTGCATTGAAAATTATTCAGTAAAATCCCTTCGCCATCGATTTCGCGAAACAGGACAGTCACTTTTGGCTGGTATTTGTCGGAGCGGTTGGGCGACAGCACCCCATACCACCAGACCATAAAGCGTCTGTCAGTCAGATTGCCTATGTCTATGAAAACCGGGGCGTGGGCTTTTTCTAGGGGAATTTTTTCCATGATCCACCAAAAGGCCCCACGGTCTGAGCGAGAATGTCTGTGTTGTAGCAGCTATTGTCAGAATGTAGCTTTAATTGGTGGAAGTCACAGCCTCCACCCACCAATGCCACCGAAGAGGCACTGTGATGGGGTGAACGAAAGGGCCGTTGTCCCCAGCGTTGCACATCAAACCCACCGCTTTGCAGGCTGTGGATGGCGGCGACTTCCAGGGCTTCGCTCCGACGCAGGGGCGGCAGCAGCCCCGGCAACCGCATGGCCAGCATGCTTTTGCCGGTACCGGGGGGGCCGGAGAGCAGAATGTGATGACCACCTACCGCGGCAATGATTAGCGCCCGCTTGGCTGTCTCCTGACCGCGCACGTCCCGCAAGTCCGGATAAGGGACAGTGTCTGCGGAGATGCTGTCATGAGGCGTTGTTTCCGCAAGTTTCTGGGTTCCGCGCAAATGCGCCACGGCTTCGGCGAGATTCCGGCAGGCAAAAACCGGGGCCGATCGTGCCAAAGCGGCCTCAACGGCGTTGCCGACGGGAAGCAGCAGAGCGCGACCTGCACTTCCAGCGGCCAGGCTGCTGGAGAGGGCTCCGGTAACTGGCCGCAAGCTGCCATCCAGGGCCAGTTCGCCGATCATTTCCAGATTTTCCAGGGCTTTTAACGGAACTTGCCCACTGGCGGCGAGAATGCCGATGGCAATGGGCAGATCAAAGCGTCCACCATCCTTGGGCAGGTCGGCAGGAGCCAGATTGACGACCATACGGCGGGCCGGAAACTCAAAGCCACTATTCTGGATGGCGGAGCGCACCCGGTCCCGGGATTCCTTGACGGCGGTTTCAGCCAGCCCGACTACGGCAAAAGTGGGCAGGCCTGGACCCAAGTCACACTCTACGGCGACTGCAGCGGCATGCACGCCGGTGAGCGCACGGCTCTGGACCAGCGCCAGCGGCAAGGTTTAGCCCTTGTCGGAATTTTCGTCGAGGGCGGTCTTTGGAGCCATTGCGTCCAGGCGGGCTTCCAGGGCGGCAATGCGGGCCGCCAGTCGGGAAAGCAGTTCCTGCTGGACATCAAACTCATCACGGGTAACCAGATCCAGGCGATCCAGAGTATTGGAGAGGATGGCCCTGGCCTGTTTGTCCACATCTTCCTTGACGGTACCCAGGCGGGCAATTGCGTCTCCAAAGGCGGCAGCAATATCATCAGCGATGCGGTGTTGCATGGTAGTCTCCTTGAAGGCCCATGGCCTGACGGATAAGAAAGCGTTTGACCGGTGGCAACAACCCCGTTCCCAGCAACCCCATGTCGCGCAAGCGGGACAGCCCTCGACTGCGATTGGAAAACAGATGACTGAGTGTGCCACAGGCCATGACATTGGCCAGATTATCAGGACGTCGCGCTCTTTGGTAGCGGCGCAATGCTGAACTGCCTCCCCAGTCCTCGTGCCGCGACCGTGCTTCCTGAATGCTTTCGGTCAGCGCCTGGACATCCCTGAAGCCCAGATTGACCCCGAGGCCAGCCAATGGATGCACACCATGGGCACTGTCTCCCAGAATCACGCAGCGATCACCTATATAGCGGCTGCTGTGCAGGCCGGACAGTGGATAACTGTTGCGCTTGCCGATACGTACAAAATGCCCCAGCTGGGGTCCAAAGGCCTGATGGAGTGCTGCTAAAAATGCGGCATCGTCCATCTGCATCAGCCGCCGTGCCAGGGTATGTCTGGCGCTCCAGACGATGGAAGCCCGGGGATGCCCGGCGCTGTCATGCCTAAAGGGCAGGACCGCCAGGGGACCCGTAGGCAGAAAACGCTGATAGGCGATGTTGCGATGGGGTTTTTCCATCCACACGGTCGCGGTGATGGCATCCTGACCGTAGGCTTCATGAAAAATCGGAGCCTGGATGAGCTGCTTGCGGAGTACCGACTGGCGACCCTCGGCAATGGCGAGGAGGGCGCTGCGATAGGCACGATCGCCAGATTCACCATTCCTGGAGTCGCCATTCCCGCTTGCGCTGATGTGTATCTGCTCCTGGTCGGCCCAGGCCGCACGGATTTCTCGTCCGTAAAAAACATCCACCCCTTGATCGGCAAAAGCGGCATGAAGCGCTTGTTCCAGGCGACGGTTTTCGAGAATGTGACCGAGAAAAGCCTCTCCCGCTTCTTCCGCATCCAGATGGATACTGCCTGTTGTTTCGGCGTCCCAGACGCGCATCCTTTCCACGGTGCTACCCAATGTCGCCACATCGATGCCGATTTTCTGCAAAAAGCGTCCGGAACCGGCAGCAACCAGGCTGGCGCGTTCATAGGCATCGGGCATGGCACAAAGGGCTTGTGGACGTTTTTCGAAAATAGCGACCCGCAGTCCTGTCTGCCTGACCGCAAGGGCCAGACTGGCTCCCACCATGCCGGCGCCGGAAATGATCAGATCATAATGGGGATCAGCGGACATGGGCAGGCGTTCCTTGCAAGTCGGGAATGACACTTCCGGCGGGCAGGCGAATGCCGGCCAGCCGGGCCGCAAGCTCGCGTTTGGCAAAGGTGCTTTGCTCCAGCAGGGCCAATGCAGCAGCGCGAGCTAGGCGCAGGGGGAAACGTGGATTACTGAACAGGCGATTCATGGCCTCGGTAAAAGCGATGGTTTCCAGCCGATCGCGACGGCGAATACGACTGTAATCTTCCAGCAAGCGTCTGCTGCCCGGATCCTGACCAGTAGCGGCGGCCTCCCGGAGCAGCGCCGCGAGAGTGATGACATCCCGCAGACCCAAATTGTAACCCTGACCTGCGAGGGGGTGCAGGGTCTGGGCAGCATTGCCCACCAGGGCCAGACGTTGGCTGGGTTCTGCCCAAAGACGCTGGAAAAACAGAGGATACACACTGCGTGGACTGGTATCCCTCAGGGGCGGAAGATGGGGCGGCCGCTGGCGGTTCAGGGCGTCCAGAAAAGCCGCATCATGGAGATCCATGACCTGACTGGCCGCTCCTGGACGCAGGCTCCAGACTATGGAGAACTGCTGTTGACCAAAGGGAAGAAAGGCCAGCGGCCCGCTTTCCTGAAAATGCTCGAAAGCGATGCCTGACAGGGGCTCACGGGGGGTGACGGTGGCGACAATGGCGTGCCGGTTATGATCCCAGCCCAGACGTTGCAAGGGCGCCAGACGGGCGAGTCCGCCATGACCACCATCGGCTACCACCGCCAGCGCCGTTTCCACCCGCAGGCCTGGCCAGTCCAGTTGCAGGCGATCAGGAAACCACTGCAGGGATTCCAGAGGACCAGTGGCCAGCTGCCGGATGGAGGGATTTTGGGCCAAGGGCAGCGCCAGTGCGGCCTGCAAGGTGTTCAGCCCGGTCACTTCACCCAGGCGCTGTTCCGGAGCGTCGAGCAACTGGTGTTCCAGGCGAACCTGGCCCGTGAGGCCTTGCTGGGTAATCTGCACCGTTTCGATGGCAGCGGCGTCACGCAGGGGTATTTCCACGCCCAGATGCCTGAGCAGGCGACGACTGCCCAGAGCGAGGGCCACTGTTCGGTCATGATTTGCCGGGCGGGCTTGCTGCAGAGGAAAGGTGTCGGCAATGAGCACCTTGAAAGCGATTTCACCCAGGGCCAATGCCAGACTGTGCGCCACAGGGCCATTGCCGAGGATGGTAATATCGGCGGTCAGGCTATGCATGATTTCTCCAGCATTTGAGCATATCCTGTCATTTAAGACCAAGATGGGTCTGGCGGCAAGTCATGGATTGAGGTTTTTGTCTGGAAAATGCGTTTCCCTGAATTGATCGATAGTCACTGTCACCTGGATGATGCGGCCTTTGATCCGGATCGGCAGGAGGTTATTCAGAGAGCCCAAGCTGCAGGTGTGCATAAAATGGTGGTACCCGCCTACAGCCCATCATTCTGGCCTCGCCTGCAGCAGCTTTGTGCCCAGAACACCATGCTTTATCCGGCTTATGGGGTGCATCCTTTATATCTGAATGCCTGCGCTTCCGGTTGGCTTGACGCATTGCCGGTTTTGCTGGAACAGGCCGTGGCGCTGGGTGAGATTGGTCTGGATCTTTCGGAAAACGCACCTGATCATGGGGCGCAAGTCGCTTGTCTGAAAAGCCAGTTGCAGTTGGCGCTGGCGCTGAATTTGCCGGTGATCTTGCATGCGCGCCGCACTCTCGAAGAACTGATCCTGATTCTGCGTGGTTTTCCGGGGCTGAGGGGGGTGGTGCACAGCTTTTCCGGGAGCCTGGTGCAGGCACAGCGACTGATGGACAGCGGATTTTACCTGGGGCTGGGCGCTGCCTTCACCCATCCCCGGGCCCTGCGCCTGCAGGCCACCATCCGGTCTTTACCCCTGGATCGGGTATTGATAGAAACCGATGCGCCCTGGCAGCCCGGCGGGTCCTTTCGAGGGCAGCGCAACGAGCCGGCTTTTCTGGTGGAAACTGTCCGCGCCCTGGCCCATCTGCGCGAAATCCCATTCCCGGCGTTGGCAGAACGACTCACCCGTAATACGCTGGCTTTTTTTCGCTTTCAGGAAAATGCCTAAATGCCGGATCCTTTTGAACGTAGTGAAATTCTGTTGGGGGCAACTGCTGCCGCCGATTTGCACCGCCGCCATGTATTGATTGCCGGTGTGGGTGGTGTGGGTGGCTATGTGGCCGAAAATCTGGCCCGTGCTGGCGTCGGCAAAATCACGCTGGTGGACCATGATGTGGTTTCCCCATCCAATATCAACCGTCAGGTAGTGGCACTGCATTCGACCCTGGATCAGCCCAAGGTGGCGGTGATGGCGGCACGTATCCGGGATATTTCCCCTGCCTGTACCGTCGTCGCCCGCCAGGAATTTATCACCGCCGACAACGCGGAGCAGATTCTGCGTGAAAGTGGTGCCGAACTCGTGGCCGATTGCATTGATGCCATTGCCTGGAAAGCGCTGTTGATCCAGTCTGCCCAGCAATTAGGTCTGGAAGTTTTTTCCAGTATGGGGGCAGGAAATCGTCTGGACCCCCAACGGGTGCGGGTGGCCAAATTGAATCAGACCGAAAAATGTCCGCTGGCGCGTGAAGTACGGGCTTTGCTCCGTAAGAATGGCGCCAGTCTGGATTTTTTGACGGTATTTTCTGATGAAACGCCCCGCCCGACCGCCCCACCCGAGCCGGTCACCGGCCCTCAAGGGCGACCCAAAACCGTCAATGGAACTATTTCCTATATGCCCGCACTATTTGGCGTGATGCTTTCGGGAATGATCGTGCAATTTTTGCTGGCGACTGGCGAAAGTGTGAAAAGCGTCTAACTATAAGACAAAGTAAATAGATAAATAGAATATAAACAAATTATTATGGATCATTTATACATGACTTAGAGGTGCTTTTAATCATGACAAAATTCATGAGTACCGAATGGATCCGTCTGGTGGGCAAGCAATGGGATTCGCATCCGGAAATTCAGAAAGATCTGAAAAACTTCAATGCGACCTGGGAATATTACATCGAAGGCCGGCCGGATATTCCCCACGTCATGCTCTTCTGCAAGGCCGGAAAAGTCATCTATGCCGGGCCATCCGATGGTCGTCGTCGTGACTTCATCATGTGGACGAGCATGGACAACTGGCAGAAAATCCTCTCTGGTGCGGTGTCGGGTAAGGCCGCCTTGATGACGCGTAAGCTCAAGTTCAAGGGGTCCATGATGACCGCCATGAAATACATGACGCCTTTTAATATCCATCTGAATATTCTTGGCGAAATTCCTGTCGATTTTGATATTTAAGGCCGATGCGTTGATGAGCGAAGAATGGGCAGCACGTAAAAGCACCCTGAACTTTACGGTGGACCCCAACTATTCGGGTAAAAATCTGCCGGGCTGGTTTCTGATGAATACCTATTTGCAACGTCACCTGGGTCAGGTGATGCATTTCCAGCCCCAGGATGATTTTGACAAGGGTCGGGCGGCGGTACTCTCGGGTCATTTTGATCTGGTCTACGCCAACCCCTTCGATTGGGTACAGTATCAGCAGAAACTGGGATTCAGGCCCATCGTCAAGCCCCGCAATCATTTTGACGAAGTGTATTTGTGCGGGAAAACCGAAGGGCCGATGCACGCTCCCCAGGACTTTCCGGCACGTATTCGCATTGCCTCGGCACATCCCGGCACCTTGATCCATATGGTCGGATTGTTTCTGATGGACAAGGCCGATATTGACCGGGCGCGGCTGGAATTTGTGTTTACCGGCAGTTATCAGGGGGTGCTGAAAGCCTTGTTGCAGGGGCAGGCGGACCTGGGTTTCCTGTTTGATGAGGTGTACCTCAGTGCCAGCAAGCTGATTCGTGAGCGTCTGCGCATTATCGACCAGTCGGATGATGCCTTTGCCTTTCATGCTTTTTGCATTGGCCCCCGCCTGTTTCCGCAGCAGGACATGCTGACGGACTTGCTCTGTGCCATGGATGCGGAGCTGCGCGGAAGAGTGCTCCTGGAAGATCTGGGATTTGCCGGATTCGAAGCCGTTTCGGAAGACGAAATGGCCTGTCTGAGCACCCTGGCCGATGAATACATCAGTGGTCACGAAGCCATTGATATTCGTGCCACCTCCAGCCTGGAAGTGGCGGACAGCGCCTTTGTGGTCGCTCGTGAAGATCCCGGAGAGGGGACAAACTAGAGTGGCTGTGGTTACAATGCGCCCATGAGCTATCGTGACCTGCGCGCCTTTATTGCCGATCTGGAAAAACGGGACCTGCTGCGCGCTCTCCAGGTGCCCGTATCTCCGCAGTTGGAGATGACAGAAATTTGTGATCGCACCCTTCGGGCGGGTGGCCCCGCAGTGCTATTCCAGCAAGTCAGCGGCTTTACCATGCCGGTGCTGGGCAATCTATTTGGCACGACGGAGAGAGTAGCCCTGGGCATGGGTGCCGAGTCACTGGCTGGCTTGCGGCAAATCGGTCAATTACTGTCCTATCTCAAGGAGCCCGACCCTCCCCGGGGGTTACGGGATTTGTGGCACAAATTGCCGACCCTGCGCAAGGTGCTGTACATGGCTCCGACGATCGTTGCCCATCCGCCTTGTCAGGAAGTGATACTACGCGGCGATGAAGTGGATTTATCCGCCTTGCCGGTACAGACCTGCTGGCCGGAAGACGCCGCACCGCTCATGACCTGGGGTTTGACCATTACCAAAGGTCCGCACAAGCGCCGGGTCAACATGGGCATTTACCGGCAACAGGTCATTGGTCGCAACCGGGTGATCATGCGCTGGTTGGCGCACCGGGGCGGGGCACAGGACCTGCGCGAATTTCAGAAACAGCATCCGGGTGAGCCTTTTCCCGTGGCGGTGGCATATGGTGCTGACCCGGCAACCATTCTCGCTGCCGTGATTCCGATTCCTGATACGGTTTCCGAACATCAGTTTGCCGGATTGTTGCGGGGTGGACGTACCGAGTTGGCCAAGGCCTTGACCGTCCCGCTTCAGGTACCTGCCCGTGCAGAAATCGTGCTGGAAGGTCATATATACCCCGATGATATGGCCGAAGAAGGCCCTTTTGGGGACCATACCGGGTATTACAACGAAACCCAGAAATTTCCTGTGTTTACCGTGGAAGCCATCACCCATCGTGAAAACCCCATTTATCATAGCACTTATACTGGGCGTCCTCCCGATGAACCGGCCATTCTGGGTGCGGCGTTGAATGAAGTGTTTGTGCCATTACTGCAGAAGCAGTTCCCGGAAATTGTGGATTTTTATCTGCCCCCCGAAGGTTGTTCCTATCGTCTGGCGGTGGTCAGCATCCGCAAAGGGTATCCGGGGCATGCCAAGCGTGTCATGTTTGGTATTTGGGGATTTCTGCGCCAGTTCATGTATACCAAATTCATTATTGTGGTGGATGACGATATCAATGTGCGTAGTTGGGAAGATGTGATCTGGGCCATGACGACCCGGATGGATCCGGTTCGGGATATCACCCTTATTGAAAACACGCCCATAGATTATCTGGATTTTGCCTCGCCTGTCGCCGGTCTCGGCGGTAAGACGGGTTTTGATGCGACCAACAAAATGCCTGGAGAAACCCAGCGGGAGTGGGGGCGTCCCATTCAGATGACCGCGGCGGTGCGCGATCGGGTAGACGCCATATTGGCCAGCCTGGATCGGCCACTATATTGATTGCTTATGATCATTGATTGCTTATGATCCGGGGGTTTCTAAAATTGCTGTATGGGGTTATTCTCATTCGCTGATGATGGAGCGGGTGATGGGAATCGAACCCACGTCATGAGCTTGGGAAGCTCAGGTTCTACCATTGAACTACACCCGCGTTGGAGTGGATTTTATGCGGTTGCAGCGTGAAAGGCAAGGTGGAGGCAGGACTTCGCAATACAGTTTCTAAATTAAAGTCAATAAGATGGTTAATGGACCAAGAGGCAAGGATATGGAAGAGTTACCAACGAGGGAAGAGGACATCGAACAGGCTTCGCGTTCTCTGAAAGCTATGGCCCACCCACTGCGCCTGAAAGTGCTGTGTGTTTTGGGGTCGGACGAAATGAGTGTCCAGGATATCGTCTCCGCAGTGGGAACCACGCAGAGCAACATCTCCCAGCATCTGGCGATCCTGCGAGAAAAAGATATCCTCCGTGCGCGCAAGGATGCCAACAAGGTCTATTATCGAGTCGGTGATCCGCGCACCTTGCGGCTGATTTCCATGATGAGTGACGTGTTCTGCGGTATCCACTGAAATATCGCTGAGTACTGGGCATAAGGCGGGAGGATGGGGATCAGCATCTGCCAGATAGATGTATATTGTGGTATATGCTTATATTCTGATATGCTTCGTTCCCTGCGCTTTCTGCATTGCAGGACGCCTATGGAAAACCATGTACACTGTTTTCCTGAACAGAATGGATGTGGCTTTGGGTGGCGGAGATAAAGTATGTTTGAGGGTCCCTGTAAAAAAATCCTGGTGCTTCTGACGACAGCCTTTGTGGGATCACTGATGGCTGCACCCGCAATGGCCCTGGATTTTAACCAGTGTGTGACTTTGGCCCTCAAGCAGAATCCGCGGATTCTCGCTGCCAAGGCGCGGCAAGCGGAAGCGAAAGGTGCCGTGTCTGAGGCGCGGGGCCATTTGCTGCCGAAGTTGAAAGCTTCCTTTTCTGCCATCCAGTCCAATAATGCCCTGACGGTTTTTGGCATGAAGTTGTCTCAGCGCCAGGCTACCTTCAACGATTTTGGGGCCAGCCAGTTCAACCCCAGTAACCCCAACAGTCTGAATCTGGCGCCTGCTGGTCTCGATCATCCGGGTAGCTATCACAATTACGGCACCAAACTGCAGTTGGAAATCCCCATCTGGAATGGGGGCGAAATCTGGGGGCGCCTGAGTCAGGCCCATGCCATGTTGGAAGCCGCCCAAAGCGGTAATATCCTGGCCCGCCAAAAACTGACTTTTGCCGTTCTCCAGGCTTACGACAGTGTCATTGCCGCTGATAGTGCCATTGAGGTGGCCAAAAAAGCGGAAAAGGCCGCGGAATCCTATGTGAAAACCAGCAAGCTGCTCCTCGATAAGGGGGTGCTGGTCAAAAGTGACTGGTTGGCGGCCAAAGTGAATCTGGAAAAAACCCAGCTAGGCCTTCAGGCTGCCGAAAATGATCACGCCAATGCCTTGGAAAACCTGTCCATTTTGATTGGTTGGCCAGAAGGTGAGACCCTTTCCGTAGGAAAGCCCGCGCAACCCGTATTGCCGGATAATCCTCTGACGGATTTGCAGCGCGAGGCCCTCACCGACAACGCCGGAATTCTCGCCCTGCAGCACAAGCTGAAAGCCGCTCAGGATGGTATCCAGGTGGCCCGGGCTGCTTATTTGCCCCATGTAAATGCCATGGCCAATCAGGAATGGAATGGCAGATCTCTGGGGAATGCGGCGCCCTCCTATACCATAGGTGGTGAAGTGACCTGGAATGTACTGGATTTTGCTCGGGGCGGCGGTATGGACCGGGCCCAGGCCGAACGCGAACAGGTGATGGCTACTTTGCAGGAAGCCCAGGATAAATTGCGTTTGCAGGTGGCGGAAGCCTGGCGCAGCGCCCGGGAGGCAGCATTGCGCGTCAAAATGCGTCAGCTGGCGGTGCGGCAAATGGAAGAGTCGCAACGTCTGGTGCGCCTGCGATATGAAAATGGGATCGAAACCATTACCGGACTATTACATGGCCAGGCTGAACTGGATCAATCCCGGGCTGAACTGGTTTCGGCCTATTATGCTGAAGCCGTCCAGCGCGGCGCGTTGCTGCTGGCCATGGGCAAACTGAATCCGCAAGAAATCGTCGACGTGGCCCCGGTGTCCGTCGTGGAAGGAGTGAAACAATGATGATCTGGAAGCGCACCGCACTGGTGTCGATAATGGTGCTGACCAGTGCCGGTCTGGCTGCTTGCAGCAAATCTCCCCCCGAGACCCCGGCCATACATCACCGCGTGAATGCCCCGGTCATGCAGATTGGCGGGAAGAATATGGCGGCCTACAGCCAGATTCCCGGTACGGTGATTGCTGCCCACCAGGTGCAGATCAGTTCCCGACTCAGTGGTTATATTCGCCATCTGGACCTGCGCGAAGGGCAGGCGGTCAAGGCCGGCCAACTGCTCTTTGAGGTGGACCCGACTGTTGTGCAGGCTCAGGTGCAACAGGCCCAGGCTGGTCTGACCGAAGCCCAATCCAGTCTCAGCGATGCCCGTTCCAATTATGAGCGTTTCAAGGCGCTCTACGCCCAGCAGGCGATTCCTGAAAAACAGTGGGATCAGGTGAAATCCGCTTACGCCATGGCACAGGCGCGTGCTGCTGCTGCCCGTGCAGGTATTGCCAGTGCCCAAGCCCAGATGCGTTATGCCCAGGTGACCGCGCCTTTTTCCGGGATCATCATCAACAAACAAGCGCAAAATGGGGATATGGCCTCGCCGGGACAACCCGTGCTGACCCTTGCCAATACCAGCCGGCTGGAAGTGCGTTTTGCTGCAGGAAGTGCCTTATTCCGAAGCCTAAAAATGGGCCAGACCGTGGATGTGGTGGCTGAGGGGCGACGGATACCCACAACGGTACTGGATTTGGTGAGTGCAGCGGATGCCATGACCCATGCCCACACCGTCAAGCTGAGTTTGCCCGCAGACAGTCATCTGCACGCAGGGAATTATGTGACGGTCGAGGCGCCGCTGGCGGCTCGTCAGGTGATTACGGTTCCGGCCAGCGCCTTGCAGGATCGCGCCGGAATCCCGGGGGTTTTCGTGGTGGATGCCCACGGTATTGCCCACTACCGCATGGTACGCAGGGGCCCGGAAACACCGCATGGTGTGGAAATCCTTTCCGGCTTGAGCGCGGGTGAAAGAGTGGTGACCGGCAATCTTGCCGCAGTGAATAATGGCGATCAGATCAATGCCGGGGCAGCCCATGGCTGATCAGCCGCAAAAGATGAATCTGGCTGGCCGTCTGGCCCAGTCTTTCTATCAATCCAAAATTACGGTACTCATCATGATTGCCATTGCCCTTTTCGGGCTTTTGGCGGTGATGGTGACTCCCCGGCTGTATAACCCCGAAATTGTGGTTCCGGCGGCGGAAATCTTTGTCATGCGTCCCGGCTCCAACAGTGAGGAAATCCACAATCTGGTCATCCGTCCTCTGGAAGCTCTGATGGCTTCCCTGCCTGGGGTGCATCATACTTTTGGCTACTCTGTGAATGACATGGGCATTGTCACTGTGGAATTCCAGGTGGGGGCCAATGAAGAAAAAAGCCTGCTGGAGTTGTATAACCAGCTCAGCCGCAATATGGACAAAATGCCGCCAGGTACCGAGCAACCTCTGGTCAAGTCCATAGGGATCAATGACGTACCCATCATGACGGTGACCTTGAGTGCATCGCATCTGACCCCTTTGGTTCTGCGGCAGATAGGTATTCGGCTGATGGATCAGTTGCAGAATGTACCGGACGTCGCCAATGCCACCCTGATCGGAGGAGCTAGGCAGGCAGTCAATGTATGGCTCAATCCATCCAAGCTCGCCAGTGCCGGCCTCAGTCTGAAAAATATCCAGCAGGCTCTCCAAGGGAACAATGTCATTCTCCCCGGCGGCAATCTGGTGAACGACAATCATGAGATTCCCCTGCGGATCAATGGCGCGGTGGGCTCTGCACAAAGCGTCGGCAATGTGATCATCGGCAGTCATGATGGCCAACCCATTTTCCTGAAAAATGTGGCTCGCATCGAGGAAGGCCCGGCAGAAAGCAATACGGCTGTCTTTACTACCGCAGGGCCAGCTAACCGGATGCACCTACCGGCTGGAACAAACATGTCGGCAGTGACCATTGCCCTGGCCAAACGTCCAGGTACCAATGCGGTCACGGTAGCGGATGCCATCAAGGACAAGCTGGGACGTCTGGAGCGGGAAGCCCTGCCTCAGGGAGTCCATGTGTCCATAACCCGAGACTATGGTGCCCGTGCCGATGATGCCGTGAGTACCTTGTTTGAGCATCTCAGTATCGCTATCGGGGTAGTAGCCATCATTCTGCTGATTTTCCTGGGCTGGCGGGAAGCGGGCATCGTTATCTTGACCGTGCCCCTGACTTTGGGAGTGGTGTTGGGAATTGGCTGGTTGCTTGGGCAGACCATCAATCGCATTACTCTTTTCGCCCTGATTTTATCCCTGGGCCTGCTGGTGGATGGTGGCATTGTGGTGATTGAAAACATCCACCGCCATTTGCATGGTTGTGCCAGGGATGACTTTGCCCGCTGCGTGATTCGTGCGACCAATGAAATCGGCAATCCCACCAACATTGCGACCCTGGCGGTCATTCTGGCCTTCGTGCCGATGGCTTTTGTGACCGGCATGATGGGGCCTTTCATGTTGCCGATCCCGATCTTTGTGCCCATCGCCATGATCGCCTCGGTACTTCTGGCCTATACGGTGGTGCCCTGGGGTGCCTATCGTTTTCTGCGCAAAAAAGCGGCGAGAGCCGCTGATGCCCATGCCTCGGCCGGGCATGCCCGGGAGCATGAGGACGTTCCCCAATCCTCCCCGGATGCCTTGCAAAGAGGTTACTTGCGTGTGGTGACGCCACTGCTCAAGTCCTCCAGACGGCGCAACATATTCTTCCTGATTGTGGTGGTGTTGCTGGTGTTGGCCATGTTGATGCCCTTGTGGCAATTTGTCCGTCCTCAGGGAATGAACGGCCCTCTCAGCGCTCTGGGCGTGAACCTGAAAATGCTTCCCGAAGGCAATGTCAGTGATTTCATGATTCAGGTGGACACCCCCGCGGGCACCGCACTGGATACCACGGGGCAGGTGACGGAAGCCGTGGGCAATGTCCTCAGTCACAATCGCTATATTGAAAACTTCCAGACCTATCTGGGGCGATCCGCGCCGGTGGATTTTGCCGGACTGGTGCGTGGTGACATGATGCGTGAAGGCAGTAATTACGCCCAGATCCAGATCAATCTGGTCCCCCGTGATGAACGCCCCATGTCCCATACGGTGGCTGTGGAAGTGTATAAGGCCTTGCGGGTCGTGCGCAGTCGTTTTCCGGGAACCGTCATCAAGATTTTTGAGGTTCCGCCAGGACCCCCGGTGCGCGCCCAGGTCGTCGCCGAGCTCTATGGTCCGAATTACCAGAAGCTGCGGGAATTGGCCGGGACGGTAGAGCAACGTTTCCGCAAGGTTTACGATATGATCAATGTGGATGACTCGGTAACGGCTACCGTTCCCGAGTACCGGATTCATGTGGACCGGCAAAAGGCCATGCTTGCCGGCGTAGTCCCGGCACAAGTCGCCGAACTGGTGCATGATTACATTGCGGGTACCAAACTGGGTGCCCTGCACGATCCTTCCGCCCGGGAACCGGTAGATATTATCCTGCGGGTTCCTCCCCAGGACCGCGCCTGGCGGCAGCAGATTCTGGATCTCCATATCCGCAACAGCCAGGGTCAACAGGTGGCCCTGTCGAGTATCGTACAAATCCAGAAAACCACTCTGGCGAAACCGATTGATGACCGGGACCAACATCCAGTGGTGTATGTGACCGGAGATCTGATTGGTTCGAGCCCGGTTTATGCCGTCCTGACCCTGAATCACTGGCTGGATGGTCAGCATCTGGATGGTGTCCATCTGAGCACTGGTAATCTGGGTTTTACTCCCGCTCAACCCGACGATATTACCCATTACCAGATTCTCTGGGGGGGGGATATGCGTCTGACTCTGGATGTGTTCCGTGATTTGGGTACCGCTTTTATTGTGGCTCTGGTGTTTATTTATCTGATGCTGGTGGCCTACTACCAGTCTTTCATGATGCCGGTGATTGTCATGGGTGCGATTCCCATGACCTTGATTGGCGTTTTTCCCGGTCACTGGCTGCTCAATACGCCTTTCAATGCCACTTCAATGATCGGAGTGATAGCCCTGGCCGGCGTGGTGGTGCGTAACTCGCTGTTGTTGATTGACTTTATCATTGATTACCGCCGCCAGGGCTTTGGGCTTGAAGAAGCGGTGTTGCAGGCAGGGGCAGTACGTTTTCGCCCGATTTTGCTGACGGCACTGGCCATCATGTTTGGCTCGGCCATCATGGTCACTGACCCTGTATTTGGCGGCCTGGCCGTTTCCTTGATTTTTGGCACCTTCGCCTCCACACTCCTAACATTGGTGGTGATTCCGCTGCTGTACTTTTTATGGCAGCGGCGTCTTGAAGAGCAGACGCAGAGGATTGTACAAAAATGAATACAGAACGTTGGGTAAGGGTGGTCGCCGGTCTTTTTGTCCTGGTGAGTGTGGTACTGGGCGCACCGGCCAGTCCCATATTTGTCAGTGAGTGGATCCTGGTATTTACGCTTTTCGTCGGACTCAACTTGCTGCAAAGTGGTTTTACCTGTTTCTGCCCTCTGGAGCGTATCTTGTTGAAACTGGGTGTGCCCGGTTCAGGAGCCTGTGGGCGATAAGTCATGGAAGCTAAAATTCTCACTTTTGTTCAGGCACAATGGCCGCTTTTGCTGGCCGCAGTGGCTTTGGTTATCATGATTTTCAAAGGCCCCCTGACGCGTAAGGCGGCAGGCATCAGCGAGGTGGACCCCAAGACCGCCGTGCAGCTCATCAATCATGAAGAAGCCGTGGTGATTGATGTGCGTGAACAAAATGAATGGGCGAAGGGGCATCTCCCCGGCGCACGGCACATACCTCTCGGGGATTTGTCCAAGTACATGAAAGATCTTGAGAAACATCGCGGTCATCATGTTATTTGTCAGTGCGCCAGTGGGATGCGTTCGGCCCGGGCGGCAGCCAGTCTGAAAAAGGCCGGTTTTGATAAAATATACAGTCTCAAGGGTGGTATCAGTGCTTGGCGGAGTGCCGGTTTACCGGTCGAAAAATGAAAATTGCTGCCAATGTGTTGATGTACGTTACGGGAACCTGTCCTTACTGTCACCGGGCGGAAGCTTTGCTGCGTAGTAAGGGCGTCAATCCGCAAATCATCCGGGTGGATCACAACCCGGCCTTGCGCCGGGAAATGCAGGAGCGTGCCCACGGACGGCGCACGGTACCGCAGATTTTCATCAATGGTCAGCATGTGGGCGGTTCTGATGATCTGGCTGTCTTGAATCATCGCGGGGCGCTGGATCCACTTTTGCAGGTTGCGCCTCGGGATGAGCTGCAAGAGCGGTGACTTGGGCGAAAATGGGAGGAGAATATGACAGCGTTGATGGTGGTGTGTCCTTCTTGTGGAGGGCTGAATCGTGTTCCTCGAGAACGCTTGGGGGATAATGCCAAATGCGGCAAGTGCCATGCCGAAATTTTTCCGGACCATCCCGTCAACCTGGATGCTGCGCACTTCAGCACTTACACCCAGAAAAATGAGCTGCCTGTACTGGTGGATTTTTGGGCTCCCTGGTGTGGTCCTTGTCGAAGTATGGCACCCCAGTTTGAACAGGCCGCCCGCGCATTGCGTGGCCGTGTGCTGTTTGCCAAGGTGAATACGGAAGAAGAACAGTCTTTGGGCGCTCGTTTCCAGATCCGCTCCATACCCAGCATGTTGCTGTTCAAAAACGGCAAAGAACAAGCGCGCGTCAGTGGTGCCATGGGTGCTGCAGATATTCAGCGCTGGCTCGGCGCTCAGGGAGTCTAGTCCAGAATCTGTACAGAGAATCCGGATGCGCCCGGCCGCCTGTCTTGACTTCCTTTGAATAAACAGTAAATTACCCCTAATAACTGATGATTTCAAAATAGGTGGGGAGCGTGCTGTGCATGATTCATCTGGTGCTTACGCTAATCGACGCCAATTTCTTCAGCAATTAGCTCTGGGTGGAGCCCTGCTGGGAACCTGGAAAATGGCGGATGCCGGTAGGGTTGCACGCGTCTTTCCACCTGAACGTCCCATCGTGGTTTGTTTGGATCCCGGTCATGGGGGCCATGATCCTGGTGCTGTGGGCGTGCACGGTACCCGGGAAAAGGATGTCGTCCTCGCTGTGGGTCTCATTCTGGCGCAACATCTGCGCAGGACACCAGGGATTCAGGTGCTGATGACCCGGCAGAGCGATCACTATATTCCCCTGCTGTCGCGCATGCATCTAGGTTTACAGCGGCGTGCCGACTTGTTTATTTCCATTCATGCCGACGCTTTTCCTGATCCCGATGTGCGTGGCTCCACGGTCTGGGCTTTATCCGGGAAGGGCGCCAGCAATGCCGCTGCCCGCTGGCTGGCGAAAACGCAAAATGCTGCAGACCCTGTATTGGCCAGGTTGCCTGCAGGTAGACAGGATCCCATGCTCAATGAGGTGTTGATCAATATGACCCAGACGGCCGCCATGAATGCGGCGGCGGCTGCTGCGGATGTGATGATTCGTGGCCTTGCGGAGGTGGAGGGCTTGCATAATGCGGCGGTGCAACATGCCAATTTTGTGGTGTTGCGCGCTCCTGATGTCCCCTCCATGTTGGTGGAGACCGCGTTCATCTCCAATCCGCAGGAAGAGCGGCGTTTGCGTGATCCAGAATTCAGGCAGATTCTGGCGCGGAGTATGCACGATGCCATCGTAGCCCATTTTGTCAAGGCACCGCCAACCGGTAGTTGCTGGTCTTCGGCCAATCATGTTTTGGGACAGCATGAAACCCTCACGGAAGTTGCGCGACTTTATGGCCTCAGTGTGGAAGCGCTGCGCCTCGCCAACAACCTTGCCCATGGCGAAGAGCCAGCAGGAACCCATTTGCGTGTTCCGATCATGGGTGTCTGACTACGGGTGATTGTTCCACCGGCAAGTGGTATAACTAGCAGCACAAGCTCCCGAACAGCAGGTGTACATTGTCGGACCAATCAATAGAAAGAGATCAGACTCGGCTCGAAGAATGGATTAACGGACTTCTGCACGGTGCCGGAGCCATAGGGGCTTTGCTGATATTTATTCTCTGGCTGGTGGGTGCAGCCCTGCACAGCAAGGCTCTGGCCATTGTCAGCATCTCGGTATTTGTGATCACCATTGTGCTTTTATATGGGGCATCCACTATATACCACCTGATGCCCCAGGGGCATGCCAAGCTTTTTTTTCAGTGGGTGGATCGTTCGGCCATTTATCTGTTGATTGCCGGAACCTATACACCCGTAACCCTGATGGTTTTGCATGATGTTTGGGGAATGGTTCTTCTGGTGGCGGAATGGGTGCTGGCCTTGGCAGGCATTTTATTGCTGGTACTGACCGGGAAGCGCTTTTATTCTCTGTCTCTAGCCCTGTATTTAGTGATGGGCTGGTTGGCGGTGTTGGCGGTGTTTCCCTTGTATCGAGCCTCTCCCGGCTGGTTTTTATGGCTATTACTGGGTGGCGGTGCCGCTTATACCGTGGGGGTTGTTTTCTTTTTGTTGGATCGGCGAAAATATTTTCATTCTATCTGGCATGTTTGCGTTATCGCGGGCACGGCGCTGCAATTCTGGGCTATCCTGCAGTTTGCTGGTTGACTGATTATACTTGCCATTATTTGCCAGATCCTTATAATCCCCGACACTGCTCCCATCGTCTAGCGGTCTAGGACACTGGCCTCTCACGTCGGTAACAGGGGTTCGAGCCCCCTTGGGAGCACCAGATTTTTCAGGTGACTTCATAATCATAGCGCCTTCACATCTGGTCGTAGAAAACGTGACAGATCCATCGCCTCAGCCTGCGTCAGCCAATAGACTCTACCTCCTCAATATCCATCAACAGTTTGTTATGGTATGGGGCACCGCTGCAGACCTACCGCTGCCCCTGCGGGGATAATCATTCGTGTTGAAGCGCTCATGGTCATCTGTCAGCGTGTAAGAATCACCGTTTTTAATCCTTTACCTTGCCAGTACCCTATTGGGCAAGTACCATCCCATGCAGTAATGGAATGCGCAAGAGCGGGAGCATAAAAATCATGTTTCACGGCAGTATGGTAGCTTTGGTGACGCCCATGCGCGCAGATGGCGCCGTGGATGATCATGCCTTACGGGATTTGGTAGAGTGGCACATCAGTGAAGGCACCCATGCCCTGGTTGCGGTAGGCACCACCGGTGAGTCTGCCACCCTGGAAATGCAAGAACATGTTGCGGTGATCCGCACGGTGGTGGAACAGGTTCGGGGGCGAGTGCCGGTGATCGCCGGAACCGGCGCCAATGCCACCCACGAAGCCATCAGCCTCACCAAGGCCGCCATGGAAGCCAAGGCGGACGCCGCTCTGCTGGTCTCTCCCTACTACAACAAGCCCACTCAGGAAGGACTTTTTCAGCATTATACGGCCATTGCCGAAGCCTGCCATTTCCCCATGATCCTCTATAATGTGCCGGGCCGGACGGGCGGGGATATTCTGCCGGAAACCGTGGCGCGGCTGGCACCCCGCGCCTGTGTGGTAGGTATCAAGGAAGCCAGCGGCAAGGTCGAGCGGGTGGCGGAAATCCTGCGGCTCTGCGGTGATCAGGTGGAAGTCTATACCGGAGATGATGCCGCAGCCCTTGCGGCCATGTCTCTGGGTGCCAGAGGAGTCATTTCGGTGACGGCCAATGTGGCTCCGCGCCTGATGGCCGAAATGTGTCGACTGGCCCTGGCCGGTGATTTTGTGGCCGCCAGGGCGGTCAATGCCCAGTTGGTGGGACTGCACCGTGATTTATTCGTAGAATCCAATCCGATTCCGGTGAAATGGGCCTTGCAGGAGATGGGACGCTTGGGGCCTGCCTTGCGCCTGCCCCTGACCCCTCTGGCCGAGAGGTATCACGAGCGTCTGCGCAGCAGTCTGCGAGCAGCACGTTGTCTTTGATTTTTGTCGCGCTCTGTCGCGTTTAGTGGAGTTTTGCATGCGCCGTTATGTTGCACTTGCCGTGGTAACCAGTCTGGGTTTGGGGGGGTGTTCGTATATCCCTTTTCTGCACACGAGTACGGGTCCTGACTACGCGGATTCGCAGGTCATGAAACCCCTCGCCGTTCCGCCAGACCTGTTGGCGCAGGTGCCGGCACCCGGCGTGACCATACCGGGCGGGCCTGTCAATCCTGCGGCCGTAGCGGACAACACCAAAGGCGGATATGGTGTTTTTAGGCCCCGCGAAGCGCCGGGACAGCAGCCCATCGAAGAGAAACCCTTGCCCGGTGTGAGATCCCAGATTCTGGGTACCGGTGCTGACCTCAGCCTGAGTATCCATGCCCGGCCCGCACAGATCTGGTCAGCCGTGAAAGCGACCCTGGCAGAAAGCAAGACGCCCATTGAAAAGTTTTCTCCGGAGCAAGGGGAACTGGTGACCGGCTGGCATAATTTCCGGACCGGGATCACGGCCTTTTTTGGCAACAGCCTGGCCCCTTCCTATCGGGAGAGATATGCCTTTCATTTGCAGCCTGGCAGCGATGGTGCCCAGGTGCTGAGCATCCAGCAGGAACGCTACTGGAATAATCCCCAGGGCAGTTCGGTGGAATGGAAGAAGGTTCCCGCCGATGCCGATCATAATCGGGATCTGCTCAAGACTATTCAGAAGCATTTGCAGCAGACCAGCATTCTGGCGGAAATGCCCAAAATCAAGGTTACCCGCTATCGGGACGATCGCGGTCCTTATCTGGTACTCAATGCGGTTCCGCCCAAGGCCCAACCGGCAGTTGAAATGGCCCTGCAGGGTCTGGGGTACCCGGTGCGCAGCGAGGGGCTGGGTAACTGGACGGTGATGGTGCATGAAGGCAGCAAGCAAGCCTCCGAGAAAAAGGGATTTTTTGGCGGTATGTTCAGCCGTGCCTGGAGCAGCATCCAGGATATCTGGAGCAGTCCGAAAGCCCGGGAGCCGGTTTCCGTGCGGGTTCGTTTGCTGGCCATGAAGGACGATGCCGGCAGTGTGCTGGAAACCGAACCGAAAAAGGGTAAAAAGGCTCCGGAAGCAGCCCTGGAAATACTCAACAAATTGCAGACCGCGCTGACCCCCCAGTCGGAGGGTAACGCATGATCGAGCGTTATACCCGTCCTGAAATGGGTGCCTTGTGGACCCAGGACGCCAAATATCAGGCCTGGCTCGACGTTGAACTGGCTGCCTGCCGGGCTTTGGCGTCTCGTGGCGAAATTCCCGCTGACGCCCTGGCGGAAATCGAGGCGAAGGCGGCTTTTGATAGTGCCCGTATTGCCGAAATCGAGCTGGAAGTGAAGCATGATGTCATCGCTTTTTTGACATCGGTGGCTGAGTTTGTCGGGCCTTCCAGCCGCTTCATCCACGTCGGCCTCACATCTTCGGATGTGGTGGATACGGGTTTTGGCCTGCAGCTCAAACGGTCCGGTGAATTGCTCCTGAAGGGTATGGACCGGGTTTGTGCGGCTCTCGAGCATCTCGCCTGGAAATACAAGGATACGGTCATGATGGGCCGTTCCCATGGCATTCATGCCGAGCCCATTACCTTTGGCCTGAAAGTCGCGGTCTGGTATGCCGAAGCCCAACGCAACCATCAGCGCCTGCAGCGCGCCATTGCTGCGGTTTCGGCGGGAATGCTTTCGGGGGCCGTGGGAACTTTTGCCAATATTGATCCGGAAATCGAAGAAGCGGTCTGTCACGAATTGGGCCTCAGTCCGGAACTGGCCAGTACCCAGGTGATCTCCCGGGATCGTCATGCCGAATTTTTCACCACCCTGGCCATCATTGCCGGTTCCATCGAAAAAATCGCGGTGGAAATCCGGCATCTCCAGCGGACGGAAGTTCGGGAAGCCGAAGAGCCCTTTACGGCTGGACAGAAGGGCAGCTCCGCCATGCCCCACAAGCGCAATCCGATTCTTTCCGAAAACCTGACCGGCCTGGCCCGGCTGATGCGCGGCTATGCCGGTATGGCGCTGGAAGATATTGCGCTCTGGCATGAGCGGGATATTTCCCATTCCAGCGTGGAGCGGGTCATTGGCCCCGATGCCTGTATTGTCATGGATTTCATGTTCCATCGGGTCAGCGGCTTGCTGGAGAAGCTGGTGGTGTATCCCCAGAACATGATGGACAATCTGAACCAGACGCACGGCCTGATTTTTTCCCAGCGGGTCTTGCTGGCCTTGACGGCCAGAGGGATGTTGCGCGAAAAAGCCTATCGTGTCGTCCAGCGCAATGCCATGCAGGTCTGGGAAAAGCATGCGGATTTCAAGACGCTTCTGGCTGCCGATCCCGATGTTTCCCAGTATCTGCAGGAGCAAGATCTGGCCGAGCTCTTTGATCTGGCTTACCACACCCGCAATGTTGACCGGATTTTCGCACGGGTATTTCCCAAGGGACGGCCGCAATGACAGATCGGCAGGCATTGTACGAAGGCAAGGCCAAAATCATTTATACCAGCAGCGCGGAAGACGAGCTGATCCTCCATTTCAAGGATGACGCCTCGGCTTTTGATGGGGAAAAAGTCGAGCAACTTGCCCGCAAGGGCGAAGTCAACAATGCTTTCAATGCCTTCGTCATGGAATATCTGCAATCCGAAGGGGTACCGACCCATTTTATCCGGCGTCTGGACGCCCGGGAGAGCCTGGTGCGTCGGCTGGACATGATTCCGGTGGAATGTGTGTTGCGCAATCGTGCGGCGGGTTCTTTGACGAAACGCCTGGGCATTGAAGAGGGGCGGGTGCTGGAACCGCCGATCCTGGAGTTTTTCCTGAAGAATGATGCCCTGCATGACCCCATGATCAACACCTCCCATATTCGCACCTTTGGCTGGGCCAGTGCCGAAGAGGTGGAAGCCATGCGCCGTTGGACCGTGCGCGTGAACACCCTGCTGAAGGCCCTGTTTGCCAAGGCGGATTTGATCCTGGTGGATTTCAAGCTGGAATTCGGGCGTTATCAGGGTGAATTATATCTGGGCGATGAATTCAGCCCTGATGGCTGCCGGCTCTGGGATGCCCACAGCCTGGAAAAAATGGACAAGGATCGCTTCCGCCGGAATCTGGGGGGGGTGGTGGAGGCTTACCTGGAAGTGGCGCAACGCCTGGGCGTGCCCCTGTAGCTGAGCCAAGCAAACTGGATCCTGCCGGATTTCTTGAACGAGGACACACATTCATGCTGCTGCTGCGCGGCTCTGCGGCCCTTTCTGCCTTTCGTCTGCAACATCTGCTCGCCCGCCTGCAGGAAGCCCATCTTCCGGTGCGTTCGCTCCATGCCCGTTTTGTGCATCTGCTCGACCTGAGTGAAGCCCTCAAAGTCGAAGAAGTAGAGATTGTCTCTGCCTTGTTGCGCTATGGAGAGCCTTTTGTCGCGGCCAATCATGCGGGTATCCAGGAAATTTGCGTGCTGCCGCGTCTGGGTACCATTTCTCCCTGGTCGACCAAGGCCAGCGAAATCATGGGGCACTGTGGGCTCAGCAGCGTGCGCCGGGTGGAGCGGGGTGTATCCTACACGCTGACGCGTACTGACGGAGCAGGCTTCAGTGCCGCAGAATTGGCACAAATCCGCCAGCATCTTCACGACCCCATGACCGAATCCGTGCTGCCGGACTGGGAGGCGGCCGAGGCCATATTCACCCACCGGGAACCGGCGCATTTGCGCCGCGTGCCCCTCCAGACCGAGGGGCTGAGCGCCTTGCTGGCCGTCAATCGCGACATGGGCCTGGCTTTGTCCCCGGCGGAGCTGGAGTATTTGCGCAAGTACTTTGCCGATCTCGGCAGGGATCCCAGTGACGCAGAGCTGATGATGTTTGCCCAGGCCAATTCCGAACATTGCCGCCACAAGGTATTCAATGCCCGCTACCGCCTCGATGGCGAGCCCCAGGCCCAGAGTCTGTTTGGCATGATTCGCGAAACCCATCGTTTGCACCCCCAGGGAACCCTGTCGGCATACAAGGATAACGCAGCGGTCATGGCCGGCACCGCGGTCAGTCAGCCCTTCGCCGCAGACCCTGATGGTCATTATCGTGTCATCCAGGAAAACACCGCCATCCTGATGAAAGTGGAAACCCATAATCATCCTACCGCCATATCGCCTTTTCCGGGGGCGGCGACCGGCAGTGGCGGCGAAATCCGCGATGAAGGAGCAACTGGACGAGGCGGCAAGCCCAAGGCCGGGCTGACGGGTTTTTCGGTATCCCATCTGCGTATTCCGGGTTATATCCAGTCCTGGGAAAGACGGGATTATGGCAAACCCGCACGCATCCGCTCGGCGCTGGAAATCATGCGTGACGCCCCCCTGGGCGCGGCGGCTTTCAACAATGAATTTGGCCGCCCCGCCATTGCCGGTTATTTCCGGGTATTTGAATGTGACCAGGATGGCCTGCATCGGGGCTATCACAAGCCGATCATGCTGGCTGGCGGTATGGGACAGATTCGTCCGCAACTGGTGGAGAAAAAGCCCTTGCCGGTGGGCGCGAAAGTGTTGGTCATCGGCGGACCAGCCATGCTCATCGGCCTTGGCGGTGGTGCCGCCTCCAGTGTCGCCAGTGGCGCCGGTGACGAACAACTGGACTTTGCCTCGGTGCAGCGTGGCAACCCGGAAATGCAACGCCGCGCCCAGGAAGTGATCGAGCGCTGCATTGCCCTGGGTACGGATTCCCCGATTCTCTCCATTCACGATGTGGGGGCCGGGGGATTGTCCAATGCCATTCCGGAATTGCTGCATGATGGTGGCCGGGGAGGGCGCCTGCAGTTGCGGGCGATACCCAATGAAGAACCCGCCATGTCGCCCATGCAGATCTGGAGTAATGAAGCCCAGGAACGTTATGTGCTGGCGGTGACGGCCGCCGATCTGCCGCGCTTCGAAGCCATCTGTCAGCGTGAACATTGTCCCTATGCCGTCCTTGGAGAGGCCGTAGAGGAAGACATTCTCCTCTTGGAAGATAATCTGCTTCAGGATCCCCCGGTGGAGATGGCCCTCAGCGCACTGCTGGGCTGCCCGCCGAAAATGGAAAGAGACAGCCGGCATCGCCCGGTACACCCTCGGGCGCTGGATTTATCCAAAGCCTCTCTGCGCGATGCTGCCTATGGGGTATTACGCCATCCATCCGTGGCCAGCAAGGAATTCCTGATCACCATTGGGGATCGCAGCGTTGGCGGATTGATCCACCGCGATCAGATGGTCGGTCCCTGGCAGGTCCCAGTGGCCGATTGTGGGGTGACAGCGGCAGATTTCTGGAACACCCATGGTGAGGCCATGGCCATTGGTGAAAGAGCCCCGGTGGCGGTGCTGAATCCTGCGGCCAGTGCGCGTCTGGCCATCGCCGAAGCCCTCACCAATCTCTGGGCGGCAGACGTGCGGGCTCTGGACCATATCAAGCTCTCGGCCAACTGGATGGCGGCCGCTGATCATCCCGGTGAGGACGCCGCCCTTTTTGACGCCGTCAAAGTGGCCGCACTGGAGATCTGCCCCGCTCTGGATCTGGCCATTCCCGTGGGCAAGGATTCTTTGTCCATGCGGACGGTCTGGCAGGAAGCCGGTCAGGAGAAAATGGTGGTATCGCCCCTGTCCCTGGTCATCTCGGCTTTTGCGCCGGTGCATGACCTCCATAAGACCTGGACCCCACAATGGTCGGCCCAGGCAAATACCACATTATGGTTGGTGGACCTGGGGCAAGGGCGTTTGGGTGCCTCCATTCTCGCCCAGACCCTGGAGCAGATGGGGGCGGAAACGGCTGATCTGGACCAGCCCGCATTGCTCCGCAAATTGTTCATGGCCCTCTGTCGCTTACGGGAAGAAAATCTGGTGCTGGCCTATCATGACCGCGCTGATGGCGGGCTCTGGGCCACCCTCTGTGAAATGTCCTTTGCCAGTCGCTGTGGCGCAGAGATTCAACTGCCTGCCGACACGGATATCTGGTCTTTCCTGTTTGCCGAAGAACCCGGCGTATTGCTTCAGGTGGGGCAGGCGGATCAGGAAGCCGCGCACCGCATTTTTGCTGAAGCTGGATTGGGGGCGGAAGCACAGTGTATTGGCGTAGTACGTCCAAGTAAGTGGCAACTGCGGGTGATGCAGGACGAAGAGACCTTGCTGGACGAAGCAGTGGCAGATTTGCTTCGGGCCTGGGCCGAAAACAGTTACCGGATGGCGGCCCTGCGTGACGATCCGCATTGCGCCGAAGAAGCTTTTGCGGCGGTAACGGCAACGGCGGCGCCGCTTTTTGCGCGGGTGCCCTTCACCCCCCAGGCCCCCATGATCCAGCAGGGAATACCGCCCAAGGTTGCCATCCTGCGTGAGCAGGGCGTCAATGGTCAGGTCGAGATGGCTGCTGCCTTTCACCGCGCCGGTTTCGCGGCCATCGACGTCCATATGAGTGATCTGCTCCAGGGACGTTACCATCTCAAGGATTT
Source organism: Acidithiobacillus sp. M4-SHS-6 (assembly GCF_047421495.1). Classification (GTDB taxonomy): domain Bacteria; phylum Pseudomonadota; class Gammaproteobacteria; order Acidithiobacillales; family Acidithiobacillaceae; genus Acidithiobacillus. The sequence goes on along the minus strand of NZ_CP175559.1, from coordinate 2,295,637 downwards.
TCAGGCGCTCGCAGCCTGCGGCGGTTTTTCCTATGGAGACGTGCTGGGTGCTGGCGCGGGCTGGGCCAAGTCCATACTGTATCATCCCTTGTTGCGGGATCAGTTTGCCGCCTTTTTTGCCGATACATCGCGTCTGGCGCTGGGTGTCTGTAATGGCTGCCAGATGATGGCCGAATTACGGGAGATCATTCCCGGAGCTGCGCACTGGCCATTGTTTACCCGCAACCGCTCGGAGCAGTTTGAAGCCAGATTGGCCATGGTGGAGGTGCTCGATTCGCCCTCTTTATGGTTCGCGGGGATGGCCGGCACCTATGCGCCCATTGTGATCGCCCATGGGGAAGGGCGTGCCCGGTTCGACCATATTCCCGGAGAAAAGGTTCCTCCGGCGCCCGTCATCCTGCGTTATGTAGACGCCCATGGGCAGGTGGCACATCGTTATCCGGCCAATCCCAACGGTTCGCCGGATGGCGTCACCGGGCTCTGCAATGCCGATGGCCGCATTGCCATTTTGATGCCCCATCCCGAACGGGTGGTGCGCAGCCTGCAGATGAGCTGGGCGCCGGAAGATGGGGGTGAGTTCACTCCGTGGATGCAGATTTTCACCAATGCCCGCAAAGCCATAGTCTCCTGATTTTTGGCTGAATATCTCGCAGTGTCGATATCCATCGCCAATATCCTTGATGAGTCCGCCCATGATCCTGCAAAACCGGCTGCGGGAAATAATGAGTTTTTTGGCCGCTTCGATTTGTGTCCGTCCTTTCCGAGCAACCGCCTTTCCAATGGGTTCCATTTGACAGGAAAACATGCTTCAAATTTTCCCCATAAACGTCATTTTTTCCAAGGACATTGAATGACAAACAGCAGGAGACGCTCGCGCAGAGCAATACAATATTATAATGTAGTTATTTGCCGTCATTATTGGCTTTTTGTTGCTTATCAAAATATTCATTGAGATATCTGGCAATGTTTTGTTGCAAGAATGGCACAAAAAGATGATACTTTTAGATACTGAATCACGGGTTTTAGGCAATCCAGATAATATCACCGAGTTTTGACGGAAATCGCGAGGAGTAGATGATGAAAAAAACTATCTTGTATGCGGCGGTCGTGGGTGCGATCTCCCTCGGTCTTTCAGCAGATGCTTTTGCAACGAATGGTTATCAGTTGATCGGCATTGGTCAGTATGCCATGGGTATGGGCGGTGCCGTGGTGGCGGCCCCCGATGATCCCCTGTCGGCGGCCATGAGCAATCCTGCCGGTATGGCGCTCCTGAGGCCCCAGGCGGCATTTTCTGCCGAGATTTTCAATCCGATAAGGAAGGGCAATTTTGGTGCAGGTGAGATCGGCAGTCATAGTAATATCTATGGCGTACCCGCCATAGGTTGGGTGGCCCCGGCCTTTGCCAAGAACTGGGTATTCGGCGGTGGCATCTACGGCACATCTGGCATGGGTGTGAACTATTTGCAGAATTTGGCACCAAATCCCAGCATGCCCATGGGCGGGTATGCTCAAGGCTTCAGCAGTATCAACTTCATGGAAATGGCACCTACCGTGGCGTGGAAGGTGAACCATCGCCTGGCCGTTGGTGCCACGCTCAACCTGGCGGCAGAGCAGGTTTCTTTCCAGCAGACCGCGACGCAATATTTCCCTACTGGCATGTCTGCTCCTTATCCAACGTCAGTGCCGGTGCAGGGGGGGTTGAATCTGTCTTCGCCAAGCTGGGCCTACGGTGTGGGCCTTACTGTGGGTGCCTTGTATAGGGTGAATAACATGGTGACATTGGGGGCAACATACAAGTCGCCGATGATCTTTACGCCGGTTACTTGGCAAGCGGGAATACAGAACCTTGGACATGGGGTAGTCGGTGGGCCGGGCCAGTACAGTGCCCATTTGAATTACCCGCAACAGGTTGCTCTCGGTATTGCCATCCGGCCCATTCCGCAATGGCTCGTGAGCGTCGAGGGACAGTGGATCGACTGGCATGACACCATGAACACCTTCAATATCTATGGTCCATGGGAGAACGGGATGTCAGACTTTCCATTGCCCATGCACTGGAAAAACGAGTGGGTGGCCAATATCGGCACACAATATACGGTCAATCACTGGTTGCAGGTGCGTCTCGGTTATTGCCACGGAACTAACCCCATTGGCAACGAAAACATCAGCAATAATGTGATCCTGCCCGCAATCATGACCAATGCCATTACCGCTGGTGCTACCCAGAAGCTTGGGATGGGTTGGAAGCTGACGGAAGCCTATATGCACTCGTTCTCTGTCACCAATACAGGGCAGCCAGGTACGGGTCCATTCGGGCCAGAGGCTCCAAGTACAACCATGTCTGAAAACTCTTACGGCGTTCAGGTCGGTTACGATTTCTGAAGAACACCCCTCCTCAGGGTTAGTGGGAGACGGGCAACCGTCTCCCTTTTTACATTCAAAGCAGCGAAGAGGCACCCCAATATAGCTTCCCATGCTTTGCTTTTCTATTTAATTTCTTTTGTCTTATGAAATGAGGCTCTCTTCTTCTTCGTCGGTGAACAGCCGCGAGCGTGTCAGAAAACGCTTGCCCTCAGAGCCTTCCAATGAAAACATGCCGCCACGTCCTGGAACTACATCAATAATCAACTGGGTGTGTTTCCAGTAATCAAATTGATCCTTATTCATATAGAATGGGACATCACCGATAAAACCGAGCAACTGGTCGTTGTCACCTAGCAGGAATTCTCCATTGGGGTAACACATGGGAGCGCTACCATCGCAGCACCCTCCAGACTGATGAAACATTAACGCGCCATATTTATGTTGCAGCACCTTGATCAACGCTAATGCTGCAGTAGTCGCGATCACACGCGCAGGCGCCTTGATCGCCGGTTCATTCATGACTCAGAAAAATCCCAAAGCTTGTTCACTATAGCTGACCAGCAGATTTTTGGTTTGCTGATAGTGATCCAGCATCATCTTGTGGTTTTCACGGCCAATACCGGATTGTTTATAACCACCGAAGGCCGCGTGTGCAGGATAGGCATGGTAGCAATTTGTCCAGACACGACCGGCTCTTATGGCGCGTCCAGCCTTGAAAGCCGTGTTCAGGTCCCTTGTCCAGACGCCGGCACCGAGGCCATAGAGGGTGTCATTTGCAATGGCGATGGCATCGTCAAAATCCTTGAAAGTCGTAACCGACAGGACCGGTCCAAAGATTTCCTCCTGGAAGATGCGCATCTTGTTGTTGCCTTTGAATATCGTCGGTTTTATATAAAAACCGTCACTCAATTCTCCATTCAGGATGTTGCGCTCTCCACCAATCAGACACTGGGCTCCTTCTTGTCTACCCAGACCCAGATAGGACAGGATTTTCTCCATCTGTTCCTGTGAGGCTTGTGCTCCGATCATGGTAGAGGGATCAAGTGGATTTCCCTGCTTGATGGCAGCAACGCGTTTGAGTGCGCGTTCCATAAAAGCATCATATATCGACTCATGTATCAATGCACGTGAAGGACAAGTGCAAACCTCCCCCTGATTCAGCGCAAACATCGCGAACCCTTCAAGTGCCTTGTCGAAGTAACCATCATCACGAGACATGACATCCGGGAAAAATATGTTCGGAGACTTCCCGCCCAGTTCAAGCGTCACCGGGATGATGTTCTGCGAGGCATACTGCATGATCATTCGACCAGTGGTGGTCTCGCCGGTAAAAGCAATTTTGGCAATACGCTTGTTCGCAGCCAAGGGTTTACCCGCTTCCAATCCGAAACCGTTGACCACGTTGACCACACCCGGAGGCAACAGTTCTCCAATCAACTCCAGTAGCACCAGAATGGAAGCGGGGGTCTGTTCAGCGGGTTTCAGTACCACACAATTGCCTGCGGCAAGGGCTGGCGCCAGTTTCCAAACGGCCATAAGAATCGGAAAGTTCCAAGGGATGATTTGACCGACTACCCCGAGCGGTTCCTTGAAGTGGTATGCATAGGTATCATGATCGATTTCGCTGATTCCCCCTTCCTCAGCGCGTAGACAACCAGCGAAATAGCGGAAGTGATCAATGGCCAGGGGCAGGTCTGCGGCCTTGGTTTCGCGGATTGGCTTACCATTATCCCAGGTTTCAACGGTAGCGAGCAGGTCGAGATTTTGTTCCATGCGATCCGCGATACGGTTGAGGATTGTCGCACGCTCAGCAGGGGAGGTGAGTGCCCAGGCATCCTTCGCGGCATGCGCCGCGTCCAGAGCCAGTTCAATATCCGCTCCTTGTGAGCGCGGCACTTCGCATAAAACTCGACCTGTTACCGGGGTGATATTTTCAAAATATTGTCCTCCTACAGGTTCAGTCCATCGGCCATTGATGAAGTTTCCATAACGTGCTTTGAAGTATAGGGTTGGATCCGATGCAGAAGTTTTGTTTGTTTGAGCTGACATGACAATCACTGCCTCCATGCTTTTATGATGTAATTTTATAAGTATATCACCATCAGATAAAAAGAGTGATATCAGCGTCGCCAGCGAACTCAAAAAAAGTGGCTGCACCACCCAATTCAATACCTTCGATAAAGTCAGCGGTATCAAACTCAAAAAGATCTACGGTCATCTGGCAAGCGATCATGTGCACTTCAGCCTCCAGACAAAGCTCACGCAATTCATCCAGACGAGCCACGCCCTTGGCTTTCATTTTATTCTTCATCATGGAAGTCGCCATGGCTTCCATACCCGGAACTACCATCAACAGCGTGGGCATGGGTACGGGCATGGGCATGGCTGGATTCCCCAAGGGACTGACACGCAGATGACGGAGGTCTTTCTTCAGTAACTGCAAGCCATAAAAGGTAAAGAATATCTCTACGTTATAACCCAGAGCGGCTGCGGTGGAGGCCAGAATGAAGGGAGGATAGGCCCAATCCAAGGTCCCTTTTGTGGCGATAATAGCTAATTTCTTCTCGTCCATTTCAACTCCTCACTGGCACTTATTCCAATCTTTATCAATTAGGCCTTCTGAATGAAGAAGATAAACTCACCACCCGCCTCCGCATGATCCAGAAGCGGGTTCTTGGTCTGTTTGGAAAATGCTTCGAAATCCTTTACGGCCCCTGGGTCGGTAGCCACAATCTTCAATACCTGACCGGAACTGAGTTCGCCGAGCGCTTTCTTGGCGCGCAGGATAGGCAATGGGCAATTCAGGCCACGTGCGTCGAGTACTTGATCTTCTTGTACCATTGGTTCACCTCCTGACATTATTCTGACAACCTGAAAGAAAACGTAGCGCGGAATATCCACGGCACCGAGGCGATGAAATGGCTCGAAGTCACAATATTTGCACTTCGTCCAACCATACCTTCATCACGATCCAGCGCCTGGAACAGTAGCCGGTGTTTCTTTGACCAGTTTCAGGAACGTTGCAAATGGCCCCATGTTTTCCATGGCTTCTAGTTTCGGTCCCTTGAAATTGAGGCGTCCAAACATCATGGCCAACATGGGCGATCCCATGTGATACCAGTCATGCGTAGTCGCCCACATTTTGTAGTCGTAGTTGTAATTCAGTTTGTTGACCTTGACGGCACCACCATAAATACATTCCGCCTTGCCATTTCTCAAAGCGACTTCAAGTTGTACCGGTGGGGTGGTTTTCATGTTGGAGTCAGAAAGCTCCATCACCTTATAACCTGTTCCACCGTTATTTTTCACCCATGATCCAGCGAGTTTTTCCGTCAGTGTGCGGTTTTTGTTCCAGGCCATGCAGAGTTCATGTGCCCAACTGGGGGACATGAAAGCAGGGGCGGCAACATGACTATTAACTGTTGTGGTAACAGCAGTACTCGAATCTGCATCAGCTGCTGTAGCCATGGTCAACGCGGTCAACCCCAGCCCCAACATAGTTATCATCTGCCATTTCTTTAACATATCCATCACCTCCTATTGGGAATAGATAGTCCATTTAAAAAGGAAATGGAAGAATAAATAATTTATAGATAGACAATATCGTTTATATTAAAAAATAAGAAGTTATTTATTATTTGAAGAAGATAACTTCATTAGAAGGTGCTCAGATATTCACGCTGGATTTGCGCTAAATATCGCAAAATGGCATCCCGCCACCCAGATCGGCTCCATTCTGCAGCCAGGCTAAGAAAGCCCCGTATGACAAAGGTGCGGCAAGCCCCGCCGTTCAGGGCGGGGAAGGATAGCGGCGCAGCCGTCCTTGGGTTTCAGTGTGGTGTCTGCTGCGCCGCTTTGCTGGTTCATGCCGGGTCGTGTTCAATGAGGCGCTGAACTTGCAGAAGAAGCATTACGAGGCAGGCGAGAAAAAGCTCGGCTACCCCGGGCTGTGCAAGGAACTCACGGCATGGCGTAACGGCGCACCACTACCCTCAGGGCGCACGGCCCCTTGACTGGCCGATGCACCCGTCCACCCGCTGCAACAGACACTCAAGGACCTGGAGCGCGCCTATGCCAACTTCTTCGCCAAGCGTGCCGCGTTTCCGCGCTTCAAGAAAAAAGGACGTTCCGACCGCTTCCGCTACCCAGAGCCGAAGCAGATCAAGCTCGATCAGGGCAACAGCCGCGTCTTTCTGCCCAAGCTCGGCTGGCTGCGCTACCGCAACAGCCGGGAGGCGTTGGGTGCGGTAAGGAACGTCACCGTATCGGCCAACGGCGGCAAATGGTTCATGAGCATCCAGACCGAACGTGCAGTTCAAGATCCTGCGCATCCTGCCTCCAGCATCGTCGGTGTGGACATGGGCGTGGCGAACTTCGCCGCTCTGTCCACCGGCGAGATCATTGCCCCGGTGGATGCACGCAAACGCCATGCACAGAGGCTCGCGCGGTATCAACGCGCCATGAGCCGCAAACAGAAGTTCTCCCGCAACTGGATCAAGGCCAAAGCCCGCGTCCAGAAGCTCCATACCCGGATCGGCAATATCCGGCGCGACCATCTGCACAAGCTCTCCACGACACTCAGCCAAAACCACGCGGGCATTGTGATCGAGGATTTGCAGGTACGGAATATGTCCAGGTCAGCGTCGGGAACCGTCGAGCAACCGGGCAGAAACACCCGCGCCAAGGCGGGACTGAACCGTTCCATTCTCGATCAGGAATGGTTCGAGTTCCGCCGACAGCTTGAGTACAAGCAGGCATGGCGCGGCGGGATCGTGGTGGCGGTCAATCCACGGAACACCAGCCGGACCTGTCCGGCCTGTGGGCATGTGGCAAAGGAGAGTCGCACCACCCAATCCCGATTTGAGTGCGTTGCTTGCGGCCACACGGCACATGCCGACGTGAACGCCGCTAGCAACATACTGGCGGCAGGGCATGCCGTCATGGCCTGTGGGAGGGGATGTCAGCCTCTACACGCGCCTCGGTGCGTGTTGGAGCAGCCCCGATGAAGCAGGAACCCGCCGAAGCGACTCCGTGCCTTGTGCATTGAGCGCCGTAGGAATCTCCGTCCTTCAGTCCTTTAGGGCGGGGAGGATGTCAAGCAGTCGCAGCGCATCCCGTACTTGCTCCAGCAACCGTGGTTGGCGAATCAGGGTGTTTGTAGTGCCCGTTGTAGCCATGTACGCTCACTCATGTTAGTCTGCAGTTACCCATGTGACACAGCACTATGGTGCAGTACAATTTACGTTAGGCCACCGAGGCCACCGATTCACCAGGTATGCAGATAGATCGCATCGACCACATCGTGCTCACAGTCGCCGACATCTCAGCGACCTGCGAGTTCTACTCCCGCGTCCTCGGCATGCGAGTGATCTCCTTCGCTGGCGAGCGCAAGGCACTAGCCTTCGGTCGCCAGAAGGTCAACCTTCATGCCCACGGTCGAGAGTTCGAGCCAAAAGCTTCGCTTCCCACTCCGGGCTCCGCAGATCTCTGCCTCATAGCCTCTACGCCAATTCCGGAGGTCGTCTCACACCTTCAGAATTGTGGCGTCCCAGTCATTGAAGGGCCGGTCACGCGCACCGGTGCCACCGGGCCAATAACCTCAGTGTACTTCCGAGATCCGGACGCGAACCTCATAGAGGTCTCCAACTATGCGGTGGCCTAACCCTTCGTTGCACCCGAAGTGCTACAGCGGGCTTCGCCCGCTTGCGCACTCGGGTGAACTCAAACGTTGGAACGGACGTTCCGCGCAAACGTAGTGCCAGCCGACGAGTCCATATTGGCGGAACGCCGCTCAACTCAGTCACGTTGGGCATCTCGTTGGACATTTCCCCTTCACTCGGCACCAAACTCGCGGTATAACTTTATATTATCTTTACGGAGACATTAGCCATGGGAAATCAACTCGAATTGCTCGAAGCCGAAGCCCTGAAACTAACTGCAGGGGAGCGCGCAGCTTTCGCTCAGCTATTGCTCGCTAGTCTCGACGAAGATACCGAGATTGAGGAAGCGTGGGCCGCCGAAACCGAGCGCAGAATTGCTGACATCGAAAGTGGGGTGTTGCAAGTCATTCCAATTGCTGACGCTCTGGCACAGGTCCGTGCAGCGCTGAAGTGAAGCTCGTCGTTGCTCCACCGGCGCTCGCCGAACTGCATGACGCAGCAGCATTCTATACGCTGAAGGCGGGTGTCGAGCTTGGTCTCGCGCTTGTGGCTGAGTTTGAACGAACGGCCAATCTCGTTCTGGACAACCCTCTGCTTGGTGTTGCGTTCCGAAGCAAGCGCCGACGATATATTTTCCGTCGATTCCCATATAGCATCATCTATCAGGTCACCGCAGAGGAGCTTCGAATTCTCGCCGTGGCGCATCACAGGCGTCGTCCCGGCTACTGGGCGCAACGGAAGTAGTACGCAGTGTCACTTCGATCAGCGATGCCCAACCCATCGTTCAAGCGGGACGCGCCAAAAGCGGCGCACCCCTTAACTACACGTTAGGCACCGCTGGTCGGATTGAGTTAAAATCATTTTTTCTCCACTGGAGGCAAGCCATGGAACTAACCGCCGTACTTACCCCCGCCGAGGAGGGCGGCTACGTTGCTTTGAATCCAGAAACTGGCACCACTACACAAGGTGAAACCGTCGAGGAGGCTATCGCCAACCTCCAAGAGGCTACGACGCTCTATCTGTCCGAGTTTCCTATCCCCGCGCCAGGACATCCGCTGGTAACCACATTCAGCGTTACTGCCCATGCCTAAGCTGCCTCACGTTTCGGGGGCTGCCATAGTACGGGCATTGGAGCGCCTGGGGTTCCAGAAGCTTCGCCAATCCGGAAGCCATGTCATCATGCGCCGTGGCTCCAAAGGCTGTGTCGTTCCCATGCACAGCGAAGTCAAAGTGGGCACGTTGGCAGGTGTCTTGCGTCAGGCGGACGTATCGCCTGACGAGTTCATCGCGGCCTTGTAACCGTGGTGCCCAATTTACGTTAGCCGTCACAGGAGGTCCCTTGAAGCTCATCGGCATGCTCGACTCACCCTACGTTCGCCGCGTAGCAATCTCCCTTCAGCTTCTCGGCCTGAAGTTCGAGCACCAGTCCCTCTCGGTTTTCCGTGGCTTCGCGGAGTTCCAGCAGATCAACCCGGTGGTCAAGGCACCCACCTTCGACTGCGACGGTCATTTGCAGGAGATCACCGATGCCTGGAACAAATACTTTGGCCGCTGAGGTCACGCACGTCTCAAAGCATGGATTCTGGTTGCTACTCGGTGAGGAAGAATTGTTGTTGCCGTTTTCCGAGTTCCCATGGTTCAGGCAGGCCACCATCGAACAAATCTGTGCCGTGGAATGGCCCAGCCCCGATCATGTCTATTGGCCGCAATTGGATATCGACTTGTTCGCCGAGTCCATTCGCCATCCCGAGCGTTTTCCGTTGATGTCAAAAGCCACGGCTAACACTGGCTCCAGGGGGCGCGCCGAAAGCGGCGCGCCCCCGAGCTTGAACGTTGGGCGTCTGGCTGCGAGCTGCTATACTATAGCGCATTAGGAGAGCGTCATGAAAACCTTTACCACCGTTGTGGTAAAGTGCTCTGAAACCGGTCTCTACGTTGGTGTGGGACGTGGGTCTGAACGGGCGGCCCCACGATCTGGGGAATATCTCCGCCTATCTGGGGAAACCCATCGGACTGGAAGATTACATCGGCTGGCTGGCAAAAAACTTCGATCCCTCGATTTCCTGGAAAGATTTGGAGTGGATTCGCGAGTTCTGGGGCGGACCGATGGTGATCAAGGGCATCCTCGACCCGGAAGACGCCCGCGACGCGGTGCGCTTTGGTGCGGACGGTATTGTGGTATCCAACCACGGCGGTCGCCAGTTGGACGGGGTGCTCTCGTCGGCGCGCGCCCTGCCTGCCATTGCCGAGGCAGGTGAAAGGGGACATCGCCATTCTTGCCGATAGTGGTGTTCGTACCGGTCTCGATGTCGTACGCATGATTGCGCTGGGCGCTGATAGCGTACTGTTGGGTCGTCCCTATCTGTATGCGCTGGCCACCAGCGGTCAGGCGGGCGTGGCAAACCTGCTTAACCTTATCGAGAACGAGATGAAGGTGGCGATGACGCTGACTGGAACGAAGTCGATCAAAGAAATCAACAAAGATTCATTGGTCCATAAACCGGCAGCAATGTTATTCCCTCACGATGAGGATGCAGATGCCCTCCTTGATGAGGGTGTTGATGTTGTCAAAAGTGAATTGTTAAATAGATTCCAAAATAGCTAGCGGCCTGTCAAAGTGTTACGGTCTGGCAATATGTAGCCACCGAGCAAAAAATCTCCTTCACGGGGATTTCTCTAAATATGACACAAGGCTAGGCTCTTCAATCGAGTCACGACTTTTGGAGCACCATATCCGAAACGATGTGCGGATAAAAGCCTTCGTACATCGAAATTCTTCAATTTTTATTTTGCCCACACGTGAGCATGCTGTCATACGCCATGCTTGCCACTGCCCCGCAGCCTTCAACCGGTTAGCGCACTTCAGCGAGTCGAAAGTTCACGCTGCCATGATGTCGTCACCCCAACAACTTCGCCAGATCCTCCGCCCGCAGGTGCGTGTATCGCTTCAGCATCTGCAAGGTCTTGTGGCCGGTAATGGCCGCCACCTGCATCGGGTTCAAGCCCTTCTCGAAGAAGCGGCTGGTGGCCTCGTGGCGCAGGTCGTGGAAGCGTAAGTCATCAATGGCTGCGCGGTGACAGGCGCGAGCAAAGGCTTGTGTGATGCTATCTGCCCTGACACCCCACACTCACTATCCATGCGGCGGGGTAAGGCATCTAGTACGGCCAAGGCGCGACTGGAGAGCGGTACTCGGCCGGATCGTCAGTTTTGGAATCTGGCACTGAAAGCACATGTTTCCTCATATCTACATGCCGCCAGAGCATTACAGCACCCTTTTTGCGACTGGATACTTCTTTCGAGTAGCGATCCAGAGCTTCTGCCAGGGTAGTGTTCTCAGCCTCGCTCCGATTGATTGCACCAGACGCTCCGGAGCATTTCACTCTCTGTGATCTTGGCCCAGGACTCGGCATCTCTCTTTGACCGGAATGTCCGCGTCTGGGACGGAAACCCACGTTTGCGAATGATGGCTTGCCAGCCAATCACGTTTTTATCCTGATCCATTCTGGGGTTGATGGTCGCCATGCTGCACCTTGTTTCAGGGCTAAGGGCGCATAATTGCAGCGAAAAACAACAAGGGGTTAGGGCATTTCGCCTAACCCCTTGTTTTATTTGGTGGAGCGGAGGAGGATCGAACTCCCGACCTTCGCATTGCGAACGCGACGCTCTCCCAGCTGAGCTACCGCCCCCATTGCCGCGTAGGATAAGGGCAACTCTGTCGTAATGCAATGGGTGACACGGCCGTGGGGCCTGCCCGCGATCAGCACTTGCCTGACAGAACACCGCACGCCGCGCCGGGAGATCTGGGCGTTAGGCCCGACCGACCACCACAACATCACTACCAAAGGGGAATATTTCTGGTTTCAATCCCGCCTCGCTGAGGGCTGCGGCAATTTCCTCAGGATGCAGGAAATGGTTGCCCTGCACATGCTCGGTCAGATTTTGAAAGGCCATGCCCCGTAGCGGCGGCTCACGCAGCACGCGGTGATCGTCGGGCCAGGCTGGCTCCCAGATGACGATGGCGCCTTCAGGTTTCAGGCTGGCGTGCAGTCGCTGAAAAATCTCACCACGGTCTTCCCAGACATGATGCAGGGCGCGATTCATGGCGATGAGATCGGCGGGCCCCGGCAAGGAAAACTGATGGATATCGCCTTCATTAAAATGCAGGCGATCCGCAACACCCTCGCTTTGGGCTTTTTCCGTCGCCTGGCGGATGTTTTCGGCGAAGCCATCTAGCCCCAGACCGTGCAGATGTCCGCAGCGTGCGGCGAGTGCCCGCAAATACCAGCCATTGCCGCATCCCAGGTCCACCGCCAGCCCACCGCGTGCGTCGACTTCGGCAAAGATGGGGACGGCCGGGCAGATTTTCTCCTCGAATGTCTTGCGAAAATTGTTCTCCAGCATCAGCCCGAACCAGGGCAGAATGGTTTCCCGTTCAGCTAGCACCTGTTCGCCCGGTCGTTCACCGGTGCGCATCAGCCCCGCGGCGCGCTCGGCCATGTGCGCCGACAATACCGAACCCATTGCTGTAGCCATCCGGCTGCCCGGTACTTCCGGGCGCATGCTGTCACCATCCTCGCTGAGTTGCCAACGATCCTGGGCATTGAGTTCCAGCCAGCCAAAAGCATAAGCGGCATCACACCAACGCCGGACGTAACCTTCATCCATGCCGGCTTGTTCGGCGAGGCGATGGGTGTCTGCCTGCTGAAGCTGGTGCAGGGCACTGAACAGTCCATTGACGACGCCAATGAAGGCAATATTCAGGGACTGTGCGCCCTGGGCCTGTTGTCTGAGTTCGTCCATGCTGCGTAAAGCCATGTAGTCTCCTTGTCATTCAATGGGTTAAATGAGATATTTCAGTCCGACCAGGGTCAGTAAAGCCAAGGTTCCCAATAAAAACGTGCGTTGATTGATGCGCATGTGCAGGCGATTCCCTGCCCAGAGTCCCAGCAGTACAGGCGGAATCAGCATCAGGAATCCCACCGCCAGTTGCCAGGTCAACAGGGCCAGGGCAACGTACATGAATCCGCGCAGGATATTGTCCGTCAGGGCAATTCCCTGAAAGGTGGCGCGAAATGCGCGTTTGTCCAGATGGCGCATCTGCAGATAAGCCACCATGGGCGGCCCGCCGCCACCATAGAGGCTACCCACCACGCCCCCGAAAATACCCAGGGGCGTTCCCCAAGGCAGGCTGATGCGGGGCAGGCGGTCGGGCTTCATGACAAGGGCATAGACCACATAGGCGAGAATGAATACCCCTAGAAAACGCGTGAGATTCTGGGCGTCGGTATCCGCGAGGATGTAGGAGCCGATGGCCAAACCGACAATGCTGCCGGGAATCAGCCAGCGTAACTCCGGCCAGTGCATCTCCCGAAAATCATAGGCGCCGAGGAGCACCGAACCCAGTAAATCCAGCAGCAGGACCACAGGAACCACTTCCTTGATGGGGAAAATCAAGGTGAGCAGCGCCACGGAAATCAGTCCGGAGCCAAAGCCAATCACCGCCCGGACATAAAATGCCACAAGAACGATGATTCCGGCGAGGGTCCAGAGAAGAGGAGAATGAGCGAGAGTGGCATAGGAAAGGGATGCATGTAAGTTCATACCGACCAGTCTATAAGTTTTGTGGAATGCCTGCCATATCCTGCAGGACAGAAGCATTGAAAAAGGAGGGAACTCTATAGGCATTTCAGAAAAAATAGCCTAATATGACATTATCCTGAGAAGTTGCTTTAAAACTTTTTGCATTCTGTTGATGGGGGAGGGTTGACCCATGCTGCCGCATCTGTTTGCTAACGCTGCATTTTTATTGGAAAAACGGCGCTCTTCCGGACGCTATATCGGGTTCTGGACTTTAGTCTTATTGGGCTGGGCACTGGTTTTGAGCATTCCCGCCGCGCAGGCTGACGACAGCGGCCAGCCGTCCATTGATGCTCGCGCCTACATTCTGATGAATGCCCAAACCGGGGCCATCATCGCGGCCAAAAATGCCTATCAACCCTACGCCATTGCCAGCATTACCAAGCTCATGACCCTGTACCTGCTTTTCAAGGACATCAACGCCGGGGGCTTGCGCCTGAACCAGGAATTTGTGCCGTGTCAGGCAGCCCTGCAAACAGGGGGATCGAGCATGTTCATGCACCCCGGATTGCGTTTTTCCGTGGCGCAGATGATTTTGGGCATGACGGTTCCTTCGGGTAATGATGCCGCCGTCGAAGCGGCCCATCTGGTGGCCGGCAGTGTACCGGCTTTTGTGCGCGAGATGAACCAAACCGCCCGCAAAATCGGCATGTTATCCACCACCTTTTATGATCCGGACGGCCTGCCCCATCCCAATAATACCGCCAGTCCCTATGATATTGCGCTGCTGGCCCGTCGCATCATGACGGATTTTCCCCAGTACATGCATTTTTTCAATCATGAAAATTTCACCTACGCTGGCATTACCAGTCCCAATCCCAACCTGCTGGTTGGTCGTGTCCCCTTCATTACGGGCATGAAAAGTGGTTATACCAACGCCGCAGGTCACTGTCTGGTTGCGACCGGCACCCAGAATGGGGTACAACTCATTGCCGTTATTTTGGGAGTGCCTTCATTTACCGATGAAAACCGGGGTTTTTGGAAGGCCTCCTGGCAAAGCCTGAAATTATTGGATTGGGGCTTTGCCCGGACGCTCTGGTTGCCCGCCACCCCGCGTCTGGAAAAAATCTCGGCGCCCTGAGGGGTTATTCCTGAAGGGGAGGGCTCGTTTCGGTGTTGCCACCCTTTTCGTGCGGTGGTTTTTTCAGAAGTAAAATCAATGGGATCATCGCCAGGAAACCGTAAAACACCAGCACGAAAGCATCCAGTGTGCCGCGCATATTCGCCTGACTATACAGCACCACATTCCCCAGCACATGCCAAGTGGTTGGGTTCTGGGTCATTCCAGCGGCTGCCAGATATTGATGCAATGCCGGATTGAAAGGATTGATGAACTTGCCCATCTGGTTCCAGCTTACCTGGGTTTCCTGACTCATGACGGTGGATACAATGGCAATACCCACGCTGCCACCCAGGGTCCGCATCAGGTTGAAAATCCCGGAGCCTTCCGCTTGTTGCGATTTTTTGAGGGTCGTGAACGCCAGGGTAAACAAGGGAATGGTCACCAGACCAAAACCGATTCCCCGGATGAAGCTGGGCCAGATCACCCAGTCCATGTTGATGTTGAGGTTATAAAGCGTGGTGAAGTAGGTGCCAAAAGCGCCGATGACAATGCCGACGAAGACGATATTGCGGGGATTGATGCCCCGGCCGAGCAGTCGCCCCGCCAGCATCATGGCCAGCATCGCCCCAATGCCCTGGGGGGCCATGACCAACCCGGCAGTGAAGGCCTCGTAGTGCATGAGACTCTCCAGCATGATCGGCAGGATCACCATGGTGCCAAAAAGCGCCAGACCAAATATGCCAATCCCCATGCTGCCGATGGCCAGATTACGATCTTTGAGCAGGCGCAAATCCACTACCGGATGTTTCACGGTCAGGGAGCGCCATACAAAAAACAGCAATCCGAGTGCGGTGATCAGGGTAAGGATGATAATGGTTTGTGAACTGAACCAGTCATCCTGATCGCCGAGGCTGAGGATGGCTTGCAGGGAACCCAGACCCAAAGCCATCAGTCCGAATCCGGTCCAGTCTACCGGGCGGGGATTGGGACTTTTGCCGCCATCGGGCACGTTCTGCATGAGCAGGAAGGCGAGAATGCCAAAGGGGATGTTGACGTAAAAAACCCAGCGCCAACTCAATGTGTCGGTGAGGTATCCACCCAGTGTCGGACCCAGGATCGGCCCAAGCATGATTCCCATGCCCAGTATGGCCATGGCCTGCCCGCGTTTGTTGGGCGGATAGGCGCCCAGCATGATGGTTTGTCCTACGGGTGCCAGGGACGCCCCGAAAATACCCTGCAGAAAGCGCCAGAGCACAATTTCGGTGAGGCTATGGGCTTGTCCGCAAAGCGCTGAGGCAATCACGAAACCGACCACACTCCAGAGCATGATGTTGCGCTGTCCGTAGCGTTCCACCAGAAGGCCGGTGAGGGGAAGCACAATGACATTAGCGACCATATACGAGGTGAGTACCCAGGTGATCTGGTCACTGTTGGCCTGTAGTGAGCCGCGCATGTGAGTAAGGGCGACATTGACGATCGTCAGGTCCAGAACCTGCATGACCACGGCAAGCATGACTGCCACCGTGATGGCCAGGGGAGATGTAGACTGCTCTTGCGTCACCCGTTGGGCTCCTTGTTAAGGATGATATATCAATCAGATACCGACCGTTCGGTCAGCCAGTATAGTGACCAATAAGTCGAGTCGCAAGGACTTTGCCCGTCAGCGGATCATCAGCCGCATCGAAAAAAACCGGCCACGGGGGCCGGTTGCGGAGGAGGAAAATCATCAGGCAGCACGCGGTACCGCCAGATCCCGCAGGTCCTCGTTATTCATGAACGCCTGACGCAGTTCCTCATCGGAAACATCGGCGAAGCAATAGCCCGCTTCTTCCAGTTGGTACACCAAAGCAATCATTGCAAATTCCTGTTCCATTTCCATGACCTTTCTCCATCAGTAAATAAGGTATATCTAACATACATGGATATTATGGTAGTGTCAATATAATAAATAGCTAATAGACCAGGGTCAGCCTTGCAAGAGCGCTTCCTCGTCTGGCTGCAACCAGCGCCACTGCCCACTGGCCAGGTTGCCCAGTGTCAGATTGCCCATACTGACCCGGATCAGGCGCAGTACCTGCGCATCAACCGCTTGCAGGAGGCGACGAATCTGGCGATTGCGGCCCTCCTCCAGCGTGAATTCGAGCCATTGGGTTTTGCCCCCGCAACGCAGTTCCCGGATCTGCATGGGGAGACAGGGCCGGCCATCGAGCACACTGTGCCGGGCCATGTGTTGCAGGATATCCGGGGAGAGGGGCGGGCGGATCTGCACGTGGTAGGTTTTGGGTATGTGCTGTCCCGGATCAAGCAGTTGCTGTGCCCATGCCGGATCATTACTGAACAGTAACAAACCGGAGCTGGCCTGATCCAGACGTCCGATGGGGGCCAGCCACTGTTCGGATGGCAGGAAATCATAAACCGTGGGTCGTCCTTTTTCATCGGCGCGGGTGCTGACAATTCCCCGAGGTTTATGGAGCATGAGCACCTTGCGGACTGGGATCTCCAGCTTCTGCCCATCCACCGTGATGTGCGCATGCCGCGGCGAAAAACGCGCTTCCGGATCAAGAACCCGCTGTCCGTTGACCGAAACCCGACCGGTTCGAATCCATTCAGCCGCAACACCCCTTGAACACCGTCCAGCTTTGGATAAGAGGCGGGCCAGACCATGACGAGGTTCTTCCTGGCTCCCCTGTTTTGCATGAGGATGGTTTGGGTGGAGGGGCCGCTTTGGACTATCCTTGGAAGGATGGTTTATTTTCTTCATTTTTTAAGGATCTCAAGATGGCACACGAAACAATGCACGAGCCTTTGGAGGCTCTGTCCAGTGACACCCAGGATATTCATCGGGCGATATCCTCGCTGATGGAGGAGTTAGAAGCGGTAGACTGGTACCAGCAGCGCGCCGATGCCTGCAAGGATCTCCAGTTGAAGAAAGTTCTGGAACACAATCGGGACGAGGAAATCGAGCATGCGGCCATGGTCCTGGAATGGTTGCGCCGGAAAATGCCAAGGCTGGACAAGGAATTGCGTGAATATCTGTTTACCGAAGGTTCCATTACCGGCCACGAAGCCGAAACCATGGGCCGGGAGTAGAGGCGGGTTTCAGGGCAGAAAACGGGCGCACAGTTCATTGTAAAAGTTGAGGCCCCGGGCGGTAGGCCGGATGTTCTTGGCGTCCACGAGCAATAAACCCTCGCGGCGGGCACGGCGGATTTGTGGCTCGATGAGCAGACTGTCGAGGCCCGTTCGCTCTGTGAACAGGCGGACGGGGAAACCCTCGGTCAGGCGCAGGGCATTGAGCATGAACTCGAAGGGACGCTCCTCCGCCGGGATGGGGATATAGTCGCCCAGTGTTTCACGGTTGCTGAGGGCGTCGTCCATATAGCTTTCCGGACGACTGGGTTTGCGACTGCGCCAGATACCTTCGGCCTGGGTGATTTTGCCATGGGCGCCGGCGCCGATGCCCAGGTAGTCGCCATATAACCAGTAATTGCGATTATGTTGACATTGTTCTTCGGGGCGGGCGTGGGCGGAGATTTCATAGCGTGGGAGTCCGTGCTGTTCGAGGGTGTCGCGCAGCCGGTTTTCCATGTCCGCTGCAGTATCTTCGTCAGGAATCCACGCTGGTGGGTGGCTCGCAAAGGGGGTGCCAGCTTC